>NZ_DATGQG010000001.1:0-19703 GCF_035304305.1 Ferrovibrio sp.
AGGCGCGCCGCAGCAGCGGCTCGGGCAGCGCCGCCATGTCCCAGCAGCCCTCGGTGAACTCCACCTCCGGCGCCTGCCTGTCGCTGTCATCCATGCGGGATCACCCTTTCAACGAAGCGACGTTAGCCGAAGACCGCCGCCACGCGACAGGGCAATCGTCACTTCCCGATGCAGAAGTCGCGGAAGATCACGTCGAGCAGGTCTTCCACGTCGATGCGGCCGGTGATGCGGCCCAGGCTGCGCGCCGCCAGCCGCACGTCCTCGGCGGCCAGTTCCGGCGCCTGGTTGTTGCGGCCGTTGCCGGCGAGGAAGCGGTCGAGCGCGGCGACGCAGTCGGTCAGCGCCTCGCGATGGCGCGCGCGGGTGATGCCGGCCGAGCCGGTGAGGCCGATGCGCGCGGTGACCTCCTGCTCCAGCGCCGCCAGCAGCGCGTCCATGCCCTCGCGGCTGCGCACCGAGACCGGCAGCACCGGCCGGCCGTTGATCGTGTAATTCTCCGGAATGCTGCCGGCATCGATCTTGTTGGCGATCACGATGGCATCCCGGTCGATCAGCTGCAGCGTTTCCGGCGGCACGACGTCCCGCGTCGCGTCCAGCACCACCAGCTTCAGGTCCGCCGCCTCGGCGCGTTTCAGCGCCCGCCTGACGCCCTCGTTCTCCACCATGTCGGCGGTGTCGCGCAGGCCCGCCGTGTCGGCGAGGATCACCGGATAGCCGCCGAGATCGAGATGCACCTCGATCACGTCGCGCGTGGTGCCGGGCAGGTCGGAGACGATGGCCGCCTCGCGCCGCGCCAGCGCGTTGAGCAGCGACGACTTGCCGACATTCGGCGCGCCGAGGATCGCCACCATCAGGCCGTCGCGCAGCCGCTCGCCGCGGCGGTTGTCGGCGAGATGACCGGCAATCTCCTCGCGCAGCCGCGCCACCTGCGGCCGCACCTCGGCCGCCACGCCCTCGGGCAGGTCCTCGTCGGCGAAGTCGATATCGGCCTCGAGATGCGCCAGCGCATGCGTCAGCCTGGCGCGCCAGCCCTCGTAGAGATCGCTCAGGCCACCCTGCATCTGGCGCAGGGCCTGGCGCCTCTGCGCCTCGGTCTCGGCATTGATCAGGTCGCCGAGCCCCTCGGCCTCGGTGAGATCGAGGCGGCCGTTCTCGAAGGCGCGGCGGCTGAACTCGCCCGGCTCGGCCAGCCGCAGCCCCGGCACCTTCGCCAGCGCCTCGAACAAGGCCGCCAGCACGGCGCGGCCGCCATGGATGTGCAGCTCGGCGACATCCTCGCCGGTGAAGCTGTTCGGCTTCTCGAACCACAGCACCAGCGCCTCGTCGATCGGCACGCCCTCGGCGTTGCGCAGCTTGCGCAGGCTCGCGAAGCGGTGCTTGGGCAGGTCGCCGCACAGCGCGATCACCGCATCGCCGGCCTGCGGCCCGCTCACGCGCACGACCGCCACGCCGGCACGCCCCGGCGCGGAGGACAGCGCGTAGATGGTGCTGGCGATGGTCACAGCCGTCCGTCAGCCCCAAGACCGTCACCCTCGGCGCCAGCCGAGGGTCCATGCGAGGGTTCCGCCAGGCGGATCGCGGGAACGGATGCCCGGCCTCCGGCCGGGCATGACGAAGGAGAAGACATCCGCAAGTCCGGACTCACTTTTTCTTCCTGGAATGATCCGGGCCGTCTTCGGGTTTCAGCATCAGGCGCGCAACCCGGCCGCCGTTCTTCACATGCGTCTCGAGAATCTCGTCGATATCGGCGAAACTCTCGGCGCGGTACCAGATGCCGTCGGGATAGATCACGATGGTCGGGCCGAGCTCGCAGCGCTCCAGGCAGCCGGCATTGTTGACACGGACCCCGTCGGCCAGGTCCAGCCCCATCTCCTTGGCGCGGACCTTCATGTAGTTGCGCAGCTTCTCGGAGCCCTTGCGGCCGCAGGAGCCGCGCGGATGGTTCTCCGGCCGTTCGTTGGTGCAGACGAAGATATGCGCCTTGTAGAAATCGGCGGGATCGCCGGGAAGCCTTGCCATTCGCAGCTACTTCTTCTTGTCCGTGGATGAGGTGCCGCCGCCGAAGCCGCCCTGCAGCTGGCTGAAAAAGAACTTCTGGATCTGCTCCAGATTCTGCAGGCCCAGCGGCGCCCAGGTCCGCAGCAACGTTTCCGGGTCCATGGCGTTGAGGGAGGACATCATGCGTTCCTGCAGCTGCTGCATGACGGCATCCTGCAGCGGCTGCACGTCCGGCAGGCCGAGGAAACGGCGGGCTTCCTCTGGCGTGCAGTCGACATTGACTGTTATCTTCATCGGCAGCGCTCCGCAGCAGGGGCCCGGCAGAACTCAGGCTGTAGAAAAACAGCACAGGAACCGAGGGCGGATACCTTAGCATGGCCGCAAACACCGACAGAGGCAATCCGGGCAGAGGCAATCCGGGCAGCGTGGTACTGGACAGGAACAACCTCGACCAGGCCGCCTCGCCCTACCTGCAGCAGCACCGCGACAACCCGGTCCACTGGCAGGTCTGGTCGCCCGAGGTGCTGAAGGCGGCCGAGGCGGCCGGCAAGCCGATCCTGCTCAGCATCGGCTATGCCGCCTGCCACTGGTGCCATGTGATGGCCCATGAGAGTTTCGAGAATCCCGAGATCGCGGCGGTGATGAACGAGCTGTTCGTCAACATCAAGGTCGACCGCGAGGAACGTCCCGACATCGACGCCATCTACATGAACGCGCTGCATCTGCTGGGCGAGCATGGCGGCTGGCCACTCACCATGTTCCTCACGCCGAAGGGCGAGCCCTTCTGGGGCGGCACGTATTTCCCGCCGGAATCCCGCTACGGCCGGCCGGGATTCAGGGAGGTGCTGGTCAAGGTCCACGAGGCCTGGCGCGACAACAAGGCGGCGGTGGCGCAGAACACGAAGATGCTGGTGGACGGCCTGCGCGGCATGGCCAAACCGCAGTCGCGCGACCGGCTGGAACTGTCCAACAACGTGCTCGACCAGGTCGCCGACCAGCTGCTCGGCCATGTCGATCCCGAGCATGGCGGCATCGGCGCGGCGCCGAAATTCCCGCAGACCGGCCTGTTCGACCTGCTCTGGCGCGCCTATCTGCGCACCGGCAGGCCCGACTATTCCATCGCGGTGATCAACACGATCACGCGCATGGCGCAGGGCGGCATCTACGACCATCTCGGCGGCGGCTTCGCGCGCTACTCGACGGACGCCGAATGGCTGGCGCCGCATTTCGAGAAGATGCTCTACGACAACGCGCAGCTGCTCGGCCATATGGCGATGGTGCAGGCGGAGACCGAGGATGCGCTGCTGCGCCAGCGCATCGAGGAAACCGTCGCCTGGTGCCTGCGCGAGATGACGGCGGACGGGGGTGCCTTCGCCGCCACGCAGGACGCGGACTCGGAAGGCGAGGAAGGCAGGTTCTATGTCTGGCAGAAGGCCGAGATCGACGCGCTGCTGCCGCCCGACGAGGCCCGGCTGTTCTGCCTCGCCTATGACGTGACGCCGGAAGGCAACTGGGAGCACAAGACGATCCTGCGCCGCTCGCTGTCGCCCGAACTGGGCAACAGCGAGACCGAAGCGCGCCTGGCGCGCGCCCGCGAGGCGCTGTTCATGGCGCGCGAGACGCGCGTCAAACCCGGCCGCGATGACAAGGTGCTGGCGGACTGGAACGGCCTGATGATCGCGGCGCTGGCCGAACTCGCGCTGCAGTATGACCGGCCCGACTGGCTGGCGGCGGCGCAGCGCGCCTTCGCCTTCGTCACCGCCGCGATGAGCCGGGGCGACCGGCTCGGCCACAGCTTCCGCAACGGGCAGCTGGTCTTCCCCGGCCTGCTGGACGATTACGCCAGCATGATGCGCGCCGCGCTGGCGCTGTATGAGGCGACCGGCGAGGCGGAGTATCTCGACCGGGCGAAACGCTGGGGCGCGGTGATCGAGTCCGACTATGCCGACGCGGTGAACGGCGGCTATTTCCTCACCGCGAAGCAGGCCGAGGCGCTGATCGCGCGCACGCGCACGGCGGCCGACAATGCCACGCCGTCGGGCAACGGCCTGCTGACCGGCGTCTTCGCGCGGCTGTGGTATCTCACCGGCGAGCTCGACTGGCGCGAACGGGCGCAGAGCCTGCTGGACGCCTTCGCCGGCGAGGTGGCGCGCAACTTCTTCCCGATGGGCGCCTATCTGAACGGCTTCGACCTCTACAACAACGCCGTGCAGGTCGCGATCATCGGCCGCCGCGGCGAGCCGGACACCGAAGCGCTGGTGCGCGCCGCCTACAAGGTCTCGCTGCCCAACCGCATCCTGCAGGTGGTGGCGCCCGATGCCGGCCTGCCGGAAACCCATCCGGCCCATGGCAAGACGCAGGTCGACGGCAAACCCACCGCCTATGTCTGCCTCGGCCCCACCTGCGGCCTGCCGGTCACCACCCCGGGCGAATTGATCGCATCGCTCAAGGCCACGCGGGCGGTGTAACCACCCGGCTCGGCCTTCGGCCGGCATGGCGATGTGAAAGAGCGGCACCAGCCGCCTCAGGACAATATTCCGGAAAGATCACAAAAGCGCCGCTTCGCGCGGGATAGCCTGAGAGCGGCCTAGTCATCCGCCGTTGCCGCTCCATATCGGTACGGCACGGGAACAAAATACCGGTCCCCGCGTTGAAAAACGGCTGCGGCGCGGCCGCAGGCGGAGCCGGAAGGGAGAGCTGCCGGATGAACCAGACCCTCGCGATCGATGGCACGCTGGGCAGCGGCGAGCAGCGGTCCGGCGCGGATCTGCGCGACGATCTCCGCAGCGACCTGCTGCGGCGCTACCGCCAGGTGCGGCAGCTCACCGAGCAGCTGGCGCAGCCGCTCTCGCCGGAAGACCAGATGCTGCAGTCGATGCCCGAGGCCAGCCCGACGAAATGGCATCGCGCCCATGTCACCTGGTTCTTCGAGACCTTCCTGCTGCAGCCGTATCTGAGCGGCTACTGCGTCTTCGACGAGCATTTCGGCTATCTGTTCAATTCCTATTACGAGGCGGTCGGGCCGCGGCAGCCGCGGCCGGAGCGCGGCCTGCTCAGCCGCCCCACCGCCGGCGCGGTGGCGCAGTACCGCCGCTATGTCGACGCGGCGATGACCGAACTGATCGGCCAGGCCGATCCCGGCACCCTCGAGGCCATCGCGCCGCTGGTCGAGCTTGGCCTCGCCCACGAGCAGCAGCACCAGGAGCTGCTGCTCACCGACATCAAGCATGCGCTGGCGAAGCATCCCTTCGCGCCGGCCTATCTGCCGCCGCAGACCTATACCCGCGAGGCCGCCGCGCCGATGGAGTTCGTCGCCTTCGAGGGCGGCATCGTCACCATCGGCCATGACGGCGACGGCTTTGCCTTCGACAACGAGGGCCCGCAGCACGAGGTGCTGCTGCGGCCCTTCCGCATCGCCACGCGGCCGGTGACCTGCGGCGAATATCTCGCCTTCATGGAGGATGGCGGCTACCAGCGACCGGAATTCTGGCTGTCGGACGGCTGGGCGATGGTGCAGCAGGAAGAGTGGCAGGCGCCGCTCTACTGGTCGCGCAGTCCCCGCGGCTCCTGGCAGATCTACACGCTGAACGGCCGCCGCGCCGTCGATCCGGCCGAACCGGTCTGCCATGTCTCCTTCTACGAGGCGGCGGCCTTTGCGGAATGGGCCGGCAGGCGGCTGCCGACCGAAGCCGAATGGGAGCATGCGGCGCGCTCGCCGCTGCGGCGCGCCAACGGACATTTCCTCGACCGCCTGTCGCCGCATCCGCGCTGCTGCAACACGCCGGCCGGGGTGCTGCAGATGTTCGGCGAGGTGTGGGAATGGACCCGCTCGGCCTACGAGCCCTATCCCGGCTTCCGCCCGGCGGCCGGCGCGGTCGGCGAGTACAACGGCAAGTTCATGGTCAGCCAGATGGTGCTGCGCGGCGGGTCCTGCGTCACGCCGCCGGGCCATATCCGGCCGAGCTACCGCAACTTCTTCCCGCCGGCCGCGCGCTGGCAGTTCTCCGGCATCCGCCTCGCGGAAGACGCATAAGGGGTCGCATGGCACCAATAACCCTGAAGCGGCGCAGCGAGGCGCCGCAGCAGGCCGCAGCCGATCCCGGCGAGGCCTTTGCCGCCGCGGTCCATCACGGTTTCAGCCACATGCCGAAATCCCTGCCGGCGAAATTCTTCTACGACCGGCGCGGCTCCGAACTCTTCGAGCGCATCTGCGAATTGCCGGAATACTATCCGACGCGCACCGAGATCGCGCTGCTCGAACGCCATGCCGAAGAGATCGCCGACGCCATCGGGCCCGACGCGGCGCTGTTCGAGTTCGGCGCCGGCGCGCTGCGCAAGGTGCGCATCCTGCTCGGCGCCATGCGCGACCTGGTCGCCTATCTGCCGATCGACATTTCGGGCGAGCATCTGCAGGCCAATGCCGCGGCGCTGAAGATCGATCATCCCGGCCTGCATGTCGCGCCCATCGTGGCCGATTTCACCGCCGGCTTCGATCTGCCGCCGCTGCCGCCGCGGGCCCGGCGCGTCGGCTTCTTTCCCGGCTCCAGCATCGGCAACTTCACGCCTGAGGAGGCGCGCGACTTCCTGCGCGGCGCGGCCACCTTCCTGTCCGGCGGCGGCCTGCTGATTGGCGTCGACCTGGTGAAGACTCCCGCCATCCTGCATGCCGCCTACAACGATGCGGCCGGCGTCACCGCGGAGTTCAACCGCAACCTGCTCTACCGCATCAATGCCGAGCTTGGCGGCGATGCCGATCCCGAAGCCTTCGATCACTACGCCTTCTATCATCCGCTGCTGCAGCGGATCGAAATGCATCTGGTCAGCCGGCGCGCGCAGAGCATCCGCGTCGCCGCGCCCGATGGCGGCACGCGGCGCTACGATTTCGCCGCGGGCGAGAGCATCCATACCGAGAATTCCTGCAAATACACGCTGGCCGGCTTCCGCCGCATCGCCGAACAGGCGGGCTTCCGCACGCGCGCCGTGTGGTGCGACCCGGACCGGCTGTTCAGCCTGCACTGGCTCGCCGCGCCCTAGCGCCACGCCCGCATCTGCCATTATCGTAAAGTTATTGCGCCGGCCCGGCCCGGCCGCGCTAGCTTGCGTGCCGCACGGGGCCCAGGAGGGGGGCGGCGGGCGGCGTGTCTGGCTGCTGCACAGCGCCGGCGCGCCGCCCGCTTGTTTTCCGCCGTCTCTCTCTTCTCTGACGATCAGCGCTGACGCTCAAACCGCGCTGCCATCGGCCGGCCGGTGCAGCGGCACCGCGATGGCGCAGAGCAGGCCGCTGCTGCGCCAGTCGAAGCGCACGTCGCCTTCCAGCTGCGCGATCACCACGCGCTCGATCACCCGCGAGCCGAAGCCGCGCCGCTTCGGCGGCGACACCGGCGGGCCGCCGGTCTCCTGCCAGATCAGGCGCAGCCAGCCGTCATTCAGCACCCATTCGATGGCGACGCGCCCGCCGGCCGTCGAAAGGGCGCCGTATTTCGCCGCGTTGGTGGCAAGCTCGTGCAAGGCCACCGACAGCGCCTGTGCCACGCTCGGCGGCAGCAGCAGCTGATCGCCGGCGATCCGCACGCGACCGGCGCCGCGATAGGGCGCCAGCTCGTCCTCGACCATGCGATTCAGCTCCGCGCCCTCCCAGCGGCTTTCCGACAGCAGGCCATGGGCGCGGCCGAGCGCCGCGACGCGGCCATGCACGGCGGCGCGGAATTCCTCCACCGTATCGGCGCGGGTGAGCTGCAGCATCGACTGCACGATGGCCAGCACGTTCTTGCTGCGGTGATCCACCTCGGCGGCCAGCATCTTCATGCGTTCCTCGACCAGCTTGCGCGCGGTGACGTCGAGGCAGACGCCGATCATCCGCACCGGTTGGCCGGCCCCGTCGCGCCGCACCTCGCCGCGCTGCTCCAGCCAGCGGATCGCGCCGTCGGGCTGCGGCACGCGGAATTCGCTGTGATAGGGCCGGCCGCTCTCGATGGCGGCCGCGACATCGGCGGCGGCACGCGGACGGTCGGCCGGCAGCACCAGGTCGAGGAAGCTCGCATTGGCGGCAAAGCGTTCCGGCGGCAGGCCCCAGACATGGTAGAAGCCGTCCGTGCGCACCGTCCGGCCGCTCTTCATGTCCCAGTCCCACAGGCCCATGCCGCCGGCCTCCTGGGCCAGCTGCATGCGCCGGTCGCTCTCGCGCAGGGCATCCTCGGCGCGCACCCGCTCGCTGACGTCGAGATAGATGACGCCGACCGCGACCACGTCGCCGGCCGAATCCCGCACCGGGTAGTAATCCTCGATCCAGATCCGCTCGGTCTCGGGCACGCGATGCGACCGGCCGCGCAGTTCGACGCCCGCCCGCGCCTCGCCGGTCTCGAAAACCCGCCGGATATATCCCGCTGAAATCCTGCTGGCATCGGGCATCAGCTCGCCGAGCGGCCGGCGGAGGCTGTCCGCCACCGTCAGCTCGATCGCGCGCGCCAGCGCCTCGTTGATGCGCAGCAGGTTGAGGTCGCGGTCGTACAGGGCCAGCCCGACCGGCGCCTCGGCATAGAGCGCCTCCAGTTCCAGCAGGCGGCGCTGCGCCAGCGCCTCGCTCTCCGCCAGTTCGGCCGTGCGTTCGGCGATGCGGCGGTCGAGATCGTCATAGGCATGGCGCAGGGCCCGCTGCGCCACCGCCTCCGCCCGCGCGCCGCGCCAGCCGCGCCAGGCGATCACGGCGAAGCCGCCGATGGCGCAGAGCACGAGCAGGCCGCCGAACGCCGCGCGTTCGCGCCAGTCGCCGAGCAGGGCGGCAACCGGCTGCGCCGTCGCGACGAAGGCGGGGATGTCGGTCAGGCGCTTCCAGGCGATCACATAGTCGCTGCGGTCGCGGCGGATGATGCGGCCGCCCTCGGTTTCGCCCAGTTCGATCCGGCCGCTGAGCTCGATCATCCAGGAAGGATCGAAACGCTCCGGCATCGGCGGCCAGGCGGCCACCAGCGTGCCGTCCAGCAGATGCAGCGAGGAGCGCACCTCGTCGGCCAGGTCGGTATCGCGGTAGAGGTCGGAGAAATAGTCGGTGAAGATGCCGACCACCATCACGCCGCGGAATTCGCCGCCGCTGCCGCGGACCGCCCGGCTCATGGTGAAACGCTCGCGATCGGTGACCGCGCCGAGTTCGGCGGTCTCGATCAGCAGATCCTGCGCAGGATGATCGCGATGGGCGCGGAAATAGCTGCGATCGGCGAGATTCAGCGGCTCGGGTACCGCATGCAGCGAGTCCGCCACCAGCATGCCCTCGGCATCGAGCAGCCAGGCGGCGCCGAGCTGCGGCGATCCGGCCAGCAGCTGCCTGAGCTGCAGATACAGCCGTGGCCCGTAGGCGGCGCTGGGCCGCTGGTTGCTGCGGTCGGCGACGACGGACAGCAGTACCTTGTCGGCGGCGCCGATGGCGCTCTCGGCATGGGCCGCCATCAGCCAGGCGGTGGCGCCGACCTGGCGCTGCGCATTCTCGATGGTCAGGCGGCGGTCATGCCAGGCCGTGAGGGCCCAGAAGGCGACGATGACCACGACGAAGGCGGCAAAGGCAGCGCCCCACACACCGGTGATACGGCCCATCCCGATGCGGCCCATTCCGCCGCCGCTTTGCCCCCCGCCCGTCATCGGCGCGCGCATGTCCGGACCATTCTCATCCAAGGTCCAGATTACACAACCAGAAAGGCAACAGGACGTGTGCGGAAGATCGCCGGTCCGCGCCGGAAAGCTGGACGGCGCCGATGCCGGCCGCTCAGATGGCGGCCATGGCGAAGCCGGAGACCATCATCGCCCATTTCCGCGAGCAGGCGGACCATTGCCGCCAGCTCGGCTCGCCTTTCACGGCCGCGCTGCTCGAAATCCTGGCCGCAAGGCTCCGCGCCGCCCCGCCCTGGGCCGCGTCCCTGCTGGACTGGCCCGGCGACCCGAAGGCCGATGCGCTGGCCCTGCGGGTGGCCGGCGCGCTGCATCGCGTGGTGCTGGAGAATGCCGATGCCGAACTCGCGGCCGCCTACCGCGCGCGGCGCGTCGAGGCCGCGCTGCTCGAGGCCGCGCTGACCCGCCACAATGCCCGGCTGCAGGAGTATCTGCGGAGTCCGCCGCAGACCAACGACCCGCAGCGTTCCGCCGTGCTGCTCGGCGGCTTCCAGGTCATCGCGGCCAGGCTGCGGCGGCCGCTGGCGCTGAACGAGATCGGCGCCAGCGCCGGGCTCAACCAGTTCTGGGATTCCTACGCCTACATGTTCGGCAGCTGGCGCTGGAGCCTGCGCGAGCCGGCGCCGCTCACGCTCCGCGCCGACTGGCAGGGCGGCACGCCGCCGCTTGCTGCGCTCTCGGTACGCAGCCGCGCCGCCTGCGATGTTGCGCCGCTCAATCTGACCGACGATGCGCAGTGCCGCCGGCTGCTCTCCTATATCTGGGCCGACCAGGAGGCCCGGCTGCGCCGCGTCGCCGCCGCCATCGATCATGCGCGCCGGCAGAAAACACAGGTCGAGGCGATGCGCGCCGGCGCCTTCGTCGCCCGTCAGCTGGCCGCGCGGCCGAAGGACGCCGCCTTCGTGCTCTATCACTCGATCATGTGGCAATACATCCCCGACGACGAGCAGCGCGCCATCGCGCAGGCCATGCAGGAGGCCGGCAGGACGGCGACGGAAGCGGCCCCGCTCGCCTGGCTGGCCTTCGAACCCGGCGACGCCAGCGACGGCGCCGATCTCACGCTGACGCTATGGCCGGGCAACCGCACCCGCCGCCTCGCCGTCGGCGACTACCACGGCCGCTGGATCCGGTGGCTGGGGTAGAACTGCACGCATTGCCATTCCCGGAGGGAGTCCGGCTCGAGACGCTGTCATGCCGGGCGCGGCAGTGCCGCGGGTGACGAACTGTGCTGGGTCGGGCCGGGTGCGGAAACAGAACCATTAATCCTTGTCATGGCCGGGACCAGCCCGGCCATGACATCAAGAAAGATGCAGAAAACATGGTGCCCGCTGCCGGACTCGAACCGGCACGGCCTTGCGGCCTCAGGATTTTAAGTCCTGTGCGTCTACCAATTCCGCCAAGCGGGCACGCTCCCTCTCTAGGGCCCGGCCGGAGACGGGTCAATCGCCGGTCCTCCCGCCGCCGGCCGATTCTGGCCAGCCTCTCGTCTTTTCGCCATGCGGCTCCTATATGCTGGCCGGCATGGATCCCGCCGTCTTCACCCGCATCGCCAGCTCGATCGCCGACGCCTCGCTCAACGGACTGAACGAGGGCGAGATTCTCGCGCGCTTCTGCAACAGGCTGAACGAGGCGGGCATTCCGGTCGCCCGCGCCATGCTGGGCGCCGACACGCTCCACCCGGTGCTGGCCGGCCGCATCTTCGTCTGGCACGAGGACATGAACGACATCGGGCTGCATGAATTCGGCCGCTCGATGACCGCCGACGGCGACCGCAAATGGCGCGAAAGCCCCTTCTACCATCTGGAGACCAGCGGCGAGGACATGTTCCGCTGCCGCATCCTCGGCCATAACGGCCCCTGGCCCTATCCCGTGCTGGCCGATCTCGCCGAGCAGGGCTTCACCGATTACCTCGTCACCATGACGCGCTTCGGCGAGAAGGGCATCATCGGCCAGCTCGACTCCATCTATGCCTCCTGGACCACGCGCCATCCCGAGGGTTACAGCGAGCAGCAGATCGAGACGCTGACCGCCCTGCTGCCCTTTGCCGCCGCCGCGGTGCGCTCGGCCAGCGTGCGCCGCATCGCCGACACGCTGGCGGAAACCTATCTGGGCCGCGATGCCGCGCGCCGCGTGCTGTCGGGCACCATCACCCGCGGTGATGCCGAGCGGCTTTCGGCGGCACTGTGGTTCAGCGACCTGCGCGGCTTCACCAAGCTGGTGGATACCGTCTCGCCCGAGCTGATCATCCCGCTGCTCAACGACTATACCGGCGCCGCGGTGGCGGCGATCCATGCCGAGGGCGGCGAGGTGCTGAAATTCGTCGGCGACGGCATCCTCGCCATCTTCCGCTGCGAGCCGGGCCGCGAGAATGCGCTGCATGCCGCCAGCCATGCCGCGCTGGCCGCCCTGCGCAACAACGTCAAGCGCCTGCGCGAGGTGCGCAACCAGCGCGCCAACAAGGGCCTGCCGGTGACCGACATGTCGGTCGCCCTGCATGTCGGCGACGTGCTCTACGGCAATTTCGGCGGCGAGGACCGGCTGGATTTCACCGTGGTCGGTCCGGCGGTGAACGAGCTGTCGCGCATCTCGGGGCTCAGCCGCTCGGTGGAGCAGCCGGTGATCTTCTCGGCCGCCTTCTGCCGCGCCGCCGGCGGGCTGAAGGAAGAAGCCGTCTCGCTCGGCCGCTACGCGCTGCGCGGCGTCGAGACGCCGCAGGAACTCTACACGCTGGATCCCGCCGCCCTGCGGGGGTGAGTCTCACGACACCATCGGCGCAACGGAACCGTCGCATGGACCCTTGCGCAAAGCGCGAGGGTGACGGCTTCCGGTGGCGGCACCGATGCGGATGGCTGCGACTGTCATGGCCGGGACAGGCCCGGCCATGACACTCGAGTGTGTAACGGCAGCCTGCCGCCGCCTTACTCCGCCGGATGCGCGGCCGTCACGACCTTGCGGCGGCCGCCGATCAGGTGGCGCAGCACCACGTAGAAGACCGGCGTCAGGAACAGGCCGATCAGGGTGACGCCGATCATGCCGGAGAAGACCGCGGTGCCGAGCGCGCGGCGCATCTCGGCGCCGGCGCCGGTCGCCGTCACCAGCGGCACCACGCCGAGGATGAAGGCCAGCGCGGTCATCAGAATCGGACGCAGGCGCAGCCGGCAGGCCTCGATCACGCCGGCAATCGGGTCCTTGCCCTCATGCTCCTGCTGGCGGGCGAATTCGACGATCAGGATCGCGTTCTTCGCCGCCAGGCCGATCAGCACGACAAGGCCGATCTGCACCAGCACGTTGTTGTCGATGCCGGCGCCCCAGACGCCGAGCAGGGCGAACAGCGCGCTCATCGGCACGATCAGCATGATGGCGAGCGGCAGGACCCAGCTTTCGTACTGCGCCGCCAGCGCCAGGAAGACGAAGGTGACCGACAGCATGAAGATCCAGACCGCGTTGCCGGCGGTGCGTTCCTGCAGCGCGATCTCGGTCCATTCGAAGGTCTGGCCCGGCTGCAGGATCTGGTTCGCCAGCCGCTCCATCGTGTCCAGCGAGGTGCCGGTGGAGACGCCGGGCGGCGTGTTGCCCTGCAGCGGCACCGAGACGAAGTTGTTGTAGCGCTGCACCAGGTCGGGGCCCGCGGTCTCGCGGATCTCGACCAGGGTGCCCATCGGCACCAGCTCGCCGGTGGCCGAACGCACCTTCAGCCGCGCGATGTCCTCCTTGTCGAGGCGGAACGGCGCATCGGCCTGGGCGCGCACCTGGAAGATGCGGCCGAACGCGTTGAAGTCGTTCACATAGGCCTGGCCGAGATTGACCTGCAGGGTCTCGAACACATTGGCCAGCGGCACGTTCAGCATCTGCGCCTTGACGCGGTCGATCTCGAGATAGACCTGCGGCGACGAGGCCGAGAAGGTGGTGAACACGCTGCTCACCGTCGTCTCGTTCATCGCGGCGCCCATGATCTGGTAGGCCGCCGCCAGCAGCGGCCGCACATCCTCGCTGTTGCGGCTCTGCAGCTGCATCTTGAAGCCGCCGCCCGAACCGATGCCGGGCACCGCCGGCGGCGGGATGGCGATGATGAAGGCCTCCTCGATGGCCGACAGCCGCGCCATCATCTGGCCGATGATGACGTCGTCCGACAGACCCTGGGCGGCGCGCTCCTCAAACGAGATGAACGGCGTGAACATCACCGCCGCGTTGGTGGCGTTGGTGAAGGTGGCGCCGTTGAAGCCGGGGATGCCGACCACGTTGCGCACGCCGGGCACGTCGGCGATCAGCCGGCTCGCCTTCTGCACCACCTCGTCGGTGCGGCTCAGGGAGGCGCCGTCGGGCAGCTGCACCACCACGATGGAGTAGCCGCGGTCCAGCGGCGGGATGAAGCCGCGCGGCACGGCATTGAACACCCAGACCGTGGCGCCGACCAGCAGGGCATAGAGGCCGAGCATCAGGAAGCGCCGCTTCACCACGCTGCCGACGCTGCGGGCATAGCGGCTGCTGGCGCGGTCGAAGCCGGTGTTGAAGCCGTGCGCGGCCTTCTGCAGCCAGCGCAGCGGGGCGAAGCGCGATTCATGGCCCTGCTCATGCCGGCGCAGCAGGATCACGCCGAGCGCCGGCGACAGCGTCAGCGAGTTGAAGGCCGAGAGGATGGTGGCGGCCGCGATGGTGAGCGCGAACTGCTTGTAGAACTGGCCCGAGATGCCGGGGATGAAGGCGGTCGGGATGAACACCGCCGACAGCACCACGGCGATGGCGATCACCGCCGTGCCGACCTCGTCCATGGTCTCGTGCGCCGCATCGCGCGGCGACATGCCGAGCGCGATGTTGCGCTCGATATTCTCCACCACGACGATGGCGTCGTCGACCACGATGCCGATGGCGAGCACGAGGCCGAACAGGGTCAGCACGTTGAGCGTGAAGCCGAAGGCCAGCATCACCGCGAAGGTGCCGACCAGCGACACGGGAATGGCGAGGATCGGAATCAGCGCGGCGCGCCAGTTCTGCAGGAAGACCAGCACCACCAGCGCGACCAGGATGATCGCCTCGATCAGCGTCTTGTAGACCTCGTTGAGCGACTGGTCGATGAAGGTCGTCGGGTTGTAGACGATGGTGTATTCCAGTCCCGGCGGAAAATCCTTCGCCAGCTCGTCCATGGTGGCGATCACCGCGGCCGAGGTGTCCAGCGCATTGGTGCCGGGGCGCTGGAACACGCCCATGGCGATCGCGGTCGTGCCGTCCAGGTAGGACCGGCTGGTATAGTCGCGGCCGCCCAGCTCGATGCGGGCGACGTCGTTGAGCCGCACCAGCCGGCCGTCCGCCCCGGCCTTCACGATCACCTCGCGGAACTGCCGCGGATCCTCGAAGCGTCCCTGGGTCGTGACGATGGCCTGCAGCGCGTTGCTGTCCGGCGCCGGCTGCTGGCCCAGCGCACCGCCCGAGACCTGCACGTTCTGCGCCTGCAGGGCGCGCACCACGTCGGTGCCCGACAGGCCGTAAGCGGCGAGGCGGTCGGGATCGAGCCAGATGCGGATGGCGTATTCGCTGCCGCCGAAGACGATGACGTTGCCGACGCCCTCGAGGCGGATCAGCCGCTCGCGGATGCGCAGCTGCATGTAGTTGGCGATGTAGAGCTCGTCGTAGCGGTTATCCGGCGAGAGCACGTGCACCACCATGAGGAAGTCGCCGGCCTGCTTGGCCGTGACCACGCCCTGGCGCCGCACTTCCTCGGGCAGGCGCGCCTCGGCGATGGCGACGCGGTTCTGCACCTGCACCTGGGCGATGTCGAGATCGGTGCCCTGCTTGAAGGTGACGGTGAGCTGCATCGTGCCGTCGGCCGTCGAGTAGGACGACATGTAGAGCATGTTCTCGACGCCGTTGATCTCCTGCTCGATCGGCGTCGCCACCGTGCGCGCCACCGTCTCGGCATTGGCGCCGGGATAGCGCGCGGTGATGGTGATCTGCGGCGGCGCGATCTCGGGATATTCGGTGACCGGCAGGTTGAAGAAGGCGATCGCGCCGACGATCACCAGCATGATCGAGATCACGGCGGCGAAGATCGGCCGGTTGACGAAGAAATGTCCGAATTTCATGGCGCTCGCGCCTTCCGTTTTTCACTGGGCCACCCGGGTCAGGCCGGGCAGACAATCGGCTGTTACTGCTTCGGCTGCTGCGGTGCGCCGCCCTGGCCCTGGCCCTGCGCCTGGGCGGCGAGCGCCATCAGGCCGTTCCACACCGGCGGCAGCTGCACCGGCTGCGGCGTGACCCGGCCGCCGCCCATGCGGACGCGCTGCAGCCCGTTGATGACGATGGTCTCGTCGCCCTTCAGGCCTTCGCGCACGATGCGGTAGCGGTCGGTGCGCGATCCGGTGCGGATCGGCTGCTGCTGCACGGTACCGTCGGCGCCGACGACATAGACGAAGCGGCGGTCGAGATCGGTCATGATCGCCTCGTCGGGAATCAGGATGCCCTGGTATTCCGGGCTGCCCGGCACCGCGATGCGCCCGAACAGGCCCGGCGTGAGGTAGAAGTCCTCGTTCTTCAGCACCGCGCGCAGCCGCATGGTGCCGGTCTCGGGGTCCAGCTGGTTGTCGGCGAAGTCGAGCACGCCCTTGTGGCGGAACTCCTTCTCGTCGGTGAGCATGACGGCGACCGGCAGTCCCTTGCCGCCCCCGTTGCTGTGGTTCGGGCTGTCATGGTGGCCGTTGCCGCCATTGGCGCGGGCGATGCGCTGGTAGGCGAGGAAGGACCGCTCGTCGATGTCGAAATAGAAGTGGATCGGATCGAGCTGCACGATGGTGGTCAGCAGGGTCTCGTTCTCGCGCACGAGATTGCCCTCGGTGACCAGCTTGCGCGAGATGCGGCCGGCGATCGGCGCGCGGATCTCGGTGAAGCTGAGCGACAGCCGGGCCGATTCAACGGCAGCCTTGGCGCCGGCGAGATTGGCCTGGGCGGCGAGGAACTGCTGCCGGCGCTGGTCCAGCGCGGCGGCGGAGGCGGCGCCGGTCTGGGTCAGGCGCTGGTAACGCTCGAACTCCACCTTGGCGAGGTCGAATTCGGTCTGCCGGCTGTTCAGCGAGGCCTGGGCCTGGTTATAGGCCGCCTGCAGGGTGCGACGGTCGATGGTGAACAGCAGGTCGCCCTGCTTCACCATGCTGCCATCGGTGAAATGCACGCTTTCCAGATAGCCGCTGACCCGCGAGCGCACGTCCACCGAGGCGGCGGCGACGAAGCGGCCGGTATATTCGTCCATCTCGACGATCGGCTTCACCACCGGCTTGGCCACCGTCACCGGAGGCGGGCCGGGCGGGCCGCCCTGGGCCCGGAGATCGCCGGTACCGGCCATGGTCCCGGTCAGAATCAGGGCCAGAGACGCGACGGCGCCAAACAGCTGCCGGCGCGGAAACAAGATTGACATTCAGTAACCCCCAGACTTTCGCGTGCGCGAACAACTATGCCGCAGGGTAAAGGCGGACAAGCCGGTTCGCGTGTGACGCTTGTTACGTCATAGACAGAAAGTTGCGCGGCACCTTAACGATTGTGCCGGGCCTCCGCTGCAAAATTATTGAACTGGTGCAATGGCCTAGTGACGGGACAGGCGCGCCCGCTCCGGCCGTGCCGCGGCCTCTATACACCCCGGTTCTGAACGGAACAAGAACTAATTCTTGCCGGACGGCGCGTTCTGGGGACCGCCACCCTTCTGGCTGGTACTGAGGGCGCCGCGATTCTTCTCCTGCTCGGTCCGGGCGGTATCCTCAGCCTCGGGCTCCGGGCGGTCCCGTTCGCCGACCGGCAGCGGGCCGCTGCCATAGATGTTCACCACTTCGAGTCCGGGATTCTCGCGCTTCCCGGCCTTGCCGGCGCCGGTCCGGCGGCCGTGTTTGTCCTGCTTGCTCATGGTCTTCCCCATCGCGGCGCGTACCGGAGAAGAAACCGCAACCGGCGGGGCGGTTCCGGAGATCAGAACGGTTTCACGACAGCAAGAATGACGATGCCGATCATCAGCAGCGTCGGCACCTCGTTGACGAACCGGTAGAAGCGCTGGCTGCGGGTATTGCGGTCAGCCTCGAAATCCTTCCGCCAGCGCGCCAGCAGGCCGTGGATCGCCATCATGCCGACCAGCAGCGCCAGCTTGGCATGCAGCCAGCCCTGGCCCCAGAGATCGCCGGCCGTCGCCATGGAGAGGCCGAACACCCAGGTCGCGATCATGGCCGGCGTGATGATGGCGCGCAGCAGGCGGCGCTCCATCACCTTGAAGGTTTCCGATTGCGCCGAGCCCGGCTCGGATGCGGCGTGATAGACGTAGAGCCGCGGCAGATAGAGCATGCCGGCCATCCAGGCGATGACCGAAATGATGTGCAGGGCCCTCAGCCAGTCGTAGAGCATGGGCCTGTTTACGACGCGGCGTCGGCCCGAGGCAAGGCGTCACGCCACGCAGGTGCAGCGCCGCCAGGCATTGCCGCAGGGTTTCGCGCCGCTGCCGCAGCGCGCCCGGCCGTCATAGGGCTCGGCATGGCGCACCAGCCGCGCCAGCCCGGCGATGAAATCGGGATGCGCGCCGACCGTGGGCACGCGGAAATAGCCCTTCGCGCCATGCGCATGCGCCAGCTCGGCATATTCGATATCGAGCTCGACCAGCGTTTCGGAATGCTCGGAGACGAAGGCGATCGGCACCACCACGATGCTGCGCCCGTCCTTTGCCGCACGCGTGATCTCGGCATCGGTCGCCGGGCCGATCCATTCCAGCGGACCGACGCGGCTCTGGTAGCAGATCTGCGTTTCCAGATCGGGACGGTCGAGCAGGCGCAGAACGGCCGCCACGCTGCGCTCGACCTGCATCTGGTAGGGATCGCCGTCGCGCACGACCTTCTTCGGCAGGCCATGGGCCGAGAAGAGAATCCGCACCGGTCCCGCCGCTTCCGCCTGCGCCAGCCTTTCGCGCAGCAGGGCGACGGTGGCGGCAATGAAGCCCGGCTCCTCGGGATAGCAGCCGATCGCCGTCGTCGGCGCCGACAGGCCGACCGTCTTGGCCACCGCATGCCATTGCCGGAAGGACGATGCCGTCGTGGTGGTCGAGAATTGCGGATAGAGCGGCAGCAGCACGACGCGTTCCGCGCCCCAGTCGCGCACCGCGCGCGCGGTATCCTCGGCGAAGGGATGCCAGTAGCGCATGGCGATGAAGATCTTCGTATCATCGCTGCCCAGCGCGGCGCGCAGCGCCTCGGCCTGGGCCTCGGTCTCGGGCACGATCGGCGAGCGGCCGCCCATGCGCTCGTAGATGTCCGCCGCCACCGGCGCTCGCCGCTTCGAGATCAGCCGCGCCAGCAGCCAGCGCGCCGGATTCGGCAGCCGGATGATGGCCGGATCGTTGAACAGGTTGAACAGGAAGGGCTGGATCGCCGCGCGGCTGTCGGGGCCGCCGAGGTTGAACAGGATGACGGCAGTTTTCTGGGGCATGGGCCAAGAGTTAGAGCAAGCGCCCTGCAACGCCAAGGCGAAGGCGACGGTTTACTCCACAAAATCGCCTCAATGGCCTAGCAGGCTTGCGGCAACCGGCGACACGGCTTCCGGAAGGAAGCCGCTCTCCGGCTCAGGAGAATCCCATGCCTCGCGCGGCCCTGCGCCTCTTGTCTCTTTCCCTTGCAGTCAGTCTCGCTGGCACGGCTCTTCTGCCCGCCGCGCCGGCCTTCGCCGATCCGCCCCCTCATGCCAGGGGGCAAGCCAGAAGCCACAAAGGCAGCGGCGGCAACATCTCGATCGCGATCAGCATCAGCGACCATGACCGCAGGATCGCGCGCGAGTATTACGGCAGCCTGGTCGCGCGCGGCCATTGCCCGCCGGGGCTGGCGAAGAAGAACAACGGCTGCATGCCGCCGGGTCAGGCGAAAAAATGGGCGCTGTGCCGACCGCTGCCGCGCGATGTGATCTTCCACGACCTGCCGCATGATCTGCGCATCCGCATGAGCGTGCCGCCGGACGGCTACAGATACGTGCGCGTCGCCACCGACATCCTGCTGATCGCCGTCGGCACCGGCCTCGTCGTCGGCGCGATCGAGGATCTGATG
>NZ_DATGQG010000002.1:0-2769 GCF_035304305.1 Ferrovibrio sp.
GTGTTTCCGCTCACCTATGCCGAGCTGCTGCAATGGACCGGCGGCAGGGCGGCGGCGCTGGGCAAATAGGAGGATTACGTCGAAGGAGAATGGCGGAGGGGAAGGGATTCGAACCCTCGATACACCTTGACGGTGTATAACGGTTTAGCAAACCGCCGCCTTCAGCCACTCGGCCACCCCTCCGCACCAGAGTGGGTATTAACACGGCGTATGCGGCGCCCGTTCTAAGGACCCGGGATGGGGCTGTCAACGATCCCCCGGAGGGGGATTGTGCAGCCCCGGGTTGCGGTCACAAGGAACGGCAGGGGCGCGGGGAACGGGAGGCAGAACAGGGGATCATGGCCCATATTCTCGTGGTCGATGACGATCCGGATATCCGCGAGATCCTGCGCGCGCATCTCGAGGATGCGGGCCATGTCGTCGACGAGGCCGGCGATGGCGAGGCGGCAATCCGGCGCCTCACCGAGCAGCCGGCCGATCTGGTGATCACCGATATCTACATGCCGAAGCTGGACGGCCTCGACCTGATGCGACGGATCCGCGCCTTCGGCCTCAGGATGCCGATCATCGAGATCACTGGCGCCATGCCGGCGATCGGCGCGGAGGAGGCGCAGCTGTTCAGCGTCGCCGCCGCCCAGGGACCGCACAGGCGCCTGCGCAAGCCGATCCTCCAGGCCGACCTGCTGGCCGCGGTGGACGAGCTGCTGGGCGCGGCGTGAACGTATGGAAGAACATTCAATGAACATACTTCATGAAGGATTTTTAATGCGCCGTTCAGGACCCGCTCAGCCGCGGCTCCCCATGTTGCTGCCGTGATCTTTTCCGCATGGAGGCAGACATGGACGGACAGCGCAAATTCTCCCGCCGCAGGAAGGCCATCCTGGCCGCCCTGCTGGCAACCACGATTTTCACTGGCGGCGGGCTGTACGCCGTGCAGGCGCAGATCCCGGCCGGGCAGGGCAGCCCGCAGGCGATCCAGCCGGTGGCGCCGCTGGTGCAGCATCCCGGCTTCGCTGACCTGGTCGAGCGCGTGAAGCCGGCAGTGGTGAACATCTCCACCACCGAGAAGGTCGACACCAGCCGGCGGCAGATGCGCGACCTGCCGTTTCCGCCGGGCTCGCCCTTCGAGCAGTTCTTCCGCCAGTTCGGCGAACGGCTGGAGCGCGCGCCGCGCAACGCGCTCGGTTCCGGCTTCATCATCGATCCGGAAGGCTACATCGTCACCAACAACCATGTGGTTGAGGGCGCCGGCAAGATCGACGTGACGCTCAGCGACGGTAGCAGCCATCCCGCCACGGTGAAGGGCCGCGACCCCAAGACCGACATCGCGCTGCTCAAGATCGACGCGAAGAAGCCGTTGCCCCATGTCGTGTTCGGCGATTCCGACGCGACGCGGATCGGCGACTGGGTGATCGCGGTGGGCAATCCCTTCGGGCTCGGCGGAAGCGTTTCTGCCGGGATCGTGTCGGCGCGGGGCCGCGACCTGCGCGCCGGTCCCTATGACGACTTCCTGCAGTTCGACGCGCCGATCAATCCCGGCAATTCCGGCGGTCCGATCTTCGACAGCAGCGGCCGGGTGATCGGCATCGCCACCGCGATCTACACGCCCAGCGGCGGCAATGTCGGCATCGGCTTCGGCGTGCCCTCGAAGCTGGCGATGAACGTGGTGGCGCAGCTGAAGGAGTCGGGCAGCGTCGAACGGGGCTGGCTCGGCGTGCACATGCAGCCGATGACCGGAAATCTCGCCAAGGCGCTGGGGCGCAAGAACGACGACGGCGTCATCGTCAGCCTGGTGCAGGATGACTCGCCGGCCAAGGCCGCCGGCGTGGAGCAGGGCGACGTGATCACCGGTGTGAACGGCAAGGAGATCAAGGAGCCGCGCGATCTCGCCATCGCCATCGCCAACCTGAAGGCCGGCGAGAAGGCGAAGCTGCAGATCTGGCGCGACGGCCGGGAGCGCACGCTGACCGTCACCATCGGCAAACAGCCCGCCGACCAGGTGGCCGATGCCGGCGAAGCGGACGGCGGCGACGAGAAGGTCGGCATGGCGCTGGCGCCGCTGACGCCGGAGCTGCGCGCCCGGCTGGGCATCAAGGGA
Source organism: Ferrovibrio sp. (assembly GCF_035304305.1). Taxonomy (GTDB): domain Bacteria; phylum Pseudomonadota; class Alphaproteobacteria; order Ferrovibrionales; family Ferrovibrionaceae; genus Ferrovibrio. Next base: position 2,099 of record NZ_DATGQG010000002.1, read on the forward strand.
CCGGCCAAGGGCGTCGTGGTCGCCGATGTGACGCGCGGCAGCAAGGCGGCGGAAAGCGGCGTGCGCGAGGGCGACGTGATCATCCGCATCGGCGGCGATCCGGTGACGACGCCCGACGAGGTGGCGGAGAAGATCCGCATCGCGCGGCAGGCCAAGAAGGAGGCCGTGGCCATGCTGGTGCTGCGCGATGGCACGACCTACTATCTGGCGCTGCAGCTTGCGTGACGCCATCTCGACCGGGGCGGTTTGGCCGCCCCGGTTCCGTTCGGGGGGATCATGAAGGTTCTACTGGTCGAGGATAACCCGCAGGTCAGCCAGTTCATCCGCAAGGGGCTGAGCGAGGGCGGTCATGTCGTCGATCATGCCGAGAACGGCCGCGATGGCCTGTTCATGGCGACCACGGAATCCTACGACGTGATCATTCTCGACCGCATGCTGCCGGGCGGCATCGACGGCCTCGGCATCATCGAGGCGCTGCGGCGCACCGGCAACCGCACGCCGATCCTCATCCTGAGCGCGCTGGCCGATGTGGACGAGCGCATTCGCGGCCTCAAGGCCGGCGGCGATGATTACCTGACCAAGCCCTTCGCCTTCGGCGAACTGGAGGCGCGGCTGCTGGCCCTGGTGCGGCGGCAGGAAGCGCCCAAGGCGCAGACCAGCCTGCAGGTCGG
>NZ_DATGQG010000003.1:0-45724 GCF_035304305.1 Ferrovibrio sp.
GCGCCGCCATCATGGCGAGGACGCGCAGCGAGAGCGCCGACAGGCGATTGTCGAACATGCTTCCCCCGAATGAGCCGGGCCCGCGCTACCTGCGGGTAGCGGGATGCAGCTTATATTCACGCGCGGGCATTGCAATGCGTATCCGTGATGCGGGCAATGGTTGCAGCTGAAAACACTGGCGGTTCAGCTACTTGCATCGGTTGTGTGTCCTGAATCGGCCGCAACCAGATGACGCAAGAGATAAAAGTACCATTTCGGACCTAATTGTGACTCGCAGATCGGCTTGGCCGCACCTGCAGGAGGGCAGGACTCGCCTTTCGTCAAAAAAAGGTCATCAAAGCTGCCCTATCGTACAAAATTTGCTTGCGCCGCGCCGTTTCCGGACATAAAAAACTCGCCCCTGACCAGCCGCAGCACGCGGGATCGAGCCGGAGCGTCCCATGGCCGAGAAGATGCTGAAATTCGTCGCAACGTCGCGGTCCATGCCGGACAAGCGCTCGGCGGGAGAACGCCGCCAGGATTTCGACGAGATCTACCGGGAATTCGCCGCCGAGAAGGCGGCCGAGCAGGCCTCGCGCTGCTCGCAATGCGGCGTGCCCTTCTGCCAGGTGCATTGCCCGCTGCACAACAACATCCCCGACTGGCTGCGCATGACCGCGGAAGGCCGGCTGGAAGAGGCCTATGAGCTGAGCCAGGCGACCAACACCTATCCGGAGATCTGCGGCCGCATCTGCCCGCAGGACCGCCTCTGCGAAGGCAACTGCGTCATCGAGCAGTCGGGCCACGGCACCGTCACCATCGGCGCCATCGAGAAATACATCACCGAAACCGCCTACCGGAACGGCTGGGTGAAGGCGCCGCATCCGGTGAACGGCGAGCGGCCGCAGAGCGTCGGCATCATCGGCGCCGGGCCGGCGGGTCTGGCGGCTGCCGACCGCCTGCGCCGCCTCGGCTACCAGGTGCATGTCTACGACCGCTACGACCGCGCCGGCGGGCTGATGATCTACGGCATCCCGAACTTCAAGCTGGAAAAGCATGTCGTCGAACGCCGCACGAAGCTGCTGATCGAGGCCGGCGTGCAGTTCCATCTCAATTTCGAGGTCGGCCGCGACGCCACCCTGGAGGACCTGCGCCAGAAGCACGATGCCGTGCTGATCGCCACCGGCGTCTACAAGGCGCGCGACATCCAGGCGCCGGGCTCGGGGCTCGGCAACATCGTGCCGGCGATGACCTATCTGACGGCGTCGAACCGCAACGGTCTGGGCGATGCCGTGCCCGGCTACGAGGACGGCAGCCTGAACGCGAAGGGCAAGCGCGTCGTCGTGATCGGCGGCGGCGACACCGCGATGGACTGCGTGCGCACGGCGATCCGCCAGGGCGCCGCCAGCGTCCACTGCCTCTATCGCCGCGACAAGGCGAACATGCCGGGCTCGCTGCGCGAGGTGAAGAACGCCGAGGAAGAGGGCGTCGAGTTCGTCTGGCTGGCGCTGCCGAAGAGCTTCCGCGGCGGCGACTTCAATGCCAGCGCCGAAGCCGGCTTCGACAAGATCGCGCGGGAGAATCCGAACGCCGCGCGGGTGCAGGATGTCAGCTTCCGCGGCGGCGAGACGGTGAGCGCCGTGCATACCGCCCGCATGAAGCTCGGCCCGATGGATGCCTCCGGCCGCCAGACGCCGGTGGAGATCGAAGGCGCCGAATTCGACCAGCCGGCCGACCTGGTGATCAAGGCGCTGGGCTTCGATCCGGAAGACCTGCCGGCGCAGTTCAAGGCGCCGACCCTGGAAGTGACGCGCTGGGGTACCGTGAAGATCTCGGCGCGCAGCAAGATGACCAACCTGCCCGGCGTGTTCGCCGCCGGCGACATCGTGCGCGGCGCCAGCCTGGTGGTCTGGGCGATCCGCGACGGCCGCGACTGCGCCGAGGCGATCCACCAGTACATCCAGGCGCAGGCCAGGACGCAGCCGGCTGCCCAGGCGGCCGAGTAAGGAGCCCATCATGAGCAAGTCCTATGTCGAGCAGTGGCGGGACGAGAGCCGGCGCCTGTCCGAAACCGGCATGTACCGCCCCGAGGACGAGCGCGATGCCTGCGGCGTCGGCCTGATCGCCTCGCTGGACGGCCAGCCGCATCGCCGCGTGGTGGCGGCCGGCATCATGGCGCTGAAGGCCCTGTGGCATCGCGGCGCGGTGGATGCCGACGGCATGACCGGCGACGGCGCCGGCATCCATGTGCAGATCCCGCAGGATTTCTTCCGCGAGCATGTGCGCCGCACCGGCTTCGAGCCGGGCGAGGGCAAGCTCGGCCTCGGCATGGTCTTCCTGCCCAAGACCGATCTCGCCGCGCAGGAGACCTGCCGCACCATCGTCGAGACCGCGATCCTCGATTTCGGCTACGGCATCTATGGCTGGCGCCAGGTGCCGGTGGATGCCTCCATCATCGGCGAGAAGGCAAACGCCACCCGGCCCGAGATCGAGCAGGTGCTGGTCGAGAACCGGCTGGGCAAGGACGACAACGCCTTCGAGCGCGACCTCTTCCTGATCCGCCGCCGCATCGAGAAGCAGGTGCTGGCCGCCCATATCAGCGAGTTCTACATCTGCTCGCTGAGCTGCCGCAGCGTGATCTACAAGGGCATGTTCCTCGCCGAGCAGCTCGACAACTTCTATCCCGACCTGAAGGACGAGCGTTTCGTCTCGACCTTCGCGATCTATCACCAGCGCTATTCGACCAACACTTTCCCGACCTGGCGGCTGGCGCAGCCCTTCCGCATGCTCGCCCATAATGGCGAGATCAACACGCTGCGCGGCAACGTCAACTGGATGAAGAGCCACGAGATCAAGATGGCCTCCGAGGCCTTCGGCGATCTCTCCGACGATATCAAGCCGATCGTGCAGTCGGGTTCGTCGGACTCGGCGGCGCTGGATTCCGTCTTCGAGGTGCTGGTGCGCGCCGGCCGCACCGCGCCGATGGTGAAGACGATCCTGATTCCGGAATCCGCCTCCAACAAGCCGCTGATGCCGCAGTCGCATCGCGACCTTTACGCCTACACCAACGCGATCATGGAGCCCTGGGACGGCCCGGCGGCGCTCTGCGCCACCGACGGGCGCTGGGCGGTCGCCGGCATGGACCGCAACGGCCTGCGCCCGATGCGCTACACCGTGACCACCGACAACCTGCTGGTGGTCGGCTCCGAAACCGGCATGGTGCCGGTGCCCGAGCACAAGGTGGTGAAGAAGGGCCGTGTCGGTCCCGGCGAGATGATTGCGGTCGACCTCAAGAAGGGCCGCATGTTCCTCGACCGCGAGATCAAGGACCGCCTTGCCGCCGAGCAGCCCTATGGCGAGTGGGTGAAGAACATCGTCACCCTCGACAAGATCAACGACGCGCCGCCGGCCTCCAGGACCTATACCCGCGACGAGCTGCGCCGCCACCAGCTGGCCTTCGGCCTGACGCTGGAGGACATGGAGCTGATCCTGCATCCGATGGCGGAGGACGCCAAGGAAGCGATCGGCTCGATGGGCGACGACACGCCGATCGCCGTGCTGTCGGAGCAGTATCGCGGCCTGCACCATTTCTTCCGCCAGCAGTTCAGCCAGGTCACCAACCCGCCGATCGACAGCCTGCGCGAGAAGCGGGTGATGAGCCTGCGCACCCGCATGGGCAACCTGACCAACGTGCTGGACGAGGACGCGCATCAGGTCCGCATCCTGCTGCTGGAAAGCCCGGTGCTGTCGAATGCCGACTTCGCCAAGGTGATGAAATATGCCGAGAAGACCACGGCATGGATCGACTGCACCTTCGAGGCCGACGGTGACAATTCCGGCGCGCTGCGCGATGCGCTGAAGCGCATCCGCATCGAGGCCGAGAACGCGGTGCGCGGCGGCGCCGCCCACATCGTGCTGAGCGACGAGGGGATGAATGCCGAGCGTGCGGCGATCCCGATGATTCTCGCCACCGGCGCGGTGCACAGCCATCTGGTGCGCCAGGGCCTGCGCACCTTCACCTCGCTGACCGTGCGTTCGGGCGAATGTCTGGACGTGCATTACTTCGCCGTGCTGATCGGTGTCGGCGCCACCACGGTGAACGCCTATCTGGCCGAAGCCTGCCTGATCGACCGTGTCAACCGCGGCCTGCTCGGCAAGCTGACCGCGGAAGAGGCGATCAGCCGCTTCAAGGAAGCCGTCGACGGCGGCCTGCTGAAGGTGATGTCCAAGATGGGCATCTCGGTAATCAGCTCCTATCGCGGCGGCTACAACTTCGAGGCCTTGGGCCTGTCGCGCTCCCTGGTGGCCGACCTCTTCCCCGGCATGCCCTCGCGCATCTCCGGCATCGGCCTGCTCGGCATCCAGAAGAAGGTGCTGGAACTGCATGAGCGCGCCTTCCGATCGGACGTGACCGCGCTTCCCGTGGGCGGCATCTACAAGTACCGCCGCGGCGGCGAGGCCCATGCCTGGGAAGCCAACCTGATCCACATGATGCAGACGGCGGTCGGCACCGAGAATTACGCGCTGTTCAAGAAATATACCGCCGGCCTGCGCGAGCTGCCGCCGATCGCGGTACGCGACCTGCTGGAGCTCAAGCCGGCCGGGCAGCCGATCCCGATTGAGCAGGTGGAAAGCGTCACCGAGATCCGCAAGCGCTTCATCACGCCGGGCATGTCGCTCGGCGCGCTGAGCCCGGAGGCGCATGAGACGCTGACCATCGCGATGAACCGCATCGGCGCCAAGTCGGATTCCGGCGAAGGCGGCGAGGCGCCGGAGAACTTCAAGCCGCGCCCGAATGGCGACAATGCCAATTCGGCGATCAAGCAGGTCGCCTCGGGCCGCTTCGGCGTGACGGCGGAGTATCTCAACAACTGCCGCGAGCTGGAAATCAAGATCGCCCAGGGCGCCAAGCCCGGCGAGGGCGGCCAGCTGCCCGGCTTCAAGGTCACCGAGCTGATCGCCAAACGCCGCCATGCGACGCCCGGCGTGATGCTGATCTCGCCGCCGCCGCATCACGACATCTATTCGATCGAGGATCTGGCGCAGCTGATCTATGACCTGAAGCAGATCAACCCCGATGCCCAGGTCTGCGTGAAGCTGGTTTCGGAAGCCGGCATCGGCACCATCGCGGCCGGCGTGGCCAAGGCCAAGGCCGACGTCATCCTCGTTTCCGGCCATGTCGGCGGCACCGGCGCCTCGCCGCAGACCAGCGTCAAGTATGCCGGCACGCCCTGGGAAATGGGCCTGTCGGAAGTCAACCAGGTGCTGACGCTCAACAAGCTGCGGCATCGCGTGAAGCTGCGCACCGATGGCGGCCTGAAGTCGGGCCGCGATATCGTCATCGCCGCCATGCTCGGCGCCGAGGAGTTCGGCATCGGCACCGCCGCGCTGGTCGCCATGGGCTGCATCATGGTGCGGCAGTGCCATTCGAATACCTGCCCGGTCGGCATCTGCACCCAGAACGACGCGCTGCGGCAGAAATTCACCGGCACGCCGGAGAAGGTGGTCAACCTGTTCAGCTTCATCGCCGAGGAGGTGCGCGAGATCCTGGCCTCGCTCGGCGCGAAGTCGCTGAACGAGATCATCGGCCGGACCGATCTGCTGATGCAGGTCAGCCGCGGCTGGGCGCATCTCGACGACCTCGACCTCAACCCGATCCTGGCCCAGGCCGACAGTGGCGACAACGCGCGCTACTGCGTGCTGGGCGAGGGCCGCAACGAGGTGCCCGACACGCTGGATGCGCAGATGCTGGAGGATGCGGCGCCCGTCTTCAGCCACGGCGAGAAGATGCAGCTGGCCTACAACATCCGGAACACGCATCGCGCCATCGGAACGCGGCTGTCGTCGCATCTGGTGCGCAGGTTCGGCATGAACGGCCTCAAGCCCGGCCACATCACGGTGCGGCTCACCGGCTCGGCCGGCCAGTCGCTCGGCGCCTTCGCCGTCCAGGGTCTGAAGCTGGAAGTCTTCGGCGACGCCAACGACTATGTCGGCAAGGGCCTGTCCGGCGGCATGATCGTGGTGCGGCCCTCGCCGGCCTCGCCGCTGATGGCGCGTACCAACGAGAACACCATCGTCGGCAACACGGTGCTCTACGGCGCCACCGGCGGCAAGCTGTTTGCGGCCGGCCAGGCGGGCGAGCGCTTTGCCGTGCGCAATTCCGGCGCCATCGCGGTGGTGGAAGGCTGCGGCTCGAACGGCTGCGAATACATGACCGGCGGCCGCGTCGCGATCCTGGGCTCCGTCGGCGACAACTTCGCCGCCGGCATGACCGGCGGCATGGCCTTCGTCTACGATCCCGACGACATGCTGCCGATCGCCATCAACGACGAGAGCGTGGTCTACCAGCGGCTTGCCTCCGCCTACTGGGAAGGCGTGCTGCGGGGCCTGATCGAGGAGCATATCCGCGAGACTCAGTCGGTCTATGCCGCGAACCTCTTCGCCGACTGGGATGCGGTGCGCGGCCGGATCTGGCAGGTCTGTCCGAAGGAGATGGTGTCGCGGCTCGAGCATCCGCTTTCGGATGCGCCGGCCGCGGTGGCGGAACTGCGGGCCTGACCAGGAAGCCTCTGACAGCGCCGCCGGTTCAGGCCGGCGGCGCTTTCCGTCCATGCGTCTCTGGTCATGCGGCGCCGCCGTGTTAGATCAGTGATGCCTCCCCCGCTTTGAGGATCCCTCCATGGCGTCCATGCTTCGTCTGCTTTTCTGCATTGCCACTGCCTCGGCAGCCGCCGCGCCCGCGCTGGCGCAGCAGACGCCGCAGCCGCGGCCGGCCTTCTGTCTGGTGAACGGACTGGAGGGTCAGGCGGTCACGGCCGAGATCAGGGCCGGCAAGGCGTCGACGAAAATCCGGATTCCTGCCGGGCAGAATGCCTGCTGCGTCAAGTTCTGCGCCGACAATCCCGCCGCCTCGGGCTACCGGGTCACCCTGACCGCGCAGCCCGCCGGCGGCAAAGCGCAGCAGCTCTGCACAGCCAGCGTGGAGACCGGCCGCGTGCTGCGCGTCTCGGGCAGCATCGCGCAGGCCCGCTGCGAAGAAGGCCGGCTCTAGGCATCCTGTGCGCGCCCCGCGGTGAAGGCCGACTGAACGGCGAATCACGCGAATCGATCAGCGGTTGAGCAAAGCGTTGATCGCGCATTTTTCTTTTGCGCGGCGCATCCCGATAACGGTAAGCGAAAAGCGGACTCGCTTCCGTTGGGGGGAATTCAATGCCGATGCTTGCGCGTGCGGCCTGCTGGCCGGCCTTGTCCTGTCGATTGCCGTTCCGACATTCGCCCAGTCGTCGGCGCCGTCCGATCCGCGCATCGAACAGCTGATGCGCATGGTGGAGGCGCAGCAGCGCCGCATCGAGGAGCTGGAGCGGCGGCTGGACCAGCGCGACCCTGCTGCTCCCGTCGCGACCGTAACGGCCGCGGCGCCGCGCGTCACAGCCGGGCTGCCGGCCGCTGGCACAATGCCGGCAGCAGCGGCCCCGGACGGCGCCGTCGCGGCAACGGAGTCGCCGAGGCCGCGGGAATTCTCGCTGGCGCTGCGTCCGCTGCACATGACGGTCCTGTCCGACAGCTTCCGGTATCTGGGCGGCGACGCCAACGCCGATCCGCAGACCGCGGAAGTCGATCACGGCTTCCGCGCGGGAATCGAAGGTGAGCTGCTCTTCGCGCCGGCAGGCCGCAACTTCGCCGTCAGTCTCGGCGGCCGCCATATCACCGGCCGGGACAGCGCCTCGACCCAGCTGACGGACATCGCGCTGTTCGATGCCGGCTTCGGCGGGCCTGCCGCTGTCGGCGGGCAAACCGTCGCGGCACGCTCGGAGGTGAGAAGCTGGCAGGTTGATCTCGACCTGCGGACCCGTCCGCGCGAGGAAGGCTTCGGCCTCTTCGCGGGCCTGCGCCTGGCGGAACTCAACCGCGAGCTCGACATCACCAACAATGTCGATGCCATCTCCCTGAACCAGGTGACGTTCCGCGGCCTCGGTCCGCGCGTCGGCGCCGACGGCCGTCTGGCGCTCGGCGGCGGCTTCTATCTCGATGGTGCCCTGGGCGGCAGCCTGCTGTTCGGCCGCAGCGAGGTCGGATCGCAGACAAACAACAACGGCCTGACGCCGGACCTGTTCTACGAGGCGCATGGCCAGCGCGCGGTGCCTGTGCTGGATGGCCGGATCGCGCTGGGCTGGGACCTGATCGCGGAGGCCCGCTACCTGCAGGCACTCGGCATCGAGCTGGGCCTGCGCGCGCAGCACTGGTTCGGCCTGCAGGACTTCGTCACCGCCACGGACACGATCGTCGGCGCGGCCTTCATCGGTGACACCGACATGACCTTTGCCGGGCCGTATATGTCGGTGAAGGCGCGCTGGTAGGTCAGTTCACCAGCGCGTAAACGATCATCGCCATGCCGGCGAGGCCGCCGAGGAAGGCCAGGGTGCGCAGCCAGGGGATGCCGAGCGTGTAGACCACGGCATGCGCCACCCGGCTGTAGAAGAAGACCTGTGCGCCGAGCGCGGTCCAGGCATCGGACTGGCCCGAGACGACGGCTGCCAGAACCAGCGCGGTGAAGGGCACCATGTTCTCCACCATGTTCAGGTGGGCCCGGTGGGACCGGCCGATCCAGCCCTTGCCGGGCGGGAAATCCTCGCGGTTGCCCGCCATCACGAACAGGCCGCGGGTGAACAGGAAGCCGATGGAATAGGGCAGCGTCAGCAGCACGGTGAGCACGGCACTGGCGATCAGCATCTTCAGGTCCATCGACATGGCGGAGCTCCTTCTTCCGATTTGCGCCATGATCGCGCAGAACCGCGCTTTTTGCCAGCCGCCCGCCGGTACCGGCCCTTTCATTGCCGGGCCGGCATTGCTACATCCTGCGCATCATGGCGCCACCGCTTCTCATCCTGCGCAACATCCATCTCACCTTCGGCGGCCAGCCGCTGCTGGACGGGGCCGAGCTGTTCGTCGCCGAGGGCGACCGGCTCTGCCTGGTCGGCCGCAACGGCTCGGGCAAGTCGACCCTGATGAAGGTCGCCGCCGGGATGCTGCAGCCCGATGCCGGCGAGCGGGTGCTGCAATCGGGCGTCACCCTGCGCTACCTGCCGCAGGAGCCGGATTTCTCCGGTTTCGACGACACGCTCTCCTATGTGCTGGGCGGCCTCGCGCCCGGCGACGACCCCCATCGCGCGCGCACGCTGCTTGAGGGCCTCGGCCTGACGGGTTCGGAAGACCCGCGCAAACTGTCGGGCGGCGAGGCAAGGCGCGCGGCGCTGGCCCGCGTGCTGGCGCCCGAGCCCGACATCCTGCTGCTGGACGAGCCGACCAACCATCTCGACCTGCCGGCGATCGAATGGCTGGAAAACGAACTGCGCGGCCTGCGCTCGGCGCTGGTGCTGATCAGCCATGACCGCCGCTTCCTCTCCAACCTGACGCGCAGCACGATCTGGCTCGATCGCGGCGCCACGCGGCGGCTGGACCAGGGGTTTGCCGCCTTCGAGGACTGGCGCGACCAGCTGCTGGAGCAGGAAGAGACCGAGCGCCACAAGCTGGACCGCAAGATCGTCGCCGAACTCGACTGGGTGCGCCACGGCGTCTCCGGCCGGCGCAAGCGCAACATGGGCCGCATGCGCGCGCTGCAGGACCTGCGCAGGCAGAGGCGCGAGCAGCGCAAGGTGGCCGGCAATGTCACGCTGACGGTGAGCGAGGCCGAGACCTCGTCGAAGCTGGTGGCCGAACTGAAGGGCGTGTCGAAGCGGTTCGGCGGGCAGGTGGTGCTGCAGGACGTGTCGCTGAAGCTGCAGCGCGGCGACCGCCTCGGCCTGATCGGCCCGAACGGCGCCGGCAAGACGACTCTGCTGCGCATCCTCACCGGACAGCTCGCGCCGGATTCCGGCCATGTGCGGCTCGGCGAGAATATCGCGCTGGTGGCGCTGGACCAGAAGCGCGAGGCGCTCGATCCCGAGATGACCCTGCAGGAAGCGCTGGCCGGCGGCAGCGACCGGGTCACCATCAACGGCCAGCCGCGGCACGTGATGAGCTACATGAAGGATTTTCTCTTCACCCCGGAGCAGGCGCGCACGCCCCTGCGCGTGCTGTCGGGCGGCGAGCGCGGCCGGCTGATGCTGGCCCGTGCGCTGGCGAAACCCTCCAACGTGCTGGTACTGGACGAGCCGACCAACGATCTCGATCTCGAGACGCTCGACCTGCTGCAGGAGATGATCGCCGAATATCCCGGCACCGTGCTGCTGGTCAGCCATGACCGCGACTTCCTGGACCGCACCTGCGATGCGGTGCTGGTGGCGGAAGGCGAGGGCCGGTGGCAGCTCTATGCCGGCGGCTATTCCGACATGGTGGCGCAGCGCGGCGCCGGCGTGGCGGCGAAGGCGGCGGCAAAGCCCGAGAAAAGCGCAAAGGCGGAAGAAAAGCCGGCGGCAGCGAAACCGGCGCCCAGGCGCAAGCTCAGCTTCAAGGAGAAGCATGCGCTGGAAACCCTGCCGAAGAAGATGGACGAGCTGCGCGCCTTAATCGAGAAGCACCAGGCCTCGTTGGCCGATCCGCAGCTCTTCACCCGCGACCCGGCAAAATTCGAGGCGGCGACGACGGGCCTCACCCGCGCCGAAGCCGAACTCGCGGCGGCGGAAGACCAGTGGCTGGAACTGGAAATGCTGCGCGAGGAGCTGGAGGGATAGGCCCTCACCTGCAAGCGGTTCAGTCACGCGGATGGCCGGAATGGATGCCCGGCGCTGACGCGCCAGGCATGACGAGGGAGTGGCCGGGCTAAAGTACCCTCACTGCACCAGTCGCGTATCCTGGCGCTGGCCGGGGATCAGCGGCGGGACGCCGAAGCCGAGATCGATGAAGCGCATGCCGTCGCCTTCCCGGTAGGAGTCGGGATCGATGACGCTGTTCTCGCCGGTCTTGGCGAGACCCGAGGCGACGCCCAGCAGCAGGCTCGGCTGCGCTGCGCCGGCTTCGCGCAGCGGCGCACAGACGATCTCGACCGGCAGCAGCGAGCCGTCGCCCGCCCGCAGCCAGTAATATATCACCGAGCCGCAGGGCTGGGCGATCTGTGCGAGCGTCAGATGCGCGCGCCAGGACCGGTTCTCCCTGGTCGTCATGTCGAGATAGTTGACGCCGGTGAGGTCGATGCCGAGCCGTTCGGTGAAGATCGGCCCGACGAAGACCAGCGGCATGTCGTCGCGGCCGCGGGCCTCCAGCATCAGCGCGGTGGATTTCAGCTCGCCGAGGCCGAATTCCAGATGCGTGCGGTCGGGGATCTCGTCGCCGCTGCGCCAGCTATGCCAGGCGGTGAAGAACTGGCGGCTGCGTTCGGACAGCGGAGCGGGGAGACGGTCGAGGAAGCTGCTCATTTCCGTTCATTGTAGCGCAGCTTGCTCGAACGGGATATTGGGATTTGCCGGCGGCACCCCGTAGCCCAGGTCGATGAAGCGCATGCCGGTAGCGATGCGATACGAATCCGGATCGGGCGGCGCCCCGTCGCTGATCGCCGGCCCGAGCTGGGTGCCGCTGGCGAGAATGAAGCCCGGCACGTCCTCGCCGTCGGCGCAGACCGGCGCGCCGACGAACTCGATCGGTCGCACGGCGCCGTTGGGATAGCGCAGGCAGTAATACAGCATTACCCCGCAGGGCTGCAGCACCTGCTCCAGCGTCAGCCTGGCGCGGGTCTCGCGGTATTCCGGCAGGGTCAGGTCGAGATAGTTGGCGCCGGTCAGGTCGACGCCGAGCCATTCGCGCAGGGTCTCACCGGCCATGACGATGCGCATGTCATGGCGATTGCGGATGTCGAACAGCATGCGGCTGCGGGCGAGATCGCCCATCGCCGCCAGATCCACGTCACGCAGCTCGGGCAGTTTCCTGCCGCGACGCCATTCACTCCAGAGCCGGAAAAAGCGGCGGCCCGGACCGGTCAGCGTGTCCGGCAGCCGGTTGAGGAAATCGTCCACGGTCCCCTTCCATGGTGCAGGTCAGCGAGCGCGGGGGAGTATAGTCGGCAGAAAAAGTGCGGCAATCGCAAAAAAGGCGGCCGGGATGTCGCACCCGGCCGCCGCGTCGGCTGCCTATTTCTTGACCTTCTTAACGAAGCGGTCGTCGAAGGTCTTCTTCAGGTCGATATTGGCCTTGGCCAGGTCCGCGTCGAACTGCGCCAGCATGTCATAGGCGCTCTTCATGCCGCTTTCCGGAATGATGCCGGTCCTGGAATAGGTCGGCATCGAGTTCCGCACCGCGGCGAGATACAGATCCTTGTCGCCGAGATAGTAGCTTTCCGGCACCGTGGCGACCACGTCCTCCGGCTTGGCGGTCTGCAGCCATGCCAGCGCCTTGTAGAGCGCGTTGACCAGCGCCTGGGTGGTCTCCGGATTCTTGGCGATGAACTCGTTCTTCAGATACAGCACCGCCGCCGGGTTGGAGCCGCCGAAGATCGCCTTGGTGCCTTCCTCGGTGCGGCTGTCGGCCAGGATGAAGATGCTGCCGTCATTCTGCAGCTTGGTGATGACGGGATCGAGATGCGAGATTGCGTCGATCTCGCCCTTCTGGATCGCCGCCACGCCGGAAGCGCCGCCGCCAACGCCGATGAAGGCGGAATCCTTGTAGTTGCCGCCCGCCTTGCCGATCAGGTAGTTGGCGAAGAAGTTGGTGGACGAGCCCGGCGCGGTGACGCCGATCTTCATGCCCTTGAGGTCGGCCGCGGTCTTGACCTTGCCCTGGTGCTCCTTCTTCACCGCCAGCACGATGCCGGGGAAGCGGCCGAGTTCGAGCACGGCGCGGATGTCCTGGCCCTTCTGCTGCATGCGGATGGTGTGCTCGTAGGCGCCGGTGACGACATCGACGCTGCCGCCGATCAGGGCCTGCAGCGACTTGGCGCCGCCGCCGAAATCGTTGATCTCGACATCCAGGCCCTCTTCCTTGAAGTAGCCCTTCTGCTCGGCAATCGTGAGCGGCAGGTAATAGAGCAGCGGCTTGCCGCCGACGCCGAGCGTCAGCTTCGGCTTCTCGGGCGCGGCCTGGGCTGCGCCCGCCGCCAGCATCACGGCCGCCGCGGCGGCCAGAATCGTTTTGAGTTTCATCGGGTTCCTCCGTTGGTTTGTCAGGTTGTTCTTGCGGTGGTGTCCGGCCGCCAGACCAGCAGGCGGTTTTCTATCGCCGTGACGATGGCATCCAGGATGATCACGAAGATGGTGAGGATCAGCATACCGGCAAAGACGCCGGTGACGTCGAAGACGCTTTCCGCCTCGTGGATCTTGTAGCCGAGGCCGGCGGCCGCCCCGAGATACTCGCCGACCACGGCGCCGATCAGCGCGAAGCCGACGGATGTGTGCAGCGAGGAGAACATCCAGGTCAGCGCCGCGGGCCAGTAGACATGGCGCATCAGCTGGCGCTCGTTCATGCCCAGCATGCGCGCATTGGCCAGCACCGTGGGGCTGACTTCCTTCACGCCCTGGTAGACGTTGAAGAAGACGATGAAGAAGACCAGCGTGAAGCCGAGCGCCACCTTCGACCAGATGCCGAGCCCGAACCACAGCGCGAAGATCGGCGCCAGTACCACGCGGGGCAGCGCGTTGGCCGCCTTCACATAGGGATCGAAGACGGCGGCCAGCAGTTCGCGGCGCGCGAAGGCGAAGCCGACGACGATGCCCCCGGCAGCGCCGATCACGAAGGCAAGGATGGTTTCCAGCAGCGTGATGTAGAGGTGGTACCAGATCTCGCCGCTGGCAAAGAGCTTCCAGGTGCGCTCCAGCACGTCCAGCGGCGTGGAGAAGAAGAAGGGCGCAAACAGCGGCTTGCCGTCGATCACCGGGACGGTGGTGAGCAGATGCCACAGGACCAGGAAGCCGATGCCGACCAGGATCTGCAGGCCGAGAAGCAGCGGGCGGTTCATGGCTGTGCCTCCTCGCCCTGGGCATAGGCCTTCTGCACTTCCACGCGCAGGGTCGCCCAGATCGCCTTGTGGATGTCGTGGAAGGCCGGCTCGACGCGGATTTCGGCGATGTCGCGCGGCCGCGGCAGGTCGACCCGGTAATCGCCGACGATACCGGCTGCCGGCCCGGCCGACATCACCACCACGCGGTCGGACAGCGCGATGGCCTCCTCCAGATCATGGGTGACGAACATCACGGCCTTGCGGTCATCGGCCCAGAGCTGCAGCAGCAGGTTGCCCATGATCTGCCGCGTCTGCGCGTCCAGCGGCCCGAAGGGCTCGTCCATCAGCAGGATCTGCGGATCGCGGATCAGCATCTGAGCCAGCGCCACGCGCTTGCGCTGGCCGCCCGACAGCATGTGCGGATAGCGGTCGGCGAAGGCGGCCAGGCCAACTTTCGCCAGCCAGCCGCGCGCGCGCTCCAGCGCCTCGCCGCGGCCGACGCCCTGCGGCTCCAGCGCCACGGCGACGTTGTCGATGGCGGTTTTCCAAGGCATCAGCGCATCCTGCTGGAACAGGTAGCCGGCACGCTCGTTCAGGCCGGTCAGCGCGGCGCCCTCGATCTCGACCCGCCCGGCCGAAGGCTTCAGCAGGCCGGCGGCGGCATTCAGCAGGGTGGACTTGCCGCATCCGGTTGGGCCGACGATGGCGACGAACTCACCGGGAGCGACATCGAGATTGATCTGCTGCACGGCGCAGTGGCTGCGGCCGGTCTTCAGCGCGAAGGTGATGTCGAGCCCGCCCAGCCGCACGGCTGGTGTGGATGCCGCCCCCCCGGCAGGTTTCCCCTCGAGGTCGAGGCTTGCGGCCTTGCCTGCCACGTGATGCTTCCTCCGACTTTCTTATTCGCGGCCAAACGGTAACAATGGGGCGGGGCGGCGTAAAGGCACGGGGGCACGCAGCATGGATTCGGTGACCCAGTTGGCGTTCGGCGGGGTGGTCGCCGCGGCAGGATTCCGCCGTCTGCTCGGCCGCCGCGCGGCCCTGGTCGGCGGCCTGCTCGGGGTGCTGCCCGACCTCGACACGGTGGCCAGCTGGATGATCGGCGCCGATGTCACCGATGCCTGGGCGCATCACCGTGGCGTGACGCATTCGATCCCCGTCACCCTCGTCTATGGCGCGGCGCTTGGCTGGGCGGTCTGGCGGATCGAGCGGCTGCGGCGCGAGCCGATGGATGTCCGCGAGGATAATGCGCGGCGCAGCGCCTGGATGTGGCTGGGCAGCCTGGCCTGCGTCACCCATCCCGTGATCGATCTCTTCACCTCCTACGGCACACAGCTGCTGGCGCCCTTCTCGGACGTGCGCTTCGCCATCGACGCGATGCCGATCATCGATCCGCTGTATTCGCTGCCGCTGCTGCTCGCTTTTCTGTTCGCGCTGTTCACCCGCTCGAAGGCACAGCTGGCCCAGCGCCTGGCCCGGTTCTCGCTGATCTATGTGCTGCTCTACACGCTGATGGCCTGGGGCGTGGGGCAGTCGCTGGAAGCACGCATCCGCGAACAGCTGCGGCTGGAACTCGGCGGCGCCGCTCATGGCGCGGAGGTCACTGCCTATCCGATCCTGCTGCAGCCCTTCTGGCGCCGCATCGTGGTGGATCTGCCCGATCACATCCTGATCGGCTTCCTCTCACCCTTCGACGACCGGCCGGTGCCGTGGCAGCAGTATTCCCGCCTCGACGAGCATCGCGCCGTGCAGGCGGCGCTCGAAACCCGCTCGGGCACGGTCTTCCGCTGGTTCGCCATGGGCAAGCTGCACTGGAGTCTGCAGGCCAGCCAGGACGGCGGCTATGTGGTGGAAGCGCGCGATTACCGTTACGGCCTGCCCAATGGCAGCGAGCTCGGCTTCTGGGGCCTGCGTTTCCGGCTCGACGCGCAGCTCAAACCGACGGCGAAAGCCGAGCTGCTGAGCGAACGGCCGGCGGCGAACGGCGGCAGCTTCCGCGACCTCTGGGACGGGCTGCTCGGGCGGTAACGGCAGCGCTGCCGGCGCAGAAAGCTGGCGCTGTCCGGCCATATCTCCTAGCCTGCGGCGCGGAATTTGCTGGATACCGGATAGTCTTTGATGCGCATCATCATCACCGGCGCCGCCGGTTTCATCGGAACGGCGCTGACAAAAGCACTGCTGGAGCGCGGCAGCCTCGCCGACCGGAACGGGCAGCCGCAGCCCATCCGCGAGATCCTGCTGGTCGACCGTGTCGCGCCGCCGCTGCCGCCTGCCGCCGGCATTGCCCTGCGCCGCGAGACCGGCGATCTCGGTGATGCGGCTTTTCGTGCCCGCGTTTTCGCGCAGCCTTTCGACAGCCTTTTCCATCTCGCCGCAACGCTGACCACCGAGGCCGAGCGCGATCTGCGAAAAGGGATCGAGGTCAACGTGCTCGGCTTTCTCGCGCTGCTGGAGGCCTGCCGTACACAGCCGCAGCCGCCCAGGCTCGTCTTCGCGTCCTCCATCGCCACCTTCGGCGGCGCCCTGCCCGAGACCGTCGAGGACGATACGCTGCAGCGGCCGCAGACCTCCTACGGCATCCACAAGGTGATTGCCGAAAAGCTGATCGACGATCATTCCCGCCACGGCGTGATCGACGGCCGCGCCCTGCGTCTGCCGGTGGTGATCATCCGGCCGCCGGGCTCGGCGCCCTCGGTGTCGGATCGCGTCGCCGCCATCACCCGCGAGCCTCTGCTGGGCCAGGCGGTGGACTGCCCGCTGCAGCCGGACACCCGGGTGCCGGTGGTCTCCGTCTCCTGCGTGGCGGAGTCGCTGATCCGCATGCATGATCTGCCGGTGGATGCCTTCGCCGACACGCGGGCGATGAACCTGCCGGCGCTGAACGTCACCGTTGCCGAGATGATCGAAGCCCTGCGGCGCGTCGCCGGCGAGGCGGCAGCAGCGCGCATCCGCATGGCGCCGGATGCGCAGCTGCAGGCCATCGTCGATGGCTGGCCGCGCCGCTTCGACTCCGCGCGGGCACGCCGCCACGGCATCATGCCGGACGAGAGTTTTGATGCAATCCTGACAGAGTTCCTTTCAAACAGAGCAGCATACTAGTTCGTCGTCCCCGCGAAAGCGGGGACCCGGTCTCTGGAGTCCCGCTTCCGCGGGAATGACGAGGGAGAGGATGTGAATAAGATGAGCGAGACCCATCCCGACATCTGCATCATCGGCGCCGGCTCTTCCGGCATTGCCGCCGCCAAGGCGCTGAAGCAGAAGGGGCTGGCCTTCGAGGTCTTCGAGAAGGGCTCGGATATCGGCGGCAACTGGCGCTACAACAACGATAACGGCGTCTCGGCCGCCTATCGCAGCCTGCATATCGATACCAGCCGCAAGAACCTGCAGTATTCCGATTTTCCGATCCCCGAGCATCTGCCGGACTTTCCGTCGCACTGGCAGGTGATGGAGTATCTCGACGCCTATGCCGCCCGCTTCGGCATCCGGCCTCATGTCCGCTTCCGCACCTCAGTGACGAAGGTGGAGCCGGCCGGAGACGGGCAATGGAATGTCACCTTCGACAGTCCCGATTATCCCGGGGGCGAGACCAGGCGCTACCGCGCCGTGCTTGTTGCCAACGGCCATCTCTGGGACCAGCGTTGGCCCGATTTTCCCGGCAGGTTCGACGGTGTGGCGATCCATTCCCATGCCTACAAGACGGCCGATCCCTTCGAGGACAAGCGCGTGCTGGTGGTCGGCATCGGCAATTCCGCCGTCGACATCGCGGTCGATCTCTGCCGCCGGGCGAAGAGCGTGCATCTCTCGACGCGGCGCGGCGCCTGGGTGATGCCGAAATACATTCTCGGCATTCCCACCGACCGCTGGTCGGCCTTCTTCTCGCGCAAGCTGAAGTTGCCGACCGTGGTGACGCGGATGATCATCCACAAGCTGATGTATCTGACTGTCGGCGACCAGGCGCGCTACGGCGTGCCGAAGCCGCCCCATCCGATGTGGCGCGAGCATGCCACGATCAGCCAGGAACTGCTGCCCTATATCGGCCATGGCTGGATCAAGGTGAAGCCGAATGTGCAGGAGCTGCAGGGTGATCGCATACGCTTCACGGACGGCAGTACGGAGCCCTATGATGCGGTGATCTATGCCACCGGCTATCGCACCAGCTTTCCCTTTCTCGACCCGGCGGTCTTCGAGGTGAAGGACCGCCAGGCGCCGCAGCTCTACCGGCGCATGGTTTCGGTGAAGAATCCGGGGCTGTATTTCGTCGGACTGGTGCAGCCGATCGGCGCCACCATTCCGCTGGTCGAGATCCAGTCGCGCTGGCTGGCCTGCCTGCTGAAGGGCGAGATCGCGCTGCCGTCGAAGGCGGAGATGGAGCGCGAGATTGCCGAGCACTGGCGCGAGGTGCAGCGCCGCTACGTGGATTCCGCCCGCTACACGCTGGAAGTCGATTTCCGCGACTACGCCAGACAGATGCACCGCGACATGAAGCTGGCGCAGGGCTGACATCCTGCGGACGGATCGCCGGCGCAACCGGCGTTCTGTCGCAGAAAGTATAAATTCCTGTTTCTTTTCAAATACTTGTATTCGGGGATCCGGGCACCATATGAGGGTCGCGGCGCAATCCGGCGCCGTTCTTTCATGGAGAAGTAATTGACCCAGACTGCAGCGACCCAGAACCAGACGCCCCAGAACAACCTCGCCGCCCTCGACAAGAAGGTCGCCGACGCCAAGGCCGCCGAGCAGAAGGCCGACGAGCAGAAGACTTCGGGCCAGGCCGACAGCAAGCCCGCCCAGCCGGGCAACGATGCCCCGGCGCAGGCTCCGCGGGACAACACCGCGCCGGCCAAGACCTGACCGGCGCGAGGCCGGCGGTGACGATCCGGTGACGGACGCCATCGCCTCTCGCGCTCGTCGGCCCGCCTGAGGCCGACGGCGGTGGACCGGCGATCTGCTGCTGGGCAGCCTGCCGACAGCCGAGGTTCGGCGGGTCGCCCGCGCTGCGCCGGTCTTACCGCGGCGATCCCTCCATCTCTCTCTTCTTCAGAACGCGTAACGCACGCCGCAATAAGGCATGATCTGCTGCAGCAGGTCCTGGAAGCGCGCCAGCCACTGGCGTTTCCAGGCCACCCTGTAGCGCAGGTTCCACATGCCGTTCTGTGACAGCTTCTTCTGCTGCAGGTCCGGTCGCCAGAGATAGTCCTCGGCCTTCGGATGCCACTGCAGGTTCACCTCATGCAGCTGCGCACTATGGGTCAGGAAAATGATCTCCGCGCGCAGCTGCTCGCGCGCCTGCGGCGACAGGGCATCGTCGATCTGGCGGAAGAGCTCGGCATAGTCGCGTTCCCACTCCTCGTAGAGAATGACCGGCGAGAGGTTGATATGCACCTCGTAGCCGGCGCGCACGAAATCGTTGATCGCTGCGATCCGCTCGGGCACGGGCGAGGTGCGTACATCCACAAGTCTCGCCAGCTTCTCCGGCATCAGCGAGAAGCGGATGCGCGTCTTACCCCGCGGGTCGTAATCCAGCAGGTCGCGGTTGACGAATTTCGTGGCGAACGACGCCTTGGCATTGGGGATGCCGCGGAACAGCGCGACCAGATCGCGGAGATTGTCGCAGATCGCTGCATCCACAGAAAGATCGCCGTTCTCGCCCAGATCATAGACCCAGAAGCGCGGATCGATCTGGCCGGGCCGCGTCATCGGCCCCTGGCGCGCGGCATGGCGCTCCAGCGCCTCGCAGATCCGTTCGATGTTGACGAACAGGGTGATCGGGTTGGCATAGCCCTTGCGGCGCGGCACGTAACAGTAGGCGCAGGCCATGGCGCAGCCGTTCGAGGTGGAGGGCGCGATGAAATGCGAGCTGCGCGCATTGCGACGCATGGTCATGGATTTCTTGACGCCGAGCACCAGGACGTTGCGTTTGATCTTCAGCCAGTCCTCGGCGCTGCCCTCGTTGCCGTGCAGGGAAGGGATGCTCCAGTGCGAGTCGATGAAAATCCGCTGCGCCTCGGGATGGCGCGCGAGAATTTCCCGCCCGCGGCGGAAGCTCTCCACCTCCGGCTCGAGATAGATCGTGTCGATGTCGATCAGCTGTTTCGGCAGGGCCATGCGTGTCTCCCGCCTCCGATATGGTCGGCGGGAGGACGCAGGCAACTCAGGTCACGGTTACGTCAGATCATCGGCAGCGATCGTGGTTTTTTGCCACGCGGGAAGGCGGCATCGATTTGCGCGATCTCCGCGTCGGTCAGTACCAGGTCTCCGGCGCCGGCATTATCCCGGGCATGCTCGGCCTTTGCCGCCTTCGGGATGGCGAAGACGCTGCTGCGGCGGGTGAGGAAGGCGAGCGCCACCTGCCGCGGCGTGGCGCCGTGCTTCTGCGCGATCTCCTGCAGCGCGCGGCCGGCGGTCGTGTTCAGCCGCGGGAAATCGCCGCTGCCGAAGGGGCTGTAGGCCACCACGGCGACGCCGTTCGCCTCGCACCAGGGAATCACGGCATGCTCGATGGCGCGCTCCTGCAGGTGATACAGCACCTGGTTGCAGGCGACGCGGCCCGGCCCGGCGATGGCCAGCAGCTCGGCCATGTCGTCCTCATCGAAGTTGCTCACGCCCCAGGAGAGGATTTTTCCCGCCTCCCGCAGCGCTTCGAGACCGGCGACCGTCTCGGCCAGCGGTTGGCTGCCGCGCCAGTGCAGCAAATAGCAGTCCAGCCTGTCGGTCTTCAGCCGTTTCAGCGATTGCTCGCAGGCGCGGATCGTGCCGGCGCGCGAGGCATTCTGCGGCAGTACCTTGGAGACGAGGAACAGTCCGTCCCGCTCGGACGGCGTGAACGCCTCGGCGATGATGCGCTCGGCCCCGCCGGAGCCGTACATCTCGGCGGTGTCGATATGGGTCATGCCGGCGGCGACGCCGGCGCGCAGGGCCGCGACGGCCGAGCGGCGGTCGCCGTTCTCGATGTTCCAGCTGCCCTGGCCGATCCGCGCGACCGGCCGTTTCGTGTTGCCGAAGGGACGCTGCTGCATGCCGCCTCCTGTCAGGACCTGTCGAGCACCTGCCGCACCGTAGTGGCGAGTTCGGCGAAGGTGAAGGGCTTGGTGATCAGATGCACGCCCGGATCCAGCCTGCCGTCATGGACGATGGCGTTGCGCGCATAGCCAGTGGTGAACAGCACCTTCAGCTCCGGCCGCCGCTGCGCCACCTCGTCGGCAAGCTGCCGGCCGTTCATGCCGGGCAGGCCGACATCGGTGAACAGCAGCGCGATCTCCGGATGCTGCTCGATCAGTTCCAGCGCCCGGCGGCCCTCGGCGGCCTCCAGGACATGATAGCCGAGCTCGCGCAGGATGGCGGCGGAATAGTCGCGCACACCGCCGTCATCCTCCACCACCAGCACCGTCTCCGAGGAGCCGCCGGCCACCCAGGCCGGCGCGCGCGGCAATTCGCCCTCGGCCTCGTCAGCCAGCAGGCGGGGCAGGTAGATCTTCACCGTCGTGCCCTGACCCGGTTCGCTGTAGATCCGCACATGGCCGCCCGACTGGCGTACGAAACCGTAGACCTGGCTGAGTCCCAGGCCGGTGCCGGCGCCGACATCCTTGGTGGTGAAGAAGGGCTCGAAGGCGCGGTCAATCACCACCTGCGACATGCCGACGCCGGTATCGGTCACGCAGATGACGACATACTGGCCGGGCTCCACCTCGGCATCCTCGGCATAGCGCGCGTCAAGATAGGCATTGGCGGTCTCGATCGTCAGCTTGCCGCCGTCGGGCATGGCATCGCGGGCATTCACCGCCAGATTCAGGATGGCGCTCTCCAGCTGGTTGGGATCGACCTGGGTGCGCCACAGGCCCGCCGAGACCACATTCTCGATGATGACCTGCTCGCCGAGAGTGCGGCGCAGCAGGTCCGACATGTTGGTGACCAGCTTGTTGGCATCCACCGGTTTCGGGTCCAGCGGCTGGCGCCGCGAGAAGGCCAGCAGGCTTTTGGTCAGCGCTGCCGCGCGCTCGGCGCCACGGGCCGCATTGGCGGCGGCACGTTTGATGTCGGCCAGATCCTCCCGGCTGGCGATGCGGCGCTGCAGCCGTTCGAGATTGCCGAGGATGATGGTGAGCAGGTTGTTGAAATCATGGGCGACCCCGCCGGTCAGCTGGCCGATCGTCTCCATCTTCTGCACCTGGCGCAGGGCGGCCTCTGCCTTCTCGCGCTCGGCAATCTGGGCCTGCAGGGCGCGGTTGGCTTCCGAAAGTTCGACGGCGCGCTCGCGCAGCGTGGCGTTGGCACGGGTCAGGGCATACTGTGCCGCGCCGAGGCCGATCAGCATGATCGCGGCATTGACGATGAGCAGGCCGAGCCCGCCATAGCGTGGCAGGCGGCTCTGGATGGGTTCGATGACGCTCCGGATATAGACGGTGCCGATGGTTGCGCCGCCCTGCATGACCGGCACGGTCACGATGACCCGGTCGTCGGTGAAGACCGGATCGTGCAGTTCGCCGCGCATCGGCAGAGGCCGGTTTTCGAAGCGGGAATAGCTGGCGAATAGCGTGCCGCCGGCATCGTAAATCGCCGCGGCGGTGATTTCGGCATTGGCGCTCAGCGCGCGCACGTAATCCTGCGCGGCATTGCGGTCGTTGAAGACCAGTGCGGCGCTCACGGCGAGACTGAGGATCTGCGCCTCGGTGCGGATTTTGGCCACTGCCTGGTCGCGATAGGAGCGCTCGCTGTACAGGGTGATGAGGCCGCCGGCGATCAGCAGGGCGATGGCTGCCGCCGCGGCGAGCAGGGGCATCGCGCGCCAGAAGCGGGAAATGGGTGGGCGTCTCTCAGGCACCGTATCGTCTCACTTTCATTTCAACCGCGACCGGACGGAAACCGCCAGACTCAGCACTTTCGAACTGATGGTCAGTCCGTTCTCGGCGGCCGCGTATTCATCGATCTCGAAGCGCACGCGCTCGTCGCGCATGACGAAATGGACGATTCCCTTTGCCTGGGGGGCGCGCGCGGCATCGGTGAAGGTCAGCACCGGCGTACCGCGCACCGCCTCGAGCGCCTCGGCGACCGACTGTTCGGGCGATCCCGCCGCGAACAGGATGTGGCAGGCAGACTGCCGGTCCACCCGGGCCAGCCGGCGGAGCAGGATGGGATGCCCCTCAATGCTCTGCCCGGCCAAGGCCTCGTCGAGCACCGCCCCGAAAGGATCTTCGCCGGCGACGCAGAGATGGATCGTGCTGTCCGGCCCGGCGAGCGCAGTCTGCGGCCAGGTGATGAAAGGGCCGAACTTCCAGAGATAGGTGGCCTTCACAGCACGCTCCAGCGGGAAGCCCTCCGCCTGCGGCAGGGCCGGCAGCGCGGCCGCACCGATCAGCAATGCCGCCGCCGCGGCAAGCATCCGTCTTCGGAGCATGGTTGACCGGAGCGTCACTGTCAGAATCTCATACGCAGCCCGGCATAGACACTGCGGGGTATGTCGCGGCGGACGCTGTCGGTCCGCGTCTCGCCGTGACCGCCATCATCGTCCAGCAGATTGAAGCCGGCCAGCGAGACTTCCACGTCGGGCGTAACGTCCCAGCCGATCCGTGTGTCGAGCGCGGCGTAGCCGCGCAGTGCCGGCGCGGTCAGGTTGTCGACGAAGCGGATGCCGATATCCCATTCGATTGCCGGCGTGATGTCCATCGAGGAGCGCAGCGAAACCTGATAGTCCGGATCGTTGCCGCGGTGCTGGTCAAGGCCGGAATTCGAGGCTCCGGGGTCGAGCTTGAGGTCCTTGTGCAGGTAGCTGAAGCCGCTGCTCAGGCGCCACCAGTCGCGCGGGCTGTAGTCGCCCCAGGCCTCGAGGCCGTAGGTGGTGCCATGCATCCTGTTGGAAAAGCGGTAGGTGGTGGCATCCAGCTGCTCGAGAACGCGCAGATCGTCATAAGTGTTGTAGAAAACCGAAACCGAGAGCGAGGTCACGTCGCTCGGCCGCGTGCGGATGCCGGCCTCGTAGGCAACCACCGTCTCCGAGCGGAAATCGCGGGCCGGCAGTAGTGTCACGTCGCCCGTGGCCTGCAGGTCGCGGTCGAAGCGCGAGGGTGTGCGCACGGCGCGCGAAACGGCAGACCACAGAAGCGTGTTCTCGGTCATCTGCCAGGCGAGACGCGCATTGGGCATCAGTTCGAGTCCGGTATGGCTGTTGTGCTCGAACTTGTTGCCGAGCGTCAGCGTCACCGTTTCGCCGAGTGCGATGCTGTCCTGCACGAAGAAGTTGCCGAGCCGCACCGTGTCCTCGATCGGCCGCAGGACGAAGGCGTTCACGCGGTTGTCGAATTCTTCGACGCTGTTGCGGAAGCCGCCGCCGAGCACGATATCGTGGGATGCGCCGAGGCGGAAAGTGTACTGGCCGGCAATGTCGAAGGTCTCCAGCCGTTCGTCCAGGCCGGGGGCGGTCCGCTCGACGCTGTCGTAATAGCCCTGCAGCTCGAAGCCCGAAGTCTCCGTGAGCTGTCGGGTCCAGCGGCCGAGGATGTTGCCGCCATTGCTCTCGACGCCATCAAGAAGATCATTGCCGAAGAAATCGCCCTGAAGCGTGACCGCATCGCCGTTGCGCTCCCAGTCGGAGCGGAAACCGGCCTGTCGCGGCTCCCAGTCGTCGTCGGCGCTGCCGCCCGTGGCGAGGCGGGTCTTGCCCATGCGCGCGCCGCGCCCGTAGCCGCGATAGGTCGTCTGGTCGTCGATCCGGCCGCCGTAGCGCAGGGCGCCGATGCGATCGCGGTTGCCGATCTGGGTGCTCAGCAATCCTCCCTGGGTCTCGCGGGAATGCCGGGTGATGACATTGATGACGCCATTGAAAGCGTTGGCACCGTAGAGCGTGCCGCCCGGCCCGCTGACCACCTCGATGCGGTCGATATCCTCGACCATCACCTGATGCTGGTCCCAGAATACGCCGGCATGCAGGGGCGTATAGACGCTGCGACCGTCGATCAGCACCAGCAGCTTGTTGGCCGCGTTGTACGAATTGAATCCACGTGCCGAGATGGCGTACTCGCGCGAATCGAGGCGCGCGACGTTCAGGTTGGGCGCCAGACGCAGGGCTTCGGGCAGGGTGGTCGCGCCGGAGCGGCGGATGGCGTCGCTGGTGATGACATAGATCGATGCCGGAGCCCGGCTCAGGGGTTCGGGGCGTTTCGATACCGAAGTGACCTGGAGATCGGCAAGCTCCTCCAGCGACAGGATGCCGAGATCCTTCAGCGTCGGTGTGCCCGCTGCCAGCGCTGGCGCGGTGACAACTGCGGTCATCAGCAGAACCAGCGCAGCGACAGCTTTGGCCTGCCGCGCAGAAGAGTCGATCCGTCGATCATGACGCCGTTTCATTGTTTCCTCCCCCGCAACTGCCACTGGCTTAAGGCTGCGACAACTCGCTCCAATATTCGCAGGAGGCGGATTTCGTTATGCCTGATGGGGGAGTGAAAGGGAATTCATACTTTCAGTTGGCGCAAAGCACAGAAGCGTGATGGCAAATCCATGCAGTCGTCACGCAATCACGGCTAGAGCGCGCGCAGAATCCTTACGCCGTAGCCGGGAAGCATTACGTCGCGGCCCGATTGCAGCCGCAGGGTCGCACCATTGAGAAGATCCAGCACGCGGCCATTGCTGCGTGACGGCTGCAGGCTGCGCAGAGCCACGCGCGGCAGCCTGACCTGCGCGGCTTCCGCCCCGTAATTGAGCAGCACCACGATGCTCTCGCCTGCCGCGCGGCCGGGACGCAGATAGCCGAGCACCGTCGTCGCCGATCCGGTGTCGATCAGCTCCAGTGTCTGGCCGCGCAGCGCGGCATTCTGCTGCCGCAGGCGGATCAGATGTGCATACCACAGGCGCAGATTGTCGGGATCGTCGTTCCAGTCTATCGGCGGCGGATCGTCATGGGGCCGGAAGGCCGCGCCGACCTCGTCGCCGCTGAACAGGGTGGGCAGGCCAGGCAGGGTCAGCAGCATCGCCGAGGCGAGGCGGGTGCGCTGCAGGCCGTAGCGCGTGATGAAGCGATCGCCGGTATCATTGTCATTGAGGAAGCGCAGCACCGGAAAGCCGCTGCCGTTTGCCGTCAGCGCCTCGCGCAGGCGCGCCGCCGTCTCCGCCTCGTTGTCGAAGGCCGCCCGCCAGGCCCAGCGGCCGGGCTTGTCGGTCCAGTCATAGGCGGCATCGAAGCCATTCTGCGCATAATAGGGATCGCGCATCGGTGCCGCGGCGATCAGCAGCAGGTCAGGCCGGATGCGATGCAGCTCGGCGGCCCAGCGTGGCCAGAAATCGGGACGGCGCTCGCGCGGACCCCAGGCGGCATCAACGCGGAAACCGTCGATGCCGTAGTTCCGCACCCAGTGGGCGGATGCCTCGATCAGGAAGTTCTGCACCTCCGCATTGTCGAGGTTCAGATTCTTCAGGTTCTCCCGGTCGAAATAATGCAGCGCCGCGCCGCTCGCATCGCGGTCATAGAAATCGAAATAGGGCGAGGCCTGCCGCCGCCGTCGGGCATCGGCGAAATAGGGATGCTGATCGGAGGTGTGATTGAGCACCATATCCATCACCACGCGCATCCCGCGCTGATGCGCCGCCGCTATGAAGGCGCGCCAGTCAGCCTCCGCGCCATAGCGCGGATGGAGCGAGAAATGATCGGCGACGGCATAGCCGTAGTCATCCTCGGGCGCCGGCTTCACCGGCGACAGCAGCAGTGTGTTGACGCCGAGCGCGGCGAGATGGTCCAGCCGCGCGGTGACATCCTCGAAGCCGCGCGGCCCGAACAGGAACGGCACGATGGTGTAGACTACAGCATCGTCGACCCAGTTGGCATGCTCGCGCATCGGATCGAAGACGGTGGCGCGCTTGTTGCGGATACGCAGGATCGCCGTGCTTTCGTCTATCTGCCCGCCGGCATCGGTGGCCCGCAGGACGATGTGGTACTCGCCCGCGGCCTTCGGCAAAGGCAGTGTCACCCTCTCGCCGCTCGACGGCAGACCGGCAATCGCTTCCGGGCCGCTGTCGCGCTGGCGCCATTCCAGACGCGCGATGGCGCGCTGTGACACCTCCGATGGCCGGGTGGTGCTGCCATCCAGCACGAGATTGCCGCCGGCGATGGTCAGCTGCGCCACCGCCCGCGGTCGATCCGGCAGCCGCAGCCGCCAGACCTGCGAAGCCCCGATACCCCGGCTGACGCCCTGGTTCTGGCATTCCGCCAGCAGCCGGTTGTCGCCGGGCTGCAGAGCGACAGAGGCCGTGAAGCGGCCCCGGGAATCCAGCGCAAGCATCTGGCGGCTGTCGCCGGGACCGCTCAGCAGGACAGCGTCGCAGGCCTCGCGGTTGGCCTGGCCGGAGACTGTTTTCGCCACGTTCCAGGCATCCCCGCCGGCCGTGGCGAAGCTCACTGGCGGCTCGATCGGCCGCGCACAGGTCGCCGTCAGCAATGTGAACAGCAGGGCGAGCCGTTTGAGGGATGAGGATATCTGCATGACGGCCGTGGAAAAACAGAACTGCAACCGGCGGGTTCCCCTGCCGGCCCCGGCACCGCTAGGCGCGGGGCCGGGTCTGTCTTATACTGCACCGGTTATGCCGGATCGACCTAGACCGGGCTCGCAGCGCGGCGGCGCTGCCGATGGCCCCGCGTTTCCCCAGCCTCCGACCTCCTGCTGTCATGGCGCGCTGCCGCATGTGAGGCAGCGGTCATGAATCTGTGGATCGAAATGGCGCTGATCGCCGCGCTGATCCTGCTGAACGGCCTGCTCGCCATGTCCGAGCTGGCCGTGGTCTCGTCACGCAAGGCACGCCTGCAGGCCATGGCCCGCGCGAAACGCAGCGGCGCCCGCCGGGCGCTGCAGCTCGCCGAGGAGCCGGGTCGCTTCCTTTCCACCGTCCAAATCGGCATCACGCTGGTCGGCGTTCTGGCCGGCGCCCTGTCCGGCGCCACGATCGCCGACCGCTTCTCGCTGTGGATGGAATCCGCCTTCGGCCTCGCCGAGGCCGCGTCGGATACCATCGCCTTCGCCATTGTGGTCGGGGGCGTCACCTATCTGTCGCTGATCGTCGGCGAGCTGGTGCCGAAGCAGATCGCGCTGAAGAATCCCGAACGCATCGCGGTGACGGTGGCGCCGGCGATGACCTGGCTGGCGAAGATCGCCGGCCCGCTGGTGACGCTGCTCGACCTCTCGTCGCGCTTCGTGCTGCGCATCATCGGCGCCGGCAAGGGCAATGCCGAAAAGGTGAGCGAGGAAGAGATCCGCCAGCTGGTGGCAGAAGCCGAAAGCGCCGGCATTGTCGAACCCGCCGAAGTGAAGATGATCGCGGCGGTGATGAAGCTGGGCGACCGCTCGGTCCGCGCGGTGATGACGCCGCGCCGCGAGCTCGACTGGCTCGATCTCGACGCGCCGCTCGACGAACAGCTCAAGCGCATCCGCGACAGCATGCATCTGCGCCTGCCGGCGGCCAACGGCAATATCGACGAACCGGTCGGCGCCATCAGCGTGAAGGCCGTGCTCAATGCGCAGCTCGACGCGCAGAAGACGGGCACGCCGATCACGACGCTGGTGCCGCTGCTGCGCCCGGTGCCGGCCGTGCATGAAAGCGCAGACGTGCTCGATGTGCTGGCGCTGCTGAAGCGCTCGCCCTCGGGCATGGCCTTCGTGGTGGACGAGTTCGGCAGCCTTGAGGGCGTGGTCACCGCCGCCGATATCCTGGAAAGCATCGCCGGCCGCTTCGCGCTGCCGGGCATGGCCGACCAGGCGGAGCTGCGCCAGCGCGAGGACGGGTCCTGGCTGATCGACGGCAGCCTGCCGCGCGACGACATGGCGGCGGCGCTCGGCATCGAGCTGCCCGAGGAGGACGACCATCATACCGTGGCCGGCTTCGTACTTGCCCGCTTCGGCCGACTGCCCGCGACCGGCGACATCGTCGAATGGAATGGCTGGCGTTTCGAGGTGGTGGATATGGACGGGCGGCGGATCGACAAGGTCCTTGCCGTGCCCCCCAGGGCCGAGCCGGTCTTCGCTGCCCAGGATCCCTGATCGCTCCCACTGCGGGCAAAAAAAGGGGCCGCACCGAAGCGCGGCCCAAGTCTAGGGAGGAAACGCCCGAGAAGGGCATGCGGCAAACCCGGAGGCTTGCTGCGATGCACAATTTACTGCCGGTGCCCCGGTCATGCAAGAGAAAATCGCGGGAAAAATTGTCGCACCATGATTTCAGTGACTTACATCACATTCTGACCCTCTCGGCGGGTCTGCCGGACATATTTGTGCGTGGCAGAATCATTGTGCGGTAGCGAAAAATTCGAAACTGTTGCGCCCAGAACACAGGCAGCGGCTTTGCCGCCTATTTTGTAGGCAGTTTCCGGACTGCGCCCTTGGCGGGAGAATTTTCTCTCGTTGTAACCGGAAGTCGTCAGCTCCGATTGGCAGTGTCGCCGTCCGGGTCCGGGGCCGGCTCCTCCTCGATGCCGCCCCTTCGCTGCAGCAGCAGGGCGATGGCCCAGCACAGCGCGGCCCAGGCGCTGCCGGCGACCCAGCCGCCCAGCACGTCGGTGGGCCAGTGCACCCCGAGATAGACGCGGCTGAGACCGACCAGAATGGTGATCAGCACGGCCAGCAGGATGATGTAGGCCTTGATTCGCAGCCGCGATTCCGTGCGTGCCAGCAGGGCGCCGAGGGTCAGCCAGGTCACCGCGGCCATCATCGCATGGCCGCTCGGGAAGCTTGCGGTATAGACATGCATGCCATGCGGCACGAGATCGGGCCGGGCGCGATCGAAGCCGAGCTTCAGCACCGATGACAGCAACTGCCCGCCGCCGACCGCCAGCAGCAGGAACAGCGAGCTGCGGTATTTGCGCAGCATCACGAGATAGAGTATCGCGGCCAGCGTGATGAAGAGCAGCGGGCCGGTGCCGCCGAAGGCCGTCACGTCGCGCACCAGCTCCTCGAGCCAGCGCGGGCCGATCGGGTCGCTGATGTCGTCGGGATGGCGCAGGCTCAGCAGCAGCGCGCGATCGAACTCGCGCGTGCTGCCGTCGCGCACCTCGTCCGCCAGTTCGACGAAGATCCAGATCGCCGCCGCCGCCACGCCCGGCACCGCCAGGATCGGCAGTTCGTGGCGGCCCAGGCGGGACAGCAGCGGCTCACCGTAACGGCCAAGCAGCGGTAGCTTCATGCGTCACCGGAAACTGCCGTGATACTCCTCGTTCGGCATCATCTCGATGGCCGATGCCATGCGGTTCGACATGTTGAAGAAGCTGGCGGTTGCCGCGATGTCCCAGATGTCGCGATCGGTCCAGCCGGCATCGCGCAGAGCCTGCCGGTCGGCCTCGACGATCTTGTCCGGGCTCTCGGTCAGCTTGGTGGCGAATTCCAGCGCTGCCCGCATCTTCGGCGTCAGCTCGGCGGCGCGCCAGTTCATCACCATCAGCTCGCCGAGCTTCGGATCGCCCGACAGCTGCCGCACGGCGGCGCCATGGGCGGTCAGGCAGTAGAAGCAGTGGTTGATGCTGCTCACGACCACGGCGATCATTTCGCGCTCGAGCTTGCTCAGGCCCGAAGGCGCCAGCATCAGCTCGTTGTACATCTCCGTGAAGCCGCGCAGCTTCTTGGCGTCGAAGCTGTAGCTGAGCAGCACATTCGGGACGAAGCCGATCTTCTCGTCGCATTTGGCGAAATAGGCCTGCGTGTCGGGATCGAGCTCCTTGCGGTCGGGAACCGGGATATCCAGGGCGTGAATGCGTTTGGGTTGCGACATGCGTTCCTCCGTATCGCCGCCAGTCTAGGCGCAAATCCGGCCGGCGTCATGGGGCGGAACAATGGCGCCGGCGCCCGGGTTCGGGACCATCCAGTCACAAGGAGGCCGCCATGCATGTCCAGCAGATGATCACCACCCATCCCGGGGCGAAGGGCCGCAGCCACGCCGCCATCGTCCACTGCATCGAGGAATGCCTCGACTGCGCCCAGGCCTGCACCGCCTGCGCCGACGCCTGCCTGGGCGAGGAGATGGTGGCCGGCCTCCGGCAGTGCATCCGCCTCGATCTTGACTGCGCCGATCTCTGCACGGCGGCAGCGGCCATGGCGTCGCGCCGCACCGGCAACAACCAGATGGTGATGCGCATGACCCTGGAGGCCTGCGCCGAAGCCTGCCGCCTCTGCGCGGAAGAATGCGCCCGCCATGCCGGCGAGCATGAGCATTGCAGGATCTGCATGCAGGCCTGCCAGACCTGCGAACGGGTCTGCCGCGAGGCGATCGAAGCGATGTCGTCAGGCGTGCACTAGATCATGGCGTCATCCCGGCCGGGCGACGGCCGGAACTCAGCGCCGGTCGAAGCCGTCGCGGAAGCCACCGACCTGGCCGCGATGGCGCAGCAGGTGATCGGCCAGCACCAGCGCCATCATCGCCTCACCCACCGGCACGGCGCGGATGCCGACGCAGGGATCATGGCGGCCCTTGGTGGCGATCTCGGTCTCGTTGCCGAAGCGGTCGATGGTGGCGCGCGGATTCAGGATCGAGGAGGTCGGCTTCACCGCGAAGCGCACGACGATCTCCTGGCCTGACGAGATGCCGCCGAGGATGCCGCCGGCATGGTTGGCCTGGAACTGCACGCGGCCATCAGCCATGCGGATTTCGTCGGCGTTGTCCTCGCCGGACAGACGTGCCGCCGCAAAGCCGGCGCCGATCTCGACGCCTTTCACGGCATTGATGCTCATCATCGCGGCGGCCAGATCGGCATCCAGCTTGCCGTAGATCGGCTCGCCCAGACCGGCCGGAATGCCGGTTGCGCGCACTTCCACCACCGCGCCGGTGCTGGAGCCCGCCTTGCGGATGCCGTCGAGGTAATCCTCCCATTCCAGCGCCATCTTCGGGTCGGGACACCAGAAGGGATTCTGCTCGACGCTGTCCCAGTTCCAGTTGGTGTAGTCGATGCCCTTCTCGCCGATCTGCACCAGTGCGCCGCGGATGGCGACGCCATCACCGAGGATGTGCTGGAGCACCTTGCGGGCGACCGCCCCGGCGGCGACGCGGGCTGCGGTCTCGCGCGCCGACGAACGGCCGCCGCCGCGGTAATCGCGGATGCCGTATTTGGTCCAGTAGGTGTAATCGGCGTGGCCGGGGCGGAACTTGTCGGCGATCTCGCCGTAATCCTTGCTGCGCTGGTCGACATTGTCGATATGCAGCGCGATCGGCGTGCCGGTGGTGCGGCCCTCGAACACGCCGGACAGGATCTTCACCTCATCCGGCTCACGGCGCTGGGTGACGAAGCGCGAGGTGCCGGGCTTGCGCCGGTCCATCCAGTGCTGGATGTCGGACTCGCCCAGCGCAACCTGCGGCGGCGTGCCGTCGATGATGCAGCCCAGAGCCGGTCCATGGCTCTCGCCCCAGGTGGTGACGCGGAAGAGCCGGCCGAAGCTGTTGTCCGACATCGCGCCCGCTGACTACTCGGCTTTCTTGCCGAGCGAGAGAAGCAGATCGGCCACCTGCTGCGCCTGGTCCACTGCCACCATGCCGACGGCGTGATAGCCGGCATCAACGTGATGCACTTCGCCGCTGACGCCGGCGCCGAGATCGGACAGCAGATAGAGGCCGGCGCCGCCGACCTGTTCGATGGAGACGTTGCGGCGCAGCGGCGCGTTCAGCTCGTTCCATTTCAGGATATAGCGGAAATCGCCGATGCCGCTGGCGGCGAGCGTCTTGATCGGGCCAGCCGAGATCGCGTTGACGCGGATGCCCTTCTTGCCGAGATCGACCGCGAGGTAGCGCACGCTGGCTTCCAGCGCCGCCTTGGCGATGCCCATGACGTTGTAATGCGGCATGACGCGCTCGGCGCCGTAATAGGTGAGCGTTACCGCCGCGCCACCATCACCCATCAGCTTCTCGGCGCGCTGCATCACCGCCGTGAAGCTGTAGCAGCTGACATTCATGGTCAGCGCGAAATTCTCAGGGGTGGTGTCGATGTAGCGGCCCTTCAGCTCGTTCTTGTCGGAAAAGCCGATGGCGTGGACGAGGAAATCGAGCCTGCCCCAGTCCTTCTCCAGCGTCGCGAAGACGGCATCGATCGAGGCGGGATTGGTGACGTCGCATTCCAGCACATGACGGGAGCTGACCGAGTCCGCCAGCGGCTTCACCCGGCGCTCCAGCGCCTCGCCCTGGTAGGTGAAGGCCAGTTCCGCCCCCTGCGCATGCACGGCCTTCGCGATGCCCCAGGCCAGGGAGCGGTCATTGGCGACGCCCATGATCAGGCCGCGCTTGCCGTGCATGAGCGGTTGCGGTTGCGACATGTAAACCCTCGAAAATCTGTGGCAGGCGAGACGGGCCGGCGCGGCCTTTGCGGGCGCTGCGGCGCGACCACGCCGGGTACTTGGCCTGGTTGATGATGCGGTAACAGCGCCGGGAGAGTAGCCGAAAGCCGGTTTCACGCCAAGCGGACTAACCCATTACGTCGCAAAGAAATTCGCCCCAGGTCCCGGTTCCGCCCGGCGCCGCGCCGGGCCGCGAATCGGCATCGGCCGCCGCTGCCCGGGTTGCCGCCGTCGTGGTGTCGCCCCGCTACGAACCGCTTACCGTTTCTTAACTTAAAGGCCCCGGGGCGGCCTCTTAAGGTCGCCGCGCAAAAACACGTCCCAGGCTCGCCTCCCAGGAGAAAACCATGACAGCGCAGACTGTCCCCCTTGGCGCGTCCGCAGCGGCGCCGCGCGGCTTCGGCCTGCCCGTCATCGTCCGCATCATGGCGATCATCGCCGTCGCCATCCTCAGCCTGATCGGGCAGACCGGCTACGATCTGATGAAGGCACGGTCCGACCTGCTTGCCGGCCGCGAGTCGAAGACCCGCGAGCTGGTGGAGACGGCGCACAGCCTGGTGAAGCATTATGCCGGCCTGGCCGACAGCGGCGCGATGAGCCGGGAAGCCGCGCAGCAGGCGGCGCTCGCCGCCGTGCAGGCGCTGCGCTACAGCGAAAACGAATACTTCTGGATCAACGACCAGAAGCCGGTGCTGCTGATGCACCCCTTCGCGACGAAGCTGGTGGGCACCGATGTCGGCGCTTATGCCGATCCCGACGGCAAGCGCATCTTCATCGAATTCGCCCGCATCGCGCGCGAGAAAGGCGAGGGCGTGGTCTCCTACCGCTGGCCCAAGCCCGGCTTCGACGAACCGGTGCGCAAGATCTCCTACGTAAAGGCCTTCGCGCCTTGGGGCTGGGTGATCGGCAGCGGCGTGTATCTTGATGACGTGGATGCCGCCACCCGCAGCGGCGCGATCAACACCGCGATCGCGGTGGCGCTCAACGCCAGCCTGCTGGTGCTGATCGGATTCATGCTGGCGCGCTCGGTGGGCAAGCCGCTGCGTGCGCTGACCGCCGCGATCGACCGGCTGGCGCATCGCGACTGGAGCGCCGACGTGCCCTACACCGCCAAGCGCGACGAGATCGGCGCCATCGCGCGCGCGGTGGAGGTGTTCAAGACCAACGGCATGGAAAACGACCGGCTGCAGGCCGAGGTGGAGAAGCAGCGCGAAGAGGCCGACCGCCAGCGCACCGCCCGCGAGGCGCGCGAGCAGGTGGCGGCGCGCGAGATCGCCGCGCTCTGCGACGAGGTCGCACAGGGCCGGCTGGACACCCGCCTGTCGGAAGAGGGCAAGGACGGCTTCCTGCTGGAGGTCACGCGGCGACTGAACGCTCTCACCGCCACCCTGCACCAGGTGACCGGCGAGCTGGCCGCCGTGATGCAGGGCCTGTCGAACGGCGAGGTCACGCGTCAGATGCGCGGCGAGTACAGCGGCGTCTTCGCCGAGCTGAAGCAGAGCACCAACAGCATGGCCCAGACGCTGCGCGGCTTTGCCGAGGAGCTGACTGCCGCGGCCGACGAGCTGCGCCATTCATCGGCGGAGATCTCCTCGGGTTCGGAGGACCTGGCGCACCGTACCGAAAGCCAGGCGGCGATGCTGGAAGAGACTGCGGCCGCCATGCACGAGGTGACGGCGACCGTGAAGCAGAATGCCGACAACGCCCAGACCGTCAACCGGCTGGCCGCCGAGGCCCGCGGCAGTGCGCGGCGCGGCGGCGAGGTGATGGACAGCGCCATCACCGCCATGCAGGAGATCGAGGGCAGCGCGCAGCGGATCGGCGAGATCGTCGGCCTGATCGACGAGATCGCCTTCCAGACCAATCTGCTGGCGCTCAACGCCTCGGTGGAAGCAGCAAGGGCGGGCGAGGCCGGCAAGGGCTTTGCGGTGGTGGCGCAGGAGGTGCGCGCGCTGGCGCAGCGCAGCGCCAACGCGTCCAAGGATATCAAGGCGCTGATCCAGGCCAGCACCGGCCAGGTGCGCGAGGGCGCGCAGCTGGTCAACGAAACCGCCAGTGCGCTGACCGAGATCATGCGGTCGGTGGAGAAGGTGAGCGAGATCATCGAGGAGATCGCCACGGCTTCGGGCGAGCAGTCGCGCGCGCTCGACGAGGTCAACGTCGCCGTCACCAACATGGACGAGATGACCCAGCGCAACGCTGCGATGGTGGAGGAGACGCATGCCTCGGCGCAGACGCTGGCCGGCATGGCGAAGGGCCTGGCCGAGCTGGTCGACTTCTTCAAGCTGGAGGGCGGCAACGTCGAGCAGCGCAGCGTGCCGCGTCACGAGGCGCGGGCGGGCGACGTGGTGGTGATGGGCGAAGGCACCTATCCGCTGCGCAACTGGTCGTCCATCGGCCTGTTCTTCGGCCCGGTCGCCAATCCGCCGCGCGAGGGCCAGACGGTGCCGCTGAAGGTGCGGGTCACGACGGCCTCGGGTCCGCTGGAGTTCGACTGCCAGGGCAGCGTCGCCCGGCTCGACCGCGACTTCGTGGCGATGAACTACCGTACCGAGGATACACGGGCCCTGTCGGCGATCCACGCCCATTTCGGCCGCGCCCCGGCCTGAGCGAACCGGGAAAACCGGGCGAACCGGGCAAAAAGGAAAGAGGGGCCGGGACGCGCCGCCGCGACCCGGCCCATATTCGTCCGGGCTCAGCCGAGGATCGACTGCAGCTTCATCGCCACGCCCATATTCCCCTTCACCTTCAGCTTGCCCATCATGAAGGCGGTGGTCGGATCGAGGTCGCCGGCGACGAGAGACTGAAAATTCTCCATCGACATGCTGATGGTGCAATCGGCCTCGCCGTCGTCGTTGGTGACGGTGCCGGCATTGCCGTCGATGAAGATCTTGCCGTCATCGCCGAAGTCGAATTTCACCGTGGCATCAAGCGCGCCCGGCTGCACGCGCTGCTTCATCTGCGAGGTGATCTGGTCGAGCGACATTTGTGGGCCTCCTGGCTCCGGTTTGCACCATGGGGTGGCGCATTGGAAGTGACGTAACGTCAAGCGCCATGCGGGTTTAGCGGCACCCTATATTGACGTTAACGTAAGCGTCAAGTAGCGTTGCCGTACAACAAAAAAGACATGCAGCGACAGTCTGCGAGGGAGTGAAAACGTCGTGCCGTACCGGTCGGTCTTCCGTGAGAATCTGTTCGCCGGCCAGGTCGTTCTGGTCACCGGCGGCGGTTCCGGGATCGGCCGCTGCACCGCGCATGAACTGGCCAGCCTCGGCGCGAAACTCGTCCTCGTGGGCCGCAGGTCCGACAAGCTGCAGGCGGTCGCTGCGGAATTGCAGAGCGACAATCCGGGTGCGGAGGTTGAATGCCTGACCTGCGACATCCGCGAGGAAGACCGCGTGCGCGAAACGGTGGCGGCGGCGCTGCAGCGGTTCGGCCGCATCGACGGACTGGTCAACAATGCCGGCGGGCAGTTCCCGGCGCCACTGGCGCAGACCTCGCAGAAGGGCTGGGACGCCGTGGTGCGCAACAATCTCACCGGCGGCTTCCTGATGGCGCGGGAATGCTACACCCAGTGGATGGCCGATCACGGCGGCAGCATCGTCAACATCGTCGCCGACATGTGGAACGGCATGCCGAACATGGGTCATTCGGGCGCGGCGCGCGCCGGCATGGTCAATTTCACCGAGACGGCGGCCTGCGAATGGGGTGTCTCGGGCGTGCGCGTCAATGCCGTGGCGCCGGGCTGGATTGCCTCGTCGGGCATGGACACCTATCCCGACTGGATGAAACCGCTGATCCGCGACATGCGCCACCATGTGCCGATCCAGCGGCTCGGCAACGAGGCGGAGGTCTCGGCCGCCATCGTCTTCCTGCTCTCGCCGGCAGCCAGTTTCATCAGTGGCACGACACTGCGTGTCGATGGTGCCGTCCCGAATGCGCGGCGGCATTACCCGCTGCCGAAGCACAATAACGCGCCGAAACCCTTCGACGGGTTCCACCGTGCGGTCACGCCGAAGGTGCTGGAGGACTAGATGGCGCTGATCGCCTCCCAGGTCGACACGTCATCGGAGCAGTACCGGCAGAACCGTGCCGATATGCTGGCTCTGATCGAGCAGTTCCGCGCGCTGGAACAAAGGGTGCGCGACACCTCCAACGCGCGGCGTCCGGTGTTCGAGAAGCGCGGCCAGCTCAGCCCGCGCGACCGCATCGCCCATCTGCTCGACCGCGGCGCGCCCTTCCTCGAGATCTCGACGCTCTGCGGCTACCGGATGCATGACGACGATGGCGCCGAGAACATCATGGGGGGCGGCTTCATCGCCGGCATCGGCAGCGTGGCCGGCATCCGCTGCCTGATCACCGCATCCGATTCGGGTATCAAGGGCGGCACGATCGCCCCGATGGGCCTGCGCAAATCGCTGCGGGCGCAGGAGATCGCCTACCGCAACAAGCTGCCGGTGGTGAATCTGGTCGAGTCCGGCGGCGCCAATCTGAACTATCAGGCCGAGATCTTCGTCGATGGCGGGCGCGGCTTCGCCAACCAGGCGCGGCTTTCGGCCGCCGGCATTCCGCAGATCACGGTGGTGCATGGTTCCAGCACGGCCGGTGGCGCCTATGTGCCGGGAATGAGCGACTATGTCGTGGTGGTGCGTGGCCGGGCGAAGATCTTCCTCGCCGGGCCGCCGCTGCTGAAATCCGCTACCGGCGAGATCGCCACCGATGAGGAACTCGGCGGCGCCGAGATGCACACCCATATCTC
This sequence comes from Ferrovibrio sp., assembly GCF_035304305.1. Classification (GTDB taxonomy): domain Bacteria; phylum Pseudomonadota; class Alphaproteobacteria; order Ferrovibrionales; family Ferrovibrionaceae; genus Ferrovibrio. Next base: position 37,874 of record NZ_DATGQG010000003.1, read on the forward strand.
CGGTGTTGCGGAATATCTCGCCGAGAACGATGCCGATGCGATCCGCATCGCGCGCGAGATCTGCGAGCGCCTGCCCTGGCGCGAGCGCGGCCCGCAACTGTCGAAGAAGGCCGCGCGGCCGCCCGCCTACGACATCGACGAGCTTTGCGGCATCGTGCCGGTCGATTACCGCAAGCCCTATGACGTACGCGAGGTGATCGCGCGTCTGGTCGATGCCAGCGAGTTCACCGATTTCAAGCCGACCTGGGGCAGTGCGACGGTCTGCGGCCAGGCCTGCATCGAGGGCGAGGCGGTCGGGCTGATCGGGAATAACGGCCCGATCGACACCGAAGGCGCCGCCAAGGCCGCGCAGTTCATCCAGCTCTGCGACCAGGCCGACATGCCGATCGTCTTCCTGCAGAACACGACCGGCTATATGGTTGGCAGGGAAGCCGAGCGCGGCGGCATCGTCAAGCACGGCTCGAAGATGATCCAGGCCGTCACCAATGCCCGGGTGCCGAAGCTCACCCTGCATATCGGCGCCAGCTTCGGCGCCGGAAATTACGGCATGTGCGGCCGCGCCTATGATCCGCGCTTCATCTTCGCCTGGCCAAACAACCGCATCGCCGTGATGGGGCCGGAACAGGCGGCCGGCGTTCTGGCCATCGTGGCGGAAGAGAAGTTCCGCCGGGCCGGTGCCGAGCCCGACATGGCGGCGCTGGAAAAGATGAAGGCGCAGGTGGTGAAAAAGATGGAAGCCGAGAGCACGGCACTGTTCGCCACCGCGCGGCTCTGGGATGACGGCCTGATCGATCCGCGCGACTCCCGCCGCGTGCTCGGCCTGTGCCTGGACATCTGCCGCGAGGCTGATGCCCGCGCCACCAGGGAAAACGCGTTCGGCATTGCGAGGATGTGATGGACACAGGTGCCGCTCCTCTTGTCGTGTCATGCCCGGGCCTGATCCGGGCATCCGCGTGGTTGGGCGTGGCGCTGTTCAGGACGTGGATGGACGGGACGAGCCTGGCCATGACAAAGGGCAAGTCTGGCCGCTAGGCGCAGAGGAGGAAATGAGATGGAATTCACCCAGGAACATGAAGAGCTGCGCCGCAACCTGATCAGGTTCATCGACACCGAGATCAACCCTCACGTCGAAGAATGGGAAGAGGCAGGCGCTTTTCCGGCCCATGAGCTGTTCAAGAAGATGGGCAACCTTGGCTTTCTCGGCATCAACAAGCCGGTGGAATACGGCGGCCTCGGCCTCGACTACTCCTACCAGATGGTGATGATCGAGGCGCTGGGCCATATCAACTGCGGCGGCGTGCCGATGGGCATCGGCGTGCAGACCGACATGGGCACGCCGGCGCTGGCCCGCTTCGGCTCCGACGAGCTGCGCAGGGAGTTCCTCGCGCCGGCGATTGCCGGCGACCAGGTGGTCTGCCTCGGCGTGTCTGAAGTGGGTGCCGGCTCGGATGTTGCGGCGATCAAGACCACGGCCCGCAAGGATGGCGGCGACTACGTCATCAACGGGGGCAAGATGTGGACCACCAACGGCACCCAGGCAGACTGGATGTGCCTGCTGGCCAATACCGGCGACGGGCCGATCCACCAGAACAAGTCGCTGTTCTGCCTGCCGATGAAGACCAGGGGCGTGCAGATCGCGCGCAAGCTCGACAAGATGGGCATGCGCTCCTCCGACACGGCGCAGATCTTCTTCGACGACGTGCGCATCCCGCAGCGCTATCTGATCGGCCAGGAAGGCCACGGCTTCGTCTACCAGATGCAGCAGTTCCAGGAAGAGCGGCTGTGGTGCGCCTTCTCCTCGCTGCTGGCCTTTGATCGCCATATCGACGAGACGATCGAATATACCCGCCAGCGCAAGGCCTTCGGCCAGTCGATCCTCGACAATCAGGTGGTGCATTTCCGCCTCGCCGAGCTGAAGACGGAGGTCGAGATGCTGCGATCGATCAGCTACCGCGCGGCCGATCTGATGCTGAAGGGCGAGGATGTCACCCTGCTGGCCTCGATGGCCAAGCTGAAGGCCGGGCGCCTGGCGCGCGAGATCACCGATGCCTGTCTGCAGTATTTTGGCGGCATGGGCTTCATGAACGAGACCCCGATCAGCCGCGCCTATCGCGACAGCCGGCTCGCCTCGATCGGCGGTGGCGCCGACGAGGTGATGCTCGGCATCATCTCGAAATATATGGGCATCCTGCCGGGGAAGAGGAAATGAAACCGCGGATGGCCGGGTCAGGTTCGGCCATGACAGGGCAGGTTCATGGATAAACCCTTCGACACCATCCTGGTTGCCAATCGCGGCGAGATCGCCTGCCGGGTGATCCGCTCGGGCCGCGCCCTGGGTTACCGCATGGTGGCGGTCTATTCCGAAGCCGACGCCGGCGCGCTGCACACCGGCCAGGCCGACCGCGCCGTCTGCATCGGTCCGGCCGAGGCGAGGCAGAGTTACCTCAGCATCGATGCGATCCTGAAGGCTGCGAAAGACTCCGGCGCGCGGGCGGTGCATCCCGGCTACGGATTCCTGTCGGAGAATGCCGGGTTCGCGCAGGCCTGTGCCGATGCCGGGCTGGTCTTCATCGGTCCGCCGGCATCTGCCATCGCCGCCATGGGCAACAAGGCCGCCGCCAAGCGCCGCATGATTGAAGCCGGCGTGCCCTGCGTGCCGGGATATCAGGGCAATGACCAGTCCGACGCGGCCCTGCTGCGCGAGGCCGGAAAGATCGGCCTGCCGCTGATGGTGAAGGCTGCAGCCGGCGGCGGCGGCCGCGGCATGCGGCTGGTGCGCGAGCCGGCCGAACTGGCCGCGGCCATCACCGGCGCGCGTTCGGAAGCCGAGAACGCCTTCGGCTCGGGCGAGCTCATCCTGGAAAAGGCGGTGATCGACGGCCGCCATGTCGAGATCCAGGTCTTCGCCGACAGCCATGGCAACGTGATTCATCTCGGTGAGCGCGACTGTTCCGTTCAGCGCCGGCACCAGAAAGTGATCGAGGAAGCGCCGTCGCCTGCCGTCGATGCCGCCCTGCGCGCGAAGATGGGCGCGGCCGCCGTCGCGGCGGCGAAGGCCATCGGCTATGTCGGCGCCGGCACGGTTGAATTCCTGCTCGATGCCGACGGCTCCTTCTACTTTCTCGAGATGAACACCCGTCTGCAGGTGGAGCATCCGGTGACGGAGGCCGTGACCGGTCTCGATCTCGTGGCGTTGCAGATCCGCGTGGCAGCCGGCGAGGCCCTGCCGGTCCGGCAGGAGGATGTGCGGCTGGATGGCCATGCCCTCGAGGCCCGGCTTTACGCCGAGGCGCCACACCGCAATTTCCTGCCGCAGAGCGGCTTTCTGGCGCGCTGGCAGCCGCCGGAGGGTGTGCGGGTCGATCACGGCCTGCTGGAAGGCGGCCAGGCGATCACGCCCTTCTACGATCCGATGATCGCCAAAATCATCGCCCATGGCGCCACCCGCGAGGAGGCGCGCCGCCGGCTGATCCTGGCGCTGGAGCGCAGCGTGGCGCTGGGCATCGAAACCAATCGCCGCTTCCTGATCGATCTGCTGGCGCATCCCGAATTCGCGGCCGGGACGGCGACAACGCGGTTCATTCCGGCAGTGTTCGGCGCAATCGTCGCGCCGCAGCCCGATGACGCCCTGCTGGCGATCGCAGCCATTCTGTGGTTCGAGCGCGGCGCCGCGCGGTACGGTCACGATCCCGATGCCGCCTGGTCGTCCAACGGACAGCTGGTCTCGCCGGTGCTGCTGCGCTTCGACGAGACGACGTGCAGATGCCTGGTCATGCCGCTGGGCCGGGGCCGCTATCGCGTGGGCGACACGGAAGTTCATGTGCTGCAGCGCGATCCCGGCCGCCTGCGCGTGGCCGCTGGCGGAATGGAGCAGGATGTTGCCTTCGTCTTCGCCGGCGACGATCTGCATATTGCCTGCGGCCGGGCCGATGTCTCGTGCCGCGATGTCACCTATGAGCCGCCGGGACAGGCCGAAGCCGCGGCGGAACGCGAGCTGCGCGCGCCGATGAACGGCAGGATCGTCGCGGTTCTCGCGGCCGAAGGCGAGCGCGTGAGCCGGGGGCAGCGCATCGTCGTCCTGGAAGCGATGAAGATGCAGCATGAGATGGTGGCCCGCGCCGATGCCACGGTGGACAGGCTGCCGGTGAAGGTCGGCGACCAGGTCGCGACGAAACAGCTGCTGGTCTCACTCACGCCGCTCGATGCGGCGGAACGGCCATGAGGGGCGACGCCGCAAAGGCTGTCATCCGGCCGATCCGCGAGGCCGATGCGGACTCCTACCGCGCCTGTCTCGATACGGTGGCGCGCGAGCGGCTCTACCTCGCCTTTACCGAGGCGCCCTCGGCGGCGGAGGCGCGCTTCTTCGTCCGGTCCATGATCCAGCGCGGCCTGCCCTTCGTGGTGGCCTGCGACGAGGCCGACGCGGTTGTCGGCTGGTGCAACATCCATGTCGCGCCCGACAATCCGCTGCGGCCGGGTTTTGCCCATGCCGGCATGCTGGGCATGGGCCTGCTCGAGCCCTGGCGCGGCAAGGGGCTGGGCACCAGAATGATGCAGGCCTGCTTCGAGGGCGCAGCCAGGATCGGGCTGGAGCGGATCGAGCTGCAGGTTTACGCCAGCAATACCGGCGCCATCGCGCTGTACCGCAAATTCGGCTTTGTCACCGAGGGTACCAAGATCCGCGCCCGCAAGCTGGACGGCCATTACGACGACATCGTGATCATGGCGCGGCTGCGTCCGCCGCAGGGATAGAGAATGCTCGGCAAGTCACCCTACTACACGGCCGAACACGAAGCCTTCCGCGACCAGCTGCGGCGCTTCGTGGACAGGGAGATCGCGCCCTTCGTCGACCAATGGGACGAAGCCGGCGCGTTTCCCCGCGACCTCTACAGGAAAGCCGCCGAAATCGGCCTGCTGCAGCTGAACTTCCCGGAGGAGTATGGCGGTATCGGCGCCGACCGCTTCTACGCCATCATCGCCAGCCAGGAACTGGCCCGCGCCGGATCGGGCGGCGTGGCAGCCAGCCTGATGAGTCATACGATCGGCGCGCCGCCGGTGGCGAAGCTCGGCTCGGCGGCGCTGAGGGAAAAGGTGCTGCGGCCGGTTCTGGCCGGGGAGAAGATTTCCGCGCTGGCGATCACCGAGCCGGGCGGCGGCTCGGATGTGGCGAATCTGAAGACGACGGCGAGACGCGACGGCGATCATTACATCGTCCGCGGCGAGAAGACCTTCATCACGTCGGGCATGCGGGCCGATTTCTATACCGTGGCGGTGCGCACCGGCGGGCCGGGCATGGGCGGCATCTCGCTGCTGCTGATCGAGCGTGACACGCCGGGCTTCACCCGCACGCCGCTGAAGAAGATGGGCTGGTGGGCCTCCGATACCGCGACGCTGCATTTCGACGACTGCCGCGTGCCGGCGGAGAACCTGATCGGCGCCGAGAATGCCGGTTTCATGGGCATCATGCTCAACTTCAACGACGAGCGGCTCGGGCTCGCGGCGTCCTCAATCGGCTTTGCGCGCGCCGCCTACGAGGAGGCGCTGGATTACGCGAAGCTGCGCGAGACCTTCGGCAGGCCGATCATCAGACACCAGGTGATCCGCCACAAGCTGGTCGACATGGCACAGCGCATCGAGGCAAGCCAGGCCATGCTGGAGCGCATCGCCTGGGCGCTCGACCAGGGCGAAAGCCCGATCGCCGAACTCTGCATGCTCAAGAACCAGGCGACCCAGACCATGGCCTTCTGCGCCTCCGAGGCCGTGCAGATCCTCGGCGGCGCGGGCTACATGCGCGGCTGCAAGTCCGAGCGCATCTACCGCGAGGTGAAGGTCAACGCCATCGGCGGCGGCACCGAGGAGATCATGAAGGATCTGGCAAGTCGTCAGCTGGGATGGTGATGACGGCGAATTCCAGGCCGGCCTTCTGCGCTTCCTCCGTCATGATCTCCAATGCCCTGCCGACACTGATCATCATTGCAGTTGTCCAATTGTCGTCCACCTTGGGGCCGGCTATCTTGTAGATCTCAAAAATACATCTCTTTGCCTGCGGAAACCGGTGCAGCCTGGACAGGGCAATGGTGCGTGCCGACAACGCACTGATGGCGAATTCCTTATCTCTGACAGATGTGTATTCTCCGTCACCGTTGGAGATCCCCGTGCGGTCGCAGGCAATCAGTGCCAATTCGGATTGATCGAGAAAATTGTGGGAGTGGGCGGCAATCAGCGCGGTCTCGCGGAGGTGTTTCTGGAGCTGCTCGACGGTTTCCTTCGAATTGGGAGGATTGTCGCGTAGCTCCTCTATTGCCCTCTCGCGGAAGTGCTCCGAACACTCTATGGCGTCATCGCAACGGTCCATTTTGTACAGCAGCTTAACCTTCTCCGCGAAGCAGGCGCCCTGAATGAAGTGAAGAAACTGACCGAGAGCGCAATCGGTGTATGCTATCGCTTCATCCAGTAATGACAGGGCTGATTCCTGCTCCTGTACGGTCTCTGCAGAGTATGCGGCCTCCAGGGCGCGATGCATGCGCATGTTCGCCACCTTGCGCCGCAGCCAGTATTCCACGTGCGATTCCCAGCGCCGGATCCCCGCATCCAGAAGTTCGCTTCCGAGATCGCGCCACTCCCGGCCAAAGTAGATGATGGCGAGATCGATCCGCATGTCGGCCACCTGGATGTCGATCATGTCATCGTCGTCATTGCCGAACAGATCGATCGCAGCCTCGTACCACTCGACCGCATCATCCGTATTGTTCAGCTTCTCTTCCATGTTGCCGGCCTCGTAAAAGGCGGCGGCTACCGACCGGCGGACCTCGATATCGCGGGAATGCTCGTAGCGGCCCCGCACCTCGGCGAAGTCGTTGCGCGCGGCATCGAATTCCCGGAAATGGGCAAAGATCTGGGCGCGGCGCATCAACGCGGCGGCAACATATTTCTGTATCTCGGGCGCAGGATTGTCCCAGTGGCGCATCAGGATCGCGCGCAGGCAGTTGAAAGCCCGTTCGATGTCCTGTGGCCCTTCACCCTCTTCCTTGTTGAACTCGGTGTCGGCGGTATCGAGCAGACACTGGTCAATGTTGGAGGCACCGAGGCATCCGACCGACCGGATGATGTCGTCAGGCGTGGGGTAGGGGCTTCTTTCCAAGGGCTGGCTTCCTTTTGATGCGGGAAACCATGAGAACAGAAAGGCGCCAAAGGCGCAGCAGGAGCACCTTCCTCAAACGCATAAGACGGTATGTGCGGTTCAGGATCCGGCGCCGACCCAGCGAAGCAGACCCTTACCAGCCGCCACGCCCGTCGCCATGCAGCCCTGCAGCAGGTAGCCGCCGGTCGGCGCTTCCCAGTCGAGCATCTCGCCGGCGACGAAAACACCCGGCCGTTTGCGCAGCATCAGATGCCCGTCGATCTCGTTCAGCGCGATGCCGCCGGCTGTTGAGATGGCGCGCGCGATGTCGAACGGCGCGGTGAGCCGCAGCGGCAGCGCCTTGACCAGATCCTGCAGCGGTCCTGTCTCGCCCGCATGCAGCGCTTCCTGCACGAGCCCGATGGCAACGGGAGAAAGGCCGAGCTGCCTGCGCAGGTAGTTCGCCAGCGAGGCGCCGCGGCGCGGCCCGTTCAGGCGCTTTGCAACGGTCTCCGGATCGAGATCCGGCCGCAGGTCGATCCGCAGCAGGGCTGATCCGTCGCGTTCGATGGCCTCCCGCAACGCAGCCGAAAGCGCATAGATCGCGCCGCCCTCGATGCCGGCCTCGGTGATCATTGCCTCGCTGCGTACACGCTGATCGTTGAACGAGACGGCGATGCTCTTCAGCGGCGCACCGGCATGGCGGCTGCGGAAGGGATCCGACCAGGCGA
>NZ_DATGQG010000004.1:0-17854 GCF_035304305.1 Ferrovibrio sp.
GGAACCGAAGAACAAGGCGGCTGCGGCATCTTCCCGCGCGGCGGAGAATACCTCTCCCTACGGCTTCGATACCCTGCAGGTCCATGCCGGCACCGCGCCCGATCCGGTCACCGGCGCGCGTTCGACGCCGATCTACCAGACAACGGCTTTCGTCTTCGACGATGCGGACCAGGCGGCTTCGCTGTTCAACCTGCAGAGCTTCGGCAACATCTATACGCGCCTAACCAATCCGACCACGGCCGTGCTGGAGCAGAAGATCGCGGCGCTGGAGAATGCGCGCGCGGCCACGGCGGTGGCGTCAGGCCATGCCAGCCAGGTCGTGGCCTTCCACATGCTGATGAATCCGGGCGACCATATTGTTGCCTCGCGCAAGCTCTATGGCGGCTCGATCACCCAGCTCGGGATCAGTTTCAAGCGTTTCGACTGGCACACCTCCTTCGTCGATCCCGATGACATCGCCGGCTTTGCCGAGGCGATCACCCCGAAAACGAAGGCAATCTTCGTCGAGAGCCTGGCCAATCCCGGCGGCGTGATCTCGGACATCGAGGCGCTGGCGGATGTCGCGCACAAGGCCGGCATCCCGCTGATTGTCGACAACACCATGGCGACGCCCTATCTCTGCCGCCCGGTCGAATGGGGCGCGGATATCGTGCTCCACTCGGCAACCAAGTTCCTCGGCGGCCATGGCAACTCCATGGGCGGCCTCATTGTCGATTCCGGCAAGTTCGACTGGGGCCAGAATGACAAGTTCCCGCATCTCTCGAAGCCCTCGCCGGCCTATCACGGCCTGACCTTCTGGGAGACCTTCGGCGACATGGCTTTCGCGGTGGCCTGCCGGGCCATCAGCCTGCGCGATCTCGGCCCGGCCATCTCGCCCTTCAACGCCTTCATGATCCTCACCGGCATGGAGACGCTGAGCCTGCGCATGCGCAAGCATTGCGACAATGCGCTGGCGGTGGCGGAATTCCTCTCGAAGCACCCGAAAGTCGAATGGGTGAACTATGCCGGCCTGAAGAGCGACCGCTACCACCGGCTGGCACAGAAATACCTACCCAATGGCGCCGGATCGGTTTTCACCCTCGGCCTGAAGGGCGGCTACGATGCCGGCCTGAAAATGGTCGACAGCGTGCAGATCTTCTCGCACTTGGCCAATATCGGCGATACGCGCAGCCTGATCATCCACCCCGCCTCGACCACCCACCGCCAGCTCTCGCCCGAGCAGCGCGAAGCCGCCGGCGCCGGCGACAACGTCGTGCGGCTCTCGATCGGCATCGAGGATGTGGCCGACCTGATCAGGGATCTCGACCGGGCGCTGAACGCTGCCTAGGCCGCGTTGCGGCGGCGGAAAGCCGTCGGCGTCTCGCCGGCATGGCGGGTGAAGAAGCGCGTGAAATAGGCCGGGTCCTCGAAGCCGAGCGAGTAGGCGATCTCCTTCACCGAGAGCACCGTGAAGGTGAGGTCCCGGCTGGCCTCCAGCATGATGCGCCGGTTGATCGCGCCGAGCGCCGAGGTGCCGAAGGCGGCGCGGCAGACCCGGTTGAGGTGCATCTCCGAAATGCCGAGCTGGGCGGCATAGAATCCCACGGAACGCTGGCGCCGGAATTCCCGGTCGAGCAGCACCCGGAAAGCGGCGGCATGCCGTTCCATAGGCCGGAAGGCCGCATCCGCCTCGCCCCGCTCTGCCGCCACCAGCCGGCTGAGCTCGATCAGGAGGATGGCGAGATGCGCCTCGATCAGGCCGGCGCGCCCCGGTGCGCTGCCGGGGAACTCCGCCGCGATCGCCGCGACGCTTCCGGCCAGCCGCGCTGCACCGGCCGGGTCGCTGATCCGCATCGCCCGGGGCGTGCCGAACAGCCGGCGGGCCTCCGGGCTGCTGCGCAGGATGACGTCCAGCTGGCCGGCCTGCAGGGTGATGACATGCCCCTGGATGTCCGGAGAGAAGCGGAAGCCATGGGGAACCCCGGGCGGAACGGTCAGGGCCGCCGGCGGCGCGAGCCGGATTTCCCGACCGTCCAGGAAGCAGGTGGCCTGCCCCCCGGTGATGTTCAGAATCTGAAAGAACTGCCGGTGCCGGTGCAGGCCGATCTCCCAGTCGAACAGCGCGCTGCGGGCGGGGATCGATTCGCAATGCAGCCAGTTAGGCGCAATCTCCGTGTCGTCTTCCCCGTAGAGCGCATAGACGGGTACCTGCGCCATCCGGCCCTCCTCCCCTGATGTTCGGATTGTCCAATTTTATGTTGCCCCTGTCCATCGTGCCGGCGGCCGCGGTGACCTAAGTGCTGGAGCAAAAGAACCGCGCTCCACGGGAGGAAACCATGCGCACCCAGGTCGCCATCATCGGTGCCGGTCCGGCCGGCCTGCTGCTGGGACAGCTGCTCACCCGGCACGGTATCGACAACGTCATCCTCGAACTGCGCAGCGCCGACTACGTGCTTGGCCGCGTTCGCGCCGGCGTCGTGGAAAAGGGCACCGCCGATATGCTGGACGAGGCCGGGGTCGGCGCCCGCATGCACAGCGAGGGCCTGGTCCATGACGGCGTCGAACTCGCCTTCGGCGGACAGCGCCACCGCATCAGCTTCCGCGACCTGATCGGCAAGGCGGTCATCGTCTATGGCCAGACCGAGATCACCCGGGACCTCATGGAGGGGCGGGCCGCGGCCGGCGCCACCACCGTCTACGAGGCCGAGGATGTCAGCCTGCATGACATCGAGTCCGATCGCCCGAAGGTCCGCTACCGGCACAAGGGCGTCGAGCAGGAACTGGACTGCGACTTCATCGCCGGCTGCGACGGCTATCACGGCATCAGCCGCCGGAGCATCCCCGACGCCGTGCTCAGAACCTACGAGCGGGTCTATCCCTTCGGCTGGCTCGGCATCCTGGTGGACAGGCCGCCCGTCTCGGAGGAACTCATCTACGCCAACCACGAGCGTGGCTTCGCGCTCTGCTCTATGCGCTCGCCCACCCGCAGCCGCCTCTACATCCAGTGCAGCCTGGAAGACCGGGTGGAGGACTGGTCAGACGAGCGCTTCTACGAGGAACTGAAGCGGCGCCTGGACGACGAGGCGGCCCGGCGGCTCGAACCTGGCCAGTCCTTCGAAAAGAGCATCGCGCCGCTGCGCAGCTTCGTCGCCGAACCGCTGCGCCACGGCCGGCTGTTCCTCGCCGGCGACGCCGCCCATATCGTGCCGCCGACCGGCGCCAAGGGCCTCAATCTCGCCGCCAGCGACGTGTTCTATCTCTGGCAGGCGCTGCTGGACTTCTACAAGCGCGGCTCCAGCCAGGGCATCGACGCCTACTCGGGGCGGGCGCTCGCCCGGGTGTGGAAGGCCGAGCGCTTCTCATGGTGGATGACCTCGATGCTGCACCGCTTCCCGGACAGCAGCGGCTTCGATCGGAAGATCCAGCAGGCCGAACTGGATTACCTGCGCTCCTCGCAGGCGGCCCAGATTTCCTTCGCCGAGAACTACGTCGGCCTGCCCTACTGACTATTCGGCAGCCGCGGCCTGCGCAACCGGCCTGGACGCAGCCCTGTCGTCGCGCGGCAGCATGATCGCGAAGATGCCGGCACAGGCCGCCGCGCCGGCCAGCAGCAGGAACAGCACGTCCAGCGTACCGGTCAGGCGGTAGATCACCGGGATCACCGCCACGCCGAGCGAGGACACCCCGAGCGTGAGAACGAATTTCGCGCCGAAAGCCCGGCCACGCCATTGCGGCGGCGTGTACTTGGCCAGCAGCGAATTCTCCGCCGGCTGGCCGGCCACGTTCAGGCTGACCATCAGCGCCGCCACGCCGACCAGCGCGGGATGGATCAGCACCATGCCGAACAGGATGACCGGAATCTGCAGCCACTGCACGGCGATGTAGACCTTGCGCAGCGAGAAGCGGTCGGCCAGTTCGCCGCCCACCAGCTGCGACAGCGCCGAGCAGGTATAGACGAAGGTCACCATGCCGCCGACGCCGAGCATGCTGCCGTTGAAGAAGTCCGACAGGCGCTCGTCGAAAATCTTGGGCAGCGCGAAGGCCGTGGCCTGATAGAGCAGCCCGGTGCAGAGCATGGTGGCCGACATGACCCAGAAGACCCGCCAGAGATCGCCCTTGGCCGGCGCCGGCTGCGGCACCAGATCCTCCTTGCGGTCGAGCAGCAGGCCGGCCTGCCGGGCCCAGACGAAGGCGATGCCGGTGACCAGGCAGACCGCCCCCGGAATGATGAAAGCGGCACGCCAGCCATAGAGGTCGGCGAGCAGGCCCGCCACCAGCGCGGCACCCGCCGTGCCGGCCGAGCCGAAGACGCCGTTAACGCCCAGCGCCCGGCCGCGGTTGACCGCGTTGCGCACCAGCCATGGGATGCCCACCGGGTGGTAGATGGCGGCAAAGAGCCCGATGCCGGCCAGCGCCAGGCAGATCGTCAGCGGCGAATTGGCCAGACCGGCCCAGATGGAGCAGCCGCCCACGCCGAGGAAGAACAGCGCCATCATGCCCGAGGCGCTCCAGCGGTCGCCCAGCCACCCGGCCGGCAGGGCCGCGGCGCCGAACAGCACGCTCATCGGGATCGACAGGGCAAACAGCGTGTCGTAGCCCAGCCCCCATTCGCGCTCGAGCACCAGCACCACGGTGGCATAAAGCAGCGTGAAGAGGTGCGAATAGGTATGGGCGATGCTGGAGAAGCTTAAGGTCAGGATACCGGCGTGGCGCGACATGTCGGAACTCTCCCAGAAGCCGCAGGTTAGCAGACGAATTCCCGGCGGGCACCGGCGGAATTGCAGCGATGCATTTCCACCTGCCCTAGACGGCCGGCCGCCGGGTCTCGCTCAACAGCCAGTTCACGTAGTCGGCATTGCCGCCCTCGCCGACCGGCAGCGGCAGGACGCAGGGCACGCTGTAGGAATGCGCCGCCTTCACCGCCGCGGTGGCAGCCTCCGCCAGGTCGCGGCGGGTCTTGAGGATCAGCACCGCCTCCTCGCCCTTCTCCAGTTTGCCCTGCCACCAGTAGAGCGAGCGCATGCCGGGAAGGATATTGGCGCAGGCAGCCAGCCGCTGGCCAACGACGGCTTCGGCGACCTTCTCCGCTTCCTCGACGCTGGCCGTGGTGCAGTAGAGCAGAACGATCTCGCTCATGCCGCTCCTTTCCGCAACGCCCGGTCATGCCACAGCGCGACGCAGACGCCGAGCACGGCCACCGCGCCGGCCTGATGCAGCGTGCCGAGAGAAATCGGCACGTGATGCAGCAGCGTCACGATCCCGAGCAGAACCTGCAGACCCACGACGGTCAGCAGCGCATGGCGCAGGCCGGTGGCCACCTGCCCCTTGAGACGCAGCGCCGTTACGACGGCAAGGATGGTGACGGCATAGGCGCCCATGCGGTGCTGGAACTGCACGGTCATCGCATTCTCGAAAATGTTCAGCCAGGCGGGCTGCATGATCAGCAGGCCCTTCGGGATGAAGGCGCCGTCCATCAGCGGCCAGGTGTTGTGCGCCAGCCCGGCATTGAGGCCGGCGACCAGTCCGCCCGACAGGATCTGCACGAAGACGAGCACGGCGAGCAGCGCCGCGATGCCGCCGCCGCTCCAGTCGGTCATGCGCCCCTGCCGCAGCAGAGACAGGCCGCCCCAGAGCAGATAGGCGAAAATGAAGAAGGCCAGCCCGAGATGCGCGGTAAGCCGGTAATGGCTGACATCGGGATGATCGACCAGGCCGCTGGCGACCATGAACCAGCCCAGCGCCCCCTGCGCGCCGCCGAGCAGGAACATCGCCACCAGATGCCGCTTCATCCCGGCGGGAATGGCGCGGCGGATCCAGAACCACAGGAACGGCAGGGCGAATGCAAGGCCGATGATGCGGCCCAGCAGGCGATGGATGTATTCCAGCCAGAAAATGCCTTTGAAGCCGTCCAGCGTCATCCCGACATTCACCTTCTGGTATTCCGGGAACTGCTTGTACTTCTCGAACTCCGCCACCCAGGCAGCCTCCGACAGCGGCGGCAGCCATCCCGTCACCGGCCGCCACTCCACCATGGAAAGGCCGGATTCCGTCAGGCGCGTCAGGCCGCCGATCACGATCATCAGCGCCACCAGGGCCGCGACGGCAAACAGCCAGGTCGCCACGGCGCGCGGGGTGATCGATGTGTCAGTTGCTTCGGTGGTCATTCCCATTGTCATGTTCATAGCAATACGTGAACCAGCCCTACCGCTTCTTCCTGCTGCGGAAATCCAGAATGCCCGCGCGTTTGCGCGGATCCTCGCCCGGCGCGAAGATCTGCGTCTTCTGCACCTTCTGCGTTCCCGTCGTCGGCAGCGTCTCGACAAACAGGATCCAGCCCGGCGCCTTGAAATAGGCCAGACGCTCGTAGCACCAGGCAAACAGCGCCTCGCCCAGTTCCGGCCCCGGCGCAACGCCCTGCATGGGCACGATACAGGCCATTACCTCTTCCTCGCGGATTTCGTCCGGCGCCGCCAGCACCGCCACCTGCGCCACGGCCTCATGGGCCTGCAGGCAGGCCTCGATCTCGGCGGCGGCGATATTCTCGCCCGAACGGCGGATGATGTTCTTCTTGCGATCGACGAAATACAGCATGCCGTCTTCGGCCTGCCGCACCACGTCGCCGGTATGGAACCAGCCGCCCGCCCAGGCTTCCTCGGTCGCCTGCTCATTCTTCAGGTAACCGGAGAAAAAGCCATGGCGCGGCGTTGCGGCGGAATGGCGCACCAGCAGCTCGCCATCCTGCCCGCGCGGCACTTCCCGTCCCTGGTCGTCGGCCACCATGGCCTCCAGGCCCGGCAGCGGCCGGCCGAAGGCGCGGGTGTGGATCTGCCGCGGCTCGTGATTGTCGGTGAAAATCCGGCCGGTTTCGGTCATGCCCCAGACTTCCACCAGCGGGAAACCGAAACGCTTCTCGAACGGCTCGTGCAGTTCCGGCTCGACGCCGGCACCGAGGCCGAAGCGCACGCTATGCCGCCTTTCCTCCTCGCTGACCGGCTGATTGAGCAGCAGCGGCGGCACGACGCCGAGATAGTGAATGATGGTAGCCCCGGTCTGCACGACTTCCTGCCACCAGCGGTTCGGACTGAACCGTTCGGTCAGGATCAGGCAGTTGGCGGTGAGCATGGCGCAGCAGGCGGTCACCGCGCCGTGATTCATGTGGAAGAGTGGCAGCGGATTATAGAAGCGGTCCTCGCCCTCGCGGATCGCCAGCCGGCCGCCGAGATCGCGATACCAGGCGCCGGCATTGAGATAGTAGAAGTTGCTGAGGATACAGCCTTTCGGCCGGCCGGTCGTGCCCGAGGTATAGAGCAGGCCGCATTCGGTCTCGTGGTCCGGCTCGCCCGGCCGACGCGGCGTCTGCGGCCGCGGCAATTCGCGCGGCATGTCCAGCGCATTCAGCACCGGCAGCGGCTTGGATTGCCGGTCGGCAGCCACCTTCTCCATATCGGCCAGCCGGTGCGGCAGGCAGACGAGCAGATCGGCTTCCGAATGGTCGACGAGATACAGCGTTTCATCATGACGGTAATCCGGATTGACCGGCACGATGCCGCAGCCAAGCGCGTTCAGCGCCAGGAAATGGAAGAAATGATCCGGCCGCATTTCCAGCAGCAGCGCCACGCGATGTCCGATGCCGTAACCGGCAGCCTCGTAGCGCTTGCGGAGGTCTTCAACGATCTGCAGGCATTCGCCGTAGCTGTACTCGGCGCCGGACGGCGACCAGTCGCGATCCACCCGCGCCGGAACGCAGAGAAAGCTTTTCTCCGGATGCGCCTCGGCCGATGCCTTGAAGGCGGCGAATACGGAAGCCGGCAGTGTCACGTTCCCCTCCTCCCTCTTCTTCTTATCTGAGGCTCAGCAGCAACAGCATCGCGCCCCCGATGACAATGCGATACCAGGCAAAGGGCACGAAACCGTAGCGGTTGATGAAGGCGATCACGCTGCGCACGACCAGAACGGCGCAGAGGAAGGCAACGATGAAACCGGTTGCAATCAGGCCGCTGCCTTCCAGCGTCAGCGACGACCAGTTCTTGTAGAGATCATAGCAGGTGGCCGCGACCATGGTGGGCACGGCAAGGAAGAAGGAGAATTCCGCCGCCGCGGCAGGCTGCACCCCGAGGGCACGGGCGCCCATGATGGTGGCGCCCGACCGGGACACGCCGGGGATCATGGCAAGGCACTGCAGCAGACCGATCCTGAGGCTGAGCGAAAAGGGAAAGTCGTCCACGCTCCGGGTCTCGCCCCGGCCGACCCAGCGTTCGATGACGAGGATGGCCAGGCCGCCAACGATCAGCGCAACCGAAACGACCCAGGGATTGAACAGCACGCCCTTGATGAAGCCATGGGCGAAAAAGCCGATCACCAGCGCCGGCAGAAAACCCAGCAGCACATTGACGGTGAAGCGGTTGGCACGCGGATCGCGCCCCAGTCCGGCCAGGGTGCCGGACAGCCGCGGCCAGTAGACGACGCAGATGGCGAGGATCGCGCCCAGCTGGATGGCGATCTCGAACACCTTGCCGGGCGGACCGCGAAAACCCAGCAGGTCGATCAGCAGGATCAGATGGCCCGTCGAGGAGACCGGGATGAACTCGGTCAGTCCCTCCACGATCCCCAGCAGGGCGGCCTGCAGATACTCGGTCAGCATCGCACGGCCCCGCCGGTCCAGGCCTGTCCGGCCACAGCCGGATCAGCGCCATCCCGAGGCCAGTTGGAGCCGGTTCGAAGCCAGTTGAGTCCCGTAGAGAGCCAGTTCAGTCCTGTTGGGAGCCAGTTGAATCCCGTTGAGTCCTGTTCAATCCCGTTGAATCCCGTTGAATCCCGGCAAATGCCGTGGCTCAGCCTCGCTCGCAGCGGAAAACCGCCATTTCTGTCAAAACTGGCGCGCATCTGCAGGTCCGTCAGGGGTTGAACTTCGGTCCTAGGCAATAAGAACATATAGAGTACTCTAATCCTGAAGTCAAGACCGGGGGGCCAAGCCCCGGTTTGGCACGGAGCGATTTTAGGTTCTGCCGTGTTACAGGATCAATCGACGGAACGGAGGAACCATGAAGGGCATTCTGCTCTGGCTGCTGGGCATCCCCATCCCCATCATCATCCTGCTGTATCTCTTCGTGTTCTAGCCCGGTCGGCCGGGCCGGCTCATCCGAACCGGTTATTCTTGTTGAAGCCACGCGGTGCGATACGGCCTGCCTGCGCCCGCTCGCCGCGATATTCCTTGAGATCGGTCTCGGTCTTCACCCGGCCAGAAGAGTCGGTCCAGCTAAGCCCCTGCTTCCAGGCGAAGGTCTTGGCGTCGGCCAGGCCCCCATCCTTGTACTTCTGCAGGGTGATGCCCCTGCCGCGGGTCATCTCTGGCAGCTGATCCAGCGGGAAGAGCAGCAGTTTGCGATTGTCGCCGACCACGGCGACCATGTCGCCCTCCACGGGACGGCAGACGCAGGCTTCGGCCGGGGCGGCCACGTTGAGTATCTGCTTGCCGGTGCGCGTGCCGGCCAGCATCTCTGCCTCCGGGCAGATGAAGCCGCGGCCGTCGCTGCTCGCCACCAGCAGCTTGCGGTCGCCCTGGTATTTGAACAGCGCGACGATGTCCTGATCGTTGCCGAGGTCAACCATCAGCCGCACCGGCTCGCCGTGACCGCGGCCGCGGGGCAGCTTGTCGCAGGCAATCGTGTAAGCGCGTCCGTTGGTGCCGAACAGCAGCAGCTTGTCGGTGGTCTCGGCATGCAGCCAGAAGCGGCCCTTGTCGCCTTCCTTGAAGGAGGCAGTGCCCTCATCCTCCACATGGCCCTTCACGGCACGGATCCAGCCCTTGGCCGAGCAGATCACGGTGATCGGCTCGCGCTCGACCAGAACCTCGAAGGCCTCCTCCGAAATGACCGGCGCATCGGCAATGCTGGTCCGGCGCTTCCCAAGCGCCGTCTTCGGGCCGAACTGCTTTTTCAGCTCCTGGATCTCGCCCGAAATCGCCTGCCAGCGCAGGCCTTCGTCGCCGAGCAGCTTCTTCAGCTCGGCCTTCTCCTGCGACAGCTTCTTGTGCTCGCCCCTGATCTCCATCTCTTCCAGGCGTCGCAGGCTGCGCAGACGCATGTTCAGGATCGCCTCGGCCTGCACATCGGTGAGCTTGAAGCGCTTCATCAGCACCGGCTTCGGCTCGTCCTCGCGCCGGATGATCTCGATCACCTCGTCCAGATTCAGATAGGCGATCAGGTAACCGTCCAGCACTTCCAGCCGGTGCTCGATCTTGCCGAGACGGAATTTGCTGCGCCGCTCCAGAACCTCGTGGCGATGATCGAGATAGGCCTGCAGGGCTTCCCGCAGGTTCATCACCTTGGGCTGGCGGCCATGGTCCAGCACGTTGAGATTGAGCGGGAAGCGCGTCTCCAGATCGGTGCTGCGGAACAGGCTTTCCATCAGCACGGCCGGATCGACGTTCTTGCTCTTCGGCACCAGAACGAGGCGGATATCCTCGGCCGATTCATCGCGCACGTCGTCCAGCAGCGGCGCCTTCCGCTCGGTGATCAGCTCGGCGATCTTTTCGATCAGGCGCGACTTCTGCACCTGATAGGGAATCTCGGTGACGACGATCTGCCAGGTGCCGCGCGGCAGGTCCTCCTTGTGCCAGCGCGCGCGCAGGCGGAAGCTGCCGCGGCCGGTCTTGTAGGCCTCGATCCGCGTGGCCAGCGGTTCGACCAGGATGCCCCCGGTCGGGAAATCCGGACCCTGCACGAATTCAACCAGCTTCTCGATCGTCGCATTCCGGTGCTTGATCAGATGCAGCAGGGCGTCGCAGAGCTCAGGCAGGTTATGCGGCGGGATCGAGGTTGCCATGCCGACCGCAATGCCGCTGGCGCCGTTGGCCAGCAGGTTCGGCAGCCCGGCCGGCAGCACCACCGGCTCGTCATTCTCGCCATCGTAGTTGGGACGGAAATCGACCGTGTCGTCGTCGAGGCCCGCGAGCAGTACATTGGCGACTTCGGTCAGACGCGCCTCGGTATATCGCATCGCCGCGGCGTTATCGCCGTCGATATTGCCGAAGTTGCCCTGCCCGTCCACCAGCGGGTAACGCTGGGCGAAATCCTGCGCGAGCCGCACCAAGGCGTCATAGACCGACTGGTCGCCGTGGGGATGGTACTTACCGATTACGTCGCCGACGACGCGGGCGCATTTCTTGTAGCCGGCATTGGGATCGAGCTTGAGCAGCCGCATGGCGAAGAGCACGCGGCGCTGCACCGGCTTGAGGCCGTCGCGCACGTCGGGCAGCGACCGCGCGGTGATGGTGCTCATCGCATAGGCCAGGTAGCGCTCGGACAGCGCGTCGGGCAGCGGAATGTTGCGGATGTCTTCGGGAATGTCTTTGGGCGGCAGATGCTTGCTCATGACGCGCTTTCTACAGAATTTGGCCGGGCAGTTCTACGCACCAGCTCGAGAAGTCGGTATCGCGACGCCGGCACAGGAGCATGCAGCTGGGCGAACAGCCGATTCTCCAGGAAATGGCCGGTAAGTTCGAGGCCGGCGAGAACCTCGGCCATCGGATCGTTGTGGGCGATGCCGCGGCCGGGCACCAGGAAGCCCGGCAGCCCCAGCAGCCGGTCGGCATAGGGTGCGGCTGCCTCGGCGGAAACGGCGCGACCGGTGCGCGGCGACACATGCGTCAGGCCGGTGGTGGCGCCGGTAGCGGCGCAGGCCTCGAGATCGAGGCCGTAGCCCATCTCGGCCAGCAGACCGGTTTCCCACCGCACATAGAGCGCGCCCCAGGCATCGGGATCCGGCATCTCGGCCATAAAGGTGAACAATGCCCGGGTGGCGGCGAAGAGATTCGGATGCGGCTCCCGCTCCGGCAGCGCCGCGTCGATCAGCGCACAGACGGCCGAAAGCGCCGCCAGCCGCGCCGGATCGTCGAGCATCATCGCGGCAGGATGCTGCAGCGGCTCCAGCGTGTAGTAACCAAGCTGATCCGACAGGCGCGCCCGCCATTCGGCGCGGACGATCTGGCCGGGCTGCAGCGCCCCGCCCTTTCCCGAGCCGGAGCCGCGCAGCAGGCCGGCATGGCGGCCGTAGGATGTCGTGAGCAGCGTCGCGATGCGGGCATTCTCGCCGTGATGCCGCACGCTCAGGACAACGCCTTCATCCTGCCATTCCATCCCTACGGCTTACGGCGATTCTGCCCCAGCGACAAGCGGCGCAACGAAAAAGGGCGGCCCATCGGACCGCCCTTTCGCTTTCCGGCACGAACCGGAAATTTACTCCGCAGCGTCGCCCACGGCCGCCTGCAGCTCGCTCTCCAGCGCATCCGCGAATTCGCGGTCGCGCTGTGCGGCAAGCTGCTTCATGCGGTTCATGATGGCGCCGGTGCCGACCGGGATCAGGCGGCCGACGATCACGTTCTCCTTCAGGCCGACCAGCTTGTCCACCTTGCCGCCGACGGCCGCCTCGGTGAGCACGCGGGTGGTCTCCTGGAAAGAGGCCGCCGAGAAGAAGGAGCGGGTCTGCAGGCTCGCCTTGGTGATGCCGAGCAGAACCGGCACACCCTTGGCGACCTTGCGGCCCTCGGCCGCGGTCTTCGCGTTGACCTCGTCGAACTCGACCTTGTCGACCTGCTCGCCGATCAGGAAGGTGGTCTCGCCCGGATCGGTGATCTCGACCTTCTGCAGCATCTGGCGGCAGATCACCTCGATGTGCTTGTCGTTGATCTTCACGCCCTGCAGACGATAGACCTCCTGGATCTCGTTGACGAGATAGTTGGCCAGCGCTTCGACGCCGAGCACCTTGAGGATGTCGTGCGGTGCCGGGTTGCCATCGAGCAGATGGTCGCCCTTGCGCACGAAGTCGCCTTCCTGGACGGCAATGTGCTTGCCCTTCGGGATCAGGTACTCGATCGGCTCCTGGCTCTCGTCGGCCGGCTTGAGGATCAGGCGGCGCTTGGCCTTGTAATCCTTGCCGAACTCGACGCGGCCGTCGATTTCCGCGATGACCGCATGATCCTTCGGACGACGGGCCTCGAACAGCTCCGCCACGCGCGGCAGACCGCCCGTGATGTCGCGGGTCTTGGTGCCTTCCACCGGGATACGGGCCAGCACGTCGCCGGCATGCACCTTGGCGCCGTCCTCGACCGACAGGATCGCGTCCGCCGACAGGTAGTAACGGGCCTCGGCGCCGCTCACCAGGGTGAGCACCTCGCCCTTGTCGTCACGCAGCGTGATGCGCGGACGCAGCTCGCTGCCCTTCGGGTTCTGCTTCCAGTCGGAGACCACCTTGTAGGAGATACCGGTGGACTCGTCGGTCGCCTCGCGCATCGACACGCCTTCCACGAGGTCGCGGTAGTTCACGATACCCTCGCGCTCGGTGATGATCGGGCGGGTATACGGATCCCATTCGGCGATCCGCTGCCCCTTCTTCACCGTGCCGCCCTCGTCGGCCACCAGACGGGCGCCATACGGCACCTTGTGGCGGGCGCGCTCGCGGCCGTTCTGGTCGACCAGCACGATCTCGCAGTTGCGGCCCATGACCACGAAGCGGCCCTGGCTGTCGGTAACGAGGTTGCGGTTGACGATCTTGATCGTCGCGTCGTAGGCGGCCTCCAGGCTCGACTGCTCCGCCACCTGGGCGGTGCCGCCGATATGGAAGGTGCGCATGGTGAGCTGGGTGCCCGGCTCGCCGATCGACTGGGCGGCGATGACGCCGACCGCCTCGCCGATGTTGACGCGCGTGCCGCGGGCCAGGTCACGGCCGTAGCACATGCCACAGACGCCGTTTTCGGACTCGCAGGTCAGCACCGAACGGATCAGGACGCTTTCCACGCCCGCCTGCTCGATGCGCTCGACGTCGCGCTCCTCGATCAGCTCGGCCTTCTTCATCAGCACCTCGCCGGTCAGCGGATGCTTGATGTCGACGGCCGCCGAACGGCCCAGGATGCGCTCGCCCAGCGTGGCGATCACCTCGGCGCCCTCGACCACCTCGCGGACGGTCAGGCCGCGCTCGGTGCCGCAATCCTCCTCGGTGATGATGCAGTCCTGCGCCACGTCGACGAGACGGCGGGTCAGGTAGCCCGAGTTCGCGGTCTTCAGGGCGGTGTCGGCCAGACCCTTGCGGGCGCCGTGGGTCGAGTTGAAGTACTCGAGCACGGTGAGGCCTTCCTTGAAGTTCGAGATGATCGGCGTCTCGATGATCTCGCCCGACGGCTTGGCCATCAGGCCGCGCATGCCGGCGAGCTGCTTCATCTGCGCCGCCGAACCGCGGGCGCCGGAATGGGCCATCATCCAGATCGAGTTGATCGGCTTGCGGCCGCCCGACACTTCGTCGATGTCGGTCTGAATGACCTTCATCATCTCGTCGGCAACGCGGTCGGTGCACTGCGACCAGGCATCGACCACCTTGTTGTACTTCTCGCCCTGGGTGATCAGGCCATCCTGGTACTGCTGCTCGTACTCGGCGACCAGCTTGCGGGTCTCCTCGATCAGCTTCTCCTTGGTCTTCGGCACGACCATGTCGTCCTTGCCAAACGAGATGCCGGCCTTGAAGGCGCGGTTGAAGCCGAGAGCCATCATCTTGTCGCAGAAGATGACCGTCTCCTTCTGGCCGCAATGGCGATACACCACGTCGATGACGTTGGTGATCTCCTTCTTGGTCAGCAGCTGGTTAATGACCCGGAACGGCACGTTCTTGTGCTTGGGCAGGATCTCGCTCAGCAGCATGCGGCCCGGCGTGGTGGTGACGCGCAGCACGACGGGGTTGCCGTCCGCGTCCACCGTCTCGAGGCGGGCCTTGATGCGGTGATGCAGCGAGATCGCCTTGGCATCCAGCGCCTGCTGGATCTCGGCGACGGTCGCAAACACCGGCACGCGCTCGACGATGGCACCGGCCTGCAGCAGACGCTCGACCTCGGCCTTGACCGTGGTCTTGGGCAGCTCGATGTGGGTCTTCGGGTCGAACAGGATGATGTCATCCTCGGCCCAGGCCTTCATCAGGGCGGCGGTGTCCTTGATCCTGACCACGTCGCCCAGCGGCGCCGGACGCTCCATGGTCAGGTAGTAGAGGCCGAGCACGATGTCCTGCGACGGCACGATGATCGGCTTGCCGTTCGCCGGGCTGAGGATGTTGTTGGTGGACATCATCAGCACGCGGGCCTCGAGCTGCGACTCCAGCGACAGCGGCACGTGGACCGCCATCTGGTCGCCGTCGAAGTCGGCGTTGAACGCGGCGCAGACCAGCGGATGCAGCTGGATGGCCTTACCCTCGATCAGCATCGGCTCGAAGGCCTGGATGCCGAGGCGGTGCAGGGTCGGCGCGCGGTTCAGCAGCACCGGATGCTCGCGGATGACTTCTTCGAGGATATCCCAGACCTCGGGACGCTCCTTCTCCACCATCTTCTTGGCCATCTTGACCGTCGCGGCGAGGCCGCGCAGCTCAAGCTTGGAGTAGATGAAGGGCTTGAACAGCTCGAGCGCCATCTTCTTCGGCAGGCCGCACTGGTGCAGCTTGAGCTCGGGGCCGACCACGATGACCGAACGGCCGGAATAGTCGACGCGCTTGCCGAGCAGGTTCTGGCGGAAGCGGCCCTGCTTGCCCTTCAGCATGTCGCTGAGCGACTTCAGCGGACGCTTGTTGGCGCCGGTGATGACGCGGCCGCGGCGACCATTGTCGAACAGGGCGTCTACGGCCTCCTGCAGCATGCGCTTCTCGTTGCGCACGATGATGTCGGGTGCGCGCAGCTCGATCAGCCGCTTCAGGCGGTTGTTGCGGTTGATCACGCGGCGGTAGAGGTCGTTCAGGTCCGAGGTGGCGAACCGGCCGCCGTCGAGCGGCACCAGCGGGCGCAGCTCGGGCGGAATGACCGGAATGACGGTCATGACCATCCATTCCGGCTTGTTGCCGGATTCGATGAAGGACTCGACCAGCTTGAGGCGCTTGACCAGCTTCTTCGGCTTCAGTTCCGACGTCGTCTCGGCCAGCTCCTCGCGGATCTTGTCGCGCTCCTTCTCGAGGTCGATCGCCATCAGCAGGTCGCGGATCGCCTCGGCGCCGATCTTGGCGACGAAAGCGTCCTCGCCGTACTCTTCCTGCGCCTTGTAGAGCTGCTCTTCCGTCAGCAGGTCGAACTGCTTCAGCGGCGAAAGGCCCGGCTCCACCACGACATAGTTCTCGAAGTACAGAATCCGCTCGAGGTCTTTCAGCGTCATGTCGAGCATGAGACCGATGCGGCTCGGCAGCGACTTCAGGAACCAGATATGCGCCACCGGCGAGGCCAGCTCGATATGGCCCATGCGCTCGCGCCGGACCTTCGAGAGCGTGACTTCAACGCCGCACTTCTCGCAGATCACGCCGCGATACTTCATCCGCTTGTACTTGCCGCACAGGCACTCGTAGTCCTTGATCGGACCGAAGATGCGCGCGCAGAACAGGCCATCGCGTTCCGGCTTGAAGGTCCGGTAGTTGATGGTTTCCGGCTTCTTGATCTCGCCATAGGACCAGGAGCGGATGCGCTCCGGCGACGCGATCGAGATCTGGATCTGATCGAAGCTCTGGGCGCCCTGCGGCTGGCCGAATACGTTGCTCAGTTCGTTCATGTGTCTCGTCTCCTATTGGAGAATGCGTTGCGCGATGGTCAGTAGGAACGCTGCGACAGCTCGACATTGAGGCCGAGCGACCGCATTTCCTTGACCAGCACGTTGAACGATTCCGGAATACCCGCCTCGAAGTTGTCGTCGCCGCGCACGATGGCCTCGTAGACCTTCGAGCGGCCCGCCACGTCGTCCGACTTGACGGTGAGCATCTCCTGCAGGGTATAGGCGGCGCCGTAGGCCTGGAGCGCCCAGACCTCCATCTCGCCGAAGCGCTGACCACCGAACTGTGCCTTGCCGCCCAGCGGCTGCTGGGTAACCAGGCTGTAGGGGCCGATCGACCGGGCGTGGATCTTGTCGTCCACCAGGTGATGCAGCTTCAGCATGTAGATGTAACCGACCGTGACCTTGCGGTCGAAGGGCTCGCCCGTGCGTCCGTCCACCAGGGTGACCTGGCCGGACCTGTCGAACTCCGCCTTCTCCAGCATCTCGACGATGTCGGCTTCATGGGCGCCGTCGAAGACCGGGGTCGCCATCGGCACGCCGCGGCGCAGGTTCTCGCAGAGCTCCAGCACCTGGTCGTCGGACAGATCGGCGATCTTGTCGGCGACTTCCTGCTTCGAGTAGATGCCCTTCAGCAGCTTGCGCAGGTCGTCGGCCTTGGCCGAGCTGCGGCGCACCTTGTCGAGCATCTCGCCGATCTGGCGGCCGAGGCCCGCGGAGGCCCAGCCCAGATGGGTCTCGAGAATCTGACCGACGTTCATGCGCGACGGCACGCCCAGCGGGTTCAGCACGATATCGACCGGCGTGCCGTCCTCGAGGTAGGGCATGTCCTCCTCGGGCACGATGCGCGAGATGACGCCCTTGTTGCCGTGACGGCCAGCCATCTTGTCGCCGGGCTGCAGCTTGCGCTTCACCGCGACGAAGACCTTGACCATCTTCATCACGCCGGGCGGCAGCTCGTCGCCGCGCTGCAGCTTCTCAACCTTGTCCTCGAAGCGCTTCTGGATGCGCGCGGTGGCCGTGTCGTACTGCTTCTTCAGCGCCTCGACGTCAGCCATGTTCTTTTCGTTCTTCAGGCTGATCTGCCACCACTGGCCCGGGGTCAGTTCGTTGAGAACCTCCTCGGTGATCTTGCCGCCATCCTTGAAGCCCTTCGGGCCCTTGTCGGCCTGCTTGCCGAGCAGCAGCTCGCGCAGACGGCCGTAGATGGAGCGCTCGATGATCGCCTTCTCGTCATCGCGGTCCTTGGCCAGACGCTCGATCTCGGCCCGTTCGATGGCCAGCGCGCGCTCGTCCTTCTCCACGCCATGGCGGGAGAA
>NZ_DATGQG010000005.1:0-44503 GCF_035304305.1 Ferrovibrio sp.
ACACCGACGGGCCAGTCATTGCCGACATGGCGGCGCACGCTCTGCATGACGCGGCCGAACATCGCCAGCCGGCCTTCCAGTGTGCGGCCGTCATATTCGTCGCGGCGCGGATTGCGACGCGACAGGAAGGAAGACAGCGTATAGGCGTGGGCCGAATGCAGCTCGACTCCGTCGTAGCCCGCTTCACGGGCCCGGGCTGCCGCTTCCCCGAACTGTTCGACGATGCGGTCAATATCCTCCGTGGTCAGGCTGTCAATGGTCTGACGCCAGCCCGAGCGCGCGACCTTCAGGAAGTGGATGATCTGCGGCACGATCCTGGAGTCGGAAGCGTCATGCACCTGCCGCACCAGATCGCGATGACCGGGGATGAACTCGTCTGCCGACAGGCGGAGCAGCGGGCCGGATTTGCTGGTATGGATCGCCGTCGCTTCCACCACGATCAGGCCGACATGACCCTGCGCGTAGCGGACATAGCGATCAATGATCGGCTGGTTGACGAAGCCGTCCTCACCCGAGAGCCGCGTCACCATGGCCGGGACTGCCACCCGGTTCGGCAGCACCATGCCATTGATGTCCAGCGGCTCGAGCAGTTTCATCCGGCTGTGCCCTCCGCGGCGAAAGCGGCATAGGTCTGGCCGGCAATCACCAGCTTGTTTATCTCTGTGGTGCCCTCGTAGATACGCAGCGCGCGGACTTCGCGGTAGAGGCTTTCCACCATGTTGCCGCGGGTGACGCCGAGGCCGCCCCAGAGCTGCACGGCGGCATCGATGACACGCTGGGCCGCTTCGGTAGCATACATCTTCGCCATCGAGGCTTCGCGGGTGACGCGGGCCGCCCCCATGTCCTTGGTCCAGGCGGCGCGATAGATCAGCAGGGCCGAAGCATCGATCTCAGTCGCCATGTCGGCAATCTTGGCCTGGGTGAGCTGGTAATCGGCGAGCTGCTGGTTGAACACCTTGCGCTCATGCACGCGCTTCAGCGCCTCATCCAGCGCGCGGCGGGCGAAACCCAGTGCGGCGGCACCCACGGTGGAGCGGAAGACGTCGAGATTGCTCATGGCAATCTTGAAGCCTTCGCCGGGTTTGCCGATCAGATTGCCGGCGGGGATCACGCAGTCCTTGAACTCGAGCCGGCCGAGCGGATGCGGCGCGATCACGTCGATGCGTTCCGGCACGCTGAAGCCCGGCGTGCCGGCTTCGACCACGAAGATGGCTAGGCCTTTCGCGCCGGGCGCGTCGCCGAGGCGGGCGACCACTGTATACTGGTCGGCGATGCCGCCATTGGAAATCCAGGTCTTCACCCCGTTGAGGCAGTAACCCTGCCCGTCGGGGACGGCAACGGTGCTGACATTGGCGACGTCGGAACCGGCGTCGGGTTCGGACATGGCGAGTGCCGCGATCTTCTCGCCACGGGCCACGCCGGGCAGCCAGCGCTGCTTCTGCTCCGGCGTGCCGAACAGGCTGATCGGGCCCGAACCCAGTCCCTGCATGACAAAGGCGAAATCGGCCAGCCCATGATGATAGGCAAGAATTTCGCGCACCAGCGCCAGGCTGCGCACGTCCAGTTTGTCATATTCGCCGCCGCCATCCTTCGGCACGGTCAGGCGCAGCAGGCCATCCTGGCCCATCTGCCGCACGAAGTTGCGGCAGACCGCATCGATATCGGCGCCTTCATCGTGATGCGCGGCATGTTTCCGCGCCCAGTCTTCCAGCCTTGCCGCCAGTACGCGGTGACGCTCCTCGAAGAATGGCCAGCCGAGATAGCTTTTGTCTGCCATCTCAGTTGCCCTCGAAGACCGGCTTCTGCTTCGCCGCGAAGGCGCGGTAGGCGCGGGCGAAATCCTCGGTCTGCATGCAGATGGCTTGCGCTTGCGCCTCAGCCTCGATGGCGGCGTCGAGATCCATCGACCATTCCTGGTGCAGGCAGGTCTTGGTGATGCCATGAGCGAAGCTCGGCCCGTCAGCCAGTTCCTTCGCCAGCGCCTGTGCCTCGGCCAGCAGCCGGTCCGGCGCGACGAGGCGGTTGTAGAAGCCCCAGCGCTCGCCTTCCTCGGCCGTCATCGTGCGGCCGGTGTAGAGCAGTTCGGCGGCACGGCCGGCGCCGATGATGCGCGGCAGGATGTTGCAGGCCCCCATATCGGCGCCGGCAAGCCCGACGCGCACGAAGAGGAAAGCGGTCTTCGCCTGCAGGGTGGCGATGCGCAGGTCGGAGGCCATGGCAAGGATTGCGCCGGCACCCGCGCAGACGCCGTCCACGGCGGCGATGATGGGTTGGGGGCAGTGGCGCATCGCCTTCACCAGATCGCCGGTCATGCGGGTGAAGGCGAGCAGACCGGCCATATCGCCGGACTCCTTCATCTTCACCAAGGGGCCGATGATCTCGTGAACATCACCGCCGGAGCAGAAATTGCCTCCTGCGCCGTTGATGACCACTGTTTTCACGTCCGTCACGTAGTTCAGCGCGCGGAAGGTGTCGCGCAGATCGGCATAGGACTCGAAAGTGAGCGGGTTCTTACGGTCCGGCCGGTTCAGCGTGACCGTCGCGACCTTGTCCTCGACAGACCAGCCGAAATGTCTCGGTTTGAAATCCCGCGCCTGTTTCACGAATCCTCTCCTTCATGGCTGCCGGCATTCTGCAGCACTGATGTCTTCAACTTTCCGAGCAACCCGAACAGCTGCTGCATTTCCTGGCGGCTCAGGCCGGCCATCATCGTGTCGATCCAGGCTTCATGCTCGGGCGTCATTTCGTCGAAGGCGCGCTTGCCGGATGGCGTCAGACTGAGGTGGGCGCTGCGCCGGTCGCGCGCTGATGGCGTGCGCTTCACCAGGCCCTCCTCGATCAGCCGGTCAGCCAACCCGGTGATGTTGCCGTTGGAGACCATCATGCGTGCCGACAGCTCACTCATGGTGAGTCCGTCCGGTGCCCGGTCCAGCTGCGCCAGCAGATCGAAGCGGGGCAGGGT
Organism: Ferrovibrio sp.; assembly: GCF_035304305.1. Taxonomy (GTDB): domain Bacteria; phylum Pseudomonadota; class Alphaproteobacteria; order Ferrovibrionales; family Ferrovibrionaceae; genus Ferrovibrio. The sequence goes on from NZ_DATGQG010000005.1 coordinate 2,963, forward strand.
GGTACCGAAACGTGCGCGCAGAGCGGTGCGCACGTTGCGTTCGATCAGGCTCGAGCAGGTCAGCAACCGCAGCCAAAGCCGCAGTTCCAGTTTGTCGTCGCGATGGGTTGCCGTCTCGCGGTCGTTCGCGGCCGGGTTCTGACGGACTTCACTCACGGCATTACCTCTCCGCCGGCAATCACGATGCACTGGCCGGTGACCGAAGCGGCGCCCGGCCCGGCCAGCCAGAGCACCGCATCGGCGATCTCCTCGGGCCGGATCAGCCGGCCCTGCGGATTGATCTTGGCGAGCTCCGCCCGCGCCTCCTCAGCGCTGCGGCCTGTTTTCCGCACGATCGTGTCGATGGTCGTCGCGGTCATGTCGGTATCGACATAGCCGGGGCAGACGGCATTCACCGTGATACCGCTGCGGGCATATTCCTTCGCCAGTGCACGGGTGAGGCCGACCACGCCATGCTTGGCAGCGCAGTAGGCGGCGACATAGGCATAACCGGTTACGCCCGCCGTGGAGGCGACATTGATGATGCGGCCGTCTTTCCGTTCCAGCATGCCGGCAATGGCGGCGCGGGTGACATGGAAGACGCCTGAGAGATTTACGCCGATCATCTCGTCCCAGTGCTCGGCCGTCATCTTCGCGAAGGGCTGGCTGGCGCCGAAGCCGGCGTTGTTGACCAGGATGTCGATCGGGCCGTTGATGGCGACAGCGTCGGCCACCATCCGCTCGGCTGCATTCGGGACGGTGAGATCGGCGGCTACGGCGGCGCAGGAGGCATTGCGGCTCGCGATGAGTTCATCGCGTCGCCGGTTCAGCCGTTCCGCATCGCGGGCCGAAAGGGTGAGGGTGGCGCCGGCGGAGGCGCAGGCCCGTGCTGTGGCCCAGCCGATGCCGCGGCTCGCGCCGGTGACCAGCACATGCCGACCGGCAAGCGACAGCGGCTGCGTCGGGTGGGTGGAGGTCAGTTCCGTGATGGGCACGACCGCCGGGCTCCTCTGCCGGAAATTATTTTAAGTATAAAATAGTTCAGGGTGCGGACAAGGTAAAGGCGACTTGGCGCGCTGGATATGGTAAATAACCCTTGAGCGATTCGCGGGGGAAGAGGCGTGAGCGTTAGGGTTGCCACCCGTCATTGGGGGAAGGTTGTTTTCGTGCTGACCGGCATTTTGCTTGCCGGTTGTCAGAGCATGAACCTTTCGCCGGGGGGCGGTGCCACCACCGACAACGACAGCCGCGGCGGTCCGCCGCCGCAGATTTCCGGCGTCGCACTGCCCGAAGGCTATTCGCTCGACACCAACCGTACGATCATCCTGGGCGAGGGCGACCGCTGGATCGGCCGGCTCTCCTACAGCGTGAACTCGTCCGCGGATGCGATGTTCGATTTCGTCCGGCGCGAGATGATCAACCATGGTTGGGCCGAAGTGGCCGTTGTGCGTGCCGAGACCAGCCAGTTGACCTATCTCTCGGGTGGCGGCGACCGGGTTGCCTCCATCCTGATCTCGCGTAGCACGATTTACGGCTCGAAGGTCGACATGACCGTTTCGCCGGCTGCCGGCGCAGGCGTGTCGCCGTCCCGCACCGCCGGCGCGCGCCGCTGACGCTCGTCAGAACGTAAAGTACAGAAACTCCGACGGCGCGACGGACATTACCCGGAGCAGCGCCAGGGCGAGCAGGGCGCCGAGGAAACCGCCTTCCAGGAAGCCCGCGCGCGGCTGCAATGCCGTCAGCGGCTGCAGCCGGAAGATCAGGGGCTGAGCCGGGGTCGGCCGTGGCGGCCTTTCGGTCTGGGAGTCGAGCGCACCGGCCATCATCTCCATGTAGCGGGCGGTGTTCGGCAGAAGCCAGGCAATGGCAAGTCCGAGCATGATCAGCGCCCCCTGCGTCGAACTCAGTCGCCAGACGAACATCTCGATGACGCCCATCTCGGTGGCGTCGGCGCCGCCGAGCCGCGACATGACCGGGATGTCCCCGCCCAGACCGGCCATGCCGCGCAGGACGGTCATCGCCTGGTCCATGCTGGCGGACTTGAAGAAGACAAAGGATACCGTAACGAGCAGGAAGGTCAGCAGAACGCAGAAGGCATGGCCGGCTGCGCCGAGGTTCATCTCGATGCGCCAGTACTGGCGGAGCGCGCGCCAGGCATGGTTGATCACCAGCAGCACGCCGTGAAAGAGCCCGAAGACCAGGAACTGCCAGCCGGCACCATGCCAGATGCCGGCGAGGAACATTGTGAAGAGTGTCGGAAAGGCGAGCAGGGCAATGAAAGGACCGAGTGCCGGTGCGGAGCGTTTCAGCAGTGGCTTGCCCGCGGCGATGCGCCGGCGGGTGATCGCCATGACCAGCGGGTTATAGACATAGGAGGTGAGAAAGCGCGTCAGGGTCAGGTGCCAGCGCGCCCAGAAATCGATGATGCTGGCTGCCTTGTAGGGCGAGACGAAGTTGATCGGCAGGCGGATGCCGAACAGCAGCGCGATGCCGATCGCCATGTCGGAATAGCCCGAGAAGTCGAAATAGAGCTGCAGGGAAAAAGCGATCGCGCCAAGCCAGGAATCGACGAAGGCCGGCGCAATGCCGTCCGCGGCCGGTGCGTAAGCCATGGTGGCAACTCCGCCGAGCGGATCTGCGATCACCACTTTCTTGAACAGGCCGATGGTGAACGCCGTGATGCCGAGCAGGAGGTTGCGCGCATGGGGATGATAGGTTTCGGGAAGCCGGAACTGGTCGAGGATCTCCTTGTGATGGACGATTGGTCCGGCGATCAGATGGGGAAAGAAGGTCACGAACAGCATGTAGCGGAAGACGCTTTCCTCGCGTCGTCCGCCGGCATGGACGTCAACCAGATAGGCAATCTGCTGGAAGGTGAAGAAGGAGATCGCCAGCGGCAGCACGACCTGCGGCACCGGAACGCCCAGTCCGGTCAGCAGATTGATGGCTTCCGCCAGGAAGCCGGCATACTTGAACCAGATCAGCGCGCCAAGATTGGTGATGATTCCGAAGACGAGCAGCGGCAGGCTCGATGTGCGTGTGATCAGCCTGGCCAGGTAGAAGTTGAACAGCATCGAGCCGAGCAGCAGGGGCACGAAATCGACCCGCCAGGAGCCATAGAAGACCAGCGAGGCGCCCAGCAGCCAGAGCACCGCCCAGAAGGGCCGGATCGCGCCAAACAGGAAGAAGCCGATGAATGCGATCGGCAGGAACAGGAAAATGAACTCCGGGGCACTGAAAATCATGGCGATGATTGCCCGACTATGCGGCCTGACGCTTGCGGTCGATCAGCGCCACGAAATCCCCGACATTGCGTAGCGCATCGATCTCGGCGGCCCGGAACTTGATGCCGAACCGCATCTCGGCGGCAACGATGATGTTGATGTGATTGAAGGAGTCCCATTCCGGCACATCCCTGGCCGACATTTCAGGCGACACCTCGATGGAGGGGTCATCGAAGACGTCGCGGAAAATCTCATTAAGGGTGGCGTAAATGGCGGCCTCGTTCATATCTCAGTCTCTCCTGTAGACGATTGTCATGTGGTCCACGGGCGGCAGGTGATTGCTGCCGAGCGGCAGCATCCAGGTCGTCTCGCCGTTCTCCGCCTCTCCGTCGGTTTCCACCGGGGCGAAACCGAGGCTCGGGTAATGTTCTTTCACCAGCCCGTTCTTCAGTGTCGGGCGGTAGCGGCCGATCAATCTTGAAACACCCAGGGTACTGGCATCCTGCGCCACGACGGACAGCATGGCATGCTCGACCCTGCGCCCCAGTACGCGGCAGCTCATCAGCCAGGTATCAAGCTCGATCGCCTTTGCGGAATCGTCCGGCACGATGCGGCCGATCACGATGCTGGTCAGGCCGTTATCGCCGAAGCGGTCGACCAGCCGGCCGGCATAGGTGAGTATGTGGGGGTCTTCCATCATGGCCCGTACCTCGGCCTCGGTGTAGCGCCGGGTGGTGAGGTTGAACTGGTTGGTCTTGTTGATGAGCTGCGTCACGCGTGCGAGGTCGGCCGGCTGGAATCGGCTGACCGTCAGCGTCATCTGCAGGTCGCGCAGAAAGCTCTCCATGTCGGTGGCCGAGGCCTGGAGCTGCCGACGTTCACGGTTGGCGACATACTGCTCGTTGCGCTGAGTGTCATCGGTAGTGAATGACACGGCCTCGAAATAGCCAGCATCGGCGATGCAGCGTGCATAGAGTTCCGGCGCTTCCGGCAGTTCCGGCACAGCGACCATCGGGAGAGTCCGCCGCATCAGATCCCGCTCGGCCGGGTTGTCGTCAATGAAGACCAGGGAATCAAGGCCGAGATCGAGATCCCTGGCGATGCGCCGCACAGCGGACGGCTTGTCGTTCCAGTTCGCCTCGAAGGCGGCGAAATCGCCGCGCCGCAGGATCATTTCCGGATGCTGGTCGAAGGCCGCCTCGGCGATTGCCCGGTCGTTTTTGGAGGAGACGGCAAGCAGTATGCCGCGCCCGGTGAGACGTTTCAGATAGCGCTGAAAGGACAGAAAGGCTTCGCCATTGCCGCTGCCCTGGCCCAGCACGATACCGTCCAGGCCGTCATCTCCGATGACGCCGCCCCAAAGCGTGTTGTCGAGATCCAGCACGGCGACCTTTTTCGACAGGCCGCGGATGGCGGCCAGGATGCGGCCAACCTGATCGCCAAGCCAGGGTGCTGCGGCCGGCGAGATTGCCTGCTTGGCGTGATGCCACAGCTTGGGGTCACTGAGGTGCTGCATGCCGACGCCGGAAGCGGCACCGCGCAGGTCGAGCAGCAGGACACGGTGCTCGGACGCACGGTCAGCAAGCCTGGAATCGAATCTTGTCGCAAGCGCCGTGGGCGAGGCAGCCACCTGCCGCTCGAAATGGCCGAACAGAGGCGGCTCGTCCGACCACAGGGTCTGCTGGATGATGGTCGTGCGGGCACGATCGCGCAGCATCTGCCAGAGGCTGCTCAGTTCCTCCAGCGCGGCATTCACGGCGGCGTCGGCATCGGCAGCCGGCGTTTCCAGCGGCAGTTCCGGCAGCAGGCTGGCATGGTCCAGCGCCAGCAGCACCGCTTCGGGCTTGAAGGCATAGAGCGCCGAGCCGGGGTCAAGGATCTGCTGACGCCACTGTCCGTAGGGCGCCACCTCGACCTCCAGCAGCAGGCCGCGCCGCAGTGCGCCGACGCGGATGCCCGGCACCAGATGATCCAGCGTGCTGCTGCCCAGCAGCGCCAGCCGCAGCCGCGGTGCGCGCGCCGGCAGTTTCGGCATAACCTCCGTCAGGTAACGGTCCAGGCGCCTTGTCTGCATGAAGTCGATCTGCCGGTTCGCGAGGCCAGTAAGTGAGTCGAACAGCATGTCGGCTGCCGGTTCGTCACGGCGCAGTTCGGCCAATGCGGTATCGAAATCACCGGCAGGCGGCAGCCAATGCAGTGCCAGCATGATCAGGAAGCCCTTTCCAGAGTGGCGCCATCGTCAAGGGATAGTTCAACAATCTCCTGAGTCGCCGACGGGTTGTTCAGGCCATGCAGCAGCGCCGCCGCAACAGCCTCGGGTTTCAGGAACGCCTGTCCGGCCGCACTGGCTCGGGCGCGTTCGAGCAGCAGTCGCTCGAAGGCGTTCAGCATCGGCGTCTCGACATAACCGGGCCGGGTGATCGCAATGCGCAAGCCGGCGCGGCCCAGCTCCGCGGCTGCTGCGTTCAGCAGGCCCTCAAGACCGCATTTGGCAGCGACATAGCTGGCCATATGCGGCGTGGTTGGCGGTCCCTGGGCGGCAGACAGCACGGCGACCACCTGGCCGCCACCGCGCGGCCGGAAGCAGCGCCGCCAGACTTCTGTCAGCAGCACGTAGTTGCCGACTACCGCAGCTTCATGCTGATTGCGGAAGTGTTCGGGCGTGAGTTTGAGCAGGGAGGCGACATCGGGGGCTGGGGCCCCGCAGAGGGCCAGCGCCGATACGCTGCTGTCCTTTTCGGCGATGCGCGCAACGGCCTCGCGAAGGCGATCAGGTTCGCGGAGCGGGAGAGCGACGGCTCTGGCGGCGCGGTCTTCGAAGTTCAGTTCGTCCGCCAGCCGGGCCGCGCGATCCGATCCTTCACCATAGCCAATCCAGACGTGCCAGCCCTGACGTGCGGCGAGTCGACACAGCGCCGCGCCGATCCCGCTGCTACCACCCGTGACGATCAGGGATTTCGCCATGCGCGCGTCAGGCATGGACCCTCTCGGGCGGGCGGGCTGCCGGCTCGGCTTTCAGCAGTGCCGCGGTCTCGCCATCGGCAATGCAGCGCCCGCCGGCGTCGACGCGCAGCTTGAGGTCCACTGTTCCGATATCCTCGTTGGCATGGACGATGGTGGCGGCGAGGCGTGCGTGCTGGCCGACATAGAGCGGGCCGCGGAAGCGCAGCGATAGCGAACGCCAGACGCAACCTGGCCCGGGTAACCGAGTGCCCAGCAGCTGCGAGATCTGCGCCACGATCAATGCGCCGTAGACCACCGGGCCCTCGAAGCCGCGGCCGCGGGCGAAGGTTTCATCGTCATGCAGCGGATTGGTATCGCCGCTCAGGCGGCGGAAAGCGGCCATGTCCTCGGCGCTCACGCTGAACTCGGCGAGCTCGGTCCGATCGGGTTCAATGGTCATGCCGCGCCTCCACCCTGCACTGATCCGGACGCGTGGGCCGGTGCACCGCGTCGTGGATGCAGCTTAAAGAGCGCTGTGCGCCTGTATTGTGATCAAGTGGTGTTTCGCCACGCCCGCGCTGCGGCAGGGCGGTGGCGGGCGCAATCCGGAAGCGAAGGGGAGCGCGGCCGGAAACGGCCTAAATCTGGGGTGCCCGACTGTCGGCCGGGCGACGGCGTACCCGGTTAGCTGAAGGCCTTGAAGGTGATCAGCGTGAAGGTGTCCTTCACCCCGGCGATGGTCTGCAGGCGGTTGACGACGAAGTGGCCGATATCCTGCCCGTCGGGCAGGAAGCACTTCATCATGAGATCGTACTGGCCGGAGATGGAATGCACTTCCGAGACCTGCTCGATGTCCTCGACTGCGCGGACGGCCACATCATAGGCGCGGCCGAGTTCGCATTTCACCATCACAAAGATCGTCTGCATTGCCTGCTCCGTGGTGATCCGGCTGTACCTGCCGGACTGTAATCGACCCCGCCCCAAACCGAAAGGGCGGGGCACTCGGTCGGGCGGGAGCGAAATCAGGAAGAAGCGGCGCGGCGGACCGGGCGCAGCAGGAAGTCCGGTACATGGTCGCCCATCCCGATGACGGGGGGCTCGCGGTCCTCGCGGCGGTCGCGGTCGCGGCTGCGGTCCCGCTCCCGGCGGGGCCGTTCGGCCCTCTCGCCCTTGGCAGTTTCGGGGTGCAGCACGGCCGGTGCTTCCTCGCGGCGTGCCGTTTCGGCCGGCTGCGCCTCGGCGGCGGACCGTTCCGTGCTCTGGCTGCCACGGCTGCTGCTTTTCGACCGGCTACGATCGCGTCCGCGCCCACGTCGGCTGCGCGATCCGCGCTCGGCCTCGGCTTCGGCGGCCTGCGGCGATTCGACCTCGTCGGAATGGAAGCCGGGCAGTTCCATGACGGGGATGTCGCGGGCGATCAGGCGGGTGATCGCCGCGATGTATTTACCGTCCTCGCCCGAAACCAGCGTGAAGGCGCGGCCCTTCATGCCGGCACGGCCGGTGCGGCCGATGCGGTGGACGTAATCCTCCGGATGGGTCGGCACGTCGAAATTGAATACATGGGTCAGACCCTGGACGTCGAGGCCGCGGGCGGCAACGTCGGAAGCGACCAGGATGCCGATTTCACCCTTCTTAAACTTCTCCAGCGTGGCGGTACGCACCGACTGGTCCATGTCGCCATGCAGGGCCGCGGCATCGAAGCCGTGGCGAATCAGCGATTTCGCCAGGATGTCCACATCGCGCTTGCGATTGCAGAAGATGATGGCGTTTTTCACATCCTCGTTGCGGATCAGTGTGCGCAGAGCCTCGCGCTTCAGCCGATGCGGAACATGGATCTGGAACTGGGTGATCGACTCCGCCGTGGTGGCCTGCCGGGCAACCTCGATTTCCTTCGGGTTGCTGAGGAATTTGTCGGCCAGCCGGCGCATTTCCGGCGCCATGGTGGCCGAGAAGAACAGCGTCTGGCGCAGCGGCGGCAGCGTCTTCGCGATGCGCTCGATATCGGGCATGAAGCCCATGTCGAGCATGCGATCGGCCTCATCGATGACGAAGATTTTCACCCCGGTCAGCATGACCTTGCCGCGCTCGAAATGGTCGAGCAGGCGGCCCGGGGTGGCGATCAGCACGTCGACGCCACGGTCCAGCAGCTTTTCCTGCTCGCCGTAATTCACGCCGCCGATCAGCAGCGCCATGGAGAGCGGGGAATACTTGCCGTATTTGTCGAAGCTCTGGGCGACCTGGTCGGCCAGCTCGCGGGTCGGTTCCAGGATAAGGGCGCGCGGCATGCGGGCGCGGGCCCGGCCGCCGGCCAGGATGTCGATGAGGGGAAGCGTGAAGCCGGCTGTCTTGCCGGTGCCTGTCTGTGCCGTGCCCAGCACGTCGCGGCCCATCAGCACGACGGGGATCGCCTGGGCCTGGATCGGGGTTGGCGTGGTATAACCGGCATCGGCGACGGCCTTGAGGACCGGCTCGCTCAAGCCTAAGCTTTCAAAATCCATGGATTTCCGCGTTGTCTGGCCAAGCTGCGCAAAATGCGCTGCGTCCGCCGGGGCGGACAAGATCACAGCGGCTCCTGTGAGTCAATGCCAATCTCGGGCGCTAGAAACAGTAAAATCAATCGGTTATCGTCCCGAACCCGAATTTTTTCCGTATCCGGAGAATCAGATGAAGCTGATCGACGAAATCGTTGCCAATAAGGCCCAACTGACCGAATGGCGCCGGGATCTGCACATGCATCCCGAGACGGCCTTCGAAGAGCATCGCACGGCCGATTTCGTCGCCCGCAGCCTGGAATCCTTCGGCATCCCGGTGCATCGCGGCCTTGCCAAGACGGGGGTGGTGGGCACCCTGAAGGCAGGCAAGGGCAACCGCGCCATTGGCCTGCGCGCCGACATGGATGCGCTCGACCTCGTTGAACTGAATGAGTTCAGCCACAAGTCCAGGCATGAGGGGAAGATGCATGGCTGCGGCCATGACGGGCATACCATCATGCTGCTCGGCGCGGCCCAGTACCTGGCCAAGACGAAGAATTTCGACGGTACCATCCATTTCATCTTCCAGCCGGCCGAGGAGAATCTGGCCGGCGGCAAGGTGATGGTGGACGAGGGCCTGTTCACCAAGTTCCCCTGCGAGACGGTCTTCGGCATGCACAACATGCCCGGCATCGATGTCGGCAAATTCGCCGTCCGGGTCGGCCCCATGATGGCCTCGGCCGACATGTTCTGGATACGGGTCAAGGGCGTCGGCGCTCACGGCGCCTATCCGCATCGCGGCGTCGACCCGGTGGTGATCGCGTCCGAGATCGTGCTGGCGCTGCAGAACATTGTCGGCCGCAACGTCGATCCGCTGCAATCCGCGGTAGTCAGCTGCTGTCAGATCCAGGGTGGTCACACCACCAACGTCATCCCGGAGGAGGTGATGATTGCCGGCACCACGCGTGCCTTCCTGCCGGAGGTGCAGGACATGATCGAAAGCCGCCTGAAGCAGATCGCCACCGGTATTGCCGCCGCCCATGGCGCCACCGCCACGGTGGATTACCAGCGCCGCTATCCGCCGACGATCAACACTGCCGATGAAACCGAGCTGGCTGCCTCCGCAGCCGCCGAGGTTGTCGGCAGCGACAATGTGCTGCGCAATCTCAATCCCAGCATGGGCGCCGAGGATTTCGCCTGGATGCTGCGCGAGAAGCCGGGCTCCTATGTCTGGATCGGCAACGGCGCCGGCGAGGGTAGCTGCATGGTTCACAACCCGCGCTACGACTTCAACGATGACATCCTGCCGATCGGCGCCAGCTACTGGGCGCGGCTGGCGGAAAAGGCCCTGCCGGTCGCATAGCGCCGGCAGCGGGGAGGATCATGGGCTTCAAGGTGAAGTTCTGGGGCGTCCGCGGCAGTATCGCGACACCTTCCCCGCGCCACATCGGTTTCGGCGGGAATACATCCTGCGTGGAGCTGAAGATCGGCAGTCGCGTCATCATACTCGATGCCGGCACCGGAATCCGCAACCTCGGGCATTGGCTGCTGCGGCGGAATGTGAAACAGGGCGATCTGTTTCTGTCCCACACACACTGGGATCACATCAACGGATTCCCGTTCTTCTCGCCGGCCTTCAAGCGCGATCATCATTACATTGTCCACGCCGGTCACCTGACCGAAAGGGGCGGCATTGGCAGGGTGCTGGCCTCGCAGATGGCGCAGCCTTTCTTTCCCGTGCCGATGGAGAAGATGGGAGCCCGGATCGAGAATGTCGATTTCCGCGCTGGCGACAGCTTCAATCTTGATGCCCGCATCCGCGTCCGCACGGTGCCGCTGAACCATCCCGATGGGGCAACGGGGTACCGGTTCGAATATGGCGGCAAGGCACTGTGCTACGTCACGGACACGGAGCACCTCCCCGGCCATCCCGACCAGAATATCCTCGGGCTGATCGAAGGCGCTGATCTGGTCATCTACGACTGCACCTATACAGATCGGGAGTTCGAGATCCGCGCCGGCTGGGGCCATTCCACCTGGCAGGAAGGGGTGCGCCTTTGCCGCGCGGCCGGCGCGAAGGGACTTGCGATCTTCCATCATGACCCCGATCATGAGGACCTGTTCATGGAGGCCCTGGAGGCCGAAGCGCGTCAGCTCTGGTCGGGAGCGATGGTGACGCGGGAGAATATGCGGGTAAACCTGCTGTAAGGGAGGGGTGATGGCGCGGCTGTATCTCGTCCGGCATGCCAAGGCAGCCGCGCGGTTCGATGAGGATCCCGATCCCGGCCTGTCGGATGAGGGCAAGGAGGCGGCGGTCAATCTGGCCCTGGACATGGAGACCATCGGGCCCATGCAGATCCTGACCTCTCCTCTGGAACGCGCGCGCGAGAGCGCCCTGCCGCTCGCCAACCGCTGGGGTATCCAGCCGGAAGTGAGTGCGGCCTTCAGCGAAATTCCCACACCGCCGGAAATCGCCGAGAAGGGCATCAAGGCGCGCGGCCCCTGGCTGCAGCAGATCGCCGGGCAGAAATTTGCCGGCCAGCCGCCGATCATCAGGGCGTGGCGGGAAGGCGTGGTCGGCATGCTGCGTTCGGCGCGCTACGACGCGGTGATTTTCACGCATTTCATGGTGATCAACGCCGCGGTCGGCGCGGCGCTGGACGATGATCGCGTTGTCCTGACGCATCCGGACTACTGCTCCTGCACGACGCTGGAGGTCGACCGGCGCGGACTGAGGCTGGTTTCCCGGGGGCAGGAAGCAACCACGAAAATCCTCTAGTCCTTGTCCGGAGGGAACGGCTTGGCCCGCAGAGGGTGAAACGGTAAGCTTGCCTGCGCGTTTTGCGGCTACCAGAGGTTCCCGCCCATGAATGTCAAGCCAGACATCAAAGCCGCGGCTACCGTGCCCGAGGGCTACGTCCTCGAGGATCAGGTCGGGCATCTGATCCGCCGGGCGCATCAGCGTCATACCGCGCTCTTTCTCGCCATGATCGGCGACTCCCAGGTGACCACGACGCAATATGCCGCGCTGGTGAAGCTGCATGAGATGGGCGAGCTGTCGCAGAATCATCTAGGCCGCCTGACCGCAATGGACCCTGCCACCATCCAGGGGGTGATCCGTCGACTGACCAGTCGCAAGCTGATCTCCCACCGCCCTGATAAGAACGACAAAAGGCGGCGCTGCCTCAGCCTCACCCCGGCCGGACGCGAGCTGGTGGCCAAGCTGATGGCTAACGGACCGAAGGTCAGCAAGGCGACACTGGAGCCGCTCAGTCCGGAAGAGCAGCGCCAGTTTCTGGCATTGCTCAAGCGTCTGACCTGATCATTTCTGCCGGCCGCAGCGTTCTGTTGCACTGCCGCAATTCCGCGCAATCCCTGCCCATATTTTGACGTTGACTCTTTTCAGGCGGCGACGCAGCATTGTTTGCGTACAAACGATGCATCCGGTGCGTGCCGGAGCATAGAGGCCAACGGGGAGGCCCGGTTTCGATGGCGTCGTACCTGCGTCCGACGAGTCTCGATGAGGCGCTTGCCGACCTGGGCGAGGCGATGGTGCCACCGCCCGTAGTGCTCGCTGGCGGCACCGATTTCTATCCCGCCCGGGTCGGACGCGCACTGGATGACAACATCCTCGACATTACTGCCATTCCCGATCTGCGCGGCATCAGCGAGACCACCACCGGCTGGCGCATCGGCGCTACCACGACCTGGAGCGGGGTGATTGCTGCCGATCTCCCGCCGCTATTTGATGCCCTGAAGCAGGCGGCTCGTGAAATCGGCGGCCGGCAGATCCAGAATGCCGGCACCGTTGCGGGCAATCTCTGCAACGCGTCACCCGCGGCCGACAGTGTTCCGCCGCTGCTGGCCATGAATGCCGAAGTCGAAATCCGTGGCAGGAATGGTCGCCGAATGCTGCCGGTATCGGACTTCATCACAGGTAATCGCCGGACCGCACTGCAGCCAGGCGAGCTGGTTACGGCGGTGATCGTTCCGAAGCCGGCCAGGCCAGCCCACAGCGTGTTTCTCAAGCTGGGCGCGCGCGAATACCTGGTGATCTCGATCGCCATGGTCGCGGTTGTTCTGGAGACGGATGGCGGTGTGGTCTCGTCGGCGCGCATCGCGGTTGGCGCCTGTTCGGAAGTGGCGCAGCGTCTGCCGGAACTGGAAGCGGAACTGGTCGGCTGCCCGGTCGACGCGCTGGCCGGCAGGGCGGAACGGCGGCATCTGCAGGTTCTTTCGCCGATCACCGATATCCGCGCCGATGCATCCTACCGGCGCGAGGCAGCACTGACATTGATCCGCCGGGCCCTCGCCGGTCTGGCCGAGCAGAGGGCCTGATCCATGCGGCTGATCGTGAATGGGAAACCGCATACCTATCACGGGTCGCCGCTGAAACGCCTGAGCGATGTGCTGCGTGACGATCTCGGCCTGATCGGGACGAAGGTAGGCTGCAATGCCGGCGATTGCGGCGCCTGCACCGTGATGCTCGAGGGCCGACAGGTCTGTGCCTGTCTGACCCCGGTCGCGCAAGCCGCCGGAAAGCCGGTGGTGACCGTTGAAGGCCTCTCGGCGCACGGGGCGCTGTCGCGCCTGCAGCGGGCTTTTCTCAAGCATGGTGCCGCACAATGCGGGATCTGCACGCCGGGCATGCTGCTGGCGGCGACCGACCTGCTGGCCGAGAAGAGCCAGCCCGACGAACAGGAAGTCATGGATGCGATCGGCGGCGTCCTCTGTCGCTGCACGGGCTACCGCAAGATCGTCGCTGCCGTGCTGGATGCGGCAGAGACCCATGCTCTGCCTGAAACGCCGCAGACCGGAATGGCGGTCGGCAGTCGCACGACCCGGGTCGATGGCATGGCGAAAGTGGTCGGGCAGGAGAAATACGGTGCCGACTACATTCCCGCCGACGCGCTCTGGGTACGCATCATCCGCTCGCCGCAGGCAAGGGCGACCATCAAACTGGGCGATTTCTCGGGTATCGTGCAGAAATACGGCCTTGTACGCGTCTTCACGGCCGCCGATGTGCCGCGCAACGGCTATGGCATCTATCCGGACATCAAGGATCAGCCGGTTCTGGCTGATGGGCTCGTCCGGTATAGGGGCGAGGCAGTGGTGGCGCTTTGCGGCACCCGCGAGGCGGTTGAGGCCGTATGCCCAGAAGAACTGCCGATTACCTATACGCCCGAGGCACCAGTGGCCGGTATCGTCGCCGCCGCTGCGCCGGACGCGAAACTGGTGCAGGCCGACAAGCCCGGCAACGTGCTGATCGAAGGCGGCGTGAAGAAAGGTGATGTCGCCAAAGGTTTTTCCGAAGCCGCGGTGATTACCGAAGGCCTGTTCCAGACAAGCTTTGTCGAACATGCCTATATCGAGCCAGAAGCGGGCTGGGCTGTGCGCGTCGGTGATCGGATCGAGATACACGCCACCACGCAGACGCCATACATGGACCGCGACGAGGTGGCAGGCATCATGCAGCTTCCGCCCGATCGCGTGCGCATCGTACCGACCGCCTGCGGCGGCGGTTTCGGCGGGAAGCTGGATCTCTCGGTGCAGCCGCTGATCGCCCTGGCAGCCTGGACTCTCGGCAAGCCGGTGGCCTGTGTCTACACGCGGCCGGAAAGCATGGCCGCCAGCACGAAGCGGCATCCCGCCCGCATCACCGCCAAATTTGCTGCCGACAGGAGCGGCAAGCTGCTGGCGGTGGAAACCTGGGCTGATTTCGATACCGGCGCCTATGCCAGCTGGGGGCCGACGGTGGCGAACCGCGTGCCGGTTCACGCGACCGGGCCTTATGCGGTTCCGCATGTGAAGAACTGGGGTCGTGCGCTGTTCACCAATGCGCCGCCGTCGGGCGCTTTCCGCGGTTTTGGCGTGCCGCAGGCAGCGATTGCCCACGAGACACTGATGGATGATCTGGCGCAAAAGCTGAAGATCGATCGGCTGGAGATGCGTCGCATCAACGCCCTCCGCGCCGGGGATCTCACCGCTACAAACCAGAAGCTGGAGCATTCTGCCGGGCTGGGCCAGTGCCTCGATGCGCTGAAACCACACTGGCAGTTGCTGAACGAGGACGTAGAACTGTTCAATGCCCGCAGCAGGACCCTGAAGCGGGGCGTCGGAATCGGCTGCATGTGGTACGGCATCGGCAATACCTCGATGTCGAATCCCTCCGAGATGCGCATCGCGTTGCGGGCGAATGGCCGGATCATGTTCTACAACGGCGCCGTCGATATCGGGCAGGGCTCGAATACGATCTTCGTCCAGATTGCCGCCGATGCCCTCGGCCTGCCGATGTCGCTGATCGACTACGTGATGGGCGACACCGACCGCACAACCGATGCCGGCAAGACTTCCGCCTCGCGGCAGACCTTCGTGTCCGGCAAGGCGACCGAGCTTGCGGCGCGCGACCTGCGCCGGCAGATGCTGCGGCTGGCCAACGCCGGTGACGATGCCGTGCTGAGGCTGGAAGGAACGATGCTGACCATCGAGGATGGCGGCGCGGTGCGCAGCATCGATCTTGCCGGTCTGCCGCGCCTGAACGATGAAGCCGATGTGCTGGTGGGCGAGGGCCGTTTCGATCCGCCGACCACCATGCTGGATGCCGATGGCCAGGGCGTGCCTTACGCGACCTACGGCTTCGCTGCTCAGGTTGCACTGGTCGAGGTGGATACCGAACTCGGCACCGTGAAGGTGAGGAAGATCGTTGCCGCCCACGATGTCGGCAAGGCGATCAATCCGACCCAGGTGGAGGGGCAGATAGAGGGCGGCATTGCGCAGGGACTCGGGCTTGCACTGATGGAAGAGTATCTGCCGGGCCGGACCGAAAATCTGCATGACTATCTGATTCCGACCGTCGGTGACGTGCCGGAGATCGAGTGCATCCTGATCGAGGATGCCGAGCCGCTGGGGCCTTACGGCGCCAAGGGTGTCGGCGAGCCTGGCCTTGTGCCGACCGCGCCGGCGATCCTGGGTGCGATCCGGCATGCGACCGGCGTGCGGGTGACGGAGGTGCCGGTATTGCCGCACCGGCTGCATGCCGCGCTGAAGCGGCAGGCGTTGGCGGCGGAATAGGGAGGCGCGCATGAGCCAGGCGATTGCGACCACCGGAACTCCGAAGGACGAGATCGTCCGCTGCGATGCCTGCCCGGTGCTCTGCCGCATCCGGCCGGGCAAGGCCGGCGCCTGTGACCGGTACGCCAATGTCGACGGCGTGCTGACCCGAGTCGACCCGCTGGTGGTGACCGAACGTGCCGCGCAGGGTGCCGGCGTCGTGCCGTTCCTGAGCGGCGCCGAGGGGTGGGACGGCAATGTCGCCGCGCCGCCGCCGGCGACTTTCGTTACCGGAGTCGGCGCCGGCACGACCTATCCCGATTACAAGCCGGCGCCTTTCATCGTCTCGTCGGTGCATGACGGTGTCGACATGGTCACGGTCGTAACCGAGGGCATCTTCAGCTATTGCGGCGTGAAGGTGAAGATCGACACCGACCGCCATCTCGGACCGGAGCAGGCCGCGGTCCGCGTCAACGGCGAGGCCATTGGCCATGTCACCACGGCGGAATACGGCTCGCAGATGCTGTCGCTGGGTGGTGTGCATCACCTGACGGGTGGCAGCAAGAAGGAAGGCACGGTTACCTGCGACGCAATGCTGACGCTCTGCAACAAGGGCGCGGTAACCATGCAGATCGATGGCGGAGCCGAGGTCGTGGTCCAGGCTGGCAAGGCGCCGATCGTCAACGGCACTCCCGAAGAGCGGATGCGCGTCGGCTGCGGCTCGGCCACGATCGGTATTTTCGCCAAGCAGTGGCTCGGCCATGCCGATGAGGTGATCGTCGTCGATGACCATATCACCGGCGTGCTGACCGAGCATCAGGCCGGACGCTTCCTCGACATGCCGCTTTCCGGCATCCGTGTGCGCGGGCGCAAGTCGACGCCGGGTCGCTACTTCCAGGTGGCCGAGCCGGGACTGGGCTGGGGCGGGACCAATATTTCCGACCCGCTGGAGATCATCGAGAGCATCGATCCGAAGACTGCCTGGCCGGGATTGAGGCTGCTGATGGTTTCGACCACCGGCGAGCATAGCGGCTGGTATGTGCTGGACGACCAGCTGAAGCCGCAACCAGCCGAGATGCCGGCACCGATCAGACTCGTCGTCGACCGCATAGCGGAGAACTGCGAGCCCTCGCTCTGCACGGTGATGTTCATGGCCGGGGCGGGCGGTTCCCTGCGTGCCGGGGTGACGGAGAACCCCGTGCGCCTCACGCTGTCAGTGAAGGATCGCCTGACACGGGTCACGTCGGGCGGCGCACCGGTCTATGTGTGGCCCGGCGGCGGCATCACCTATATGGTCGATGTCACCCGGATGCCGGACAATTCCTTCGGATATGTCCCCACGCCGGCGCTCGTGGCGCCGATCGAATTCACTATGAGCCGTGAGGATTACGCATTGCTGGGCGGTCATATGGATTATGTCATCCAGCTTGAGGAGGTGCTGCGGGGTGAACGTCTGAGCCGTCAGTCCTGGCGCGATGACAACCCATGGCCGATCGCACGGCCCGCGGGAGAGACTTCGTGACCGGCCCGCAGGCTGTATGGTTGACCTCCGCCGGTGCGCCGCGCCGGCTGCATCTGCAACATGGGCCAATCGATCTCATCATCGGCGCCTTCGGATCTGATGCAGCGGTCGCCCGCGCCTATGAACAGGTGGTCAGCCGTTTTCAGGACATCCTGGCCGTGCTGGTGGGCGAACTGGACGAATTGCGCAGGCCGCTCGGCGCGGCGCACCCGCTGTTCCGAGGACCGGTGGCGCGCCGCATGGCGGCAGCCTGCTGGCCGTATCGCAATGTCTATATCACGCCGATGGCGGCAGTGGCGGGGGCGGTTGCCGACGAGATGCTGGCCGCGATGCTCTCGGGTAACGATCTCCGCAAGGCCTATGTGAATAACGGTGGCGACATCGCACTGCATATCGCGCCCGGAGAAACCCTGCGCAGCGCCATCGTCTGCAACCCGGATCATCCGCATCTCGAAGCCTTTGCTACCCTGGATGCGGAGCAGCCGTCGCGCGGCCTGGCCACTTCGGGATGGCGCGGCCGCTCCTTCTCTCTTGGTATTGCCGACGCCGTGACCGTTCTGGCGGAAAATGCGGCGATGGCCGATGCAGCCGCCACCATTATCGGTAATGCGGTGACCTGCGATCACCCGTCCATTGAGCGCGCGCCGGCCAGTTCGCTGCGCGACGATACCGATCTCGGTAACCTGCCGGTCACCGTCAATGTAGGTGCACTGCCGATTTTCGCCATCGAAGAAGCCTTGTCAGCGGGGGCGCAAGTCGCCGAAGATTTGCGCCGCCGGGGACTGATCGATGCAGCATTCCTTTCGCTGCAGAATCGCATCCGGCTCGTCGGCAGTGGCACTATGCTTGATAAAGGGTACCGGGTAACGGCGAGGGCAGGGGCATGAGTCTGGTTGAAGTACGGAAGATCGTCTGCATTACGGAGGAGATTTTCCACGATGGCGGCCCGCGGCCGGCCAAAACGCCCCGCAAGGGCGCCATCGGCGCTTTCGTAAAGAATCCGTATGCCGGTGGCTACGTGCAGGACATCACGCCGATGATGGAGGCGCTGAAGCCGCTCGGGCTGGATCTGACCAGACGCCTTGTCGCGGCGCTGGGCGGCGATCCTAAGGCGATCGAGGCCTATGGGAAAGGGGCACTGATCGGGGCGGGCGGCGAGCTAGAGCATGGCGCCCTGTGGCATGTGCCCGGTGGGTACTCGATGCGGGAAATTCTCGGCAATGCCAAGGCGATTGTCCCGTCCGCGACGAAGGTCGGCGGCCCCGGGGCGCGGATCGATATCCCTCTGCATCACATCAATGCCGCCTACGTGCGCAGTCATTTTGATGCCATCGAATTCGGCGCGCCCGACGGTCCGCGCAATGACGAGATCGCGTTCATTCTAGCCATGAGCACCGGCGGGCGCGTGCATGCTCGCGTCGGTGGCCTGCAGGTACACGAGATCAAGGGCGAGGACGGCCTTCGGTAAGATCACGCGTAAAACAGAAACGGGATACTCACACAGAGGAGGCAGTAATGAATCGCAGGACCCTGTTGAAGTTGAGTACGGCTTTCGGCGCGGCCTTGTTCGGCTTCGCCTCCGCCGCCCAGGCCCAGGATACGATCAAGCTGGGCGAAATGAACTCCTACAAGGTCTTTGCCGCCTTCCTGGAGCCCTACAAGAAGGGCTGGGAACTGGCGGTGGAGGAGGTCAACGCCGCGGGCGGCGTGCTGGGCAAGAAGCTGGAGATCGTCAGCCGTGACGATAACGGCAATCCCGGCGACGCGGTGCGCGTGGCCGAGGAACTGCTGTCGCGTGAGAAGGTCGCGTTCCTGATCGGAACCTTCCCCTCCCATGTCGGCCTCGCTGTCTCGAGCTTCGCGAAGGAAAAGAAGGTTCTCTTCATCGCCGCCGAGCCGCTGACCGACAAGATCGTCTGGGATCAGGGCAACAAGTATACCTTCCGCCTGCGTGCCTCGACCTACATGCAGACCGCCATGCTGGTGCCGGATGCCGTCAAGCTGAAGAAGAAGCGCTGGGCGATCGTTTATCCGAACTACGAGTACGGCCAGTCGGCTACCGCTGCCTTCAAGAAGCTGATGAAGGAGAAACAGCCTGACGTTGAGTTCGTGATCGAACAGGCGCCGCCGCTGGGCAAGATCGAGGCCGGTGCCGTCGTCGACGCCATCGCCGCAGCCAAACCGGATGCGATCTTTTCCTCGCTGTTTGGGCCGGATCTGGCCAAGTTCGTGCGCGAGGGTAACACCCGCGGCCTGTTCAAGGGTGTGGAGGTGTTCAACCTCCTGGCCGGCGAGCCGGAGTATCTCGATCCGCTGAAGGACGAGACGCCGGAAGGCTGGTATGTCACCGGCTATCCCTGGGAGCAGATCAACACGCCCGAGCACAAGAAATTCCGCGAAGCCTACATGAAGCGGTTCAATGATTACCCGCGGCTGGGCTCTATTGTGGGTTACTCGACGGTTCAGAGTGCGGTTGCGGCGATCAAGAAGGCGGGTTCGCTCGATACCGAAAAGCTTGTGGCAGCCATGCGCGGCCTGGAGCATGAGACGCCGTTCGGCAAGATCACCTACCGGCCCCAGGATCACCAGTCGACCATGGGTGCCTATGTCGGAAAGCTGACGCTCAAGGACGGCAAGGGTACCATGAAAGACTGGTACTACGCCGATGGCGCGAAGTTCCTGCCGTCCGACGCCGACATTGCCAAGATGCGTCCGGCAGACTGATCGAGATTGTATGTAACCTGCTTCTCCCGCCGGCCTCTCCGGCGGGAGACTTCCGGCAGCCGGGGGCCTCTTGTCTCTCTCCAACATCGTTATCCAATTCCTGAACGGGCTGGCAGGCGCTTCGTCGCTGTTTCTCGTGGCGGCGGGCCTGTCGATTATCTTCGGCGTCAGCCGGATCGTGAATTTCGCCCATGGCTCGCTCTACATGCTGGGGATCTATATCGCCTACAGCCTGATCGAGTGGTTCGGACGCGGCTCGATGCTCGGTTTCTGGGGCGGCGTGCTGCTGGCTGCCCTGGTCGTCGGGCTGATCGGTGTCGTGATCGAAATCGTCGTTCTGCGCCGCATATACAGGGCGCCGGAGCTGTTCCAGCTTCTCGCCACTTTTGCGCTGGTCCTGGTGATCAAGGATGTCGCGCTCTACATCTGGGGCGCCGAGGACCTGCTGGGGCCGCGTGCGCCGGGGCTTCGCGGTGCCATCGAGATTGCCGGCCGGCGGCTGCCGGAATACGACATTCTGCTGATCGCCCTCGGCCCAATCATGCTGGGCCTGCTCTGGCTACTGATGAACCGCACGCGGTGGGGCACGCTGGTACGTGCTGCCACACAGGACCGCGAGATGGTTGGTGCGCTGGGTGTGAACCAGACCTGGCTCTTCACCAGCGTCTTTTTTCTTGGCGCCTTTCTGGCCGGCCTGGGTGGCGCAACGCAGATTCCCCGCGAGCCGGCGCAGCTGATGCTGGATCTGACGGTGATTTCCGACGCCTTCGTGGTCGTCGTGGTCGGAGGCGTGGGCTCGATCGGCGGCGCCTTCCTGGCGGCGCTGTTGATTGCACAGGCGAAAGCCTTCTGCATCGGTATCGGTGATGTGGAGATTTTCGGGACCGTCTTCTCCTTCAGCAAATTCACGCTGGTGGTCGAGTTCGTGATCATGGCCATTGTGCTGGTGGTGCGGCCCTGGGGGCTGCTCGGCAAGCCGCATGCGGTACAGCGCGGAGCTGCCGTGGTGCAGCCGCCGCTGCACCCCCTGGGTCGGCGCTTCTGGTATGTGGTGGCGGCGATCGTGGCAGTTCTGGTGCTGATGCCGCTTGCCGCCGACGACTACGTGCTCGTGCTGCTGGTTGACATCGCCGTGTTTACGGTCTTTGCCGCGACGCTGCATTTCCTGATGGGACCTTCCGGGATGGTCTCGTTTGGCCATGCCGCCTATTTCGGCCTCGGCTGCTATGGCGCGGCTTTGGTGTTCCTGAAATGGAAATTCCCGATGGAAGCTTCGCTATTGGCTGGCCCCGTGGCGGCCGGCCTTGGCGCGCTGCTGTTCGGCTGGTTCTGCGTCCGGCTTAGCGGCGTCTATCTTGCCATGCTGACGCTCGCCTTCGCCCAGATTGCCTGGTCGGTGGTGTTCCAGTGGGATGACTTCACCGGCGGCTCCAACGGCCTGATCGGTCTCTGGCCCAGCGAATGGCTCAAGGATCGGGTCGCTTTCTATTACGTCACGCTCGCTCTCTGCGTCGCCGCCATGATCTTCCTCTGGCGTGTGGTGCATGCGCCCTTCGGTTATGTGCTGCGGGCCGCGCGCGACTCCGTGCTGCGGGCCGATGCCATCGGCATCGATGTGCGGCGCTTCCAGTGGTTCGGCTTCGCACTTGCGGGCACCCTGGCTGGCCTGTCTGGCGCCTTGTTCGCCTTCTCGAAAGGCAGCATATCGCCGGAGACCCTGGCCGTGTCGCGTTCGGTCGACGGGCTGGTGATGGTCCTGCTCGGCGGCGTTCAGACCCTGACCGGTCCCGTGGCGGGTGCTGCGATCTTCACCTGGTTGCAGGACGAGATCGCGCGCAATACCGAATACTGGCGCGCCATTCTCGGCCTGACGATCCTGGTCATCGTTCTGGCTTTCCCGCAGGGCATTGCGGGATCGATCAAGCAGCTGTCGATCAGAATAGGCCTGCTGAAGGAGGCCGCGGCATGACGGTGCTTTCTGTCAGCGGCCTTCAGAAGGCCTTCGGTGGCGTCAGGGCCGTGCAGAATGTCAGTTTTTCCGTCGCCGCCGGCGAGTTGTTGGCGATGATCGGGCCCAATGGCGCCGGCAAGAGCACCTGCTTCAACATGCTAAACGGCCAGCTGCGGCCGGATGCCGGCAGCGTGACGCTGCTCGGTCGCAGCCTGATCGGCATGGCGCCACGCGAGATCTGGCGTCTCGGGGTCGGCCGTACCTTCCAGATTACCGCCACTTTCAACTCCATGACGGTGCGCGAGAACGTGCAGATGGCACTGCTCTCATTCCACAATCGCCTGATGTCGCTCTGGCCTGCTGCCAGCGAAATGTACCGGGAGGAGGCGATGTCGCTGCTGGAGCGCGTCGGCATGGCTGCGCAGAGCGAGCGCGCCTGTGGCATCCTGGCCTATGGCGACCTGAAACGCGTGGAACTGGCCATCGCATTGGCCAATGCGCCGAAGCTTCTGCTGATGGATGAGCCGACGGCCGGCATGGCGCCGCATGAGCGCGTCGCATTGATGGACCTGACGGCAAAGCTGGCTCGGCAGGACAATATCGCCGTACTGTTCACCGAACATGACATGGACGTGGTCTTTGCACAGGCCGATCGCGTAATCGTCCTGGATCGCGGCCGGCTGATCGCCGAAGGCAACCCTGACGAAGTGCGGGCCGATCCGCAGGTGCAGGCAGTCTATCTGGGTACGGGCGCCGTGTTCGCCTCGGAGGCGCAGTAATGCTGAGCGTCTCGAACCTGAATACCTATTACGGTCGTGCCCATATCCTGGCCGATTTGTCTCTGGAGGTTCGGCGGGGAGAAGTCGTCGTGCTGTTGGGCCGTAACGGCGCCGGCAAGTCCACGACCATGAAATCCGTGATCGGCCTTGTACCCGCCCAGAGTGGAACCATCACCTTTGATGGTACCCGCATCGAGCGTCTGTCGCCGCACCGGATCGCGCAGCTCGGCCTCGGTTACGTTCCGGAAGAGCGGCGGATATTCACTGAGCTGACGGTGATGGAGAATCTGGAAGTTGGACGCCAGAAGCCGCGCGACGGTGTGCCGACCTGGACGCCCGAGCGGCTGTTCCGGCTTTTCCCGAATCTCGGCGAGATGCGCGAGAGGCCCGGGGGGCGGATGTCGGGTGGCGAGCAGCAGATGCTCACTATCGCCCGCACGCTCATGGGCAATCCGCGACTGATTCTGCTGGATGAGCCTTCGGAGGGTCTGGCGCCCGTCATCGTCGAGCAGATGGCACGCACCATCCTGCAGCTGAAGGCTGAGGGCCTTACCGTCCTTCTGTCGGAACAGAACCTGCATT
Organism: Ferrovibrio sp.; assembly: GCF_035304305.1. GTDB lineage: Bacteria > Pseudomonadota > Alphaproteobacteria > Ferrovibrionales > Ferrovibrionaceae > Ferrovibrio. The sequence goes on from NZ_DATGQG010000005.1 coordinate 26,188, forward strand.
TCGCCCAGATGGTGGCCGACCGCGCTTACATCATCGAGAAGGGCCGTATCCGTTATCAGGGCACCATGGCCGAACTTGCCGCCGATCCGGCGGTGCATGAACAATATCTGTCAGTCTGATCGGGAGTGTATCGATGGGTTGGATCGTCGGGATCGATGTGGGCGGCACGTTCACCGACCTGATCGGCATCGAGCCCGCCCGGGGTGAGGTCGCTCTGGCCAAGGTGCCGACCACCGTCGACAACCAGGCATTCGGCGTCCTCGCCGCCCTGGAACGTGCCGGGATTACACTGCCGCAGACGGACACCATCGTCCATGGCACGACGACAACCACCAATGCTCTGCTGGAACGCAAGGTGGCGAAGGTTGGTTTGATCACAACGAAAGGGTTCCGTGACAGCCTTGAGCTTGGGCGCCGTACCCGGCCGCAGCCCTACGGCCTGACCGGGAGCTTCGAGCCCCTGGTGCCGCGGCAATGGCGCCTCGAGGTACCCGAGCGCATGGATGCCGACGGTGAAATTGTTATTCCGCTGGACGAAAGTGCCTTACGGGAGGCGGTGAAACAGCTGCAGGCTGCTGGCTGCGAGGCGCTGGTCATCCACTTCCTGCACTCCTACCTCAACCCCGCCCATGAACAGCGCGCCCTGCAGATTGCACGCGGGATGTGGCCGAACAGCTATGTTACCGGTGGCCATGAACTGCTGTCCGAGTATCGCGAATACGAACGCGGTACGACGGCGTGCGTCAATGCCGCCGTGCAGCCGGTGCTGCATCGCTACATTCAGCGGTTGGACGGCGAACTTAAGAACAAGGGCTTCCGCAGCGACCTGCTGGTCATGCAGGGCAATGGCGGTACCATTGCGGCTTCCATCGTTTCCGAAGCTGCCGTGAATACCGTGATGTCGGGTCCGGCCTCCGGTGTGATGGCGGCGGCCTATACGGCACGGGCAGCCGGGCTGCCAAACGTTATCACCTATGACATGGGTGGAACTTCCTCCGATGTAGGCCTGATCCAAAACGGCGTGCCGCAGGTTTCGTCGGAACTTGAGCTCGAATATGCGATGCCGATCCATGTCCCGATGGTAGATGTGCATACCATCGGCGCGGGCGGCGGGTCGGTCGCCTTCATCAGCGAGGCGGGGATGCTGCAGGTCGGACCGGAAAGCGCCGGCGCCCGGCCGGGTCCGATCTGCTACGGTCGTGGTGGCACGCGGCCGACGATCACGGATGCCAATCTTGTGCTTGGCCGACTCGATCCGAACGGTCTGCTGGCGGTGGACAGCAGGGTATCGCTGGATGATGTAAAGCAGGCAATTGTCCGAGAGGTCGGCAAGCCGCTCGGCCTGGATGTCGATCAGGCTGCCGCGGCGATCCTGCGGATTGCCAATGACAAGATGGCTGGTGCAATCCGTATGGTCAGCCTTAGCCGCGGTCATGACCCGCGCGACTTTGCGCTGTTTGCTTTCGGTGGCGCCGGCCCGTTGCATGCGGCGGCGCTGGCCCGCGAGCTCGGCATTCCCAAGCTGCTGATCCCGGCTCGACCCGGCATCACCAACGCACTCGGCTGCGTGGTGGCAGATCTGCGCCACGACTATGTGCGCACGGTGAACAAGCCGCTGAATGCTTTGCCGGAGGGTTTGGTGGCCGAAGTGCTGGAAGCGCAGATCGCGGAAGGCAAGGCGACTCTGGAGCGGGATGGCGTGGCGGTGGACGAGATCCAGATCCTGCATTCCGCCGACATGCAATTCCAGGGGCAGAGCCATCTGCTGACTGTTGCCGTGCCGGACCGGAATGTGAGCCGCGACGCGCTGCAGAAGGCATTCGAAACTGCCTACTGGCAACGGTTCGAGGTCGAGCTGCCGGAAATCCGCGCGGTACTGGTCAACCTGCACACCGCCGTCATCGGCCGCCGCCCGGATCTGTCGCTTGACCGGCTGCTCTCGGCTGAGCCGGCGAAGGACGTCGAGGGGGCGATGAAGGGCAGCCGTAAAGTCTGGTTCGAGGCCGGCGGCTGGCAGGATACGCCAATCTATGACCGGGAGCGGCTTCCGCGCAACGCGGGATTTTCCGGCCCTGCGATACTGGAACAGCTGGATACCACGGTGGTTATCGAGCCGAGCAATCAGGTAACGGTGGACCGGCTTGGTAACCTGATCGTTTCAGTGCGAGGGGAGTAGGGCGATGGCGAAGACGATCGATCCGGTCACCCTGGTTGTGATCCAGAACGGACTGCAGCAGGTCTGCAACGAGATGGATCTGGCATTCTGCCGGGCTGCTTTCTCGCCGGTGATTTCCGAAGCGCTGGACCGGTCCGACGGAATCTATCATGGCGAGACCGGCGAACTGATCGCGCAGGGCGAACTGGGCTTGCCGGTTTTCGTCGGCACCATGCAGTTCTCCACCCAGGCAGTGATCGAGCGCGCGCGCAGCTCGCCGTTGCTGGCGCCGAAGCCGGGCGACGTCTATATCGTCAACGATCCCTATTTGGGCGGCACGCATCTGATGGACGTGCGTTTCGTGAAGCCCTTCTTCTACAAGGGACGCCTGTTCGCCTGGCTGGCCAATACGGGCCACTGGCCGGATATCGGGGGTATGGTGCCGGGCGGCTTCTCGGCCAATGCCACGGAGGTGGAGCAGGAGGGCCTGCGCCTGCCGCCGGTGAAGCTCTACAAGCAGGGAGAGCTGGATCAGGAAATCCTCTCCATCATTCTCAGCAACATCCGCATCGCCGACCAGCGCATTGGCGACATCAAGGCCCAGGCGGCCGCGCTCAGCATCGGCGAGAAGCGCCTGACGGCGCTGCTGGACCGCTACGGCGATGATGTGGTCGAGCAGGCGATCGAGGAACTGAAGCAGCGTGCATCGCAGCAGATGCGTGCCCGCATCAGCACGATCCCGGATGGTACCTATGAAGGCTCGGCGGTGGTCGATTCGGACGGTGTGGTCGATGAGCCGCTGCTGATCAGAATGAAGATCGAAAAGAAAGGCGACGAACTGCATTTCGACATGACCGGTTCCAGTCCGCCCTGCAGCGGTCCGATGAACAGCGTCATCGCCACAACCTATTCGTCGATCTATCTGGCCGTGAAGCACATCTTCCCAGACGTGCCGATCAATGCCGGCACCTTCACGCCGCTGAAGATCAAGGACCCGCACGACACCTTCCTGTATGCCAGATATCCGCGGCCGGTCTCGGGCTGTGCCGCGGAGGTGAGCCAGCGCATCGCGGAGGCGGTATTCAACGCGCTGGTGAAGGCGCTGCCGGACAGGCTTTTCGCCGCACCGGCGGGCACCTCGGGGAATCTGGCGCTGGGCGGCTACGATCCCAAGCGCGGACGCTCCTACGTCATGTATGTGATCTCGGGTGGCGGCTATGGCGGCTGGTATGGCGGCGATGGCATCAGCAACGGCTGTTCGACCATCGGGATTTCCAAGACCACACCCATTGAGGTGATGGAGCAGTATTATCCGGTGTTGTTTGAGGAGTATTCGCTGCACGAGGGCTCCGGCGGCGCCGGCCAGTATCGCGGCGGTTTCGGCGTGAACTACACGATCCGCCTCAGGCGCGGCGAGGCGCGTGCCTCCATGGTGATGGATCATGGCCGAACCGGGCCGCGGGGTGTGCTCGGCGGCGAGGACGGCGGCACCAACAAGGTCGCCATCGAGACGGTGCAGGCCAACGGTACGCGGGTCTACATTCCACCGCATCTGTCCAAGGATCAGGATATCCGCATCAAGGCCGGGGATCGGGTGCGGGTTTCTACGCCAGGCGGCGGCGGCTTCGGCGACCCGGCCAAGCGCGATCCTGCCGCCATCGCCCGCGACCTCGAGCGGGGGTATTACACCGAGCGGCAGATTGCCGAACGGTTCCGGCAGCGGCCGGCGGCGCGCACGGCAGCGGAATAGCCGGAGCGGAGCGTGCTTTCAGAGCTGGTTGTCTGGACGGGAGTGAAGAGCTTCCCCTCGGCGCGGCGGCTTGGCTACGCGAAGGCGGCCGTAAGCCTGTGGTCGCGCCGGCGTCGCTGCGCGAAACTGTGGCGGGAGCATGAGGAGAAAACCCGCAGCTTCATTCTCGACGTTGCACGATCGGCCAGACGCTCCGACACGATCTGGCTGTTCGGCGCCGGGACTCTCGCCGACCTGCCACTGAAAGATCTTTCCGCCATGTTCCGGCAGGTGCTGGTCTTTGACGTTGCGCTGCTGGCGAGCGCGCGGCGTGCGGTCCGACATCTCGGCAATGTTGAGCTGCGCCTGGCCGATGTCACGGGCGTGGTCAGGCCGCTGGCTGAATGGCAGCCGCAGATGCCGCTACCTCTGGTGCCGGTGTCCTTTATGGCTGAACTGGATCCGGTGCCGCCCGACTGCATCGTATCCGTCAATCTGCTGTCGCAGCTTCCGCTGCTGCCGATGGAATATCTGCGCCGTCGCGGCGTCAGCCGGACGAAAACCGAGGCCTTCGGTCGTGCGATCATCGAGGCGCATCTGCACGACCTTGCCGGACTGAGTTGTCCGGTTGGGATGATCACCGATGCGACCAGATTCTGGCGCAGCAGGACGGGGGAGACAGTCATGCAGGAGAGCGCCGTACTCGATGTCCGGCTTCCTGTCCCCGAGCGGGAATGGTTCTGGACCCTGGCGCCGCGCGGCGAGATCGATCCCGAGGCTTCGCTGGAGGTGCGGGTCCAGGCCTCGCGCCTCAACGCCGAGTAGCGGGCGCTATTTCTTTATTTCCTGGACGGACTCGATCACGAAGCCGCGCTCGGGCGGGAACTTGCGCATGAAGGTACGGCGCACTTCGTCTTCGCTGGTGGCTTTGAGTTCGAGATAGTTGATCTCGCCCCACTTGTCGTCCAGCTGGCGGTGTTTCTCGCCCATCATATGGGCGCGCCGGACCTCTGAATTGTAGATGCCGACGCTGAAGGTCTTGATGTTGGTTTCCTTCTCGATGGCCTTGCTGGCCAGTTTCTCCAGCTTGGAGATTGCAGCCTGGAGCTCCGACTTCTGCTTGTTCAGTTCGGTGATTCGCTGCTGCGCGGTACGGGCCAGCTTGTCCAGCTCGTCCAGGCGCTGCCCGCGGCGGATGACTTCCTGTGCGCTCCATTCATAGGTCAGCATCTGTTTCCGATGCTGGGCGATGAGCTGCAGCACGATCAGGACGGCGCCGGGAAGACCGATCAGCACAGCGCCCATGGTCAGCCAGAAGGTAGGCATGCCTCATTGTTAGCTGAGCGCAAAATTGCCCACAAGGCGCTGATTCTGAAATCAAAGTTAATATACTAGTTATAGTTGTATAGCCGAAGGAGATGAGCGGGCCATGTGATGGCCGGCAGGCCGGTCAGCGGTTGTCGACGCGCTTGATGAAGCTGTGGATCTGCACGGAACGCCAGATCCCGTTCCTGGCGAAAGGATCGGCTTTGTTGAAGTCCTCAACCTCGGCCCGGTTATTTGCTTCAACGAGAAAGAAGCTGCCAATCATGGTTTTGCCGTCATCCTTCACCAGCGGGCCTGAAACAAGAATGTGAAGTGGCGCCTCAGCGAGATAAGCCTTGTGTTCCTCGTAATGCTCCAGGCGGCGGGGCAGGGTATCGGCAGCATCGAGACAATGAATGACGTAGTGGGGCATCGTCTTGCTTCGCGTTCAGAGGGTGACGGAGGTTCGGACGATCATTGCCGTCTTGCGCAGGTGCGCTTCCAGCGCAGCTACGGCGCGGTCCGCGTCACGCTCCATGACGGCATCGAAGATCGCTTTGTGCTCCGCGGGAACGTCACGTGTTTCCGTCTGCAGCGGCACTGACATGCGGCGATAGCGCTCACTCTGCTCGTAAAGCATCGCGCGGATCCGCAGCAGCCAGTCATTGCCACAGGCGCCGACGAGTTCGGCATGGAAATCGGCATGCGCGCGCGCCCAGGTGTCGCTGAGATGCTCGTCTTTACCCTCTTCGGTCTGGCTGAGACGGGAAAGTCGGTGCCAGCTCGCCACAAGGCGGCTTTCCCAGGCGAGATCGCCCCGTTCCACCGAGGCGCGCAAGCACAGGGACTCAATGGCAATGCGCGCCTCGGTGATTTCGTTCAGCTCCTTCGGGGAAACCGGGCTGACGGTATAACCGCGCTGCGGTTCGGAGATCACCAGCGCTTCCGACTGAAGCATCGACAGGGCTTCACGCACCGCGCCGAGGCTGACATCCAGTTCGTTGGCCAGCGCGGCGATGTTCAGCTTGGTGCCGGGCATATACCGGCAGGTGAGGATGGCGTTGCGGATCTGCGTATAGGCGCGATGCGACTTCGTCCCCGTTACAACGTCCGGAGGAGCTAATTCAGAGGGGGAGACGTCTGTAGCGATTTTCATCCGAGAAATATATTGCTAGAAAAAAAATATATGATAAAGGAAAAATACAGAAGAAAGATCCGTCTGACAAGGCGGTTTGGAGGAAACAGAGATGGCTGATCCAAAGCGGTCCGGCGTGACCGCAATCCATTCGCTTGATCGTTTCGTCTTCAGCGTTCCCGAGCTGGGAGTCGCAAAACAGTATTTCACCGATTTCGGACTCGATGTCCGGGAGGTTGGCAATCGGCTCGACCTCTATACCTTCGGTCATCCGCATCGCTGGGGTTCGATCTTCGAAAGCGGCCAGCCGAAGAAGCTCGAATATCTCGCGCTTGGCGTTTACCAGGACGATTACGACCCGCTGCGCCGCCATCTGGAAAAGGTTGGCGTCAAGACAATCGATCCGCATCCGCTGGTCGACGAGCAGGGGTTCTGGATCCGAGATCCGGACGGCATCCCGTTGCAGATCGTCGTGGCCGAGAAGTCGTCGCCGAACGAGAAGGGCGAGACCTTCGGTCCGATGAACATGACCAATCCGAAGGGGACTTCGATCGGCATCAACCGCCGCAACGCCAAGCCGGTGAAGCCGGTTCGTCTCACCCATATCCTGCTCTTCTGCTCCGATGTCCCGCGATCGCTGAAGTTCTACAGCGACGCGTTGGGCATGCGCCTTTCGGACCAGTCGGGCGACGGCATCGCTTTCCTGCATGGCGCCCATTCCAGCGACCACCACCTGCTCGCCTTCGCGAAATCGGATGGTCCCGGCCTGCATCACACCAGCTGGGTGGTGCGTGGCGTTGATGAGGTTGGCCTCGGCATGGAGCAGATGCTGGCCAAGGGATACCCCTATGGCTGGGGTGTCGGCCGCCACGTTCTGGGATCGAACTACTTCTACTATCAGCGCGATCCCTGGGGTAGCTTCACCGAGTATTCCTACGACATCGATTTTGTCGGTGTGAATGAGGACTGGCCGGCCCAGGATCATCCGCCTGAGGATTCTTTCTACCTCTGGGGCCCCACTGTTCCGGAGGATTTCGTGACCAATCACGAGACCCAGGCTCACAAAGCCAGCTGAGATCCGACAACACGAAGGAATTCTGCGATGCGTTTACTCAATTACCTCAAGGCTGGCCGACAATCTCTCGGCGCCCGGAATGGCGATACCATCATCGACCTGACCGCTGCCGGCCTGCCAGACAGTATCGATGGTCTGCTGGCCATGGGGGTCGATGGTCTGAAGAAGGCCGGGGAAGCAGCCACAAAAGGCGGCGAGACCACGCCATTTGCCCAGGCGAGGCTTCTGGCTCCGGTGCTGAACCCGTCCAAGGCGATCGCCGTTGGGCTGAACTACATCGATCACGCGGCCGAGAGCCCCTACAAGGATGCGCCGAAATATCCGGTGCTGTTCCACCGCTTTCCGTCCTCCTGGGTCGGCCACAACGAACCCCTGATCAAGCCGAAATCCTCGGACCAGTTCGACTATGAGGCCGAACTCGCGGTCATCATCGGCAAGGCGGGGCGCCATATCGCGAAAGACAAGGCGCTGGATCACGTCGTCGGCTACTCGCTGTTCAACGACGGCTCAATCCGTGATTTCCAGTTCAAGTCGCATCAGTGGATGATCGGCAAGAATTTCGACGCCAGCGGCTCCTTCGGCCCGGAACTGGTGACGGCCGACGAGCTGCCCCCCGGTGCGGTCGGCCTGCGCATCCAGGCGCGGCTGAACGGGCAGGTGATGCAGGACGCCAACACCAAGGACATGATCTTCGACGTGGCGACGCTGGTCAGCACCTGTTCGGAAATCTTCGAGCTGCGTCCCGGCGACGTCATCATCTCGGGTACTCCGGCCGGCGTCGGCTTTGCCCGCAAACCGCCGGTGTTCATGAAGCAGGGCGATGTGATCGAAGTGGAAGTGGAGAAGGTGGGAATTCTGCGGAACACCATCAAGAACGAGTGATGTAGGCGCAATCACAGCTGAGGGAGGAAACAATGAGAAGCTTGAAACGGGTCGCCGCCTGGGCGGCGATCGCGGCCGGCAGTCTTGGCTTGATGGCGGCCGGCCCCGCTCCGGCGCAGTCGTCCGATCCGATCCGCATCGGCAGCACACTCGCCCTGACCGGACCGCTTTCCGCCACGGCGCTGGTGCACAAGCTGGTCGGCGATATCTATGTCGACGATCTCAACAGCCGTGGAGGCTTGCTCGGCCGCAAGGTCGAGTGGTTGGTCAAGGATGACCAGTCGAAGCCCGATGTTGCCCGCACCCTCTATGAGCAGCTGGTGACCTCGGACAAGGTCGATCTCCTGATGGGCCCCTATGCCACGGGCGCCATCCTTTCTGCCATGGGTGTGGCGCAGCGATACAACAAGATGCTGATCCACCATACCTTCGGCATTCCCTCGCTGGCGAAATATGACAAGCATTTCCCGGCCTGGTCGGTGGGCCCGAAGCCCGAGGAAACAGTGCCGACGACCCTGTTCGATGCGCTGGCCGCGTCGCCTAAGCCGCCCAAGACCATGGCACTTGTGACCTCGAAGTTCCCGTCGGTGCATTTCATGTCGCTGGGCGCGCGCGAGGTGGCCAAGAAGCGGGGTATCCAGGAAGTTCTGTTCCTTGAATGGGAGTTTGGCAACCGCGACTTCGGCCCGATCGCCGCCCGCATCAAGGACGCCAATCCCGACTTCGTCTTCGTCGGCAACATCGGCCTCGAGGGCAATATGCTGCTCGAAGCGATGAAGAAGATCGATTACGTGCCGCCGCTCCATTTCCATCTGTATCCGGCACCTGGCCCGATGGTCGCCGCCCCTGAAGGCAAGAATGCGCTTTCGGTCACGATCTTCGAGGAGCATCCGCCGTATACCGACAATCCGGTGGCAGCCAAGTTCGTCACGGAGTTCAACAAGCGCGCGAAGGCAGCCGGCTTCCCTTACACCAAGGTTGAGGTGCAGGCAGCGGCGTCCTTCACAGCCTGGCAGCTGCTTGAAGCCGCGGTTACGGCCACGAAGAGTTTCGACGATGCCAAGCTGGCTGACTGGCTGAAGAAGAATCAGGTCCCGACCATCCAGGGCGTGCTGCGATTCGACCGTGGCAACAACTACGGCGACGATCTGATGCGCATCAAGCAGGTGCAGGACGGCAACTGGGTCACGATCTGGCCCAAGGAAGTTGCCGCGCCGGGCGCCACGCTGAAGATGTGAGACGTACGGAATGACACTCCCAAGCCTCAGCCTGCTTTCGCAGTCCATCCTTTCCGGCGTCTTCATCGGCGGGATGTACAGCCTGATCGGGCTGGGCTTGGGCCTTTCCTGGGGTCTGCTGCGCCAGATCAACCTGGCGCATTTCGGCTTCGTCTTCCTGTCGGCCTATCTCAGCTATCACATGGCGACGGTCTGGGGGCTCGATCCGCTGCTGACATTGGTGCTGCTGCCGCCGCTGTTCTTCGCGATCGGCGTTGCCATGCAGTGGCTGCTCTCGCGCTTCCTCATCTCGCCGTTCAATTCCCTGCTGGTAACCTTCGGCTTCACGGTGATGATCGAAAGCCTGATCCAGTATGTGTGGACGGCGGATTTCCGACGGCTGCAGTCGGGTTACGGCGAGGAGAAGTTCGTCCTGGGACCGCTCTATATTCCGGTGCCCGAACTCCTGACGCTCGTGCTCGCGGTCCTGTTCGCCTTTGCCATCTGGGCAGCGATGCGCTTTACCGATCTCGGCAAGGCGATGCGTGCCATGGCCGAGGACGGGCCAATCGCGGCCGCTTTCGGGATCAATCAGCGTGCGCTGTCGCTGATCCTCTCCGGCACCTGCGTCGCCCTCGCCAGCATTGCGGGAATCTGCTTTGCGCTCACCTTCACGCTGACGCCGACCCAGATCTTTTCCTGGGTAGGAGTAGTCTTCGCCGTGGTGATGCTGGGCGGGCTGGGTAGCGCGCTCGGACCGCTGGTTGCAGGCGTCATCGTCGGCGTCAGCGAAGCGGTGGCGATGGCGGTCTTCGCGCCGTCCTGGGCGCCGCTGGTGTCCTTCTCGCTGCTGATCCTCATGCTGCTGTTCCGCCCCGGGAAGGTCTAGTCGTGAACCGGAAAATCGTTTTCGGCATCATCGCCTGCGGTGCCGTTTTGGCCGCATTGCCGTGGATCGGCGTGTCAGCCTTCTACGAATCGTTTCTGTATCTGCTGTTCCACTGGGTGATCCTTGCGGTCTCGTGGAACATCCTGTCCGGCTATACCGGCTACTTCTCATTCGGCCATGGCGCGTTCTTCGGAGCGGGAATCTACGGTACAGCCTATCTGGCCGGCACCCTCGGCTGGCCGTTCCTGGCCACGCTGCCGGCGGCGGTGCTGCTGGCCGCCGCGCTCGGACTCGCGATTGGTGCCATCGTCTTCCGCGTCGCGCGTGTGCGTGGCGAGCTGTTCGCGCTGCTCACGCTGGCCGTGACATTCGTGCTGGCAACGGTGATCCTGAATACGCCGATCGACGGTGGGCCAGGTATCTACCTGATCGGGGTCGACATTCCCGCCCTTGGGCCGTCGCAGGCCTCCTCGATCTACATGCTTGGCCTGATCACGGCGACGGTGGCCTTGCTGGTCTCCTACTGGGTCTATGCGTCCAAGTTTGGGACCGGCTTGTTTGCCATCCACGATGACGAGGATGTCGCCGAGGTCATGGGCGTGCCGACCTATCGCTACAAGCTTTACGCGCTGGCGATCTCCTGCGGCCTTGCGGGTCTGGCGGGCGGTATCCATTCCGTCTTTGTCTCCTACGTCACCGTCTCGGAAGTCTTCTCGATCACTGTGCCGCTGAGCGTCGTCCTGATGAGCATTCTGGGCGGCAGCCGTCACTGGATAGGCCCGGCCGTCGGTGCGGTGGTGATCACCTGTCTGCTCTACTATTTCACCTCCGGGGACAGCGCCGTGCTTGGCCGGGCGATGGTCGGCCTCATCCTTGTGGTGGTCATCCTGTTCATGCCCGCCGGCATACTGGGGCTTGTATCCGGCTGGCGCCATGTGCGCCGGAACCGCGCGGCCGCCAAGGCTGTAGCCGAGGCGCCGCGGAAGGAACATCCCCCGGCGGCCCCGGTGGTACGGCTGAAAAAGGCGATCACCGGTGAGCCGCTGCTGCAGGTCCGCGGCCTGTCCAAGTCCTTTACTGGCGTGCATGCCCTCAGTGATGTGACGCTGGACGTGCGCAAGGGCGAGATTCTGGGCCTGATCGGCCCGAACGGGTCTGGTAAGTCGACTTTCATCAACGTGGTAAGCGGACACTACAAGCCGACACGCGGCGAGATCATCTTCGAAGGCCGTAATCTGGCAGGCCAGGACGCCCATCGCTTCGCGCAGGCGGGCATCGCACGCACCTACCAGATTCCGCGGCCCTTCAGCCATATGACGGTTCTCGAGAATGTTGCCATGGTGGGGATGTTTGGCGGCGAGGGTAAAAGCCGCGCCGAAGCAACCCGCGACGCGCAGGCCTTCATCGAATTTGCCGGTCTGGCGCACCGCGCCCATGCTCTGCCTGATGACCTGAACCTGCATCAGCGCAAGTTTCTCGAGCTGGCGCGGGCGCTGGCGGCGCGGCCGAAGCTGCTGTTGCTGGACGAGGTGCTATCCGGCCTCACGCCGAGCGAAATCAATGAGGCCATCGAGATGGTGCAGCGAATCCGCGATCGCGGCACCACGATCGTCTTCGTCGAACATGTCATGCGTGCCGTGATGGCGCTGACCGATCGGATTGTCGTGCTGAACCATGGCGTTCTGATCGCCCAGGGTAACGCGGCCGATGTCATGAATGAAGAAGACGTCAGGGCAGCCTATCTCGGAAAAGCCCATGCTTGAGGTTCGCAATCTCCACGTGGCCTACGGCGCCGCCCCGGCGCTCTGGGATCTCAGCATCCGGGTGGGAACCGGCGAGCTGGTCTGCGTGGTCGGCCCGAACGGTGCCGGCAAGACGACCCTGATCAACACGCTGGCCGGGCTGCAGCGGGCGTCTTCCGGCAGCATCATCTTTGAAGGCCGCGACATCACCCGCCTCGCGCCCCATAAATTCTGCCAGGCTGGCATTGCCATCGTGCCGGAGAGCCGGCGGCTGTTCACCAGCATGACGGTACTGGAGAACCTCGAGCTCGGCAGTTTCCTGCCGGAGGCGAAGGCGCGGCGCCGCGAAACCCTGGAGCAGGTCTGCGAACTTTTCCCCGCTGTGCGGCAGAAACTGGCCATGCCGGCGGGCTCTCTGTCCGGTGGCCAGCAGCAGATGGTCGCGATCGGGCGGGCCCTCATGGCACGCCCCAGACTGCTGCTCCTGGACGAGCCTTCCCTCGGACTGGCACCGTCCATCGTGATGGACATGTTCGATGCCATCCGCCGGATCAATGCCGAGGGTCTTTCGGTCCTCCTGGTGGAGCAGAATGTCAGCATGGCGATGGAGCTGGCGACCCGGGCCTATGTCCTGGAGGAGGGGCGGATCGTCATGGAAGGTCCGGCCCGCGATCTGATGCAGCGGCCGGAGATCCGCAAGGCCTATCTGGGACTGGACTAGCGCGTCACAGAGACGCTGAAACGAAAACGGCCGATCCGCGACTAAGTCGTTGATCGGCCGTTCAAATCTTGGGGCGAGAGATGGGACTTGAACCCACGACCCCCAGAGCCACAATCTGGTGCTCTAACCAACTGAGCTACTCCCGCCGCAGGGGAGCCGCTTCTTAAACCGGGCAAGCGGTGCGGGTCAAGCCGGAGGCGGTCAGCCGGGCTCCCGGAGCCAGATCTGGGTGCGGCCGAGCAGCGGCGTGCCGAGGAAGCCGCGCACCCGCAACTTCCGGCCGCCCTCCGTCAGGCTGGCCTTGGCATTGTAGGTTTTACCGTTCTTCGGATCGAGAATGGTGCCGCTGACCCAGTCCTCCCCGTCGCGCTTCAGTCCCCACAGGAAGGTCATGCCGATAATCGGTTGGTCTTTGCGCTCTCCCTCGCAGGCCTGGCAGACCGGATCTGGCGCCTCGCCGGGCCGGGGAAAGATTTTCAGGATGCGGCCCTGCAATTCGTCGCCGACCTGCACGATTTCGACGATGCTGCGCTCGGTATTCGTCTCGTCGTCGATCGTTTTCCACCGACCGACTGGCGAGGCCGGCTCCGCCGATTGCGCCGGCACGGATGTCACTGCCGCAAGGATCGGGACGAGGGCAAGAAGCAGGGCAATCCGAATCGACATGGTTTTCCTCCGGTCACTTTTTTGCCTCAGGGACGGATCGAACCCGGCGGCAAGGTAATATAGGATGACCCGTATGGGAGTACCGCATGAGTGAACAAACAACCGGCTCGCGATTTCGGCTCGGCGTCGGCGCCGCCGAGGACTGGCGGATGGCGGTGGATGCCTGCCTGCTGCAGCTGATGCCGCTGTCGGACGCAGTCAATGTCGGGTTTGTCTACATCAGCGACCGCATGGCGGACGATCTGCCGCGCATCATGCGCCGGCTGAGCGACGCGACGGGGATCGAAACGCTCATCGCGACCTGCGGCTACAGCGTGGCGGCGGGCGCGACGGAATACTGCGACGAATCCGTCGTGGCCGTTCTGATCGGTGCGGTGCCCGAAGGCAGTGCCACGATATTCCGGCGCCCCGCCGAGAGGCCGCAGGGCTGGCTTGGCATCGTCCACGCCGATCCCCAGGTTCCCGCTCTTCCCGAGCTGATCGGGGATTTCTCCGAGGCCTGCGGTGCCTATCTGGTCGGCGGGCTGGTCGCCGCGCGCGGCCCGCGGCCGCAATGGGCGGGCAAGCTGTCCGAGGGCGGCGTATCCGGCATCATGTTTTCCGAAGCCCAGCCGGTGCTGACCGGCCTGACGCAGGGCTGCAGCCAGATCGGCGGCGTGCACCGGGTCACGGCAGCCGATGCTAACGTCATTCTCGAGCTGGATGACCGCCCGGCCTATGACGTTCTCCGTGACTGTTTCCACATTGAATCCCTGCAGGATCTGCGGAAACTCGGAACAGGCCTCATGGTCGGCCTGCCGGTCAGTGGCACCGACCGCCCTGATTATCTGGTCCGCAACATCGTCGGCATCGATCCGCAGGCCGGCGGCGTCGCCATCGGCGCACTGGTCGAAGAGGATGATGCGGTTTTCTTCTGCCGCCGCGATGTCGAGTCCGCCGGCCGCGACATGGATCGCATGCTGGCCGATCTGAAGCGACGCTGCGGCGATCGCGTACCGCGCGGCGCGCTGTGGTATTCCTGCATGGCGCGGACCCAGGACCAGTTCGTGCAGGATCCCGGCGAACTCGAGCGTATCCAGACCGTGTTTCCGGATCTGCCGCTGGTGGGCATGTATTGCGGCGGCGAGATCGCCCAGTCGCGGCTCTATGGCTATACCGGCGTGATGGCGCTTTTCCTCTAGGCGTCCAGCACGATCCGGCCGACCACCCGGCCGTCCTTCAGCGCCTGCAGTGCTTCGGTCGCCTGCGCCAGCGGTTTCTCGGTGATGGGCAGGCCAGGCAGTTCTGTGGTCTGTGCCAGCGCGATGAGTTCCTGCAATTCCGCCAGACTGCCGACATAGGAGCCGCTCACGCGCAGGGCCTTCATGACATGGATACCGAGCGACAGCGTTGCCGCGCCGCCGAGCAGGCCGACGCTGACCAGATGCCCGCCCTTGCGCAGCGAGCCGTAGGCAAACTCGAAACTGGGGCCTGAGCCGGCGAAATCCACCGCCGCCATCACACCGCCGGTCTCCTTGAGCAGGGCCTTGAGGGTGCCGTCCTCTCGCGGATCGATTACGCTTCTGGCGCCCAGCCGCAGGGCCGCCTCGCGTTTGGTGGGATCAATGTCGGCCACGATCGGCGCCTGCCCGGTGACCGCTTTGGCCAGGGCGACGCCGTTGAGGCCGACGCCGCCGGCGCCGACTATCAGCAGCGAATGGTGGTCGGCGAGGCGGCCGATCTTCTTCAGCGCGGAATAGGCGGTCAGCCCGGAGCAGGCATAGGTCGAGGCCAGCAGCGGGTCGAGACTACCGTAGTCGACCAGATACCGCTCATCCGGGACCAGGACATGGGTGGCATACCCGCCGTCCCGGAATATGCCGATCGCCTGCTGTGCACCGGCGCAGATATGTTCGTTGCCGTCCCGGCAGGGCGGGCAGGTGCCGCAGCCGATCCAGGGGAAAACAAGCCGGCGCTGCCCGGGTTGGGCGGTGCGCGCCGCGGGCCCGACGGCGGCAACGCTGCCGACGATTTCATGTCCGGGCGTCAGCGGCAGCAGTGCGCCGTTATTGGCAGCTACCACCTTGCGGCCGTTCCCGAGGTCGAAGTAGCCGTCCCAGATATGGATGTCGCTGTGGCAGACGCCGCAATGCTCCACCCTGACCAGCACCTCGCGCCCCTTGGGATCGGGCAGGGGGGCTTCGCTGGGCTTCAGCGGCTGGCCAAACTGGGCAATCTGGTAGCTGCGCAGCATCGGCGTTCCTCCTCGGTCGGTTTTGGCCAATGGTAGGAACCGCTGCAGGCTGGTGTCCAGCGTTCAAACCGCTAAACTCCGTGGAGATCAGAGGAGGCGGTATGCTGCAGGAACTGTTCAGTCTCTCGGGTCAGGTGGCGCTGGTCACCGGCGCGTCGCGGGGTTTCGGACTGGAGATTGCGAAGCTGTTCGTCGAGGCGGGAGCGACGGTCGTCCTGAATGGACGGTATCGCGACACGCTGGAGGAGGCTGCCAAATCGGTGGGCGGCAAGGTGGATATCGCCGCATTCGACGTCGCCGATACCAGGGTCAGCACAGCCGCGGTTGCCGAAATCGAACGGAAGCACGGCAAGCTCGACATCCTTGTCAACAATGCCGGCACCAACATCCGGAAGCCGCTTGCCGAGGTGACGCTGCAGGATTGGCAAACCGTAATCGATACCAACCTGACCGGCGCTTTTGCGCTGGCACGCGCGGCGGTCCTGGGCATGGCGGAGCGGCGTCATGGGCGGATCATCAATGTCGGCTCGGTCCTGTCGATCCTCGGCCGCGCCAACATCGCCGCCTATACGGCATCGAAACACGGCATTGCCGGTTTCACGAAGTCCTTTGCGGCCGAACTGGGGGCATCGGGCGTAACCTGCAACGCAATCGCGCCGGGCTATTTCGAGACTGAGCTCAACCGCCCGCTGCTGGACGATCCGGCTTTCGTCGCCTTCGTGAACCAGCGCACGCCGCTGCGGCGTTGGGGCAAGCCGCATGAACTGGCTGGTGCAGCGCTCTTTCTGGCGTCGCCCGCCGGCTCATACGTGAACGGTCATGTGCTGGCCGTCGATGGCGGCCTGACGACAACCGTCTAGGGCATGACGGCAGGATCGGAAGCCATGGAATTCGTGCCGGTGCATCCTGCGCGGCACGATACGCGACTGCCGCTTTTCCAGCTGATCCGGACGGTGCGGGAGAACACCATCGGCACCTGGACGCGGCAGTCTTATGAGCGGGACATTCTGGTTTACCGGATGGCCTTCCGGCCCATCGTCGTGGCCAATCACCCCGATCTGATCCGCCACGTGATGCTCGACAACGCGGCGAACTATACCCGTGATCCGGTGGGAAAGCGCATGCTGGAGCCCGGCCTCGGCAAGGGATTGCTGACCAGCGAGGGGGCTGACTGGAAACGCCAGCGTCGGATGATGGCACCCATCTTCCAGCCGCGACACCTGTCCGGATTTGCGGCAATCATGACCGAGCGTGCCGCGTTGCTGGCCGACCGGCTTGCAGCTCTGCCTGCGGGGCAGAGCGTGGACATGGCAGAGCAGATGATGCTGGTCACGCTCGATATCGTCGCGCGGACCATGTTCGGCGCTGATGCGACGACCGATGTGTCAGCTGTCGGCGCCGCCATGGACCGGTACCAGATGACGGTGCGGCCGAACATCCCGGACCTGCTGGGTTTGCCACGCTGGGTGCCCCGGCCCGACGCAGCCGAGGGACGGCGTGCGCTGGCCGAGATGGATGCCATCATCCGCGAGCTGATCCGGCGGCGGCGCGCCAAGGCGGTAGATGGCGGCGATCTCGGCGGTGACATGCTCGGCATGCTGCTGGCCGCTGTCGATGATGAAAATGGCGGCGGGCTCAGCGACCGGGAAGTCCGCGACCAGATGGCGACCTTCTTTCTCGCTGGACACGAGACGACGGCAACGGCGCTCGCCTGGTGCTGGTATCTGCTGGCGCATGCACCCGCGGTGGAAGACAGACTGCATGCCGAACTGGATCGCGTGCTGAACGGGCGTGCGCCGGAATATGGTGATTACGACAGTCTGGTCTATACGCGCATGGTGATCGAGGAGGCGCTGCGGCTCTATCCGCCCGCCCATACCACCGCGCGACTGGCGCAGGCGGATGATCGCTTCGGCGAGCTCGAGCTGCCGAAAGGGACCAATGTGGTCATTTCGCCCTGGCTGATGCACCGGCACAGGCTTTACTGGGCCAATCCAGACGTTTTCGATCCAGAGAATTTTGCCCCGGAGCGTGTCGCGCAGCGGCGGCGGTTCACCTATCTGCCGTTCGGCGCCGGGCCGCGCATCTGCATCGGCCAGGGCTTTGCCATGATCGAAGCTGTCCTGATCCTGGCCACGCTGGCACAGAAGCTCCGCTTCCGCATGGTGAAGGGCGCGAAGGTGGAAGCGGTTGCAAAGATCACTCTGCGGCCTTTCCCGGGCCTCCCCATGACGGCGGAACGCCGCAACTGAACGAGGCACCATGAGCGAAGATATCTGCTATCTCTCGGCAGCCGAGCTTGCGGCATCCTATCGCGCCGGGACGCTGTCGCCGGCAGAGGCGGCGGCAGCCCTGCTGAAGCGGATCGACAGGATCAACCCGACCGTCAATGCCTATATCCTGGTCGATCATGAGGCAGCAATGCGCGATGCCCGTGCATCCGAGGCGCGCTGGAAAGCAGGCAAACCGCTCAGTCCGATCGACGGTGTGCCCGCCTCGATCAAGGATATCATTCTGACCAAGGGCTGGCCGACCCTGCGCGGTTCCAAAACCGTCGATCCCGATCA
>NZ_DATGQG010000006.1:0-13500 GCF_035304305.1 Ferrovibrio sp.
TCCTGATCGAAACCGAACGGCACGGCCTCGTGCTGGTGGACACAGGTCTTGGTATGGGCGACATGCGCCGCGCCCGCCAGCGGCTGAGTAAATTCTTTCTCCTCGCCAACCGGATTCAGCTGAACGATGAAGACACCGCGCTGCACCAGCTGCAGGCGCGCGGCTTCAAGGCGAGCGACGTGCGCCATATCGTGCTCACGCATCTCGATTTCGACCATGCTGGCGGCATCGAGGATTTTCCACAGGCGACCGTGCATGTGCTGGGACTGGAGCTGAACGCCGCGCGCAATGCGCGGAAGGGATTTGTCGCCCGCAACCGCTACCGGCCGCTGCAGTGGAATGACGGCGTACATTGGCAGGAACACAGCGTGCAGGGCGAGGCCTGGATGGGCTTCGAATGCGTGCATGATCTTGCCGGCCTGCCACCGGAAATCCTGATGGTGCCGCTGGCCGGCCATACCTGGGGGCATTGCGGCATCGCGATCCAGCGCGGCGACCGCTGGATGCTGCATGCGGGCGATGCCTATTTCTATCGCGGCGAGATGAATCTCTCGCACCCGCATTGCCCGCCGGGCCTGCGCGCCTATCAGCGGATGATGGAAGTCGACCGAGCCGCACGGCTGAACAACCAGGAGCGCCTGCGCAACCTGATCCGCCGCCACGGCGACAGCGTCGAGGTTTTCTGCGCCCATGATCCCGCCGAGTTCGCGGCCCGGGAGCGCAGCTCGCGCCGGGCCGCCGACTAGGGCGCGTCGCCGTCGCGCCGGAAGGCGACGAATTCACCCTCGAAACGGCCGCCGATATCGTCGCCGCAATTGACGAGCGAGCGTACACGGATGCGACCCAGGCCCCGGCGACCGATCATCCGACAGAAGCCGGGCCACGCCGCCTCATCGGCCAGCCGGGCCGTGGCGGTGAAATCCGCCTCCACCGGCCGGTCGTAATCCATGCGGTTGGACTGGATCACCAGCCGGGTCCGGAATCCCTCTGCGGTCAGGCGGAGATGGACGAGCGACCAGGCGGAGAGGATCGCGACGGCCGACAGGCTGCCGCCGAAGGCGGTGCTGCGATGATTGATGTTGGGCGCCAGCGGCGCGGCCAGCGTCACCGCCTGCGGCGACGCCGAAACCACCGAGACCTGCATCGCCGCGGAGAGCGGAATATGGACATGCAGGTAGCTTTCAAGGTCCTGCGCGGAAAAGACCGTCATAGCTCGGCACCGGAAGGCCGGGGTACGCCGTCACGCCATCGCGACCAGCACCTTGGCCATATGGACCAGATCGTAGCCGTCATAGCTTTCAATGCCGGTCTCGACATAGCCAAGATGCGCGTAAAGGGCGCGGTTCTCGGTGAACTGGGCATTGGTGAAGAGGCGGACCTCGGGCAGGCTGCGCGACAACGCCTGCTGCTCGGCGAAATCGAGCAGACGCCGGCCGAGGCCGGCGCCCTGCTGCGTCGGGTCGACCGCAACGCTCCAGATCAGCAGATGATCCTCGGCATGGCGCAGCACCAGCGCACCGGCGAGGCCATCCTCGGCGCCGTCGACCACCCAGACTTCGTAGTCGCGCAGCAACGCGGCGGCGTCTTCCGCCATGGGCTGGGGCTCGGCACCGATCCGCGGCACGTATTTGACGTAGGCACGCTTCTGCAGGGCACGCAGCCGCGCCTCGTCGGCGGGCGAAGCGCGCCGGATCCTTGCTTCGCGGATCTCTGCAGTCACCGCCGCCACCACCCCTTTTTCGGCGCGGGCGGCGGGGCTTCAGCCTGCTCGGCCGAACCGTCGGGCGCGATCACCACGGTCTGGAAGACCGGGCCGGTCGTCTCCGGCACGGGCGGTGCTGCGGGCGCCGCAGCCGATGGCTGGGTCTCGGTCGGCGCAGCCGGTTCCGCGGCAACGGCAGGCTCGGCAGCGGGAGCTTCATCCGCCGGGGCCGGTTCAGCCTCAGCCGGTTCGGCCGCCTGAACGGCTTCCGGCTGCTGCACCGGCTCGCTCACCGGCGCAGGCTGGGGCTCGCGCCGGGTTTCGGGAGCAGCGGGCGTATCCTCGTCCTCGAATTCGTAGCTGGGCAGCCCGTCCAGCATCGCGCCGATCGCCGCGGGGGTCATCATCGGCGCAGGCTGCTCGCCATCCGCCTCGCGGGGCGATGCCTCGTCGCCATCGGCGCGACGGCGGCGGCGGCCGCCACGGCGCCCGCGGCGGCGGCGGCGGCCATCACCCTCGCCATCCTCGCCACCCGCGGCCTGCGGCTGATCGTCATCGCCCTCGGCGCCATCGGCATCCGCGGCTTCGGCGGTATCACCGCCATCCTCGGTCTCTTCGCCGGCAGCATCAGCGGCGGCGATCTCGTCGCCGGACTGCTCACCGCCTTCCGAACGCCGGCCGCGACGACGGCGGCGACGGCGGCGGCGGCCACCCTCGCTGCCCTCGCGGTCACCGCTTTCGGCGCGCTCCTGCGCCTCGTCGCCCTCACCCGAGGCAGCTTCCTCGTCGGCATCCGCCGCATAGGCGGTCTCCTGGGTGATCGGGCGCTGCCCTTCGGGCTTCAGCTCGGGGCGGTTCACGTCGCCCGGCTGCCGCGACTTGGTACGCTCGATCCGGAAATCGGGTGGCACGAGGCTGGCATCGGCGGCGATCACCACCTTCATCACGTAGCGGCGTTCGATATCGCCGATGCGGTCGCGCTTGTGGTTGAGCAGGTAAATGACGACATCGGTCGGCACGGTCACCGTGATCTCGGCCGAACGGTCGCGGATGCCTTCTTCCTCAATGGCGCGCAGTACCTGCAGCGCCGTGGACTCGATCGA
Source organism: Ferrovibrio sp. (assembly GCF_035304305.1). GTDB lineage: Bacteria > Pseudomonadota > Alphaproteobacteria > Ferrovibrionales > Ferrovibrionaceae > Ferrovibrio. The sequence goes on from NZ_DATGQG010000006.1 coordinate 2,806, forward strand.
GCGGACATAGCCGCGGCCCTGGCAATGCGGGCAGGGCATGGTCGAGCTTTCGATCAGGCTGGGGCGCAACCGCTGGCGCGACATTTCCAGCAGGCCGAAAGCGGAAATGCGGCCGACCTGGATGCGCGCGCGATCGCTGCGCAGGCATTCCTTCAGCCGCTGCTCGACCTTGCGGATGTTGCGGTTCTCCTCCATGTCGATGAAGTCGATGACCACAAGGCCGGCGAGATCGCGCAGGCGGAGCTGGCGGGCGATTTCCTCGGCCGCCTCCAGATTGGTCTTGAAGGCGGTCTCCTCGATATTGTGCTCGCGGGTCGACTTGCCCGAGTTCACGTCGATGGAGACCAGCGCCTCGGTCGGATTGATGACGATGTAGCCGCCCGACTTCAGCTGCACGGTCGGCGAGAACATGCCGTCGAGCTGCTGTTCGACCTGGTAGCGGTGGAACAGCGGGATCTTGTCCTGGTACAGCTTCACCTTGTCGGCATGGCTGGGCATCAGCATCTGCATGAAATCATGCGCGAAGCGATAGCCCTCCTCGCCTTCCACCAGAACCTCGTCGATCTGGTCGGAGTAGAGGTCGCGGATCGAGCGCTTGATCAGGCCGGCCTCTTCGTAGATCAGCGCCGGCGCGGACGACTTCAGGGTCATCTCGCGGATGCTGTCCCAGCTGCGCAGCAGGTATTCGAAGTCGCGCTTGATCTCCTGCTTCGAGCGCTCCATGCCGGCGGTGCGCACGATGACGCCCATGCCCTCCGGAATGTCGAGCTCCGAGGTGATCGCCTTCAGGCGCTTGCGGTCGGCCTGGGACTGGATCTTGCGGGAAATGCCACCGCCGCGCGCGGTATTGGGCATCAACACGCAGTAGCGGCCTGCCAGCGACAGATAGGTGGTCAGCGCCGCGCCCTTGTTGCCGCGCTCTTCCTTGACGACCTGCACCAGCATGATCTGCCGGCGCTTGATGACTTCCTGGATCTTGTAGCGCCGGAAGGCATTGGCGCGGCGGCGGCGGCGATGGCTTTCCTCGTGATCGTCGCTTTTGCCGTTCTCGCCATTCTCACCGTTCTCGTCGGCGCTGGCGTCCGCCTCCGCTGCGGCATCACCGGGCTCGTGGTCACCCCGGTCCTGCTCCGAAGCATCTGCCTCGCCGGCCGCCTCATGAGCGTCATCGTAATGATCGACGTCCTGTGTCTCTTCGCCGGCTTGATCAGAGTCGCTTTCGGCAGTCTCCACCGGCGCGGAGACGGTCGGTGCCGGCTCCGCGCTGGCCGGGACATTCCAGTAGGCCGGCGCGGCGACCGGCTCTGAATCGGATTCTGCCGTCGCATCCGCGGCCGCTTCCGACGAGTCGGAGGCGTCGGACGCATCAGGAGAGTCGGGGCTGATCTCCTCGACGGTATCGAAATCGCCTTCGACGATTTCAATGCCGGGATGTTCATCGTCGCCGGAACCGTTCTCATCCGCACCCGCCTCGGCGGCAGCGCGCGCCGCGGCACGGGCTTCCTCTTCCGCAAGTTCGGCTTCCTCGGCAGCAGCCGCGGCAGCCTCTTCCTCAGCCTGCTGCGCCAGCAGGGCTTCGCGGTCGGCGATCGGGATCTGGTAGTAATCGGGATGGATTTCGCTGAAGGCCAGGAAGCCGTGGCGATTGCCGCCATATTCAACGAAGGCCGCCTGCAGCGAGGGTTCGACGCGGGTCACCCGCGCCAGGTAGATATTGCCCTTGAGAACCTGTTTGGTGGATGTCTCGTAATCGAACTCTTCGAGACGGGTACCCTTCACGACAACGACCCGAGTTTCCTCGAGGTGCGTTGCGTCAATCAGCATACGCATGCCCATTGGCATAATTCCTGCGGCGCGGCGCCGCCCGCGCGAATAACAAACGGCGGCGCGCCTTGGTTTATCGAAGCCGGCAGCGGGCGAACCGGCCCGCGTCAGCCTTGCAGCTGCAGCGGTAATGGTCCGCAGGGCCGTTCGGGGGGCGCTCATCCGCCGGTCCCGGAAAACGGGAGGCATCAGTGCGCGCCGCGCCGGAGGCCTGACCGCGCCACCACCGAAATCCGTTCAGAACGAACAGGCCGGCAGAGCGCTTCGGAGGTCCACTCCACATCCGTGCTGTCTTGAGCGCGGCGCCCGAGGCCGCCTGCCCCAGGCCGCCTCCTTTTGGGCGGGAATTTGGGATCTGCAGACCGGCTCACTGCCGACGCGCCGACCCTGCCTGAGCCATTCGGCTGGACGGCGGGGTCTGACTCGGATATTCGCAGGTGCATGGTACGCTTTTGCGGGGCGCAGCCACAAGGTCTTTTATCTGCGGGCTGCCGGAGCCGGCAGGCGATTACCATTAAGTATCTTATTTATCTTGTTTTTTTGTTTCTGGCCGGGGCAACGGCGGCGGCGGCCGAAGCACCGCGCATCAGCGGGCTGCAACTGGGCCTCAACGCCGGCCTGACCCGACTGGTGATCGAGGCTTCGGGTCCGCTGGCCGCCGACCTGCAGACCTCCGCCGAGCCCGCCCTTCTGACCCTCACCTTTCCTCCGGGCGTGACCGCACAGCCGCTGCCCGGCACGGCAGGCAGTGGACTGATCGAGCGCGCCGGGCCGCTTTCGGAGGCCGGCGGCCGCGTCACGCTGCCCCTGATCCTGGCCGCCCCGGCGCTGGTCGAACGGGCCTTCCAGCTGCCCGCACAGGGCCGGCATGCGCCGCACCGGCTGGTAATCGACTTCCGCCCGGCCGACAGTGCCGCCTTCCGCATGGCTTTCGCCGCGCCGGTTCACCTGCCGCTGGAGCAGTCGGCCGATGTGGTGCCGCCCCTGCCGGCCTCGCGAGACAATCGTCGCCTCATCGTGCTGGATCCCGGCCATGGCGGCCAGGATCCCGGCGCGATCAGCGCTTCCGGCCGCTATGAGAAGGATGTCACCTTGGCGGTGGCGAGAGCCGTGGCGGTCAGGCTGGAACAGACCGGACGCTACCGGGTGCTGCTCACCCGCAACGGCGACCGCTTCGTCCGGCTGCCGCAGCGGGTGGCGCTGGCCCGGCAGAAGGAGGCTGACCTGTTTCTTTCCATCCATGCCGACAGCCTCGCTTCCGACGGCCTGACGCGGGGGGCCAGCGTCTATACCCGCGCCGAGCATGCAACCGATCTTGAAGCCGAGGCCCTTGCGCTGCGCGAGAACAAGGCCGATCTGCTGGCCGACAGCGCGCCGGCCGAGGAACTGGACGATGTGGTGTCGATCCTGCTCGATCTCGCCTCGCGCGACACGCCCCGGCTGTCCGGCCGTTTCGCCGGTTTGCTGACAGCCAGCCTCGGCCAGGCGACGCCGCTGCGGCGCAACGCGGTGCGTGCCGCCAATTTCCTCGTGCTGTCCGCGCCGGACGTACCTTCGGTGCTGCTCGAGCTCGGCTATCTCTCGAATCTCAAAGACGAGGCGCTGCTGTTCTCCGACCAAGGGCGCCGGGAACTGGCCGAGGCAGTGGTGGCGGCCATCGATCGCTTTTTCGGAGTCGAGGCACAACCGGCCCGTTAACCCCGGTTCGCCTGTAACCGGTTTCCCTGAGCGAATCGCGAGAATGCGGGTTTACCGCCCCAAACCCGCCGCAATCTTGTCGCTATACAGGGCGGGGATTCGGGAGTACCAGTACCCGCCATTTTTGGACCATAACGCCCCGGGAAAGCCGGTCTTACATGCGCCTCCTGCGTCATCTGTTTCTGCTGCTCTTCCTACTCACGCTTGCCGTGCTCGGAGCCGCCGGTGCCGGCCTCGCAGGGCTGTGGTATTTCGGACGCGATCTGCCCGATTACCAGCAGCTCGCCGATTACCAGCCGCCGGTTGCCACCCGCATCCATGCCGGCGACGGCCGACTGATTGCGGAATTCGCCCGCGAACGCCGCCTGTTCGTGCCGATCGAAGCGATTCCGGAGCTGGTGAAGCAGGCCTTCCTCTCGGCCGAGGACAAGAATTTCTACGAGCATTCCGGCGTCGACCCGATCGGCATCGCCCGCGCGGTGCTGCAGAACGTCATCAACATTGCGCAGAACCGCCGCCCTGTCGGCGCCTCGACGATCACGCAGCAGGTGGCGAAGAATTTCCTGCTCGGCAACGAAGTCTCGATTGCCCGCAAGGCCAAGGAAGCCATCCTCGCCTTCCGCATCGAGAAGGCCTACTCCAAGGACAAGATCCTCGAACTCTATCTCAACGAGATCTATCTTGGCGCCGGCTCCTATGGCGTTGCTGCCGCCGCGCTGACCTATTTCGACAAGTCGCTCTACGACCTCACGCTGGAGGAAGCCGCCTATCTTGCGGCCCTGCCCAAGGCGCCGAGCAATTACCATCCCGTACGTCATGCCGAGCGCGCGCGCGATCGCCGCAACTGGGTGATCAGCCGCATGATCGAGGACGGCGCGGTGAATCCGGCCGAAGGCCAGCGCGCCATGGCCACGCCGCTGGTGGCCCACACGCGTCCCGAGAGCGAGATCGCCCGCGCCGACTGGTTCGCCGAGGAAGTGCGCCGCGAACTGGCGCAGAAATTCGGCGAGAAAAGCCTCTATGAGGGCGGCCTGAGCGTTCGCACCACGATGGACCCGAAGCTTCAGGCGATCGGCGAGCGTGTGCTGCGCGAGGGCCTCGTGGCCTATGACCGCCGCGCCGGCGGCTGGCGTGGACCATTTGCACGGCTGACGCAGGACGACAGGCTGGCGCCCGACTGGCGCGAGAAGCTGAACGCCCTGCCGCCCTTTGCCGGAATCCTGCCGCCCTGGCGCATCGCCGTTGTGCTCGGCGTGAGCAAGGACGCCGCCGAGATCGGCTTTGCCAACGGCGAGACAAGCAAAATCCCCTATGCGGGTCTGCGCTGGGCGCGCAAGAAATTCGGCCCAGACCAGTTCGGACCGGTGCCGCGCAGCCCGGCCGAGGTGGTGTCGGTCGGCGATGTGGTTGCGGTCGAGCGGATGAGCGACAAGCCGCAGGACGGCTATGTGCTGCGGCAGATTCCGGAGGTCGGCGGCGGCCTCGTTGCCATGGACCCGCATACCGGTCGCGTGCTGGCACTGGTTGGCGGCTTCGATTTCCGCATGAGCCAGTTCAATCGCGCCACCCAGGCCAACCGGCAGCCCGGTTCGGCTTTCAAGCCCTTCGTCTATGCCGCGGCGCTGGACAGCGGCTTCACGCCTTCCTCGCTGGTGCTGGACGCGCCCTTCGTGCTCGACCAGGGACCGGGCCTGCCGCTGTGGAAGCCGGGCAACTATACCGACCAGTTCTACGGCCCCTCGACTCTGCGGGTCGGCATCGAGAAGTCGCGCAACCTGATGACGGTGCGGCTGGCGCAGGCGGTCGGCATGGAGAAGGTGGTCGATTACGCCAAACGGTTCGGCATCGTCGACAACATGCCGCCCGCTCTGTCGATGGCTCTGGGCGCCGGCGAGACGACCCTGCTGAAGCTGACCACGGCCTATGCCGAGCTGGTCAATGGCGGCCACCGCATCGTGCCGAGCCTGATCGACCGCGTGCAGGACCGCCAGGGCCATACCATCTTCCGCCACGACAATCGCCCCTGCCCGGCCTGCACATCGCCGGCCTATATGGGCCAGAACATGCCGGCCCTGCCCGACATGCGGCCGCAGATCATCGATCCGGTGACCGCCTACCAGGTGGTCTCGATGCTGGAAGGCGTTGTGCTGCGTGGCACCGGCATCCGCATCCGCGAGCTCGGCAAGCCGCTGGCCGGCAAGACCGGCACGACCAATGACAGCATGGATACGTGGTTCCTGGGCTTCAGCCCCGATCTCGCGGTCGGCGTCTTCATCGGCTACGACACGCCGCGGGACATGGGCAAGCGCGAAACCGGCTCGTCGGTCGCCGTGCCGGTCTTCAAGGCCTTCATGGCGGACGCCCTGAAGGACAAGCCGAACGTCTCCTTCCGCGTGCCGCCCGGCGTGCGGCTGGTGCGCGTGCAGGCCGAAACCGGCGAACTGGCGCGGCCCGGCGACCGCAATGTCATCCTCGAAGCCTTCAAGCCCGGCACCGAGCCGCAGCCCGGCGCCCGCAGCGCGGTGCTCGACGGCTCGATGGAGGACCGCGACAGCATCAGCGGCGTGGGCGGCAGCGTCGGCTCGGCGCCGATCTCGGGCACGGGCGGGCTGTATTAGGTCAATCCCTCCAGAGGGCCGGCTTGACACTGCCGGGCCGCCCCTCTATACGCAGGCGCACGAAGACCGGCCCGCTTCCTCGGGCCCTGGCGGGCGGTTAGCTCAGCGGTAGAGCACACCCTTCACACGGGTGGGGTCACAAGTTCGATCCTTGTACCGCCCACCATCTTTCTCTCGACATATCCGACTTCTCCGTTCAGCGACGTGGTGCTCTGCGCCAGCCGCGGGTGCCCGAGTGCTGATCCGAAGTCAGGCCTTTACATCAGAATCCGGATGCGGGATGAAGGAACGTCCCGCAGCACCGGCGATCATGGCCTGCAGCCGCTTTCGATCCGCCAGGCCATCTGATCGGTATTCATGATATTCGGCATCCCCACCTCCGAACTCGCATTCCTCGCCGTCGCCCTGCTCGCAGCCGGCGCGCTGACCGGCATTCTCGCCGGCGTATTCGGCGTCGGCGGCGGCGCCGTGATCGTGCCGGTGCTTTACGAGCTTTTCGTCATCATGGAGGTGCCGGAAGCGGTGCGCATGCCGCTCTGCGTCGGCACGTCGCTGGCGGTGATCATTCCCACCTCGATCCGCTCCTTCAACGCCCACCGGCGCAAGGGCATGGTCGACATGTCGATCGTGAAGATGTGGGCCGTACCGGTGATTGTCGGTGTCATCGCGGGCGGCGTGATCGCCCGCTATGCGCCGGCCGACCTGTTCAAGGCGGTGTTCGTGACCGTGGCCGGCATTTCGGCCGTCCGCCTGCTGTTTGGCAAGGACAGCTGGAAACTGGCCGATGACATTCCGGGACCGCTGATCATGCGCCTCTACGGCCTGGTCATCGGCGTGCTGTCCGCCCTGATGGGCATCGGCGGCGGCCAGCTTTCCAGCCTGTTCATGACCTTCTACGGCCGTCCGATCCATCAGGCGGTCGCGACCTCGTCGGGGCTCGGCGTGCTGATCTCCATTCCCGGCGCGATCAGCTACATCTATGCCGGCTGGCCGCGCGCCGCGGAATTCCCGGACGTGACTGCGCTCCAGCCGCCCCTGGCGCTCGGCTATGTCTCGGTGCTGGGCTTCGTTCTCTTCGTGCCGACCAGCATCTGGACGGCGCCCATCGGCGCCCGCCTCGCCCATGCCCTGCCGAAGCGCAAGCTGGAAGTGCTGTTCGGCCTGTTCCTGATCGTCGTCTGCCTGCGCTTCCTGATCAGCTTCTTCAATTGATCATCAGGCGCGGCAGGATGGTCATCAGGCCCGGTGTCATCATGGCGATGATGATGCCGGCTCCCTGCAGCAGGAAGAACGGCGCGATTCCGCGATACACGATGCCCATATGCAGCCCGCTGGGCAGCACGCCCTTCATATAAAAGAGCGTGTAGCCGAAGGGCGGCGAGATGTAGCCCATCTGGATGGTGATGGCATAGAGCACGCCGAACCAGATCTCGTCGAAACCGAGGAATTTCACGATGGGGATGAAGACCGGCACGGTCAGCAGGATGATGCCGATCTCGTCCAGCACCGTGCCGAGGAAGACCAGGATCAGCAGCATGACCGTGAGGATCACGTAAGGTCCGACATCCAGCGAGCGGATCAGGTTGAGCAGTGAATCCGCCCCGCCCAGGCCGGTGAAGATCGCCACATAGGCCTTGGCGCCGATGGTGATCCACAGGATCATCGCCGTCGCTCTCGCGGTATCCACCGCCGCCGAGAACGCGGCGTCAAAGGTCAGCTTGCGCTCGATGGCGGCGGCGACCGCGGCACCGGCGACGCCAACGGCCGCGGCTTCGGTGGGCGTGGCGATGCCGAAGAAAATCGAGCCGAGAATCAGCAGGATCAGCAGGCCCGGCAGGATGAGGGAGGTAAGCGCGGCCAGCCGCTGGCGCAGCGGCGCCGGCTCGAAATCCTTCGGCAGCGGTGCGGCGTCGGGCTTCAGCCAGCAAACGATCAGAATGTAGCCGATATAAAGCGAAGCGAGGATCATGCCCGGCACGATGCCGGCGATCAGCATCTTGCCGATCGAGACCTGCGCCGTGACGGCATAGACGATGGTCAGCACCGATGGTGGGATGAGGATACCCAGCGTGCCGGCAGCGCAGATCGTTCCGGTTGCCAGTCCCGGGCTGTAGCGGCGGCGCAGCATCTCGGGCAGCGCCAGCATGCCCATGGCGGTGACGGCCGCACCGACTACGCCGGTCATGGCTGCCATGATGACGCAGATCACCACCGTGCCAATGGCAAGCCCGCCCCGCACCCGGCCGAACCACAGCTCCATGGCGCGATAGAGCTTCTCAATCACGCCCGAGCGCGACAGCAGGGCCGCCATCAGGATGTAGAGCGGGATGGCGAGCAGCGCCTCCGACTTCATCGTATCGAAGATCTGCAGCACCAGGATGATCACCGCCTGCGCGTTCCAGAACAGCACGGTGATCAGCAGCGACAGGCCGCCGAGCACGAAGGCTATCGGCAGGCCGGTCAGCATGAACAGCGTCAGGCCACCGAACATCATCAGGAGGATGGCGGTGGAACTCATGGCGCTGCCGCCTCCCCGCCCTGATCACGGAACAGAACGCGCAGGAACTCGGCAAAAGCCTGAAGCAGCATCAGCACCAGTGCCAGCGGCACGGCGGCCTTGGTCCACCAGATCGGCGGATTCCAGGCCGAGAAGGACGTCTCGCCGTAATTGAAGGAGTCGATCGCCGAGGGCAGCGAGTACCAGAGCAGGATGCCGCAGAAAGCGATGATGACCGGCAGGTTGACCAGTTCCATGATGCGGTCCTGCTTCACGTTCAGCTTCCGCCGCAGCAGGTCCATCGCCACATGACCCTTGAGATGCATCACATAGGGGCCGGCGAGCAGGAAATACGGACCGAACAACAGGGTTGCCAGCTCCATGCCCCATATGGTCGGGCTGTTGGCGGCGTAACGCATCACCACGTCGATGAGCAGCACCGGAACGATGGCATAGATGAGCAGGACAGCAATATGGAAGGCTGCCTTGTTTACGGTGGTAATGGCGCTGACGAGAGCGCCGAGAAATCGCGGCACAGCAGATCCCCGGATGAAAAGAGTGGCGGGCGCGTGATGCGCCCGCCGTCACGGTCAGGCCAGTACGCCGAGCCGCTTCATGAAGGCGGTCTGGCTCTCCAGGATTTTCTTGGCCAGCGCGTTGTCCTTGGTCGCCGCCTGCCAGGCCGCGATGGCCTTCGGGCGGTTGGCGAGGATGTCGGCCGGGTCGAGGGTGTGGATCGTGCAGCCCTTCGCCCGGTACTTTTCCAGCGCGATGGCATCCTGCACGAGAATGTGCTGGCGCAGCGACGCCGAAATCTCACGCGCGGCGACCGCCAGCGCTGCCTTGTACTCCGCCGGCAGCTTTTCATAGGCGCCACGATTGGCGACATAGCAGGTTGCCGTGGTCGGCTGATGCACGCCGGGCACCACGACATGCTTCGCCACTTCGGCAAGGCCGGCCTCGAAGTTCGCCGTCAGGTCGCCGCGATCGGCGATGTCGATCACGCCTTTGTCGAGCGCCGTGTAGACTTCGCCCGTCGGCAGCGGCGAGACGCTGACGCCGAAGGCGCCCATGACGGCGGATGCCAGACCGACGAAGCGGCCTTTCTTGCCCGCCAGGTCGGCGATCTTGGTGATCGGCACCTTGGAATGGATCGGTTCCTGCCCGTAAACGGTCGGCGCGATGTAGAAAAGCCCCGCCGGCGCATAGGCTTCGCGGGCCATTTCCAGGCCGCCCATCTCGTAGAACCAGGCTTCGTACTGGTCGGATTCGGGGAAGCCGAAGGGGATCGTGCTGGTGAAGGCGAAAGCCGGAATCTTGCCGGCCTCGTAGCCGTCGAAGGTCTTCATCATCTCGAAGGCGCCGCCACGCACGGCATCGAAAGCCTGCGCCGCCGGCACGATCTGCCCGCCGGCGAAGAGCTCGATGGTGAACTTGCCGCCAGTGAGTTCGGCGACGCGCTTCACGAAACGCTCCTCGAATTTCTGCGGGGTCGTGCCCGGATCCCACAGCGCCTGCATGCGCCATTTGACGGCCCCGCTCTGTGCCAGTGCGGGTGCGGGCAGCGCGGCAGCGGCGCCGAGGGCCGCGGCCGAGCCGATAAGCTTGCGACGATTAATGGTCATGATCGTTTCCTCCGTTCGGTTTCTTCTTGTGGTGAAAGGGTCATCACCCACGCCGCAGACGGGCGAGGATTTCCGCTGCACGGTCGGTGCGGACATCGTGGGCAGCCGCGAGTTCGGCGGCGACCTTGTCGATCTCGTCGCCGGTGGCGCCGGCCACGATGGCGATGTTGCGGGCATGGAGCGCCATATGGCCGCGCTGGATGCCTTCGGTGGCAAGCGCCCGGAGCGCCGCCATGTTCTGCGCCAGGCCGACCGCGACTGTGACTTCCGCCAGTTCCTGCGCCGAGGTCACGCCAAGGATACGCAGGGCCAGCTGAGCCAGCGGATGCGTCTTGGTCGCGCCACCAACGAGCCCCATGGCCATCGGCATTTCCAGGGTGCCGACCAGGCGGCCATCCCTGCTCAGTTCCCAGGTGGTGAGCGATGTGTACCG
>NZ_DATGQG010000007.1:0-47754 GCF_035304305.1 Ferrovibrio sp.
CTGGCGGTCCAGCAGGATCCAGACCTCGGTCTTCTTGTAGGAATTGCGGGTCACATATCCTGCCTTGAGCAGCAGGATGCAGGCGACCATCATGGTCAGGATCGCACCGGACTTGATCGCCAGCAGCGGCTCGGCGATCAGACCGATCATCACGCACCAGATCGCCAGGGCGGCAAAGAAGCATCCGCGTCCGATCGAGTGTACTGCCATGGCCCTGATCCGCTCTTCGACCGGCTGGGGCATGACCGCTCCGTCAGAACAGACCCGGCAATGTCAGCAGGATGGCGGCGCCGAGCCAGACCAGCATCGAGGTGGTATCGGTCTCCTCGCGGCCGGTCAGCCGCTCGAAGATTCCCGCCGGCACGCCGGACAGGATCAGGGTGGAAACCGACACGATCAGCGACGTCCCGTACAGGACGGGGATCGACGTCATCGGCATGAATTCCGGCATCCAGACCGGCGCCATCAGGAAGACCAGTGGCAGCACCGGCGAGACGAACCCGTTGAGCAGGGTGACGCCGAGGACGGCGATGAACACGGTCTGCGGGTTCATGACGCGGCCTGTGTCAGGGTCGGCGCCATGCCATGGGCGGCGAAGGCGAAATGGGCCACGTAGCGGAGGGCGAACGCCCAGAAGGCCGCGATCAGCGGCAGGAAGCGCGGCCCGATGAACCGCGGCGTGATGAAACCGACCAGCCATAGGGCCCAGTTCGTCAGCATCCGGAACCAGCGGAAGATGTAGTTCGGATGGTCGGGCGGCAAGAAGGCCGTCATCAGGAAGCGTCCAACGCAGGTCCAGCCGATCAGGGCCAGGCCATAGGCAACCGCCCAGTAGGGCAGGTAATTCCAGAAGAAATCAGTGGGGGATGTCATGAAGATCCGGACAGGTGACCGCGGCAAAGAAAAACGGCGGGGGCCAGTATAAGGCCCCCGCCGCCGTCGACAAGAAGCGGTCGATCAGTGCGCGATCGCGTCTTCCGAGCGGGCAAGCTTAACTTCACCCTTCGGAACACGGATGCTGTCGATGAAGTCCTGCATTTCCTTCGTCGGTTCCTTGGTGACCATGCTGACCACCCAGGTGACGATGAAGGCCGCCGGGATGCCGAACAGGCCGCAGGAGATGTTCTTGACCCCGAACCACAGCGGCATGCCATAGAACTGGGTCATCACCAGGTAGAACACGCAGACACCGTAACCGGCGATCATGCCGAGAATGGCGCCGGTGTTGGTCGTGCGCTTCCACCAGATGCCCATCACCAGCGCCGGGAACAGACCCGAGGCGGCGATCGAGAAGGCCCAAGCCACCATCGCGAGGATGGTCGAGGGCTTCTGCGCCGCCGTGTACGCCGCGACGATAGCGACGAGGATCAGCAGCACGCGGCTGAGGATCAGGCGACGCTTGGTCGGGGCATGCGGGTCGATCATGCGGTAGTAGATGTCATGGCTGAGCGCGTTGGCGATCGCGAGCAGCAGGCCGTCAGCCGTGCTGAGCGCGGCAGCCAAACCACCCGCGGCTACCAGGCCGGCAATGACATACGGCAGGCCGGCAATCTCCGGGGTCGCCAGAACGATGGCGTCCGTATGGATACGGAACTCGGAGAGCTGCAGGATACCGTCATTGTTGCCGGTCACGCCTTTGCACATCGCGTAGCGAACGGCGGCATCCGGGCGGTCACAGGTACCGACCAGGCCGATTTCACCCCACGACTGCACCCAGGCCGGGAGCTGGTCGATGCTGGTGCCGATGACGTTCTGGTACACTTCCAGCTTGGCGAACGCCGCATAGGACGGCGCCGTGAAGTACAGCAGGAAGATGAAGAACAGGCTCCATGCCACCGACTTGCGGGCATCACGCACGCTGGGCGTGGTGAAGTAGCGCATCAGGATGTGCGGCAGGGCAGCCGTACCCACCATCAGACAGAAGATCAGGGCGAAGAAGTTCAGACCATCGGTGAAGTTGATCTCGCCCTTGGCATTGGAGAAGACCGCGGTGTGGCCCTTGACCACGCCGAGTGTCGGTTCCAGAGCCTGGATCTTCTCGATCGCCTGGCCATACATCAGCTGCGGGATCGGCACGCCGGTCACCTTGGCCGAGAGAATGACCACGGGGATCAGGTAGGCGATGATCAGGATGATGTACTGCGCCACCTGGGTCCAGGTGACCGCACGCATGCCACCCAGCATCGAGCAGACCAGAATGCCGGCCAGACCGACGAACACCGCGATCTCGAACGAGATGCCGAGGAAGCGGGAGGCGATGATGCCCACGCCGAAGATCTGCGCCGTCACATAGGCGAACGAGGCCGAGATCAGCACGATCACGCCGACGAAGCGCGCGACGTTGCCGCCATACCGGGCACCGAGGAAGTCGGGCACGGTGAACTGGCCGAACTTGCGCAGATACGGCGCCAGCAGGATCGAGACCAGCAGGTAGCCGCCCGTCCAGCCGAGCACGAAGGCGAGGCCGTCATAGCCGAGCAGGTAGAGCGAACCGGCCATGCCGATGAACGACGCCGCCGACATCCAGTCCGCGCCGGTCGCCATGCCGTTGTAGAGGGCCGGGACCTTGCGGCCGGCCACGTAGTATTCGCCCACTTCCGCGGTGCGCGAGAGAATACCGATCAGCGCGTATACGCCGATGGTGAGGAACACGAACAGATAGCCGATGACCTGGTTGGACACCCCCAGCTGTTCGAGGATGGCAAGAACGATCACGAAGGCGGCGAAGCCGCCGGTATACATGCCGTAGATCTTGCCTAGATTGGCGATAAAGCCGCCATCATCTTTGGTGCTGTTTGCCATTGCGGCGTCTCCCCCTTATTCGTCTTCGGCGACGCCGAATTCCTCGTCGATCGAGTTCTGCTTCGAGGCGAACCAGAACAGCGACACGACGAAGGCGATCAGCGAGCCCTGTGCGGCCATGTAGAAGCCGAGCGGGAAGCCGAGGATCTTGATCCCGTTCAGCTGCGGCGCGAAGAGATGGATGACGAAACCGAAGAAGAACCAGATGCCCAGCATCGTCCACATGAGGCCGGATGTTCTGGCCCAGTAGGCCTTGGCCTTGTCTGGTGATAGATCTGACATGGATGCGCTCCTGCCCCTTGTTTATGATATTCGTTACGTCCAGACCGCAGAATCACCCTGCGGAGACGCCCGGGGGCAGTATAGAAGGCCTTGAAACAACGGGCCCATTAGACCAAAGGCTAAAGATTGAACCGCCCTGTTTGTGGCAGCTTGTGATCCGGGGGACCGATTTTGTTGCGACGCACACTGGAATTCTTTTTCCCGCCTGCCGTGGCGACTCGTGCCGAGCTTGAGGCATTCGTCCGCGGCGAGGCATCCTATCTCGCCCAGAAATGCGTCATCGGCTATTGCCGCGTGAAGACCATGCAGGACTACGAGAAACTGCTGACCGAGGCAGCCTTCCGCGACGGCCTCGAGGCCTGCCGCTGGGAGGCCTATGCCGGCACGCTGGCCGACACCCTGATCCTGGTCGAGGGTCTGCTGCGGCCGGCCGGCGAACCGGCCCGGCAGCAGGTGGCCGATTCCCTCGCCGCCTTCTACGCCCCCCTGCTGGGCGATGTGCCGGCGCACCGCACGGACTGGAATGACGCCATCGCCGCCTTCGACGAACGCTTCTCCAGGACCCGGCAGGAGCCGCCGGCGCATCCGCGCAACGTGACCGACGGAACGGCGAAGGTGATCTACCGGCTGGCGCCGATCCACCCCCGCCTCAAGGGCGAGGATCTCGAAGTCGTGCGCGGCGACCTGCGCCTGCATGCCGTGGCGATGCACGCCTCCATGCTGAAGCGCTTCCGCCGCGAAGCCCTGCTGCGTGAACTGACCGCGTGACACGGGGATGATGCGGCAGCGGCTCATCACGGGTCTCGGCCGGATGATCGGCGGCATCCGCAGTACGCCGCGCCTCAGCCTGCCGGCGGAACACAGCTTCCCCGCCGACGAGCCGCTCAGCACCCTGCCGGTAACCGTCCTCGACATCGAGACCACCGGACTGAACGTGGCGCGCGACCGCCTGCTCTCGATCGGTGCGCTGCATTGCCACGGCGCCCAGCGCGAGGCGGCGCCGCCGCTCGACCTGCTGGTCCATCCGGGCGTGAAGATTCCGAAGCGCGCCACGCAGATCCACGGCATCACCGATGCCGACGTCGCCTTCGCGCCGTCCTTCGCGCTGATCTGGTCGCGTCTCCAGGCCTACTGGCAGGGCCGCGTGCTGATCGGCCACAACATCGCCTTTGATCTCGCGGTCCTGCGCCATGAGGCGGAGCGCGCCCGCCTGCCCTTCCGGCCGCCCTCCGCCGTGCTCGATGTCTGCCTGCTCTATGCCGGGCTGCGGCCACGGCGGCAGAATATCAGCCTGGAGCAGGTGGCGGAGGATCTCGGTATCACCGTCTCGGGCCGCCACCAGGCGCTCGGCGACGCCGAAGCGGCCGCCGCGATCTGGGCGCATCTGCTGCCTCCGCTCGGCAGCCGCGGCATCGCCACCCTGGGCGCGGCGCGCGACCTCATGGCGCGGCAGCGCGATCTGATCCACGGCCAGACCCGCGCCGGCTGGTCGGTCGACCTGCTGCTGGCATCATGACCGATATCGCCCCCCCGGATCTCGAACCCTACCGCCGCCGCGTGGCGAGCGTGATGCGGTCGGTGCAGGATGTTCCCGACACGGCAACGCTGACCGAGATCGCCCGGCGCATGGCGACCGAGAAGCGCGGCGCCCTGCTGGTCGCCGACCGCTTCGGCCAGCATGTCGGCATTCTCACCGAGCGCGACGTGACGCGGGCGCTGGGCGAGCATGGCGAAGCGGCGCTGCAGCTCACCGCGCGCGACATCATGACGCCGCAGGTGATCGCCATCGCCGATAACGCCTTCCTCTTCCGCGCCATCGGCCGCATGCGGCGGCTGAACCTGCGCTACCTGCCGGCCACCGACGAGACCGGCCGCTACACCGGCATGCTGTCGGCGCGCCTGCTGCTGGCACACCGCGCGCTGGAAGGCCAGATCATCGCCGACGGACTCGATGTCGCGACCAATGCCGCTGAACTCGCGCATGCCCGCACCGCCCTCCCCGAACTGGCGCGAACCCTGCTGGAGGATGGGAGCGGCGCCATCGACATCGCCGCGGTCATCAGCAGCATCTACTGCGACATCACCGCCCGCGCCGCCGCCATCGTCGAGACCCAGCTGGCGCAGGCCGGCCAGCCGGCGCCGGCGCCCTGGTGCGTGCTGGTGCTCGGCTCCGGCGGCCGCGGCGAAAGCCTGCTCAGCCCCGACCAGGACAATGCCATCATCCATGCCGGCAGCACCGAGGATGACGGCTGGTATGCCCGCGCCGGCGAAATGATGGCCGACCTGCTGAACGAGGCCGGCATCCCCTACTGCAAGGGCGGCGTGATGGCGAAGAACACCGCCTGGCGCGGCAACCAGGGCCAGTGGCGCGCGCGCGTCACCGAATGGATCCGCCGCTCCTCGCCCGAGTCTCTGCTCAACGTCGACATCTTCTACGATCTCAAGCCTGTCTTCGGCGCGCTGCGGCTGGGCGAGCATCTTCGCCGGGAGGCGCTCGCCGCCGCACGCAGCGCGCCGCTCTTCCTGCGCCTGCTGGCCGAGCAGTCGGCGCAGTTGCATCCCGCCATCGGCCTGTTCGGCCGGCTGAGGGAACAGGGCGGCCGTATCGACCTCAAGCTCGGCGGCCTGCTGCCGCTGGTCAGCGCCGCCCGCGTCATGGCCCTGCGGCTGGGCGAGCCGGCGACCAGCACCGGCAGCCGCCTGCGCGCCGTCGCCCGCGCCAGCCTGATCGGCGAGGACGACATCGTCCGGCTGATCGAGGCCCAGGGACTGATCCTCGAACTGATCCTCCGCCAGCAGATCGCCGACCTGGCAGCGGGGCAGCCGCCGGGCAGCCGGGTCGACCGGGCCATGATCCGCAGTCGCGACCTCGCACGGCTGAAGGCAGCCCTCAAGCATCTCGAGCTGCTGCCCGACATGACCCAGGCGGTGATCGCCGCGGGCACCTGATGGCGGCGATCCCGCCGCCAAACCGGAGCCAGTCCGGGTGCTAACCGGTGCTGATTCGTCCAAATTAACCGCTTCCTGCCCTTGAACCGGCTTATTCCTGCTTATTCCGACTTATCCGCGCTTATCCCGCCTTATCTCACTCCGCCGCAGCGCTGACCCGACCAGCGGCCATTCCCTTCACCCCGCCGGCGCTTCATTCATGAACCTTGACTGTTACTCAAAAAGAACATATCATGATCATATACAGTCAACAAGTAGAATATACGTTGCCCGCCTCATCCCAGGAATGTCACGGAGAATCACAGGCATGTTGCACCGCGGAATCAGAAAAACCGGCAGGCTGGAGGGAGAAAACGAATCACCTCTGGGGGAATTCAGAATGTATCCGGGCGCCGTCTTCTTCTGCCTGCTGGTCAGCCTGCAGTTCTTCATCGTGTCCGATGCCCTCGTCACCTGGCTGCGCATGGCTTGGCCGCTGGCGGCCGCCATCGGCGTCCTGCTCAGCGGCATCAGCCTCTTCGCCAGTCTGCGCATGCAGCACGCCGTGCTGCGCGGCGCCGAACAGCCGGGCTGAGTGGCCGGGCGCTTCCCGGCGCCTGTCTGGAAGCGCCTGCACCTAGAAATGTCATGCGGGCCGGTCCGCCGGCAGGCGTATGATCCGGCACATGAGCGACGCCGAAGCCCTGTTTGCGGTTTTGCGGCAGTCGGCCGATCCCGCCGCCGCCGCGGCCCTGGAAAAGCTGGTCCGGGATGGTCCGGAACCCGCGCTTAACCGTATCAACGCCCTCGCCTTTGCCGCCGCGAACGGTCTCGGCGAGGAGCGCACCATCGCCGCGCTGCTGCACGCCACGCGACTGGGCCTGTTCCAGATGTCGTGGAACGTGCTTTGTCCCGGCTGCGGCGGCATGCTTGGCGCCTATGCCAGCCTCAAGACCGTCCAGAGCGAGCAGTATCACTGCCATCTCTGCGCAGCCGGCTACGAGCCGACGCTGGACGAGATGGTTGAAGTGACCTTCACCGTCGATCCCCGCATCCGGCGCATTCCCGCGCATGTGCCACACGAGCTGCCATTTGCCGACTATTACCGGCAGATCTTCTGCAGCTCCGGCGTCGACATTCCGGAGGATCTGGAAACCCGCCTCGAGCAGATCATGCTGGACGTGGTCGAACTGCCCCCAGGCGAGAAGGCGATCCTGTCGCTGCAGCTGCCGGCCGAATTCGTGATCGTTTTCGATCCCGTCACCCATGCGACGCAATTCATCGATGTGCAGGGCGAACCGACCCGGGAGCGCCAGAGCCTCACCATGGTGCTCAACAAGCTGAGCACGCCGAACAGCACCCTGGCGATGCATCCCGGGCCGCTGCGCCTGACGCTGGAAAACGCCACCGACACGCGGGTTCTGCCGGGCGTCTGGATCGCCAACGACGCCATGCACGACATACTCGGCCGGCGGCGGCATTTCCTGACCGCCAAGCGTTTGCTGACCAACCAGACCTTCCGCGACCTCTATCGCGCCGATACGCTCGATATCGATCAGCGGCTGAAGATCGTCAGCCTCACCTTCCTGTTCACCGATCTCAAGGGTTCGACCGAACTCTACGAGCGCGTCGGCGATCTCGTTGCCTTCGACCTGGTGAAGGCGCATTTCCAGCTGCTCAACGACATCGTCGCCGAGGAATCCGGCGCGGTGGTGAAGACCATCGGCGATGCCGTGATGGCCACCTTCCCCAGCCCCGACCGCGCGCTTGCCGCAGCCCTGCGGATCCGGGAGGCGATGCGCGGCTTCAACAGCGAGCGCCAGCGCGAGGAACTGCTGCTGAAGATCGGCATCCATGAGGGCCCCTGCCTGGCCGTGATGCTGAACGACCGCCAGGACTATTTCGGTCAGACCGTGAATATCGCCGCCCGCGTCCAGCATCTCGCGATGTCGCGCGCCATCTTCGCCACCCGCCCGGTGGTCGAGGATCCGCAATCGGCGGCTCTGCTCGACGGAGCCGGCCTGACGGCGACGGCACAGCACTATGCCCTGCGCGGCCTGGCCAGCGAAATGCCGGTCTACGAAATTCCCTGATATTCCGACGGCAGGCCTGCCGACCGGCTGGAACCACAATGCAGGCCTCGGGTTTTCTGCCGGCACGCGCCCCTTCTTTCCGGCAGGCTTACCCCCCATGAATGCACCGCAGATCATCCAGCGCGCCAACATCCGTGAGGGGCGCCCGCATCCGCTCGGCGCCACCTGGGACGGGCTGGGCGTCAATTTCGCCATCTTCTCCGCCCATGCCACCCGGGTCGAACTCTGCATCTTCGACAGCGGGGGAGAACGCGAAGTCGTCCGCTACGACCTGCCGGAATACACCGACGAGGTGTGGCACGGCTACCTGCCCGACGCCCGACCCGGCACGATCTACGGCTACCGCGTCCACGGCCCCTACGAGCCGGATGCCGGGCACCGCTTCAATCCCAACAAGCTGCTGATCGATCCCTATGCGCGGCAGCTGATCGGCGAGCTGCACTGGTCGGACGAACTGTTCGGCTACACGATCGGCCATCCCGATGCCGACCTGTCCTTCGACGAACGCGACAGCGCGCCCTTCGTGCCAAAATCCATCGTTGTCGATCCGGCCTTCACCTGGGGCTCGCAGATGCGGCCGGCGCGGCTGTGGGAAGACACCATCATCTACGAGGCCCATGTGAAGGGCTTCACCAAGCTGCATCCGGGCATCCCGCCCGACCTGCGCGGCACTTTCTCCGGCGTCGGCCATCACCGCAGCGTCGACTACCTGAAGAAGCTGGGCATCACCGCCATCGAACTGCTGCCCGTGCATGCGTTCGTCAACGACCGCTACCTGATCGAGAAGGGCCTGGTGAACTACTGGGGCTACAACAGCATCGGCTTCTTCGCGCCGGAGCCCCGCTACATGGCGACGGCCTTCGGCAACGAGTTCAAGGAAATGGTCAACCATCTCCACGCCGCCAATATCGAGGTGATCCTCGATGTGGTCTACAACCACACCGCCGAGGGCAACGAGGGCGGGCCGACGCTGTCCTTCAAGGGCATCGACAACATGAGCTATTATCGCCTGATGCCCGACGAGCCGCGCTATTACATCAACGACACCGGCACCGGAAATACCGTGAACCTGAGCCATCCGCGCGTGCTGCAGATGGTCTGCGACTCCCTGCGCTACTGGGCCACCGAGATGCGGGTCGACGGCTTCCGCTTCGATCTGGCCACCATTCTCGCCCGCGAACCCTATGGCTTCGACGAAGGCGGCGGCTTTCTCGATTCCTGCCGCCAGGATCCGGTGCTCTCCAGCGTGAAGCTGATCGCCGAGCCCTGGGATATCGGCCCCGGCGGCTACCAGGTCGGCCGCTTTCCGCCCGGCTGGGCCGAGTGGAACGACAAGTACCGCGACATGATCCGCAGCTTCTGGAAAGGCGATGAGGGCCGCCTGCCGGATCTGGCAGCCCGCTTCTCGGGTTCGGCCGACCTGTTCGACGAGCGCGGGCGCAAACCCTGGGCCAGCGTCAACTTCATCACCGCCCATGACGGCTTCAACCTGAACGACCTCGTCTCCTACAACGACAAGCACAACGAGGCGAACGGCGAGGAGAACCGCGATGGGCACGACAATAACCATTCATGGAATCACGGCGTCGAGGGCCCGACCGACGATCCGGAGATCACCGAGCTGCGCGAGCGGCAGAAGCGCAACCTGCTGGCCACGCTGCTGATGTCCCACGGCACGCCGATGCTGCTGGCCGGCGATGAAATCGGCCACACGCAGCAGGGCAACAACAACGCCTACTGCCAGGACAACGAAATTACCTGGCTGAACTGGAGCGGCATGTCGCGGGAAGGCCGCCGGCTGAATGCCTTCGTGCGCAAGCTGATCGCCGTGCGCAAGGCCTACCCGATCCTGCACCGCAGCCGCTTCCTGCGCGGCGAATACAACGAGGAGCGCGACGTCAAGGACGTCACCTGGCTGACGCCGGCCGGCGACGAGATGACTCCGGAACACTGGGACGATCCGAATGCCAAGAGCCTCGGCATCCTGCTGGACGGCCGCGCACAGGCGAGCGGCATCAAGAAGCGCGGCTCGGACGCCACCCTGCTGATCCTGGTGAACGCCCATCACGATGTGGTGAATTTCACCCTGCCCTCGGTCACCGAGGGCAAGCGCTGGCTGCGGCTGATCGACACCAACGATCCTGACTGGCTGGACGAGGTGCGCTTCGATTTCGGCCATGTCTACCAGGTGACCGGCCGCTCGCTGCTGCTTTTCGTGCTGGGCCATGACCGCCTGTCGCGGCAGCAGCGCGAAGGCGTCGGAGCAATCCTGGACATCACCGAACAGCCGGATATCGACGACTGACCCTGCCGGCTTTCCCGGGGTCCGTTGATCCGCATCAAGGCGGCCGGCGCGTTGCCGTGGCCGGATGCGTCCTTCACACGGAGGGATTCATGGCAAGCGCCTACGAGATCGTTCACCGCCATGTCGAGGCGGCACTGGCTGAGGCGGAACGACACCGCGTCGCGCCCGAGACGGTGGCGAGCAACCTGCTGGCCGATGCGGTGCGGATCCTCAAGGCGCATCGCAGCCTCGACGACATCCGCTCGGAACTGACGTTCCTGATCGAAAACCTGGAAGACCGCGACTACGAGTTCATGCGACCCTGAGCCAGGGCTTCCGGCTCCGCCTCCGCCGACAGCGCCAGCGAGAACGCGAACTGCACCGCGCCGAAACCGGCCGCCGCGGAGAGCCAGAGCAGCAGAAGCGGCAGCGGCGGCACGCCGGATGCGCGGATCAGACCGGCAAGCCCCATCGCATCGCTGCCGAGCAGCAGGATCGCCGCCAGAGTCGCGAGCGCCATTCCGGCCAGCAGCGCCGCAGCGAAACGGCGCAGCGGTTGCATGAAATCGTGTCGCTCGGACATCGCGCTCTCCGTTCGTGGCATCCTCCTGCCACGACGGAACCCGCGGTCATCCTGCCTGTTCCGCTGTCACGCGCGCTAGAACAGCCGCCCCTGCCGCGCGTCCTTCTCGGGCGGCGTGAAAAGATCGCAGCGGATGCCGAGCCGCTTCTCGTTGAAGCCGAGGCGCCTGATCGCGAGGCGGAAACGCTGCGCCAGCAGCGTGGCATAGACCCCCTCGCCGCGCTGGCGTTCGCCCCATTCCGGCTCGTAATCCTTGCCGCCGCGGGTTTCCTGCACCAGCTTCATCACCTTCGAGGCGCGGTCGGGATAATGCTCCTGCAGCCACTCGCGCCAGATTTCCTTCAGCTCGAACGGCAGGCGCAGCAGCACATAGCCCGCTTCCCGCGCGCCGGCCTCGTACGCCGCTTCCAGGATGCGTTCCAGCTCCATGTCGTTGAGGCCCGGGATCATCGGAGCCGTCATCACGCCGCAGGGGATCCCGGCCTCGTTGAGCAGCCGGATCGCCTCGATCCTTCGGGGCGGCGTGGAGGCGCGCGGCTCCATCGCGCGCGCCAGCTTCCGGTCGAGCGAGGTAACCGAGAGATAGCATTTCACCAGATTGAGCCTCGCCATCTCCGACAGGATGTCGATGTCGCGGGTGATCAGGTGATTCTTGGTCACCATGGTCAGCGGATGGCGCGTCTCCAGCAGCACCTCCAGCACGCTGCGCGTGATCTTCAGGTCGCGCTCCACCGGCTGGTAGGGATCGGTATTGGTGCCCATCGCCATCGGCGCGACCCTGTAGCTCCGCGCCGCCAGTTCCCTGCGCAGCAGCGCGGCGGCATCGCGCTTCACCATGATCTGGGTCTCGAAATCCAGGCCGGGCGAGAAGCCGAGATAGGCATGGGTGGGCCGCGCGAAACAGTAGACGCAACCATGCTCGCAGCCGCGATAGGGGTTGATCGAGCGGTCGAAGGAAATATCGGGGGACTTGTTGTAGGCAATGATGCTGCGCGTCGTGTCGTTGTGCAGCACCGTGCGGAGGGCATCCGCCTGTTCCAGATTGTCCCAGCCGTCATCCTCCTTCTGGCGCCGTTCGATGTCGTAGCGGCTGCCGACATTGGTCACCGCGCCCCGGCCATGGCGGGCATCGGGATGGGCGTGATCCGCCGGAGTGGAAATCGCACGGGGAACGACTTTACGCATAAGGGCCAGGATAAGCCCTTATGGGAACTTTTCAAGAAAATATGTGATTTTAGGAATATAAGACCGGCCTAGACAAAAACGCCTGCGGGTCAGAGCTCGATATTGTACCGCACGAAGGGCGCGCGCTTGGCCAGCCGCTCGTAGAGCCGCCGGGCCGTACCGTTGAATTCCTCGGTTTGCCAATACAGAACGCCTGCGCCCTTCTTCCGGCTGATCTCGGCCACCGCCTCAATCAGGCGCCGGCCGATGCGCAGGCCGCGGGCCTCCGGCACCACGAACAGGTCCTGCAGATAGACGTTGCCGCCGGTATTCCAGGTCGATTCGTGCAGCAGATACTGCACCAGACCGAGGGCGTTGTTCTGCGCATCCACCGCCAGCAGGGCCTCGATCGGATTGGCCGGATCGAGAATGCGCTTCCAGGTGAAGTCGGTGGTCGCCTGCGGCAGGCGCTTTTCATAGAAGGCGATGTAGCCGAGCCAGAGCGGCTCCCAGCGCGCGCGGTCGTCGGCTGCAACCGGCCGGATGGTGATCTCGGTCATCGTGTCTCTCAGCTCGGTTTGCGGCGCTCGTGTTCGCGCAGGCGGGGGAAGAGTTCAACGAAATTGCAGGGCTTGTGGCGATAGTCGAGCTGGTCCTTGAGGATCATGTCCCAGGCGTCACGGCAGGCGCCGGGCGAGCCCGGCAGCGCGAAGAGATAGGTGCCGCGGGTCACCCCGGCGGTGGCGCGCGACTGGATCGTCGAGGTGCCGATCTTCTGGTAGCTGAGCATGCGGAACAGCTCGCCGAAGCCGGCGATCGCCTTCTCGTAGATGCCCTCGAAGGCTTCCGGCGTCACGTCGCGGCCGGTCACGCCGGTGCCGCCGGTGGAGAGCACGACGTCGATGCCGGGATCATCCACCCAGGCCAGCACGCGCCTGCGGATCGCCTCGATGTCGTCGGGGACGATGTCGCGTGCCGCCAGCACATGGCCGGCATCCGTCAGGCGCTCCACCAGCGTGTTGCCAGACTTGTCGTCGGCCAGCGTGCGCGTATCCGATACCGTAAGCACGGCGATGCGCACCGGCACGAAGAGGCGCCTGCCCTCGGCATCGACGTAGGATTGCGGCTGAAGCTCCGACACGGCGGCCTCCCTCACTTGCGCGCGGTCAGCGCGTCGGCGTCCTGCGAGCGGTAGAGCGGCGCCATGTTGGCCATCGCCTCGGCGCTGCTCGGATCCGGCTGGCCGATGCGGCTGCGGTAGATCCAGTAATTGGCCAGCACACGCTCCACGAAGATGCGCGTCTCGGCAAGCGGGATCGTCTCGATGAACAGCAGCGGATCCTCGGCGTGGCCGGGATTCTCGCGCAGCCATTTCTGCAGATTGCCGGGGCCGCCGTTATAGGCCGCGGCAAGATACAGCAGATTGCCGCTGATCATCGGCATCTCCAGCAGGGTCTGCAGATAGCGCTGGCCCAGCTCGATGTTGTATTCCGGCGCGAACAGCTTGTGACGGCCGCGGCGGTTGCGCAGGCTGCGGTCGCCGGCGACGCCGCTGGCGGTTTTCGGCATCAGCTGCATCAGGCCCGTGGCGCCGGCCGAACTCATGGCCCGCGCATTGAACGCGCTTTCCTGGCGCATGAAGGCGAAGACCAGCGCGCGGTCGACAATGAAGCCGCCTTCGGGCTCCCATGGCGGCAGCGGATACAGCGCGTGGTCGTGGCTTTCGCCCTTCGCATTGTACCAGGCGATGCCGATCCGCAGCGACGAGGCCGGCGCGTTCATGCGGCTGGACAGCGCCAGAAGGCCGCCCGCGAGATCGTCCGGCGACTGGGCGAAGATGCGCGTGATCTCCCGATCGGCCCGCACCGCCTCGCCCGCTTCCGACAGCGCCAGCGCGCGGCGGACCGCGGGAATCCGCGTCAGGCGCCGCAGCTCGCTTTCATCCAGCGGCGGCGGCGCCCAGGAAAAGGACGGATCTGTGCCGAGCTGCCGCAGGCTGAGCTGGCCATAGAAGGTGCGCTCCTCGCGGGCGCCGATCTCCAGCAGGCGGATCGCTTCAGAGGGCTGGCGCAGGCGCAGCTGCACGCGCGCCCCCCACCAGGCGCCGGCCGCACGATCCCAGCCCGTGGCGGTCTGCGAGAAGGCCAGATTCTCGAAATGATGCGCGGCATTGTCGTATTTGCCTAGGCGCCAGGCGGCGAGGCCTGCCACCCAGTCGGCTTCCGGCACCGCACGGCGCGAGCGCTTCGCCGCGGGGGAAGCCAGAGCGAGCGCCTTCTCGTCGTCGCCCTCCAGCACATAGAGCCAGGCAAGCCGTTGCCGCCATTCGTCATACTCCGATGCACTGACCTTGGCACGTATCTCCGGCTGCCGCAGGAAGGCCTCCGCCTGTTTCAGCCGGTCACGGCGCAGCAGCGCAGCGAATTGCCGCGCCGCCTGGCTGACGGCGCGGGCATGTTCGGGATCGCGCTCGCGTATCCTGGGCTGACGCCGCGTCGTCGCGACCAGCCCCGGATCGCCACCGTAATCGCCGAGATTGACGCCGAGCGGCGGCGGCGGGGCTTTTTCCTTGCGCCCCTTCTTGCGCATCGCAAGGCCATAGATCTCCTCGGCGCCGGGATGGTCTCGATACTGCTTCATCCAGGCCGAGAGTTCGGCGAAGGAGCTGATATAGGCGGTGGGATGCAGATAGCGCTGGTGCAGCACGTGGCCGAGCAGCAGGCGATCCTTCAGCCCCTTGATCTCGCGGTCGGCTGCCGCCCAGTCAGCCTCGGCCTGGGCCGCGAAAATCCGCTGATAACGCTCGGCATCCTCGGTTGAAAGGATCGCCGGCAGATCGCCGGCAGGCCCGGTCTGGGCGGCCGCCGGAACGGCGCTGAACAGCGCCGCGAGCAGGGCCGCGATGAGGCTGAGCTGTCGCATGGCTGCCGGGATACCCCAAAACCTTGCTGACCGACAAGCAGGAGGGAGCGCGAGGCCGCGGATCCGCTGTGGATCACTCGGGCAAGTGCTTGGGCATAAAGGCAACAATCGCCGCGGCAATCAGGCATCCCGCGGCGCAGACGACGATCGGCCAGAGATAGCTGCCGGTCGCATCGAAGGCCCAGCCGGCCAAGGTCGGGCCAAGCAGCGTGCCGAAGGCCACCGAGGTGTAGAGCACGCCGATCACCGCGGACGCCGCGCGCAGACCGAACAGGTCGATGGTATAGGCAGGAATGAGCGCGACGAAGCCGCCGTAGAACAATCCGAAAGCCAGCGCGAAGATCGCCAGCGCGGTGAAGCCGGTCGCGGTGAGCCAGTAGAGCAGCGCCACGCCGGTCATCAGGATGATCAGCGCCAGCGCCCTGCCCCGCCCCATGCGGTCGGCGATGCCGCCGAGCACAAAGCGGCCCAAGGTCGAACCGACGCCGATCAGGCCGACCAGCCAGACGCCTTCCAGCCGGCTCAGTCCCTGGTCCTGCGCATACGGCGCCAGATGCACGAAGGGTACGAAGGTGCCGAGGCAGCCGAGCCAGCCGACGGCATACAGCTTCCAGAACACCGGATGACGCAGCACGGTGCGCAGGTCCAGACCGGAGGGCGGACCGCCCGCTTTCGCGGCCGGCGCCGCGGCGCCATCGGGCTGCAGGCCCATGCTTGCCGGCGAGGCGCGCAGCAGCCAGGTCGCCAGCGCGCCGAGCAGCAGCACCGCAACGCCGAATATGACATAGGCGCCGCGCCAGCCGAATGCGCCGATGACGAGAGCGGCCAGCGGGGGCGCTGCCATGGTGCCGATGCCGATGCCCGCTACCGCCCAGCCCGATGCCTGTCCGCGCCGTGCGACGAACCAGCGCTGCACCGTGCCGATGGCCGGCACATAGGAGAACCCCACGCCGATGCCCACGCCGACGCCATAGAAGACGATTACCGCCGCGAGGCTCTGGGCGAAGCTCGCCGCGATCAGTCCGAGACCGATGCAGGCCATGCCGAAGCCGACGACCGGTCGCGGCCCGATGCGATCAGCCAGCGGGCCGCTGACGGCGCCGAGCACGAAATAGAGAAAACCGGCCGCCGAGAAAACCAGGGAGATGGTGCCGCGCGAAGCGCCGAAGGCATCGCTCAGCGGCTCGAAGAAGGCGGGAAACGTGTAGGCCGCGCCGAAGCCGGTGAACATCACGAGGAAGGCGGCCAGCACGACGATCCAGCCGTAGAACACCCCGCGGCCCGATGCGGCGGCTGCCTCGCTCATTTCAGCTCTTCGAGTTTCTCCGCCAGGGACAGCATGTCGCGCCAGGCTTCGCGCTTCACGCCGGGCTGGCGCAGCAGATAGGCGGGATGCAGCAGCGGCATGGCGGGAATGACCAGATCGCCGCGGCGGTATTCATGCCAGCGGCCGCGGATGCGGGTGATCCCCGTGGCGCCCAGCAGCGTGGCGGCGGAATGCTTGCCGGCGCAGGCGATCACCTTCGGCTGCACCAGCTCGATCAGGCGCTCGATGAACGGCCTGCAGGCGACGATCTCCTCGGCGGAGGGGTCGCGGTTGCCCGGCGGCCGCCAGAAAAGGATGTTGCTGATATAGACATTGCTCTCGTCGCGGCCGATCGCCTTCAGCATGCGGTCGAGCAGCTGGCCGCTCTCGCCGACGAACGGCAGGCCCTGCGCATCCTCGTCGCGGCCCGGCGCCTCGCCGATGATCATCAGCGGCGCCTGCGGGTTGCCGCGCGCGATGACCGTATTCGTTGCCGTGGCGCGAAGAGCGCAACCCTCGAAGGCCCTGATGGCGGCTTCCAGCTCCGGGACCGTGCGGCAGGCCCGGGCCGCCTCGCTGGCCGCCGATTCCACCGCCTGCACCGAGAGCAGCGCCTGCTGGGCCGCAGGCGCTGCCGGCGGCATGGCCATCGGGGGAACAGCCCCGCGGGCGGGCGTCGCACCGGCGGCCGGCCGCCCTGCCCCTGCGGCAACTGCTTCCGTGGCGGCAGGCGACCGGGGCGGCGGCGCCACCGTGCGGTCGACCGGCACCTCGCCGATCACCTCGTCCACGCCGGCTTCGGCATAGAAAAGCGCGATCTCGAGCAGGCTGGGCGTGGCCATGGCAGGGCTGACGTTCATCGGTCCAAAATTGGCCTTAATCTAGGCAGCATATGACTTTACGGCAGGGCGTTGCCGTTGGCTTGGCGACCATAGTCTGGTAAGCAGGCGGGCAGCGTCAAGCAGAGCGCTGACGAGACCAGCAAATAAAAAAAGACCAGCAGAGGTGCCCCGTGTCTGAGCGCGAAACGATGGAATACGACGTGGTGATCGTCGGGGCCGGCCCGTCCGGTCTGGCGGCCGCAATCCGTCTGAAGCAGCTGGCTGCCGAGCAGAACCATGACGTGTCCGTCTGCGTGATCGAAAAGGGCTCCGAAGTCGGTGCCCATATCCTGTCGGGCGCGGTGATCGACCCCGTGGCGCTGAACGAACTCATTCCGGACTGGAAGGAACGCGGCGCGCCGCTCAATACGCCGGTCACCGAGGACCGTTTCTGGATCCTGACCGAAGCCAATCACATTCCGGTGCCGAACCTGCTGATGCCGCCGCTGATGAACAATCACGGCAACTACATCGTCTCGCTCGGCAATGTCTGCCGCTGGCTGGCCAGCCAGGCGGAAGAGCTCGGCGTCGAGATCTTCCCGGGCTTCGCCGCGGCCGAAGTGCTCTACGGCGACAGGGGCGAAGTGGTCGGTGTCGCGACCGGCGACATGGGCATCGGCCGCAATGGTGAGAAGAAGGCGAGCTACACGCCGGGCGTCGAACTGCGCGCCAAGTACACGCTGATTGCCGAGGGCGTGCGCGGCTCGCTGGCGAAAGAGCTGCAGCAGAAATTCAACCTGCGCGACGGTGTCGATCCGCAGAAATTCGGCATCGGCATCAAGGAACTCTGGCAGATCGATCCGGCCAGGCACAAGCCGGGCCTGGTGATCCACACCCAGGGCTGGCCGCTGGACAGCAGGACCGGCGGCGGCAGCTTCATGTATCACCTGGAAGACAACCAGGTGGCGGTCGGCTTCGTCATCCACCTGAACTACCAGAATCCGTATCTCTCGCCCTTCGACGAATTCCAGCGCTTCAAGACGCATCCCGACATCCGGCCCTTCTTCGAGGGCGGCAAGCGCATTTCCTACGGCGCCCGTGCCATCAACGAGGGCGGCCTGCAGTCGATTCCGAAGCTGACCTTCCCCGGCGGCGCGCTGATCGGCTGCTCGGCCGGCTTCGTGAACCTGCCGCGCATCAAGGGCAGCCACAATGCGATGAAGACAGGCATGCTGGCCGCCGAGGCGGCTTTCGAAGCCCTGAAGAACGGCGCCGCCGGCGGCGACGAGCTCGTTGCCTATCCGCAGAATTTCCGCGCCTCCTGGGCGCACAAGGACCTTTACAAGGTCCGCAACGTCAAGCCGGCGCTGAAATACGGCATGTGGCTGGGCACGGTACTCGGCGGCCTGCATATGTGGCTGAACGATCTCGGCCTCGGCTTCCTCGTTGGCTGGACGTCCCGCCACGACAAGGCCGACCACGAAAGCCTCAAGCTGGCCAAGGACTGCCAGCCGATCGCCTATCCGAAGCCGGACGGGAAGATCACTTTCGACAAGCTGTCGTCGGTATTCCTGTCGAACACCAACCATGAAGAGGATCAGCCGATCCATCTTCGCCTCAAGGACCCGTCGATCCCGATCGCGGAAAACCTGCCGAAGTACGACGAGCCGGCGCAACGCTACTGCCCGGCCGGCGTCTACGAGGTTCTGCGCGACGAGGACGGCAGCAATCCGCGCTTCCAGATCAACGCGCAGAACTGCGTTCACTGCAAAACCTGCGACATCAAGGATCCGGCGCAGAACATCAACTGGACCGTCCCGGAGGGGGGCGGCGGTCCGAATTACCCCAACATGTGAGCCCATGCCCATCGACAGAGCCGCCCTCACCCGTCACCCCTTCCGCAACCTGCGTCGCCGGCTCGCGCTGGCGGTTCTGCTCGGCGCCGCCGCGGCATTGCCGCTGGCCTCCTGCGGGGCGGGCGATTCCGGCGGCTCCGCCGGCGAACGCCGCATGATGGCGGGCTTCGGCTCCGGGTCGGGCAGCTACCGGCTGAGTTCGCCTTATGGCAGCTTCCTCGCCGCGCGGCATGCGCGCGAGCTGAACGACAATACGGCCGCGGCGAATTACTACATGCGCGCGCTGAAGGAGGATGCCGACAACGCGATGCTGGCACAGGGCGCTTTCCTCGCCCTGCTGGCCGATGGCCGGGTCGCCGAGGCGGTCGCGCTGACGCCGGCGCTGCGCAGCCACAATCCGGCGGATTACCTGCCGCGCATGACGCAGGCTGCGGCACAGATGCTGGCGCGCGACTACGACGGCGTGCTGAAGCTGGTTGCCGATGGCCCGAGCGGCGGCATCCATGCAGCCTTCAACCCGCTGCTGGCGGCCTTCGCCCATGCCGGCAAGAACGAGGGCGATGCGGCGCTTGCCCAGCTGCAGAAGCTGGAACGCCATCCGCTGCTCGCCGGCGTGCATGCCCATCTCAAGCCGCTGCTGCTCGACCTGCTGAACCGGCCGGAGGATGCCGATGCGGCCTATCGCGACGCCATCGAGGGTCGCGACCGCGCCGGCACCCGGCTGGTGGAAGCCTATGCGCGGTTCCTCGAACGCCAGAACCGCCGCGATGACGCCAGGCAGCTGATCGCCGAGCAGCTGGAGCAGAATCCCGACAATCCCGTACTGATGCATGCCGCGCGCCGTCTCGAGGCGAACAGCAGCCAGCCCGCCGAGCCGCTGCTCGGCAATGCCGTCGATGGCTTGGCGGAAGCGATGTTCGCCTCGGCCTCCGCCATGGGTCGGTCGGATGGCGGCGAACTGGCCGAAGTGCATCTGCAGCTTGCGCTGTTCCTTCGCCCCGATCTCGACGAGGCACGCATGCTGCTCGGCGATATCTACGAGAGCCGCGAGCGCTGGGAAGAAGCGCTGACGATGTATTCGAAGGTATCGGCGGCGTCTGCCTATGCGGAAAGCGCGCAGTTGCGCAGCGCCTGGTCGATCAACGAACTCGGCCGCACCGACGAGGCGATCCGGATCCTGCGCAACATGGCGAAGGCGGACCCGAAATCGCCGCGGCCGCTGCTGACCCTGGCCGACCTGCACCGTTCGGCGGAACGCTGGTCCGACGCGGTGAAGGAGTATACCGCCGCGCTGGAGCGGATTCCGAAGCATGAGGCACGGCACTGGCCGATCTTCTTCGGCCGCGGCGTTTCCCACGAGCGCTCGAAGAACTGGGACAAGGCCGAAGCCGACATGCTGAAGGCGCTGGAGCTGCAGCCAGATCAGCCGCTGGTGCTGAACTATCTCGGCTATTCCTGGGTCGACATGAACCGCAACCTGGAGCGCGGCACGAAAATGATCGAACGCGCCGTGGCGCTGCGCCCCAATGACGGCGCCATCGTCGACAGCCTCGGCTGGGCGCTGTACCGCCAGGGCCGCTACGACGAGGCCGTGGTGCAGCTGGAGCGCGCTGTCGAGCTGAAGGGCGGCGATCCGGTGATCACCGACCATCTCGGCGATGCCTACTGGAAGGTCGGCCGGCGCGAGGAAGCCCGCTTCCAGTGGCGGCGCGCGCTGGGCCTCAAGCCCGAGCAGGAACTCGCCATCCAGGTCCAGCGCAAGCTGGACAACGGCCTCGATCCGCTGGCGAAGAACTGACGCATGACGGTCCGGCTGCCATGAGTGCGGCGCCGCTGACCCGGCTGGCGCCGGCCAAGATCAATCTGTTCCTGCATGTCACCGGCCGGCGCGCCGCGGGCAGCAGCCATGCCGGCTATCACGAACTCGAAAGCCTGGTGGTTTTCGCGCGCGACGAGGCGGCCTGCGACAGCATCTCGGTTGTCGCCGCGGACAGCCTGTCTCTGGCCCTGCAGGGCCCGCAGGCCGCGGCGCTGCAGGCGGCCTCGCAGCAGGACGGCACCGACAATCTGGTAATGCGGGCCGCGCACCTGCTGCAGCCGCTGGCGGCCGCCACGCAAACCGGCGCGGAAATCACGCTGGCCAAGTCTCTGCCGGTCGCCTCGGGGATCGGTGGCGGCTCGAGCGACGCGGCCGCCGCCCTCCATGCGCTGCGCGCCCTGTGGAATATCGCCATCGATGACGATGCGCTGACGCAGCTCTCACTCCAGCTCGGTGCCGACCTGCCGGTCTGCCTCGCCGGCCGCGCCGCCGTGATGAGCGGTATCGGCGAAACCATCGCGCCGGCGCCGGACCTGCCGCCCTTCTGGCTGGTGCTCGCCAATCCCGGCGTGGCCCTGGCCAGCCGCGAGGTTTTCTCCGCACTGGCCGGGCAATTCGGACCGGCGATGCCGCTGGAGCGCAGGCCCGACAGCGCGGCCGATCTTGCCATCCTGCTGCGCGCGCGACGCAACGATCTGGAAGCGCCGGCACGCTATCTGGTGCCGGAAATCGATCCGGTGCTGGCGGCCCTGCGGGCGCAGGCCGGATGCCTGCTCAGCCGCCTTTCCGGTTCCGGCGCCACCTGCTTCGGGCTGTTTGCCAGCAAGAGAGAAGCCGATTTCGCCGCCCGCAACCTGAGCCGCGCCTATCCGAAATGGTGGGTTGCCGCCACGGCCGCCGGGTAGCCGCTGGGACTGGCATTTGTAAACGGCTGCGATTATTGTCCGGCCCCGTCGCAGGCCCCTCGCGGGCTGCTGCTGCTGGGGCGTAGCCAAGCGGTAAGGCAGC
Organism: Ferrovibrio sp.; assembly: GCF_035304305.1. Classification (GTDB taxonomy): domain Bacteria; phylum Pseudomonadota; class Alphaproteobacteria; order Ferrovibrionales; family Ferrovibrionaceae; genus Ferrovibrio. Next base: position 21,869 of record NZ_DATGQG010000007.1, read on the forward strand.
GGTTTTTGGTACCGCCATGCGAAGGTTCGAATCCTTCCGCCCCAGCCATTTCCGCCTTCAGATCCGCCGGATTTTTCAGGATGATGACGAGCGGTTGCCGTCAAGGCAGCCGCGCAGCGTCGCGGCGAGATCGGCCACGCGGAAGGGCTTCTGCAGGATCGGCGCATCCGCCGCCGCCGCCTTCATCGCCGCCTGATCGGCATAGCCGGTGACGAAGATGACCGGAAGATCCGGTCGCCGCGACCGGACCGCCTGGGCGACTTCCGCGCCGTTCAGCCCCGGCATGGCGTAATCGAGGAGAACGAGATCGGGCGCCGCCTCGGCAAGCATGGCCAGGCCGCTCTCGCCGTCGCTCGCTCCCAGCGTTTCGTAGCCCAGCGCGTCCAGGGACTCGAGCAGGAAGGTGCGTACATCCTGGTCGTCATCGATGACGAGGATTCTCCCCCTTCCGCCATCGGTTGCGGGCGTGGGAGAGCGCTCGACCGTCTGCGCCGCCTCGCCCTTCGCCACGGGCAGCAGCAGACACACCCGGGTACCACGCCCAAGACTGCTTTCGATCCGCGCCGTACCGCCGGCCTGCCGCACGAAACCGAAGACCTGGCTGAGGCCGAGCCCGGTGCCCTTGCCGATCTCCTTGGTCGTGAAGAACGGATCGAAGGCCCGGCTGCGGACGCCGGGCGACATGCCGATGCCGGTATCGGCAATGGCAATCTCGACATACTCCCCGGCCGCAAGCTCCCCGTCGCCGGAAATCCGGACCCGCCGGGTCGAGATGTCGAGATCACCGCCTTCGGGCATCGCGTCGCGCGCGTTGATCACGAGATTGAGCATCGCGGCCTCCAGCTGGTTGGCATCGCCCATGACCGGCGGCAGCTTCTCGTCCAGCCTGACGCGCAGGGAAATCGTCGGGCCGGCCGAACGGTCCAGCAGATCGTCCATGCCCCTGAGCTGCGCGTTCACGTCGACCGGGCGAAGGGCCAGCTTCTGGCTGCGCGAGAAGGCCAGCATCTGGCCGGTCAGCCTGGCGCCGCGCTCGGTTGCGCGGATGGCATTCTGCGCCAGGCGCCTGATGCGCTCGTCGGTCACCCGGCGCTGAATGATTTCGAGATTGCCCAGCACCGCGGTGAGAAGATTGTTGAAATCATGGGCGATGCCGCCGGTGAGCTGGCCCATCGCCTCCATCTTCTGGCTCTGCCGCAGACTCTCCTCGGTTTTCCGCCGCTCGGTGGTGTCGGAGGCCTCGGCCACGATGGCCACGACATTGCCGCGCTCGTTCCGGACCGGCCGCAGCGAGAAATCGAACGAGCGCTGCCCGAGCGGAAGATTGAGGTGAAGCTCGTGATGCACGCTGTCGCCCGCGGCCGCCAGAGTGCAGGCTGACCGGATCATCTCGGGCACGCCCGGCGTTGCGGTGAACCAGGGCGTGGTCCAGAAGGGCTGGCCCAGAACGTCCTCCCGCTGCACCGAGATGCTTTCCAGCGACGCCCGGTTGGTGTCGAGCAGGATGCCTTCGGGCGAGAGCAGGCCCTGATACTGAAAGGTCGTTTCGATGATGGAGCGGATGCGCGCCTCGTTCAGCCGGAGATCCCGGGTACGCTCGGCCACCTGGGCCTCCAAGGTTTCGTTCAGGCGCTGCAGGGCCTGCTCGCTGTTCCGCCGGTCGGTGATGTCGAGCACGGCACCGACATGACCGAGATAGGCGCCGTTCTCGTCGAAGCGCGGATTGGCGGCATCGATGGCATAGGCATAGCTGCCGTCGGCGCGGCGCAGGCGGTATTCGATGCGGAACGGGCGCCGTTCCCTCAACCCCGCCTGGGCAATCTCGTCCGTTCTCTGGCGATCCTCGGGGTGGGTGGCATCCAGCCAGCCGAACCCCTCGGCTTCCGCCACCGTCTGCCCGGTGAACTCGTACCAGTTCCGGTTCAGGTAGGTGCAGTAGCCGGTGGCGTCGGTGGCCCAGATCATCACCGGCACCGTGTCGGCCATGCTGCGGAAGCGCGCCTCGCTTTCGCGCAGGGCCGCTTCGCTGTTCTTCCGTTCGGTGATATCGCGGAAATAGACCGACATTCCGCCGTCCGACGAGGGATAGATATTCACTTCGATCCAGCGCTGCCGGGTCGGCGATATGGTCTCGAAATGCGCGGCCTGACGCGTCCGGGCGACCTGCAGATGCGCATCATACGCCGCGCTGCCCACCGCATCGGGAAATTCCGTCCAGTAGACCCTGCCGAGCAGCTCCTCGCGCCGCCGCCCCCAGAGCTGCTCGGCCTTCCGGTTGATGTAGGTGAAGCGCCAGTCGCGATCGACCGTATAGAAAGCATCGCTGATGCTTTCGAGGATCTCGATGCTGCGCTCGCTCGCCGAGCGCAGCGCGGCCTCGGCCAGAACCCTGCCCGTGGTCTCGATGCCGGCGCAGAAAATGCCCGCAATGCAGCCGTCCTCGTCGCGTACCGGCGAGTAGGAAAAGGAATACCAGGTATCTTCGGGAAAGCCGTTGCGCTCCATCACGAGATGGAGATTTTCCGACCACGTCGCCTCGCCTCCCAGGGCGCGCTCGACCAGCGGCAGAAGATCATCCCAGATCTCAGGCCACACATTCCGGAAGGGCCGCCCTAGAGCCTGCGGATGCCTGGCACCCAGGATCGGCCGGTAGCTGTCATTGTACAGGAAGGTCAGCTCCGGCCCCCAGGCGAGGAACATGGGATGCCGCGAACTGATCATCAGCTCGGTGACGGTGCGGAGCACGCGCGGCCAGCTTTCCGGCGGTCCGACCGCCGAGCCGTGCCAGTCGTGCTCGCGCAGCCGGCGCCCCATCTCGCCACCACCGGCAAGGCTGCCAGCCGCAGTCTGTGATGGCGATGTCCCGGCCGGTTCCGACGTCAAGGCAAAATTCCTTCTGCGGGTCGCATGGCAGCAGGATTAACCCGCGAGGCGCCGTCAGGCTCCGCGCCCGGCCGGCAGCCGGATGCGGCTGATGACAAAGCCACTGCGCGGTCCGGTCGGGATCCGGCGCAGGCTGTAGCCGAGATCCTGCGGCGGCACGTCATACGCCATGAAGCGGGTGAGGAAGGTCAGCGCCAGCTTCATCGCCTCGATGGTGATGCGCTCGCCGGCGCAGCGATGACCAGTGTGGTGGTCGCCGCCACCCTGCGGAATGAAGTCGAAGGCACTGCCACTCCAGTGACGGAAACGGTCGGGACGGAATGCCTCCGGGTCATCCCACAGCTTTGCGTCGCGGTTGGTGCCGTAGACGTCGAGAATCACCAGCGTTCCGGGGATGAAGCGATGGCCCCGCCAGTCGAATTCGCTGCGCACCCGGGCGCCGACCAGCGGCGTGAAGGGATAGAAGCGGCGCACCTCGTGGGCGAAATACTCCAGATACTCGTCGCTCTCGGATTCCAGACGCCGTGCCGCTTCGGGAAACCGGTGCAGGGCGAGGGCGGCAAAGACAACATAGCTGGCGATCGCGACGATCGGCCGGATCAGGTTGAGCAGTTCCACGGCCGCCACGCGGCGATCCAGAAGCTGCCCGTCCGGTTCCCGGTGCCAGGCAATCCGATACAAGGCCCCTGCCGCATCGGCCTCGTGCGGCTTTTGCTGCCGTACGGCGTCGACGATGCCGGCGATCCAGTCCTCGGAACGCTGCCGGGCGCGGCGCCCCCGCCAGTGACGCAGTCCCACGGCGCCGAAACCATCCACCATGGCGCCCATATCGGCAGCGCGCCGGCGCACGTCCTCTTCCTGCAGCGGAATGCCTGTCCAGGCGCAGGCGGCTCGGCAGAGAATATGCTGCACCTCGGTGAAGAGCGTCACGGAGCGCTGCCTGGCCCAGCGGCGCAGCGCCGCCCGCCAGTGCTGCGCCATCAGATCGGTCAGACGTTCGATACTCGCCTGCCCCATCAGCGACATGAACATCGCCTTGCGGTGCCGGTGCGCGGCGTCGTCGAGGGTCTGCACGCCAGCCTCTCCGGTCAGCGTCTTCCGGATCCGCGGAGGCAGGGCATTGCGCCGCTCGAACAGACCGGAATCGTAGAAGACGCGCACGGCCTCCTCGCCGCCGATGCAGACGGCGGGCTGAAGCATCAGGCGCAGGGTGAAGATGTCCGACCGGTGATGCTGCCGCCTCTTCTGGGCAAAGCGATAGCCGTCGAGCAGAAGCGCCAGCGAACTGTCGAGGCTGTTATCCCGCGGCACCGCCATGCATGACCTGCCAAGCCGAGTGATCCCCGCTGCAACCTGCCAGCATCCGCTGCTGTTCCCTCGCCGCAGCGGATCGCCGCGGGAAATCGCTCAGTTCACCACACGCCACGTGCCGTCGGGCATCAGGCAGGCCGTGCCGTAACTCGGCTGCGAAACACCGTTGATCGTCACAGTGCCCTGGTATTCACGGCAATAGCGGCCGTCCCGCGCCTGATAGACCGGCGAGGACGGCACGGCCGAAACGACGGGCGGCGCGGCATAGACCACCGGCGGCGGCGCATACACGACGGGCGGTCGCACGACTACCGTCGGCGGACGGTGGACATAGCGGTAATGATGGAAGTCCGACCAGACATGCGACCGGTGACGATGATGGAGGTGAGGCCGGTGATCGTAATGCCTGTGGCCGTGATGCTTGTGCCGGTGGCCGCCGGAAATGCCGAAGATGAAACTGTCGGCCTCCGCGGGAGCCGGCATCGCAAAGAGTGCCATCACGGCGCCCGCCAGACCGCACACCCAGAACCGCATCGATCGTTGCATCATGGCAGCCCTCCCGGACTGGATGTGCGACAGATTTGCCGGCAATCATGGCCAATTTGTGTTCGCCGGCCCGCAGGTGAAACCCCTTGCGCAATGGCTTGTTTCAGCCTTGTCCCAACCCACCAGACTGCCTCACCCATCGGACTGTGCACATGGCTCTATTCAACTGGGAGAACGACATTGCGCAGAGGGGGACGCCGGTTCCGATACGGGAGACAGCCCGGGTGATCCCGGGCATGATCGAACTGCCGCGCCGGAAAATCATTGCCATCCAGACGATCTGCATCCTGAGCCTGGTAATGCTCAGCCTTGCCGGCCAGGTCGTGCGCTACCAGTTCAACCGGCCCTTTGCCCTCGGGTTCATTGATTTCTTCTATGTCGACCTCGAGAACAACCTGCCGACCTGGTATCAGTCGGTGAATTTCCTCCTCGCGGCCTTCCTGCTCGGAATGCTTTTCCGTTCCGCCCGGCGGATGAGTGAACGCTTCGCCCGGCATTGGGGCCTGCTTGCGCTGGGCTTCGTCTATCTCTCGCTGGACGAGATGGCCAGCCTGCATGAACGGCTGATCAATCCGCTTCAGCGCATCATCCAGCCCAGCGGTGCCTGGGCGCCCACCTGGGTGATTGTCGGCCTGATCGGCGCCGCCGTCGCGGCGGTGTATTTCCTGCCCTTCATTCTGCATCTGCCCCATCGCGCGAAACTGCAGGCGATTGCGGCCGCAGGCCTGTTCCTCGGCGGGGCGATCGGCGTGGAGATGTGGACCGCGACGATGTTCGACACGACGGATCTGAATTTCAAGAATTCCTTCCGCTATGCACTGATGGCCCATGCGGAAGAGTTGCTCGAGATGATCGGCCTGCTTGTCTTCATCGATCTCCTGCTCAGGCTGGCGGAGCAGAAGCCGCCGGTCTGCATCGGAATATCGGGCAGATAGCAGAACGCCACGCCGGTCCGGGCGTGGCGTTGCTGAGGGTTCTCCCGAGAGCCCTCGCGTCAGTACATGTGCTGGCCACCGTTGATGCTGAGCGTGGAGCCGGTGATGAAGCCGGCCTCGTCCGCCACCAGGAAAAGCACGCCGCGGGCGATCTCCTCGGCCCGGCCCAGGCGGCCGACGGGGATCTTGGCGACGATTTTCTCCAGCACGTTGGCCGGTACGGCGGCCACCATGTCAGTATCGATATAGCCGGGCGCGATCGCGTTCACCGTGATGCCGCGGGCCGCGCCTTCCTGCGCCAGCGCCTTGGTGAAGCCGTGGATGCCGGATTTCGCCGCCGCGTAATTGACCTGGCCGTACTGCCCGGCCTGACCGTTGATCGAGCCGATATTCACGATCCGCCCGAAGCCGCGCTCGCGCATGCCGTCGATCGTGGCGCGGCACATATTGAAGCAACCGCCGAGATTGGTATCGATCACCGCCTGCCACTGCTCGTGTGTCATGCGATGCATGGTGCTGTCGCGGGTGATGCCGGCGTTGTTGACCACCACGTCGACCGGTCCCAGATCGCGTTCGACCTGCTTCACGCCCTCGACGCATTCCTCGTAGGAGGCGACATCCCACCGGTAGGCCTTGATGCCGGTTTCGGCCTCGAAAGCCTTGGCCCGCTCCTCATTGCCAGCGTAGTTCGCAGCCACCTTGTAGCCGTTCTGGTGCAGCAGCTTGCAGATGGCGGCACCGATGCCTCGGGTGCCGCCAGTGACGATTGCTACGCGCGACATGGAATCCTCCTCTTGATCCGTTTCTTATGATTGGTCGTCAGATGCCGGTACGGTTGACGAAGAAAAGGCCGGGATACCCCCTCCCGGCCTTTCTGTCCTGTGATCAGTCGCGGGCGACGCACATGGCGATGCCCATGCCGCCGCCAATACACAGCGTGGCAAGTCCTTTCTTGGCATCGCGACGCTGCATTTCGTAGAGCAGCGTCACCAGCACGCGAGCGCCCGAGGCGCCAATCGGATGGCCGATGGCGATGGCACCGCCATTGACGTTCACCTTCTCGGTGTCCCAGCCCATGTCCTTGTTCACGGCGCAGGCTTGGGCGGCGAACGCCTCATTCGCCTCGACGAGGTCGAGGTCCGCTGTCGACCAGCCGGCCTTCTTCAGCGCCGCGCGCGAGGCCGGGATCGGGCCGGTGCCCATGATCGCCGGATCGACGCCCGCCTGGGCCCAGGACACGATGCGGGCCAGCGGCTTCACGCCGCGCTTGCTGGCTTCCTCGGCGCTCATCAGCACCACCGCGGCGGCGCCATCGTTGATGCCCGAGGCATTGCCGGCCGTCACGGTGCCGTCCTTGGCGAAGGCCGGGCGCAGGCCCTTCATCGCCTCGACGGTCGCGCCGTGGCGGATGTATTCGTCCTGGTCAACCACGGTATCGCCCTTGCGACCCTTGATGGTGACCGGAACGATCTCGTCCTTGAACCTGCCGGCCTTCTGCGCGGCTTCCGCCTTGTTCTGGCTCTTCGCCGCGAATTCGTCCTGCATCTCGCGGGTGATCTGGAACTGCCTGGCGACATTCTCAGCCGTGTTGCCCATGTGGTAGCCGTTGAAGGCATCCCACAGGCCGTCGCGGATCATCGTGTCGATGAAGCCGAGATCGCCCATCTTGTGGCCGGCGCGCAGATAGGCCGCATGCGGCGCCTGGCTCATGCTTTCCTGGCCGCCGGCGACCACGATGCTGCTGTCGCCGTTCATGATCGCCTGCCAGCCAAGCGCGACCGCGCGCAGGCCCGAGCCGCAGAGCTGGTTGACGCCCCAGGCCGGCACTTCCACCGGCAGGCCGGCATTGATCGCGGCCTGACGGGCCGGATTCTGGCCCTGCGCGGCCGTGAGGATCTGGCCCATGATCACTTCGCTGACGTCACCGGGATTCACGCCGGCGCGCTGCAGCGCGCCCTGGATCGCGACCTGCCCGAGATAATGGGCCGGCACGCTGCTGAGCGAACCGTTGAACGAGCCGACCGGCGTGCGCGCGGCTCCTGCGATAACGATCTCCGTCATGGTAACCTCCACTCTGCTCCGCTATGGCGAGCTCATCAGGCGAGACTTGGCGAGTTCGACGGTGCCGTCGGATGCGGCGCCGCTCACCTCCACGATAGGCCTTTTCGCAACTGCGGCAAGTCCTGCCGCAGCGCAAAACAACCATTTCAGGCCCGTACTTTCGTCCCATGGCGGCGGCGGCCGCGCCCTTTCGGGACTGGCTGGCTGCGCTGTTGCAGCCAGTCGGCCAGCGGCTGCCACAGGCCGGCCTCGGCACGCGGCCCGACCACCATGCCGACATGGCCGCTGGGCGCATCCAGCCGTTCCGCGGCGGGCAGCTGCGCCAGCAGGACGGCTGCGCCTTCCTTCGGCACCAGCTTGTCGCGCTCAGGCAGCACGACCAGCGCCGGCTTGGTCCAGTCCTGCGGCCGGACCGCACGGCCATCGACCATCCAGCGTCCCTGCGGCGGCGTATTCTCGCCATACCAGCCGAGCAGGCATTGCCGCGCGGTCGGCCCGGCAAGCTTCACGCCGTCATTGATCCAGTCTTCCATCGCCACGAAACGCCGTTCGCCTTCGCCGCCTTCGGGCATCCCGACGAACATGCTGAACTTCTTCAGCGCGCTGAGCGGATCCAGCGCCCAGAAAAATCCCTGCAACACATCCACGTCCAGCGCCGGCGGCGGTTCATCATCCTTCACCGGCGGTGGCACCAGATTGGGTGCCAGCGCCTGCACCAGCGCCGCCTGGTGCGCGCCGCCGGCATGGAAATCCCAGGGTGTGGCGAGCAGCGCCAGCGCGGCGACATCTTCGGGGCTGCGCAGGGCCGCCGCCAGCGCAAGATTGCCGCCCATGCAGTAGCCGAGCAGCAGGGGCGCGCAGCCCGAGCTCTGCCGCACATGGTTCAGCGCGCGGTTGAGCCGCGCGATATAGGCGTCGAGATCGAAGCGCAGTTCGGCATCGCCCGGTTCGCCCCAGTCGAGCAGCAGGGGACGCAGATTCTGTCCGGCGAGATAGCGGGCGAGACTCTGGCCCTCCGCCAGATCGAGTACATAGGCGCGGTTGACCAGCGACGGCACCATCAGCAGCGGCGGCGCATCCGCAGGCCCGTAATCGAGCAGGCGGCTGCCGCCCTCGCGCCAGATCTCCGGCGGCTCCGGCAGCGCGCGCCGGCCTTCATGGCGGCGGTAACGCAGCATGCCGCCCGTCATCGCGGTGAGCCGCGTGATCGAGGCGCGCATCAGCGCGGCGGTGAATTCACCCGGATCGGCTGCGGCGAGATGCGGCGCGAGGCTTGCGAGCGGATCCTGCGCGGCCGGATTCAGCCAGGGCAGATTCCAGGGCGGCGATCCGCGCCTCACACTCGGCCAGACGGCGAGCGAGCTCAGCAGGATCAGGTTGGCCGTCGCCAGATGCAGCGGCAGCGGCCGCGGGCCGCTCCGCACGGCCTGCTGCTGAATTGCGGCCTGCATCGGCCTGTCGGGCATTGCCGCCTCCTTCACCTGCCGCAGCCTGCATCGCCATGCCGGCGCCGCGCTGCCACAGTGTCAGCCACGCGCCCGACAGTTCCGCCAGCCTGGGATCCGTCGCCAGCAAAGCGGCCTGTTCCTGCCACAGGTCGAGGAAACGCCGTGCCAGCGCATCGACGTCATCCGGCCTGTCCCTGGGCTCGTCGCGATCCATGCCCTACCCTAACCCGGGCGCGGTTTTCCGGCCAGCCCTTCGCGGTGCACAAGAGGCTTGCGCGGTGCGAAAAATGCGAGTGTTATGAAGCCCCAAACGAGGCAGGGAGCACGTACACGTGGCCGAACAGGATCAGCAAACGGCATCGCCGGCTATCAAGATCAAGAAGTACGCCAACCGGCGGCTCTACAATACGGCGACCTCTTCCTACGTCACGCTCGAGAACCTTTGCCAGATGGTGAAGGACGGGCAGGACTTCGTCGTCGAGGATGCCAAGACCGGTGAGGACATCACCCGCAGCGTGCTGACGCAGATCATCTTCGAGGAGGAATCCAAGGGGCAGAATCTGCTTCCCATCGGCTTCCTGCGCCGGCTGATCACCTTCTACGGAGACAGCCTGCAGACCCTGGTGCCGAGCTATCTCGAGGTCTCGATGGCCTCCTTCCAGCGCAACCAGGAACAGATGCGCCAGTACATGGCGGAGGCCTTCGGCGAGATGTTCCCGTTCCGCAACATCGAGGAGATGGGGCGGCAGAACATGGCAATGTTCCAGCGCGCCATGACGATGTTCAATCCCTTCGCCGCCAACTTCAGCGACCTGACCGGCAAGTCGCAGGGTTCCGCGCCGGAGCAGACTGCCGAAGTCGACACGCTGAAGACGCAGCTCGAGGAGCTGCGCAAGCAGGTCGATGCCCTCGCCCGGAACAAGGGTTGAGCCACTAGCCCAACCGCCGCAACCGATGCCGCGCCTGCACCGGCCGCGTTTCCGGCCGACGATTTCCGTTGTCCTGATCGGCGGCGTCGCCCTGCTGATGATCCTGGCGGGCGTCGCCTATGCGATCACCCTGCTCAGCGGGCGGCAGAACACCGTCGACCTGCTGCGCAGCCGCAACGAGCAGACCGTCGACCGCCTCGTCGAACGCACCCGGCTGCAGCTCGACCCCGTGCGCAACCAGGTCGAGGCGCTGCGCAACCGGCTGCAGCGCGGCCAGATCGGCCTCGACGATATCGAGCGGCTGGGCGATTACCTGTCGGCCGCGCTCGACGGCCTGCCGCAGATCGATGCGCTGGGCGTGGTCCGCAACAATCTCGTCGCCACCCGTGCGGTGCGCAACCAGGGCAATGTCACCTCCGTGCATGACAGCCTGGCGGGCTATCCCGCCTCGGCCATCCGCATCCAGGCCGTGAAGCGGCGTTTCGAGGAACGCTTCGGCAGCGGCATTCCGGCGAGTGACGTGACCTGGGGCGACCTGATCTGGAATCCCCAGATCCGCGAACCGCTGATCAACGCCCATGCCTCGGTCGTCATCGACGGCGTGTTCGCCGGCGAAGTCGCCGCGCTGGTGTCGCTCGGCTCCCTGTCGCGCATCCTGGAAACCGATTCCACCGATGGCGAGGCGGTGAATTTCATCCTCTACGGCGAGGATGCCGTGCTGGCGCATCCGACCCTGCTGAATCACCAGTACGATCTCTCCGAGGGGAATCCGCTGCCGCGCCTGCAGGATATCCATGATCCGGTCCTGCAGCAGATCTGGAACAGCCGGGTGGATGTGCGGGCGGCGCGCGCCATGCTGGGCGATGGCGGCGGCGCGCATATCGTCGAAACCGCCGGGCGCCGCTGGATCTTCGTCTATCGCTGGCTGGACAGCTTCGGCGAGACGCCCTGGCTGGTGGGCCGCTATTTCTCCTTCGACGAGATCGAGACCGAGGTGAACCGCCTGCGGGTCGCCGCGGCCGTCGGCGGGCTGGCTCTGGTGCTTGCGCTGCTGATCGCCTGGCGCATCGCCTGGCATCTGCGCCGTCCGATCCAGCAGCTGAGCACTGCCGCCCAGCGGCTGCGCAATCTCGATTTCGATGCGCCGCCGCTGGACCGGGTGCTGCTGCGCGAGCTCGACGATGCCGCCCAGGCCTTCAATGCGGCCAACGCCGCGCTGCGCTGGTTCGGCGACTACGTGCCGCGCAAGCTGGTCAACCGCCTCGTGCGCGAAGGCGAGGATGCCGTCAACGTCAGCAAGCAGCGGCAGATCACCGTCATCTTCACCGACCTGGTCGGCTTCACCGGCATGTCGGAGCATATGACGGCGCAGGAAACAGCCGATGTGCTGAACGAGCATTTCGCCCTGGTCACGGCCTGCATCGAGGCCCATGGCGGCATCGTCGACAAGTTCATCGGCGATGCCGTGATGGCGGTCTGGGGCGCGATCAAGCGTGACGAGAACCACGCCAAGCATGCCTGCGCCGCGGTAAAGGCGATCAGCGTCGCGATGGCGGCCGACAATGCGCGGCGCGCGATGCTGGGCAAGCCGATCCTGCGCATGCGCGTCGGCATCCATTCCGGCCCGGCCGTGGTCGGCAATATCGGCGCGCCCGGCCGCATCAACTACACCGTGGTCGGCGACACGGTGAACACGGCGCAGCGGCTCGAGCAGCTCGGTCACGACCACCAGTCGCCCGACTGCAATGTTGTGGCGCTGGCCAGTGCCGATACCGTGGCTGCCGCGGATCTCGACCCGAAGCCGCCGGTGATCGGCCGCGTGACCGTGAAGGGCCGCAGCGAGCCGGTCGAGGTTTACCGCCTGGAACTCTGAGTGCCTGCCGGCTGTTAACCGGTTATTAGGCGAATCCCGCTTGAGTCCGGCCGGCAGGTCTTCATGGTTTCCAGCATCCTAGGCAACGGCACGGCGCTTCCCGTCACGGGACTGCGGAGCGATTCCGTCGCCGAGTCGCTGTCCCGGCGCCACCAGCATCCCGCCGGAGAGATTTTCCCAGACGGGGACCAGGCGCAGCAGCCCCGTTCCGCAGCGCAGGCCAAAGCAACCACAGGCAGTGGCAGCGCCGCCGGCCTGCCGTTCCTGCGCCGCCGCACCGACCGCGGCGAGCCGGCCGACCCCACAATCCAGATCCCACCGCATCTCGAGCGCCGGCGCGCCTGGCGCGCGGCCTTCGGCCTCAACACATTCCACACCCAGGAACTGTCGCAGCGCGACGAATCCCTGCCCTCGCGGCAGTTGCGGACCAGCGCTGCGGACGCTTACCGCGGGAATGCCGCCCGCGGGCGGCTGGACCTCCACCTTGCGCAGCTTGTCAGCCTGACCGTATAACGGCCGCTTCCCTATCGAAGTGGTCGTTTACCAATGTCATCTGAACCCGCCGATCTGCTGATCATCGGCGGCGGCGTGAACGGGACAGGCATAGCCCGTGACGCCGCCGGCCGTGGCCTGAAAGTCCTGCTGGCCGAACGCGGCGATCTCGCCGGCGCCACCTCCTCGGCCGCAACCAAGCTGATCCATGGCGGCCTGCGCTATCTGGAGCATTACGAATTCCGCCTGGTGCGCGAGTCGCTGGGCGAGCGCGAGGTGCTGATGCGGCTGGCGCCGCACATCATCTGGCCGCTGCGTTTCGTGCTGCCGCATCATCCCGGCCTGCGCCCGGCCTGGATGATCCGGCTCGGCCTGTTCCTCTACGACAACCTGTCGCGGCGGCAGACCCTGCCGGGATCCATCAGCGTCGACCTGACCGGCGACGATCCGCGCGGCAAGCCGCTCAAGCCGGAATTCAAGCGCGGCTTCGAATATTCCGACTGCTGGGTGGACGATGCCCGCATCGTCGTGCTGAACGCGATGAGCGCGCGGTCCATGGGTGCGACGATCCTCACCCGCACCGCCGTGACTGCGGCGCGCCGCGACGGCGATCTGTGGCGCGCCACGCTCGCCGACCACGTGAGCGGCGAGTCGCGCGAGGTTACCGCGCGCGGCATCGTGAATGCTGCCGGTCCCTGGGTGCGCGAGACGCTGACCGGCGCCTTCGGCCAGAACCCGAAGAACAGCGTGCGCCTGATCAAGGGCAGCCACATCGTCACACACCGGCTGTTCGAGGGCGATCACTGCTACATCTTCCAGAATGCCGACAACCGCATCATCTTCGCGATTCCCTACGAGCATGACTTCACGCTGATCGGGACAACCGACATCGCGCTGGACAGGCTCGACGGTCCGCCGCGCATCAGCCCGGAAGAAACCGACTACCTTCTGTCGGCGGCCAGCGAGTATTTCCGCCAGCCGCTCAGCCGCGAGATGATCGTCTGGTCCTATGCCGGCGTGCGGCCGCTCTATGACGACGGCGACAACGACCCGTCAGCGGTGACACGCGACTATGTGCTCGATCTCGATGCCAACGGCCCGATGCTGCTGTCGGTCTATGGCGGCAAGCTGACCACTTACCGCCGGCTCTCCGAGCATGTGATGGAGAAGATCGCGCCCTTCTATCCCGGACTGGGCAAACCCTGGTCGGGCACCAAGCCGCTGCCGGGCGGCGATCTCGGCTTCCCGAGTTTCGAGGCCTTCGCCCAGGACCTGGCGCGCAGCTATCCGGAACTCGATCCGGTCTGGCTGCGCCGCGTCGCCCGCCGCCATGGCAGCGCGACGCGAGAGGTGCTGGGCGATGCGAAGACCGTTGCCGATCTGGGCGACCATTTCGGCGGCGGCCTCTATGCCCGTGAGGTCGATTACCTGATGCGCCGGGAATGGGCCCGCGAAGCCGACGACGTGCTGTGGCGCCGCACCAAATGCGGCCTCTGGGCCAGCGCCAGCGACCGCGAGCGGCTGGCGCACTGGATGGCGCAGCACAAACCTAACGAGGCGCAGCCCGGAACGGAGTGACGGCGTGAAGATTGCAATCATCGGCGCCGGTGCGATCGGCGGCTATATCGGCGGCATGCTGGCGCGTGCCGGCGCCGACGTCACCCTGCTGGCGCGCGGCCGCCATCTGGACGCCATGCGCGAGAACGGCCTCACGGTGGAAGCCGGCGGAGAGCGCTTCACGGTCAAGCCCGCCTGCACCGATGATCCGGCGAAGATCGGCCGGCAGGATTACCTGCTGGTGACGCTGAAGGCGCCCGCCTTCCCCGCACTGGCGCCGCAGCTCGCGCCGCTGCTCGGCCCCGACGCGGCCGTGGTCACGGCAATGAACGGGATTCCGTACTGGTATTTCCATGCCCATCCGGGCGCCTTCGCCGGACGGCAGCTGAAAAGCATCGATCCCGACGGCGTGCTGTGGCAGACGCTGACGCCCGAACGGGCGATCGGCGGCGTTCTCTGGCTGCCCGCTTCCGTGCCGCAGCCGGGCGTGGTCCGCCGCGGCAACGGCAACAGGCTCGTGCTGGGTGAACCCGATGGCAGCCGCTCGGCCCGCGTGACGATACTCGCAGACGCGCTGGAACACGCCGGCATCGAGGCGCCGGTCACCGAAGCGATCCGGCAGGAGATGTGGGTGAAGCTTTGGGGCAATCTCTCCTTCAGCCCGGTCGCGGTGCTCACCCGGGACACGCTGGAAGGCATCGGCTCCGATCCCGGCACGCGCGCCATCGTGGCGGCGATGATGCGCGAGGCGCAGGCCGTGGGCGAAGCGCTCGGCATCCGCTTTCCGATCACGGTCGAACAGCGCGTCGAGGAGTCGCGCCGGATCGGACCGCACAAGCCCTCCATGCTGCAGGATCTCGAAGCCGGCCGGCCGATGGAGATCGAGGCCATCACCGGCGTCATCGCCGAGCTGGCGCGGCTGCTGAACCTTCCCGTCCCCACCATCGACCTGATCCTGGCGCTGGTCCGAAGCCGCGCCCGTACTGCAGGAGTGTGAGCATGAGCGACTGGCGCAAGATGTCTCCGCAGGAGCTGGAAGCGCATTTCAATCCGCGCGCCGCGGTGCCCGATTTCGAACGGCATTTCAACGGCTGGATCGAACGCTCGCAGGATGCGAAGGCGAATCTGCCGGGCGAGTACGATCTGCGCTACGGCCCGGGGCCGCTGCAGACCTACGACCTGCATCGCCCCGCCAGCGCAAAGCCCGGCGCGCCGCTGGTGGTGCTGGTGCATGGCGGCTACTGGCGCGGCCTCGACAAGAACACGATGATCTTCGCCGTCACGCCCTTCCTGGAGCACGGCGCGGTGGTCGTGAACCTGAACTACGATCTCTGCCCGAAGGTGACGCTGGATGCCATCGTGCGCCAGGTGCAGGATGCCTTGGTGCATATTGCGGCGAAGGCGCCGGACTGGGGCGCCGATGCGGCAAAGCTGCATGTCATTGGCCATTCCGCCGGCGCCCATCTCGCCGCCATGATGGCCGCAGCGCCCTGGCCACAGGACCTGCCGGCGCAGCCGCGGATCGCCTCGCTCGGCCTGATCAGCGGCGTCTACGATCTCGGCCCCGTGCTGCAGATCAGCGTCAACCAGGATATCCGGCTGGACGCGGCGATGGCCGAACGCAACAGCGTTATGGACTTCCCGCCGCGCTCGGTCGGCAGGGTTCTCGTCTCCTATGGCACCGCGGAGCCGGCCGGCTGGCAGGCGCAGAGCGAGGATTTCCATCAGGCATGCCGCAGGGCCGGCACGTCTTCCGAACTGCTGCCGGTCGACGGCGCCAACCACTTCGACATTCTCTACCCGCTGGCCGACGCGACGCAGCCGCTCGGCGCCGCCCTGCTGCGGCAATGCGGCCTCGCCTGAGCTACCGCGTCAGCTGTTCGTAGACGGCACGCGCCACCGGCAGCAGGGCTTCGCGCCCCGCCTCGCCGGTCAGGGCATAGCCGAAGCCGCCATCGACCCAGTAGAAGGCGGCCGCGCGGCCCTCGCTGGCGAAATGGAAGGCCGTGTCGCCGCCGCTTTCGCCCGCGCGCACATAAAGCGTCAGCCGCTCGCCCTGCCGGGTCTCGTACATGAACTGCGCCGCCGTGCCGCCCGCCGTCGCCGCCGGCAGCAGGCGACCGCCGACCAGTCTGTAGCCTTCCGCTGCCAGCGAAGGCACGCGGAGCGCGGTGCCGAGCCGCTTCGACAGCCAGGCGACCAGATGCTGCTCTTCCGCCGCGGTGACTTCCACCGGATGCAGCACTTCGCGGGTATAGATCAGGTGCGCCCGCGCGGCTTCCGCCGGCAGCGCGGGGATGCGCGGCGGCTCGACATACCCGCGGCTCCACCAGCCGATGCCGGCGCCGGTCACGGCAATCAGCAGCACGGCCGCAACCTGCATCACCCGGCGCAACATCGCATCGCGGCGCTGGCGGGCATCGAACAGCGCGGCCATCGCCGCCGGCGCTGCCATGGCAAGCTCCGGCTCGAAATGCACGCGCAGATCGTCCGCCTGCCGCTGCCAGGCCGTGACGCGCGCCGCCTCATCGGGATGCGTCACCAGCCAGGCTTCCACATCGGCGCGGCGCACGGGCGGCAGCCGGTCGTCGACATAGGCGTGCAGATCGGCCTCGCTGACCGGCGAAGCGGAATGGCGAGTCACTTCACCCTCCTCAGATGCGTGCCGGACGGCGGCTGCCGGTCTTCCGTCAGCGCGCGCAGCCGCTCGCGCGCCCGCGACAGCCGCGACATCACCGTCCCCACCGGAACGTCCTGTATGCGGGCCACCTCTTCGTAGCCCAGCCCCTCCAGCACCACCAGCAGCAGCACGGCGCGCTGTTCCTCCGGCAGCAGGCCGAGCGCGGTGTCCATGTCGCGCAGTTCGAGCCGCTCCCACTGGCCGCCGCTCGCCGCCGGCTCGGCACCCATCGCCTCCAGCGGCATGCGGTCGGGCCGGCTGCCTTCGCGACGCATGCGGCTGCGCCAGGTATTGTGCAGGATGGCGAACAGCCAGGGGCGCAGTGATGGTCCGTTCCGCCGCAGCGCCCAGGCCGCCAGCGCGCGCTCGAGACAATCCTGTACCAGATCGTCGGCGAGATTGCGGTCGCGCATCAGCGCCAGCGCGAAGCGGCGCAGGCGCGGAATCTCGGCCTCGATCGGATGCGGTCGTCGACGGAACAGCATGATGGCGCCCGGTCGGATGGCGGCAGGAGCAGAGGGGGCCGCCACCCGACCTTACGCCTCCCGTTACGGCTTGGCGACGTGCCAGGCGCCGTTCAGGAAGCCGTCACCCGTGGTATCGCCGGGTTTCTGGTCGCGCACCCAGCCGTAGAGCGGCTTGCCCCTGTAGGCCCACTGCTTCGACCCGTCGTCGCGCGTGATCACCGACCAGTCACCGCCGGTCCGGGTATTGCCGGACGCCATCAGCGGCGGCCAGTTCTGCGCGCACTGGCCGTTGCAGGCCGATTTCCCGACGCTGTCGCGGTCGAAGGTGTAGAGCGTCATGCCCTTGGTATCGACCAGCACCGGGCCGAGCGCGGTGTTGCCAGTCCTGGCGGGCGCGGCCATGTCGGCGCCGCCGGCGCAGGCGGCCAGGCCGAGCGTCAGCGCGCCGGCCAGCATCAGGTTGCGGATCATCGTCAGTCTCCCCTTCGGAAACGGCCGCCGCGATCGGCGGTCCTGCAGGTGAGACTAGTGGCCGCTGCTTTTATTCCGGGACGGCGGCAATTTTTTCGCCCTTGCCGGAGTGCGAACCCGTCCCTACCATTCTCCGCATGCGGTTGCTGCCGGTTCTTGCCGTTCTCCTGCTGGCTGCCGCGCCCGCCCGGGCGCAGCAGGCGGTCGACTCGCTGTTCGAGAAACTCTACGAGACGCAGAACCCGATTGAGGCGCGGCAGCTGGAACGCAAGATCTGGGAAGCCTGGGCGGCTTCCGGCTCCGACACCATCGACGCGCTGATGAAGGGCGGCATGGCGGTGATGGAAACCGGCGACCACGCCCGCGCCGAGCAGATCTTCACCAGCATGATCGAGCTGAAGCCCGACTTCGCCGAGGCCTACAACAAACGCGCCACGGTGCGCTTCCTGACGATGGACTATGCCGGCTCGGTGGCCGATATCGAGCGCACGCTGCAGCTCGAGCCGCGGCATTTCGGCGCGCTGGCGGGACTCGGCACCATCATGGAGCAGCTCGACAATTTGGAAGAGGCGCTGCGGGCCTACCGCCGCGCGCTCGCCGCCAATCCGCATCTGCCCGATGCCTCGGAGAAGCTGAAGGAACTGCGCCGCCGCCTCGACGCGCGCGAGCTCTAGCCTCTCCTACTTCTGGAAGATGAAATACACGGCGCCGATCAGGCAGCCGAAGGCGGCGAGATAGTTCCAGCGCAGGCTTTCGCCGAGATAGAAGATCGCGAAGCCGGCGAAGACCGCGAGCGTGATCACCTCCTGCACGATCTTGAGCTGCGCCGCCGAGAAGCTGCCGCTGGCATAGCCGATGCGATTGGCCGGCACCGCGAGGCAGTATTCGAAAAACGCGATCGCCCAGGAAATCAGGATCACCTTCCACAGCACCTGGTCGGGATGCTTGAGATGCCAGTACCAGGCGAAGGTCATCAGCACGTTCGAGCCGATCAGCAGAAAGATCGTGGTCATCGGATTGTCCGTGGAAAAAAGCGTTCAGTGTTCGATGCGGGCGATGCGCAGCACGTTGGTCATGCCCGGCGTGCCGAAGGGAACGCCGGCAGTCACCACGATATGGTCGCCGCGCTGCGCCAGTCCGCTCTGCTTGGCCAGCGACAGCGCCTTGGCGATCATGTCGGCGAAGTTCACCGCATCCGGCGAGACCATGGCATTCACGCCCCAGGCGATGGTCAGCCGCCGCGCGGTTTCCTGCAGCGGGGTGAGGCAGAGGATCGGCGCCCGCGGCCGCTCGCGGGCCGCGCGCAGGGCGGTCGAGCCCGACATCGTGTAGGTGACGATGGCCGCCGCCGCGATGGTCTCCGCCACCTGGCGGGCCGCCGCGGTGATGGCATCGGCGGCGGTATGCTCGGGCAAAGCATGCTCGGCCTCCATGATGCCGCGGTAGAGCGGATCGCGCTCCACCTGCTCGGCGATGGAGTTCATCACCGTCACCGCCTCGACCGGATAATCGCCCGACGCCGTCTCGGCCGAGAGCATCACGGCATCCGCGCCATCATAGACGGCAGTGGCGACGTCGGAGACCTCGGCCCGCGTCGGCACCGGCGCCTTCACCATGCTGTCGAGCATCTGGGTGGCGACCACCACCGGCTTGCCGGCGCGGCGCGCCAGCCGCACGATGCGCTTCTGCAGGCCGGGAACGTCCTGCAGCGGCAGTTCGACGCCGAGATCGCCGCGCGCCACCATCAGCGCGTCCGACAGGGTGATGATCTCCTCCAGGCTGTCGATCGCCGAGGGCTTCTCGATCTTCGCCAGCAGGGCGGCACGGTTGCCGATGATGCTGCGGGCCTCGCGCAGATCCTCGGGCCGCTGCACGAAGCTGAGCGCGATCCAGTCGACGCCGTTCTCCAGCGCGAAGGCGAGATCGGCGCGGTCCTTCGCCGTCAGCGCCGACAGGGGCACGACGGTATTCGGCAGGTTGACTCCCTTGCGGTTGCTCAGGGTGCCGCCGACCAGCACCTCGGCCTCCGCCCAGGCGCCGCCGGCGCTGCCCTTGCGCGTGCCGCCGGTGGCGAGGATGCGCAGGCGCAGCTTGCCGTCGTCGAGCAGCAGCTCGGTGCCCTGGCGCAGGCTGCCGAGCACTTCCGGATGGGGCAGCTGCACGCGTTTGGCATCGCCCGGCAGATCCTGGGCATCGAGGCGGAAACGCTGCCCGGGCATGAGCTGGATGCTGCCCTCGGCGAAGGTGCCGATGCGCAGCTTGGGTCCCTGCAGGTCGGCCAGCAGGCCGATCGGCCGCCCCACCTCCTTCTCCAGCGCGCGCACGGTGCGGATCCGGGTCAGGTGGTCGTCATGGCTGCCATGGCTGAAATTCAGCCGGAAAACGTCCACGCCGGCATCGAACAGCGCCCTGATCCGGTCGGGCCCGGAACTGGCCGGACCCAGGGTGGCGACGATCTTCACATTGCGCTGGCGGTGCATGACTCCCCCGGATGGATCCAAGGATCATAGACGAAAATATTAGGGATCAAGCAGTTGCGTTTTTTGCTGCATCTGCGAAAACCCGCACCCAGTTTCCGCCAAGGAGCCCCCCGGCATGGACATCAACCGCATCGGGGTGGGCAAGGCCCCGCCCTACGACATCAACGCCGTCATCGAGATCCCCGCCGGCGGCTCGCCGGTGAAGTACGAGCTGGACAAGGATTCGGGCGCGCTGTTCGTTGACCGCTTCCTGCACACGGCCATGTTCTACCCGGCCAATTACGGCTTCATCCCGCATACGCTGTCGAATGACGGCGATCCCTGCGACATCATGGTGGTGAGCCATGTGCCGGTGGTGGCCGGCGCGGTGATCCGCTCGCGGCCGATCGGCGCGCTGAAAATGGAGGACGAGGCCGGCGGCGACGAGAAGATCATCGCGGTGCCGGTCGACAAGCTGCACCCCTTCTACACCGATGTGCAGACCTATGCGGAGCTGCCCAGCATCCTGCTGCAGCAGATCGAGCATTTCTTCGTCCACTACAAGGACCTGGAAAAGGGCAAGTTCGTCAAATCCGCCGGCTGGGTCGGCCCGGAAGAAGCCGCCAAGATGATCACCGACGGCATCGTGCGGGCCGCCGGCATCAAGTAAGCCGCGGGTGGATGGCGGCTAAAAGGCCTTAGAAAAACAGCAGTTTACAGTCTCATGAAACCGTCATGGCAGGGCTCGCCCCGGCCATCCACGACGGTTCGAGGCGCCCTGGGCGCGCCCAGTCCGGTGCGACGCCATCGAGGTTCACTGGAGTCCGCCAGAGCCCGCTGCGGACCGCTGGAGCCCACTACGGTCCACTACGGCCCGCTGTGGACCGCTGGAGCCCATTCGAGCCCGCTGGAGCCCGCTGCGGTTCGGGGCTCAGCGCGAGGTCGACCACCGGCCGGCCGCATCGCATAAACGCGTATGGCCCTGCCCTGCGGCAGGTGTCCGATGGCTATGCACGATGATCAACAACAGTTCGGCCGTTATAGAACATAATGCATACATAAGCAAGACCAGAAACCTACCCGCCGCCCCGGCTATCCGGCCGTACCGCCATCCTTGCCGAGCCGGCGCGCCACCGCATCGGCGGAGACGCCGACGGCGGTCACCGCTTCCTTCAGCTCTTCGCTGGTGACGCCGAATTTCCGCGTCCAGTAGCGCAGCTCGTAGGCCTGGTTGACGTTGATCCGGGTGCGGTCGCGCGGGCCGCGGTCATTCATATCGTCGGTCATGGCGTTCCTCTCTTTCGCCGCTCCAACCCGCGCCGCAACCGCTAGTTCCTGGCGTGCAACCAGACATTCCGCGCGTCCTTTCATTGCCACGGAACGCCCGCCGACGACGGCGGATTCAAGGTGCAGGGCGCGCTCTGACCTGCCGTGCCCTGGGTCCCGGCTGCCGGAGGGAAACCACATGACACAGAGAACTGCCCGCAGAGACCGCCTGTCCGCACGCCTTGCGGCGAAGCCTCGCCCAGCCCGTCCCCTGCTGACGCTGGCGGTGATCGCGGCATCGGCCGCGGCGCTGTGCAGCCATGCTCCCGAAGCCCGGGCAAAGTCCGGTGGCGGTGCGGCCGGCGCCGCCGCGGGTGCAGCGGCTGGTGCGGCCGCAGGAGCTGCTGCCGGGGCGTCGGCGGGTGCCGCAGGCGCGGGCGGCGGCGCGGCCGGTGCAGCCGCCGGGGCTGCAGCGGGCGCGGCCGCAGGAGCTGCGGCAGGTGCCGCGGCCGGCGCGGCTGCCGGTGGAGCCGGATCAGGAGCGTCCGCGGGGGCAGCGGCAGGTGCGGCTGCCGGCGCCGCGGCGGCCGGCGGTGGCGGCGATGGCGGCGGCTCGGGCGGTGGTTCTGGTGGTGGTTCTGATGGTGCTTCCGGCGGAAGCGCGGGCGGCGGCAGCGGTGGATCCGGTGGTGGCGGAAGTTCCGGCAGCAGCGGATCCGGAGGCTCGGGGTCGGGCAGCGGAGGGTCCGGTTCAGCAGGCGGCGGGGGTTCGGGCACGGGCGGCAGCGGCGGCACCGGCACCGCCTCGGCGGGAGATGCCGCGCCTGCTGCCGGCACCGAGGCATCCGGCGGACCGGGCGGCACCGAGATGCTGCTGCCCTGCCCGCAGAGCCGCACCTGCATCGAGATCCGCAAGGTGGAGCGCGACGAGCGGCGGATGCTCGCCAAGCCGCCGGCCGGAAACGGCGGCAGCATGGCGGTTGGCGGCACGACCGTGGCCGCCGCATCGGACAGCCGCGAAGTCATGCCCATCGTCCGGCAAAACGGCTATGCCAGCTTCACCCGCGGCACCGGCGTGATGGTGATGCCGCTGCCGCCGCCGCAGACGCGCAATGCGGAGAATCCCGCGCCCTCGCCCGCGCGCCGCGCAACCGGTCAGCGCCACTGACCATCATTCGTCACACCGCGCCGGAACCTCTGCCGCTCTGATGTGCTGACTGCCCAGCCTCCTCAGACCGGGAGCCGCAGATGCTGCCCCAGGACCGAACCGGCCGCTTCCTCGCGGCCATGCTGCTCTATTTCGTCGCCGGCTGGCTGTTCGCCCGCCTGATGCCGATGACCGCCGCGCATCCGCTACCCATCGCGTTCTTCTTCACCGCGACGGGTTTCTTCCTGCATCCGCGGCTCTGGCCCTGGCGGCGCTGAACCCTAGCCGCGGGCGGGAATGTTGAGTCCGCGCTGCACCGCCGGACGTGCCAGGCCGCGGTCCAGCCAGGCCGGCACTGCCTTCAGCGCATCGAAGCCGACGATGTCGCGCGCGCCGTAGAACCCGATCAGGTTGCGCACCCAGCCGAGCGTCGCGATGTCTGCGATGGTGTAGTCGTCGCCCATGATCCAGTCGCGCGGTTTCCCGCCGTCATTGGCAAGCCGTGTTTCCAGCACGCCGAGCAGGCGCTGCGATTCCGCGCGGTAGCGTTCATGCGGCCGCTTGTCCTCGTAGTCGCGGCCGGCGAATTTGTGGAAGAAGCCGAGCTGGCCGAATATCGGGCCGATCGCGGCCATCTGGAAGAAGACCCACTGGATGCATTCGTAGCGGCGGGCGGCATCCTGCGGCAGGAAGCGGCCGGTCTTCTCCGCCAGATAAAGCAGGATCGCGCCCGACTCGAAGAGCGGCAGCGGCCGGCCTCCGGGGCCGTCGGGATCGATGATCGCCGGAATCTTGCCATTCGGATTGAGCGAGAGGAATTCCGGCGTCCAGCTCTCGTTCTGGCCGATATCCACCAGATGCGGCTCGTAGGGCAGCCCGGTCTCCTCCAGCATGATCGAGACCTTCACGCCGTTCGGCGTCGGCAGCGAATAGAGCTGGATGCGGTCGGGATGCTGCGGCGGCCAGCGTCTGGTGATCGGGAAGGCGGACAGGTCGGCCATGGCAATCTCCTGTGGTTCCTTGCGAACAAAACAGGAAATTGCTATCGATGCAACATGCCTGCGCCGGATTCCGATACGGAGCTGCGGGAACAGCCGATAAGCCGCCCGCGCAAGATCATCCATATCGACATGGATGCCTTCTACGCGTCGGTCGAGCAGCGCGATAATCCTGAGCTGCGCGGCAGGCCGGTGGCCGTTGGCGGCTCGGCGCTGCGCGGCGTGGTGGCGGCGGCGAGCTACGAGGCGCGCAGGTTCGGCGTGCGCTCGGCCATGCCTTCGGTGACGGCGAAGCGGCACTGCCCCGAGCTGATCTTCGTGAAGCCGCGCTTCGACGTCTATCGCGCGGTGTCGCTGCAGATCCGCGAGATCTTCGCCGAGCATACGACCCTGATCGAGCCGCTGTCGCTGGATGAGGCCTATCTCGACGTCACCGAGAACCGCAGGAACATCCCGGTGGCGACGGAGATCGCCGAGGAGATCCGCGCCCGCATCCGCGCCGAGACCGGGCTGACCGCCTCGGCCGGCGTGTCCTACAACAAGTTCCTCGCCAAGCTGGCCTCCGACCACAACAAGCCGGACGGGCTCTACGTGATCACCCCGAAGATGGGGCCTCTGTTCGTCGAGGCGCTGCCGGTCGGGAAATTCCACGGCATCGGCCCGGCCACGGCGGCGAAGATGCAGAAACTGGGCATCCATACCGGCGCCGACCTGCGGGCGCAGAGCCTGGAATTCCTGCAGCGGCATTTCGGCAAGGCGGGCCACCATTATTACTGGATCTCGCGCGGCGTCGACGAACGCCCGGTGCGGCCCGACCGCATCCGCAAATCCGTCGGTGCGGAAAACACCTTCCAGACCGATCTCTTCGCACTGGAGGAAGCGCGGACCGAACTGCTGCCGATCGTCGCCAAGGTGTGGCGCTACTGCGATGGCCACGGCATCCGCGGCCGCACGGTGACGCTTAAGGTGAAATACGCCGATTTCCGCATCATCACCCGCAGCCGCACCCTGCAGGTGCCGGTATCGGGCCAGGCGGAGCTGGAGCGGCTCAGCCTTGCGCTGCTGGAAGGCGTCTTTCCGGTGCAGAAGGGCATACGCCTGCTCGGCGTGACGCTGTCGTCGCTGGACAGCGAAGCCGGCGATGACGCGGACAGCGCGCCGCAGCTGAGCCTGATGCTGTAGCCATGCGCCGCCGCCCCGCCAATCCCGTACTGGCGGAACCGCGCCGCCGCGCTATGGTTGAACCCCGGTAGTCCCTCCCGCTCATCCGGCCGCCAGCCATGACCGACCCCGCCGATGCCCGCACGCCCGAACCCGCCCCCGCCATCGAGGCCAAGGGCGGCTGCCTCTGCGGCGCGGTGCGGTTCGAGAGCAACGCCTTCCACCCCCATGTGACGCTCTGCCATTGCAGCATGTGCCGCAAGTTCCACGGCCATGCCGGCCCCTATACGACGGTGCCGATCAGCCGCCTGGTGCTGAACGACAGCCAGGGCGCGCTGCGCTGGTACCGCTCGTCCGCCTCGGCCGAACGGGGTTTCTGCGGCCTCTGCGGCTCCAGCCTGTTCTTCCGCAGCATCAACAGCACGCAGCTCGACGTTGCCGCCGGCTGCCTGGACGGCCTGACCGGCATGACCACGGTCAAGCATATCTTCGTCGCCTCGAAGGGCGACTACTACGAAATCACCGACGAGCTGCCGCAGCTGCCGCAGGGTTCGGACGATCCGCCGGCCTGACGCGCGGGCCGCGCGCCGGAACCTCCAACTGCCGGAACCTTCATCCGACGGCACCGTTTCCCTTCCGGCCCGCGCCCGGCGCGGGCATAGCGAAGGAGGACATCATGGCACAGGGCAACGGCGTGCTGAACGGCATGCATGAAGGCAGCATCGCCCATCACCTCCAGACCATGCACTTTCCCGCCTCGCGCGAAGAACTCGTGGCGCATGTCCGCGAGCACAGCGCCGACGGCGTCGCGGCCAACCTGATGGAGCTGCTGCCGCGCGGCCGCTACGACAGCCCCGGCGAGGTGATGCAGGCCCTGGTGAGCGCCGACGAGCGCGACTATCTGAACCACATGTACGAGGATGTCGAGACCGGCTTCGCTGAATACGAAGATGACGACGACGACGATGATGACGATGACGGCGACGACGGGATGGACGGCGAGGACGAGGACGAGGACGAGGACGACGAAGACGACGAGGATGATGAGGACGAAGACGATGACGAGGAGGAAGACGACTGGGATGAGGATGAGGATGAGGACGATGACGATGAGGAGGAGGGGCAATGATTGCGTCCAGGCAAGACGTCTGAACGCTCCATCTGAACGTCATGCCCGGACCTGACGGCTGGCGAAAGGGCAT
>NZ_DATGQG010000008.1:0-5161 GCF_035304305.1 Ferrovibrio sp.
CAGGTCCTCGTCGCGGAAGCAGCGCACGATCTGGTAGTAGCGGTCGAAGCCCGACATCATCAGCAGCTGCTTGAAGATCTGCGGCGACTGCGGCAGCGCGAAGAACTTGCCTTCATGGGTGCGCGACGGCACGAGGTAATCGCGTGCGCCCTCGGGCGTAGCCTTGGTGAGCATCGGCGTCTCGATGTCGATGAAGCCGTTGTCGTCCATGAAGCGGCGGATCGCCATGGTGAGCGCGTGGCGCAGGCGCAGGCGGCGCTGCATCTCGGGGCGGCGCAGGTCGATGTAGCGGAACTTCAGGCGCCGCTCCTCGCTGACGTCCTCGGCCTCATCCAGCATGAACGGCGGCGTTTCCGCGGCGTTCAGCAGCTCCATGGAACGCGCGTAAAGCTCGACCTGGCCGGAACGAAGCCTGGGATTCTCGGTGCCGGCGGGACGGCGGCGCACCTTGCCGGTGATCTTCAGCACGTACTCCGAGCGGACGCGCTCGCCCAGTTCGAACACGGCCTTCTCGTCCGGGTCCATCACGACCTGCAGCAGGCCCTCGCGGTCGCGCAGGTCGACGAAGATCACGCCGCCATGGTCGCGCCGGCGGTGAACCCAGCCGCATACCGTGACTTCGCTGTCGAGAAGGCTTTCATCTACCTGGCCGCAATAATGGGTGCGCATCGTTGATCCTGTTGAACCGGGAAGGGAAACGCCGGGAATACCGGCAAAGGCGCGAAATATTAAGGTGTGGGCCGCAACCCGGCAACCTTGGACGGTTCGCGCGTTTATGGAAGCTCGTCTCCCAGATCAGTGATTTTTCACCGGTCCTGCGACGGATTGCGCACATGCCGTCGTTGCCGATGCGCTGGCGGCTGCTTCATCATCCTCTCTGCCAGCCGGGCGCCACACGGAAGAAAACCGCATGCGATACAGGGAAACAGGAAACACGGACGGCCGCCCCGTACTCCTCATCCATGGCTGGATGGCCAGCAGCCGCGTCTGGGACGCGCTCCTGCCCGCGCTGGCCGGGAACAGGCTGATCCTGCCTGAGCTGTGGCAGGAAACGAACACGCCGGTCTCACTTGACCGCCTCGTCGAGGAGCTGCTGGGCCTCGCCGAGCGCCTCGATCTCCATGACTGCCACCTCGTCGGCCACAGCATGGGTGGCCAGCTCGCCCTGCTGCTCGCGGCTGCAGCGCCGCAGCGGTTCGTCTCGCTGGTGATGCTCACCCCGGTGCCGGTCGAGGGCCTGCCACTGCCCGCCGAGGTGGCTGACCAGTTTCGCAATGCCGGCGGCAGGCGCCACGCCTTGGCCGGCATCCTGGACGCCTGCTGCTTTGCACTTGCCCCGGAAGACAGGGAGCGCCTGCTGGACGAGGCGACGCGGATCGCTCCCGAAATCATCGCCGCGAGCTTCGATGCATGGCAGCAGGGCAGGCAGCACACCGAACTGCAACCTGTCGAGCTGCCCGTCACCGTGGTCGCCACCGATGATCCCTTCCTGCCGCCCGCGCTGCTGGATGCGGCCATCGTCCGGAAACTGCCCAATGCGCGGCTGGCCTCCATCCCGGGCTGCGGTCATTACCCGCAGGTCGAAGCCCCGCAGCGCGTGGCCGAGCTGCTGATCGAGTCATGGCAATGAAACAAGAAGACAGCGGCACGCGCCTGCTCGCCGAAGCCTACGGCGATCTCTCCACGGACGTGCTGCGTGAACTGTTCTTCCACGCGCCCACCGCGTTGATCCTGGTCGATGCCGCCAGCGGTTGCCCGGTGGCAGCGAGCGAGCAGGCGCTGGCGCTGTTCGGTCTCGCCGGCCAGCCTGCCGCCAGCATCCGCATGCAGGACTTCTGGGACGATGCCGACGAGCGGCAGCGCTTCCTCGCGGCGGTCCGGGGAGACCAGGTACGCGGCTGGCGCATCCGCATGCGCCGCTCCGATGACAGCCGCTTCTGGGCGCGGGTCTCGGCGCGGCTGGTGACCATCAACGGCCGCGACGCGGTGCTGAGCGCCGTCACCGACGTCTCCGACATCGTCGCGGCGGAAGAGATGCTGCACCGGACGCAGCAGACGCTCAGCACGCTGCTGGAAGCCTCGCCCTTCCCGCTCATCGTCACCCGTCTCGACAACGGCGTGATCCGCTACTGCAACCAGAAGGCGGCGGACATGTTCGAAACGCCGCTGTCGGGATTGATCGGGCACACCGCCCCCGAGTTCTACGTCAATCCCGAAGACCGCATTTCATTCGTCGAACGTCTGCGTGAGAACGGCCGGGTCGAGGGCTTCATCGCCTCGCTTCGCACCCAGGGCGGCGAGCCCTTCTGGGCGATGCTGAGCGCAAAGACGCTGGAACTGAACGGCGAACCGGTGTTCATGGTGGCCTTCGCGGACGTCACGAGGCAGAAGGCGAAGGAAGAGGAACTTGCCACACTCGCCTTCCGCGACAGCCTCACCAACGCCTACAACCGCCGCTACTTCATGGAAGCGCTGCAGGCCGAACTGCTGCGCGCGGAACGCTCCGGCGCTTATCCCGCGGTAGCGATGATCGACATCGATCATTTCAAGCGCCTGAACGACAGCCGCGGCCACGAGGCCGGCGACCGCGTCCTGAAGGAATTCACCGCGCTGGCACAGGGCATGCTGCGCAAGTCGGACGTGCTGGCGCGCTATGGCGGCGAGGAATTCGCCTTGATGCTTCCGGAGACGACGCTCGCCGATGCGGTCGTGATCGTGGATCGCATCCGCGAGGCTACCGGCGCTCACACCTTCAGCGAGGAGTACCGGATCTCGATCAGCGCGGGCGTGGCCGTGGCCAGGAACATCTGCAGCGCCGAGCTCATCAAGGCGGCGGATGCCGCCCTCTACTGCGCCAAGCGTGAAGGCCGAAATCGCGTCAAGACGGCCTCCTGATCAGCGGAAGATCGCGTCCCGCTGCACCAGCAGCTTCCAGCCCTCGCCGTCCCATTGCCAGACATGCAGGAAGCTGCCCATCGGCTGGCCTTCGGCATCCCCGGCCGGATGCAGCGTGCCGTAGGTGTAGGCGAGATCGCCGCTTTGCGCGACATCTCCACCCGTCATCCGCCAGCTCCATGCCGGCGCCTCGGCCTCGAGCAGTGCCACCGCCGCCTCGCGGCCGATCACCGGTAACCGGCCTTCCAGGTAGAGCCTGAGCTGCGGCAAGGCGAAGGCGTGGACGGCGCCGGCAACGCCTTCCGACCGCGCACGCTCGCGCAGCCTCGCTTCCACGGCTTCAAGTTCGTCCATGCTCGCGTCATCGCGAGCTTCCGGAAGCTGGCTCGCCGGCATTCGCGCCGGGTCGAGCGCGGCAATGGCGGCCTCCGGTTGCGGATGACCGATGCCGCCATCGATGACCACTTTCCAGGCGCCGTCCGCCTGGCGTTCCCAGATGGAGATGAAATGCCCGTAGCCGCGCCGCTGGGGATCGGTTTGCGAGACCAGCGTGAACGGACCGGTAGACAGGCCGAAGTCGCCGGAGGCAGCCGCCAGCGTGAACGCGGGATACCAGTCCAGTGTCACCGGCGGGTTTTCCTGCGCGGCATGCCAGGCCCGTGCGCCGGAACGCGGCAAGGGCTGGAACACGACCGCGTCATCGGCAAGGTGCGCGGCGAAGGCCGTGTTCATGCCCTCGGCTACCGACTGCGCGGCGAAGGCACGTTCTGCGGCAGCGATCTGCGCGGCGGGATGATGGGGTGAGGAAGCGGCAAGGACAAGCAGCAAGGCGGCAAGGGACATGAGGTTCTCCGGTGGCGGCCAGATGCCGCCACCGTGAGTTCCGCCAGGAAGGCGAAAGGTTCAGCCGACCGCGGAATGAATCGCGGTGATGTGGCGATGGTCGGTACCGCAGCAACCGCCGACCACACGCAATGCCGGGAGCAGTTCCTTCAGCTCGACGTAATCGCGCGCCAGCGCCTCGGGATCGCCGGCGTCCAGCTCGGTGGATTCGTTGAGCTCGGCGTGGCTCTTGGTGGAGGCATTCGCTCGGATGCCCTGCAGGCGCCGGGCCCACTCCGGCCGGTCGCGCAGCAGGTCGCGGAAGTGCTCGGGGTGCGCGCAGTTGATCATGTAGTAGAGCGGCGCGCCATCGGTCGCGGCATCGGTTTCCTCGATGGCCTCCTGCAGGGACTGCCCCGTCGGCAGGCGGCCGTCGGTTTCCACGGTGAAGGAAATCACCACCGGCATGTTCCGCGCCCTGGCCGCGCGCGCGATGCCGATGGCTTCCTCGACGTAATTCATGGTGATGGCGGTGACGAGGTCCGCGTCCGTTTCCGCAAAGACGCGCACCTGGAGATCGTGGTAGGCCTGTGCTTCCTCGGCCGTCATCTTCGCCTCCGGCTGGTAGCCGTCGCCACGCGGACCGAGGCAACCGCTGATCACCAGCGGGGAGGCTTCCGTCTCGAACTCCTTGCGCAGTTCGAGCAGCAGCTTCACGGCATCGCGGTTGACCCTCTCCAGCGCTTCCGCCGAATAGCCGAGCTTCACGCCCCAGTCGTGGTTGGCGCGCCAGGTGGCGGTCTCGAGCACGCAACCCGCGCCGCGGTCGCGAGCCAGCGCGGCATAGGGCGTGAAGTATTTCTTCAGCGCCGCCCAGCCCTCGGGCGTGTCATGCAGCGGGAAGGCCGCGAACAGCGGCAGGTCCAGCCCGTCGAGAAAGATCAGCGTGGTCTCGATGCCGCCGTCGGTTACGAAAATGCGTTCACCGAGCTGCGGCAGCGCGTTGCGATACTTGGCCATGGATACCTCCTTTTCTGAAGACGGCATCCATGCGCACCGCGCTCCCGGCCCGGCTCATGCCGCGCGATCGAAACTCAGCCCCTGTTCGCCGTCCACATCCAGGCGGATGACGTCGCCCGGCCCAAACTCGCCCTGCAGGATGCGCTGTGCCAGCGGATTCTCCAGCTGCTGCTGGATCGCGCGGCGCAGCGGGCGGGCGCCATAGACCGGATCAAAGCCCGCCTCGCCGAGCCGGTCCAGTGCCGCCTCGGAGATCTCCAGCTTCATGTCGCGCTCGGCGAGCCGCTTGCGCAGGTAGCCCACCTGGATGTCGGTGATGCGGCGGATCTGCTCGCGGCCCAGCGGCCGGAACACCACCGTCTCATCGATGCGGTTGATGAACTCGGGGCGGAAGTGCTGGCCGACGATTTCCAGCACGGCGTTC
>NZ_DATGQG010000009.1:0-34727 GCF_035304305.1 Ferrovibrio sp.
CCGCGAAATGGGCCTGTTCCACCAGCAGGAAGAAGCCGCCGGCATGGTCTTCTGGCATCCCAAGGGCTGGACGCTGTACCGGACGCTGGAGCGCTACATGCGCCAGCGGCTGGAGAAGGCGCGCTACCAGGAAGTGAAGACCCCGCAGCTGGTCGACCGCAAGCTCTGGGAGGCCTCCGGCCACTGGGAGAAGTTCCGCGAGAGCATGTATATCGCGGAGAACGAGGAAGGCATCCGCGACTATGCCGCCAATCCCGGCGAGCGCATCTTCGCGCTGAAGCCGATGAACTGCCCCTGCCATGTGCAGATCTTCAACCAGGGGCTCAAGAGCTACCGCGACCTGCCGCTGCGCATGGCCGAGTTCGGCTCCTGCCACCGCTTCGAGCCGGGCGGTGCGCTGCACGGCATCATGCGGGTGCGCAACTTCACCCAGGACGATGCGCATATCTTCTGCACCGAGGAGCAGATCATCTCGGAGTCGAAGATCTTCTGCGACCTGCTGCGCTCGATCTACCGCGACCTCGGCTTCGACGACGTCCGGGTGAAATTCTCCGACCGTCCGGCCGTCCGCGCCGGCAGCGACCAGACCTGGGACCGCGCCGAGAATGCCCTTAAGGCGGCCTGCGAGGCCTCCGGCCTGGACTACACGCTCAATCCCGGCGAGGGCGCCTTCTACGGCCCGAAGCTGGAATTCGTGCTGCGCGACACGATCGGCCGCGACTGGCAGTGCGGCACCCTGCAGGTCGACTTCGTGCTGCCCGAGCGGCTCGATGCCTCCTATGTCGGCCCCGACGGCCAGCGCCACCGGCCGGTCATGCTGCACCGGGCGATCCTGGGCAGCTTCGAGCGCTTCATCGGCATCCTGCTCGAGCAATATGCCGGGAAACTGCCGCTCTGGCTCAGCCCGGTCCAGGTCGTGGTGGCGCCGATCGTGTCGGACTGCGACACCTATGCGGAAGAGGTCGCGGCCCAGATGGAGGCGGCCGGCCTGCGGGTCGATACCGACCTGCGCAACGAAAAGATCAACTACAAGATCCGCGAGCTCAGCCTGGCCAAGGTCCCGGTCATCGCCGTGGTCGGCAAGAAGGAGGCCGAGCAGCGCACCCTGACCCTGCGGCGGCTCGGCGAAGAGAAGCAGGAAACCGTTGCTTTGGCCGACGCGATTGCTAGATTGACCGCCGAAGCCCGCATGCCCCAGGGTTGATCCCGCGAGCAGCTGGCCTAACTCACTGATTTCGCTGAAACCACGATAAGGAGCGCGTCATAGCCCGTCCACCCTTCAATGCCCCGCCGCAGCCGAAAAACGATGGCCCGCGGGTCAACCACGAGATCGACGTCCCCTCAGTCCGTCTGATCGACGCCGCCGGAGAGAACCGCGGCATTGTTCCCATTCGCGAAGCGTTGCGCCTGGCTGAGGAAGCCGGCCTCGATCTCTGCGAGATCTCGCCCACCGCGCAGCCCCCCGTCGCCAAGATCCTCGACTACGGCAAGTACAAGTACGAGGCCCAGAAGAAGGCGGCCGAGGCGCGCAAGAAGCAGAAGGTCATCGAGATCAAGGAAATCAAGCTGCGCCCGATGATCGACACGCATGACTATGACGTGAAGATGAAGGCGATGCAGCGCTTCCTGGAAGAGGGCGACAAGGTGAAAGTCACCCTGCGCTTCCGCGGCCGCGAGATGGCGCACCAGGAACTCGGCATGAAACTGCTCGAGCGGGTCCGCGAGGATCTCGGCGAAAAGGCCAAGGTGGAGCAGACGCCCAAGATGGAAGGGCGCCAGATGACCATGGTCATGTCTCCGAAGTGAGCTGACGACGAATGTGGCGCCGTCTTCCGCGACGGCGCCATTTCTGTATCTGCACGACAAGGGAAAAAGGGAGAGCTCCGATGGGCGCGACAGCGGTGAAGGCGATGGTGTGCAAGGCCTGGGGCGGACCCGAGAGCCTCAGCCTGGAAGACCTGCCGCTGCCGGCACTCGGCCCGCGCGACGTGCGCATCAAGGTGCATGCCGCCGGCCTGAATTTCCCCGACACCCTGATGATCGCCGGCAAGTACCAGTTCAAGCCGGCCTTCCCCTTCGCGCCCGGCATGGAATGTGCCGGCGAGATCGCCGAAGTCGGCGAGAAGGTCAGCGACGTCAAGGTCGGCGACCGCGTGATGGCCACCACCGGCCACGGCGCCTTCGGCGAGATGGTGAACTGCCCCGCCGCCAATGTCTTCAAAATTCCCGACAGCATGCCCTTCGAGGTCGCAGCCGGCTTCCCGATCACCTACGGCACCACCTATCACGCGCTGGTCGATCGCGGCCGCATGAAGAAAGGCGAGGTGCTGCTGGTGCATGGCGCGGCGGGCGGCGTCGGCCTCAATGCGGTCGAACTCGGCCGCGAGCTCGGCGCCACGGTGATCGGCACGGTGGGCTCGGACGAGAAGGCCGCCATCGTGAAGGAATACGGCGCGGCCCATGTCATCAATTACTCGAAGGAAAGCATCAAGGACCGGGTCAAGGAACTCACCGGTGGCAACGGCGCCGACGTGATCTACGACGCGGTCGGCGGCGATGCCTTCGACCAGAGCCTGCGCTGCATCAACTGGGACGGCCGCCTGCTGGTGATCGGCTTCGCCTCGGGCCGCATTCCCGAGGCGCCGGCCAATCTGGCGCTGATCAAGGGCTGCAGCATCGTCGGCGTCTTCTGGGGCGCCTTCGCCGCCCGCGAGCCGGAGAAGAACCGCGCCAATTTCGCCGCATTGCTGGCGCTCTACGAGCAGGGCCGGCTGAAGCCGCATGTCTCGACGACCTTCCCGCTCTCCGAAGTGCCGCAGGCGATGCAGGCCCTGCTGTCGCGCAAGACCACCGGCAAGGTCGTCATCAGGGTCGCGTGACCAGAATGAAACGGGATGCCCGGGTCAGGCCCGGACATCCTGTTTTCGTGGTGAATGATGACCGACTCCGTCAAGGCCCAGTATGAAGCGCTGCCCTATCCGGCGCGTGATCCGGCGGACGAAAAGCGCCGGCTGATCACCGGCTCGCCCAGCTTCCTGCCGGAGCTGAACCATTACGTCTTCGCCGGACGGCGCGATTTCTCCAGACCCATGCGGGTGCTGGTGGCCGGCGGCGGCACCGGCGACAACCTGATCCAGCTGGCGCAGTATCTCGCCGCCAGCGGCAGCAGACACGAGGTCGTCTATCTCGATCTCTCGGCCGCGGCGCGCGAAGTGGCCGAGGCGCGCGCCAGGATGCGTGGGCTGACCAATACCCGCTTCGTCACCGGCTCGCTGCTCGATGTCGCCTCGCTCGCGCCGGGTTCCTACGACTACATCGACTGCTGCGGCGTGCTGCATCACCTGCCCGATCCGGCGGCCGGGCTCGCGGCGCTGAAAGCGGTGCTCGCGCCCGGTGGCGGCATGGGGCTGATGGTCTATGGTCGCTACGGCCGCGCGGGCGTCTATCCGCTGCAGGATGCCCTGCGGCAGCTCACGCCGGCGACCGAAGCCCCGAGCGAGCGCATCGCCGTGGCGAAGGCCCTGCTGGCCGAACTGCCCGATGGCAACGAGTTCAAACGCAATCCCTTCGTCGGCGACCAC
Organism: Ferrovibrio sp.; assembly: GCF_035304305.1. Taxonomy (GTDB): domain Bacteria; phylum Pseudomonadota; class Alphaproteobacteria; order Ferrovibrionales; family Ferrovibrionaceae; genus Ferrovibrio. The sequence goes on from NZ_DATGQG010000009.1 coordinate 3,582, forward strand.
ACCACCGGCGATGCCGGCCTGTACGACCTGCTGCTGCACAGCCAGGACCGCGCCTACACGGTGCCCGAGCTGCATGAGCTGGTGAACGGCGCCGGACTGGCCATCTCCGCCTGGATCGAATCCTGCCGCTACGATCCGCTCACCTATCTGAAGGACCCGGAGCTGCGCCGCCGTGCATCGGCGCTCGCGCCGCTGGAGCAGGCGGCTCTGGCCGAACGCCTGAGCGGCGCGATGAAGACTCACGTCGTCTACGTCGTGGCGCCTGACCGGCAGCAGGTTGCCGTGGCGCAGCCCGCGCCCGATCTGGTGCCTTGGCTGAACGGCGTGCCGCCGCGCGCGCTGGCCGACACATTCGCCAAACGCGGCGAACTCGTCGTCACTTTCCATACCGAACGCTTCGTCTTTGCCGCGCCGCCGCGCGCCCCCGAGATCGCCGCGCTGATGGACGGCCGTCGCAGTCTGAGCCAGATCGCGCAGGCGCTGGGCCTTGGCTGGGACGACTTCCTTGCGGCCTACGCGCCGCTGCATCGGCTGCTCACCGGCATCAACAAGCTTTTCCTGCGCGGCATCTGAACGGTTGCTCTGACCGGTCTCCGGTCTAGATGCTGCCCATGGCCTCTCCGGACCAGCCCTCCCGCCTGCCGGAACTGACCATCCGCGCCATCCTGACCGGGCTCGTCATCGGCACGGTGCTCACGCCGTGCAACGTCTATGCGGGGCTGAAGATCGGCTGGGCCTTCAACATGGCGATCGCCGCCGGCCTGCTCGGCTACGGGCTCTGGCGGCTGCTGCCGGCGCGGGAATTCGGCCTGCTGGAAAACAACATCAACCAGATGATCGCGTCGTCCGCCGCCTCGATCATCTCCGGCGGACTTGTGGCGCCGATCCCCGCGCTCACCATGCTGACCGGCCAGACGCTCGCCTGGCAGTGGCTGATCGTCTGGGTCTTCGCGGTCAGCGCGCTCGGCGTCGTGGTGGCAGTCGGTCTGCGCCAGCAGTTGCTGCTGCGCGAGCAGCTCGCCTTTCCCGCCGGCATCGCCACTGCCGAGACGATGACGCGCATCCACGATCATGGCGGCGAGGCGTCCGCCCGGCTGCGCGTGCTGCTGGCCGCGGCCGGCGTCTCGGGCGCGCTGAAGCTGGTCAACGATCTGCTCGTCGCCCTGCCGCGGCTGGCGCCGCCGCTCAAACTCGGCGGCTACTCCTTCGCCAATCTCGGCTTCGCCTTCGATCCCTCGCTGCTGCTGTTCGGCTTTGGCGCCATCATCGGACTGCGTGCGGGTCTCTCGATCCTGCTCGGCACGGTGATCGCCTGGGGCTGGCTGGCGACCCATGTCCTGGCGCAGGGCTGGGTGGAAGCCGGCGCTAGGAACGAGGCCTGGTTCGAGCCGCTGGTGACCTGGCTGCTCTGGCCCGGCGCGACGCTGATGGTGTTTTCCTCGCTCACCTCCTTCGCGCTGGCGCTCGCCGGCCTGCGGCGCCGGACGGCAATCCGCGCCAGCCGCGTCTCCGCGCCGCGGCAGATGATCGCGCTCGCCCTGGCATCGCTGCTGGTGATCCTCGCCGCGATGCTGCTGTTCGACATCGCGCTGTGGCAGGCCGTGCTGGCCGTGCTGCTCAGTTACGTGCTCGCCATCGTCGCGGCGCGGGTGACCGGCGAGACCGGCATCACGCCGATCGGCGCCATGGGCCAGATCACGCAATTCGCCTATGGCCTGGTCTCGCCGGGTAATCTCACCGCCAATCTGATGACCGCCAACATCACCGGCGGCGCGGCCGGGCAATGCGCCGACCTGATGCAGGATCTCAAGACCGGCCTGATGATCGGCGCGCGGCTGCGCTTCCAGGTGATCGCGCAGATCCTCGGCGTCGCCATCGGCAGTCTGGTCGGCGTGGCGGTCTATCTCACGCTGATCCCCGATCCGGCGGCCATGCTGATGACCGCCGACTGGCCGGCGCCGGCCGTCGCCACCTGGAAGGCGGTGGCCGAGGTGATGACGCAGGGCCTGGCTTCCCTGCCGCCGGGCGCATTGCCGGCAATGGCTGTGGCCGCCGGCTGCGGTATCGCGCTGGCCCTGCTGGAACGCCTGCTGCCGCCGCGGATCGCGCGGCGTCTGCCCAGCGCGCCGGCGATCGGTCTCGCCTTCGTCATTCCGGCCTGGAACGGCCTGTCGCTGTTTCTCGGCGCGGCGCTGGCGGCGATACTCGCGCGCATGATGCCCGGCTGGTCGCAGCGCCATGCCTTCGGCCTCGCGGCCGGTCTGGTCGCCGGCGAAAGCCTGATCGGCGTCGCGACGCTGGCGCTGAAGCTGCTGGTCTGATCAGCGCGTCTTGCGGCCCTGACGGATCGCCGTCGCGCTCAAGGGATTGAGTTTCGATTTCAGCAGCAGGAAGGCCGGCGGCTTCGCATCGGCCAGCGCGGCGGCCTCGCTCGGCTTTCTGCGATACTGCGCCAGCCAGCGGCCGGCGAGGCTCTGCGGCGCGGTGAGATTGTGGCCGGGGCGGTCGAGCACGCAGATCGGCATGCTGCGCGCGATCTGCTGCCAGCTCTCCCAGTGACGGATCTGGTTCAGGTTGTCGGCGCCCATCAGCCAGACGAAGCGCATGTTGGGATAATGCCGCCGCAACTGCTGCAGCGTGTCGGCCGTGTAGCGCGTGCCCAGCCGCGATTCCACCGCGGTGACCCGGATGCGCGGATGGCTGGCCACGGCCTCGGCGCCGCGCAGGCGCTGCGCCAGCGGCGCCATGCCGTCGGTGTCCTTGAGCGGATTCTGCGGGCTGACCAGCCACCAGACGCAATCGAGCTTCAGCCGGTGCAGCGCGGTCAGGCTGATCTCGCGATGCGCCGCATGGGCCGGATTGAAGCTGCCGCCGAGCAGGCCAATACGCAGTGACAGGCGCGAACCGAAGGCAGGGATCATGGGTGGTTCGCGCGTCCGCCGTCCGATCAGGGCCGGGTCTGGCCGTTGCCGCGGACGAGATATTTGAAGGTCGTCAGCTGCTCGACGCCGACCGGGCCGCGGGCATGCATCTTGCCGGTGGCGATGCCGATCTCGGCGCCCATGCCGAACTCGCCGCCATCGGCGAACTGCGTCGAGGCGTTGTGCAACAGGATGGCGCTGTCGAGCTCGTTCATGAAGCGCGCGGCATGGCCGGCATCCTCGGTGAGGATCGCCTCGGTATGATGCGAGCCGTAGGTCGAGATGTGCCGGATCGCCTCGCCGACATCCGCCACGACCTTCGCGGCGATGATGGCGTCGAGATATTCCGTCCCCCAGTCTTCCTCCGAGGCCGGCTTCACGCGCGCATCGACCTTCTGCACCTCCGGATCGCCGCGCACCTCGCAGCCGGCATCCAGCAGCGCCTTCACCAGGCGGGGCAGGTGGGTGTTCACGGCGGCGCGTTCCACCAGCAGGGTCTCAGCCGCGCCGCAGACGCCCGTGCGGCGCAGCTTGGCGTTCAGCACCACGCGCTCGGCCATCTCCGCATCGGCGCTGGCCTCGACATAGACATGGCAGTTGCCCTCGAGATGGGCGAAGACCGGCACGCGGCTTTCCGCCTGCACGCGGGCGACCAGCGACTTGCCGCCGCGGGGCACGATCACGTCCAGCCATTCGGCCGCCGCCAGCATCGCGCCGACAAAGGCGCGGTCGGTGGTGGGCGCCAGCTGGATCGCGGTCTCCGGCAGGCCGGCCTCCTTCAGGCCCTGCACCAGCGCGGCATGGATCGCGCGGCTGGAATGATGGCTTTCCGAACCGCCGCGCAGCACGCAGGCATTGCCCGCCTTGAGGCAGAGCGCGCCGGCATCGGCCGTCACGTTGGGGCGGCTTTCGTAGATCACGCCGATCACGCCGAGCGGCGTGCGCACGCGGCTGATCTTCAGCCCGTTCGGCCGCGTCCATTCGGCGATCACGCCGCCGACCGGATCGGGCAGGGCGGCGATCTCCTCCAGCCCCTGCGCCATCGCGGCGATGCGCCTGGAATCCAGCATCAGGCGATCGAGCATTGCGGGCGTCAGGCCCTTCTCGCGGCCGGCCGCCATGTCCTTCTCGTTGGCCGCCATGATCTCGGCCTCGCGCTGCCTGAGCGCTTTTGCCGCAGCGAGCAGCGCGGCGTTCTTCCGGTCCGTCGTCGCGGTGGCGAGCGCCGCCGCCGCGGTCTTTGCGGCGCGGCCGATCGCGGCCATCGCGGCCGTCATGTCGCCAATTGCGAGATGCGCGTTCATCGCAGCACCAGATCGTCGCGGTGGATCATTTCGTCACGTCCACGGTAACCGAGAATGTCGGCGATGTCGCCGGATTTGTGGCCCTTGATGCGGCGCGCATCCTCGTCGGCATAGGCCGAAAGGCCGACGGCGATTTCGCGGCCCTCGCCGTTGACGACGCGCACCGGATCGCCGCGCTGGAAGCGGCCCTCGACCTCCACCACGCCGGCCGGCAGCAGCGAGCGGCCGGCGCGCAGGGCCCGGGCCGCGCCGGCATCCACCACCAGCGTGCCGAGCGGCGCGAGATGGCCGGCGATCCACTGCTTGCGCGCTGCGGCCGGCGTTTCCCTGGCGAGGAACCAGGTGCAGCGGCGGCCTTCGCGGATCGCGCGCACCGGATGCATGATCTTGCCGCTGGCGATCGCCATGGCGCAGCCGGCGCCGACGGCGATCTTCGCCGCCATGAGCTTGGTGATCATGCCGCCGCGGCCGAAGCCCGAGCGCGATATGCCGGCCATGGCCTCGATCTCGGGCGTGATCGCCTCGACCACGGGGAAGAAGGTGGCATCGGGATCGACGCCGGGATCGGCCGAGTAGAGGCCGTCGATATCGGAGAGCAGCAGCAGGCAGTCGGCCGAGATCATCTGCGCCACGCGGGCGGCGAGGCGATCGTTGTCGCCGAAGCGGATCTCCGTCGTCGCTACCGTGTCGTTCTCGTTGACCACCGGCACGATGCCGAGCTTGAGCAGCGTGTTCACCGTCTCGCGCGCATTGAGATAGGAGCGGCGCGATTCCGTGTCGCCGAGCGTGAGCAGGATCTGCGCCGTCCTGATGCCGTGGCGGGCCAGCGCATCGGCCCAGGCGGAAGACAGCAGGATCTGGCCGGCGGCGGCCGAGGCCTGGCTCTGCTCCAGTTCGAGATGCTTCGTCGTCAGGCCGAGCACGCGACGGCCCAGCGCGATCGCGCCCGACGAGACCACCAGCACGTCCTTGCCCTCGGCGCGCAGGGCGGCGATGTCGTCCACCAGCGCGTCCAGCCATTCGCCGCGGATCTCGCCCTTGGCGCCGTCGACCAGCAGGGCCGAGCCGACCTTGATGACGACGCGTTTCGCTTTGTCGAGGGCGTCAGTCATCGACCACCTCGCCCTTTTCCTCGGCGCGGGTCCTGGCGATCACGTCGTAGAGCGCGTCGACCACGGCGCTGACGCCTTCGCCCGACACGCCCGACAGCGCGAAGACCGGGCGCTTCGCCGCGCGCTTCAGCTTCGTCATCTTCGCCTTCAGCTCGTCGGCGGGGATGGCGTCGATCTTGTTCAGGCCGATGATCTCGGGCTTCTTGTCGAGATCCGCGCCATAGGCCTTCAGCTCCTTGCGGATCAGCTTCCAGGCGGCGACGGGATCCTCGGCGGTGCCGTCGATCAGGTGCAGGATCACGGCGCAGCGCTCGACATGGCCGAGAAAGCGATGGCCGAGGCCGGCGCCTTCGGCGGCGCCCTCGATCAGGCCGGGCAGGTCGGCCAGCACGAATTCGCGGTCGTTCGACTGCACCACGCCGAGCTGCGGCTTCAGCGTCGTGAAGGGATAATCGGCGATCTTCGGCTTGGCGCGGGAGACGCGCGACAGGAAGGTCGACTTCCCCGCATTGGGCAGGCCGACCAGGCCGGCATCGGCGATCAGCTTCAGCCGCAGCCAGATCCACTTCTCCTCGCCGGGCCAGCCGGGATCGGCGCGGCGCGGCGCGCGGTTGGTGGAGGATTTGTAATGCTCGTTGCCGAAGCCGCCGTCGCCGCCCTTGCACAGCAGCACGCGCTGGCCCACTTCGGTCAGGTCGGCCAGCAGCGTCTCGTTGTCCTCGGCGAAAACCTGCGTGCCCTTGGGCACCTTCAGCACCACGTCGGGCGCATTGGCGCCGGACCGCTGGCGGCCGGCGCCGTGGCCGCCGCGCTGGGCGCGGAAATGCTGCTGGTAGCGGTAGTCGATCAGCGTGTTGAGGCCGTCGACACATTCCACCCAGACGTCGCCGCCCTTGCCGCCGTTGCCGCCATCGGGTCCGCCGAACTCGATGAACTTCTCACGGCGAAAGCTCACCGCGCCGGGACCGCCCTGGCCGCTGGAGACATAGACTTTTGCCTGATCGAGAAACTTCATGATGCGGCTGCTGCGTCAGAGAAACGAAAAAGGGGAATGGCGGCGCCATTCCCCTTGATCTCGTTATTCGCTCTCGGGAAAGGCGCGTGCGATCACGCCTCCGGCGGGAGCACCGACACGTAGGTCCGGCCCTTCTTGCCCTCGTGGAACTTCACCTTGCCGGCGACCAGCGCGAACAGGGTGTGGTCCTTGCCGAGGCCGACATTCTTGCCCGGATGCATCTTGGTGCCGCGCTGGCGGACCAAGATGTTGCCGGCGAGCACGGCTTCGGAGCCGTACTTCTTGACGCCGAGGCGTTTGGACTCGGAGTCGCGACCGTTGCGCGAGGAGCCGCCAGCTTTCTTGTGTGCCATGGGATACTCTCCTTAACTCTTAACGCGCGCTCAGGCGGCGATTTCGAGGATCTTCACCGCCGTGTAGCTCTGGCGGTGGCCGTTCTTGCGGCGCGAATTCTGCCGGCGGCGCTTCTTGAAGACGATCAGCTTCGGGCCGCGGGTGCGGCCGATCACCTCGGCCTTGACCTTGGCGGCACCGACCGCCTGGCCGACCTTCAGGTCCTTGCCGGCGCCGACGGCCAGCACCTGGTCGAATTCGATCTTGTCGCCCGCCTCGCCGGCCAACAGTTCGACCTCGAGCACGTCGCCCGCTGCCACCTTATACTGCTTGCCACCGGTCTTGATTACTGCGAACATATTGAAATTCCATAGAAAAACGGCAGTGCCAGCCATCCGGCACCACCTGAATTCAAGGTGGCGCACTATAGCCGTGGCAAAAGGCCTGTCAACCCCGGATTGCCGCGCCGTTGCGGCGCTTCTGCGCCCGCCATTCCCAGGCCGGCTGGGCCTCCTCGGCCGCCCAGAGGCCGCGCCGCCCGCGCCGCGCCTCCTGCTCGGCATCCTCGTAGTCGCGGCCGTAGCGCCGGTAAGCCCAGGCCAGCCCGGCCCGGACGATCTCGCGGTTCAGCTCCAGCCCGCCGGCCCAGCAGACCGCGACGATGCGGCCGTAGCGGTCGCGGTCCTTCTCCCGGCAGCGGACCGGCCGGTCGGCGACCAGCCGGCGCAGCCAGGCGGCGGCCTCCTGGCCGCAGAGCCAGTCGACGCCGCCGCGGCGGCAGACCTGGGCCTTTTCCGGCGCATCCACCCCGTGCAGACGGTAGGTCGTGCCGTCGATCCGCAGCGTGTCGCCGTCCACGACGCTGGCGGTCTGCGCCGCCAGCGGCACGGAAATACAAACACTTAAAAGGACAAGGAGAATCAGCCATCGCATGCCCGGAAGCTAACATACAAATGTATGTTGCATACCGGTGTATGGGGGGCGCCGTACGCCGGCGGCCCCCGACGGGGCAGCGTCAGGTATTGCCGTCGCGGGTCAGCGCCGAGGTCTCGACCACCAGATGGCGCAGGCGTTCCAGCCCGTCCTGCAGGCGGCCGGAGCCGATCTCGCCGTAGATCGTGTTCACGCAGTCATTGAGCCGCCGCGGCGTCAGCGCCAGCCGTCCGGCATGGCTCACGGCATGCTTCTCGTTCAGCAGATGCTCGCCGTTGAGCGCGAAGATCACCTGGCAGAGGCAGGCGATGCAGCGGAAGGCGCAGCCCATCGTGTAATGCATGTCGGCGCGCGCCAGATTCGTTTCGCCATTGTGCAGGGCGAATTCCGCCTCCCAGAGATGGGTGCGCACCAGCGCGTCACGCAGGGCTTCGGGATACTGCAGGGTGAGGCGCTTGAGCGCCGCGAAGGCGTGGGTCGGATCCCACAGCGCGCGGCCGCAGGCCACCTCGCCGAGATAGATCGCCGAGGAGAAGCAGTGGGGATGGCCGGGCTGGTAATGCGCCGTGACGAGGCCGGTGGAGCAGTCGTCGATGACATGCCGCACCCGGTGCAGGTCGCGATAGAGCAGGTCGACGCGCTGGCCGCCGACGTTCAGCCAGCCGCCGCCGTCGATCCAGGGGCCCCAGCCGCCGATGGTGGTGACGTCCGCCTCGTCGTCGAGCAGCGTGACCGCCCGCTGCAGGGCGGCGTGATCGAAGGGATGATGGCTGTCGTAATAGAGTCCGATGTCGAAATCGGAGTCCGGCGTCGCCAGATCACGGGCGCGGCTGCCGCCGAGCACGATGGCATGGATGCCGGGTACTGCCGAGAGCGCATCGGTGATGCGTCGCAGCAGCAGGTCGTCCGGTGTCGCACCCGTCGCGTATGCCATCCACTCTCTTCAATCGCCTACTCCGCCGAGACCGCCACCAGCGCGCGCTTGTAGCGGGCGCGGCTGCCGCGTTCGATGGCGGCAGCATGCAGGCGCTCGACGCCGAGTTCATGCCGCAGCATTTCCAGCCAGCGCAGTTCCTCCTGGCGCGCATGCCCGTCCACCGCCACCATGTCGCAGGCCAGCGCATAGGCCGTCTCGCACCAGTCTTCCGGCAGGGCTTCCTTCACCAGGCCGAGCGCCGCGTCGATGCCGTCTTCCTCGTCGAGCAGCGAGACGCAGTCGCCGACCGCCACCTTCATCGCGTCCTGGCCGTAATCCTGGAAGATCGGCAGGTGCCGCACGGCGACTTCCATCGCGGCGACTTCCGAATCCTTCAGCCGGCCGTCGGCGACGGCGGCGATCACCATGGCGTAGATGAGGGCGTTCTGTGGCGTGATGGTGGACATGGTCCGTTTGCTGTCTGATGTCTGGATGCTGCTGCTGCCGCCAATCATGCGGGCTTCCCGGCAGGGCCGCAAGTGGCCCGTCATGTGACAAGAAGTATCGTTGCGACGGTCACACTTTTGCCATTCCGACGCGATTGAATGTCGCTCTCACGCGCTCTGCTGCGTGTCCGAATCCGCCCGCATCGCATTGAGAAAGCTGCGCGTCTCTGCCACTGCCTCGGCGATGCCGACGCGGCGCACGTCGACTTCCGACGGAAAGGCCGAGAGCAGCCGCGACGGCAGCTGCGCGTCCAGCACGACGAAGACGCCGTAATCGTCGGCGCGGCGCAGCAGGCGGCCATAGGCCTGTTTCAGTTTCAGCCTGGTGAGCAGGTCGTCATAGGCCTGGCCGCCGAAGGCGGCGCGGCGCGCCTTGTGCAGCAGGTCGGGCCGCGGCCAGGGCACGCGGTCGAACACCACCAGGCGCAGGCTGGCGCCGGGCACGTCGACGCCGTCGCGCATGGCGTCGGTGCCGAGCAGGCAGGCCTGTTCCTCGGCGCGGAAGATGTCGACCAGCGTCGCATTGTCGATCGGATCGACATGCTGGGCATAAAGCGGCAGCCCGGCTTCGGCGAGCGGTTTCAGGATCCGCTTCTGCACCGCGCGCAGGCGGAAGATCGCGGTGAACAATCCGAGCGCGCCGCCGCCGGCGGCGAGGAAGAGCTCGCGATAGGCAGCCGCCACCTGGTCCATCGCATCGCGGCGCACGTCGGTGACTACCAGCACGCGGGTGCGCGCGCCGTAATCGAAGGGCGAGGGAAAGGCGGCGCGGCGCGCCGGCAGCGGCAGATGGCGCACGCCGGTGCGGATCTCGGCCGATGCCCATGCCGCATCGGGCGCGGCATCGGCTTTCGCCGGCGCGAGATCGCGCAGGGTGGCCGACGTGATCGCCACGCCATGGGCGGGCTTCAGCACCGCGGCCGCGAAAGGCTGCATCGGATCAAGGTAATGCCGGTAGAGGCCGAGGTCGAGATCGCGGCCGTCACTGCGTTCCAGCGCGAACCAGTCGACGAAGGTCGGCGGCGTCTCGGTCTCGAGATCGAGCAGCATGCTGCGCCAGGCGTCCAGCGTGAGCTTGCGCCGCAGCAGGCTGCGCAGGGCGCCTTCGATGCGGCTGCGCGTCGCCGTCTCCAGTTCCGCCGTTTCGTCGGCCAGCATGTCGGAGAGCGCCTTCACCAGCCGGTTCATCGGCTCCAGCATGCGTTCGATGCCGCGCGCGAAGCCCTGCGCCGCCTCGATCAGGCCGGCGACCGGCTCCTTCGTCGGGCATTCGATGCCGTAGGGACTGTCGGGATGCGGCGCGCGCGCCAGCACCTGCTGCCTGACCTTCGCGAGAAAGGCTTCGCCGGCGCCGGCCGGATTGCCGTCCGCCAGCCGTGCCAGCCAGCCGTCGGAAGGCAGCGCGCGGGCGGCTTCCAGCATCGTTTCCAGCGCGTTGCGCGCGGTGTCGCTGTCGGTGACGAGATCGCCGATGCGGTTGGCCAGTCCGCGCGCGCGGCTGCGCCGTCCGCCTTCCGGACCGCGCAGCCAGCGCCGCAGGTCGACGCCTTCCTGTCCGGTGAGATGCGCGGCGAAGGCGCTGTCGGCGGCCTCGAAGAGATGATGGCCCTCGTCGAAGACGTAGCGCAGCGGCTTCTGGGAATCGTCATCGCCCATCGCGGCCTGGATCATCACCAGCGCATGGTTGGCGATCACCATCTCGGCCTTGCGCGACCTGCGCAGGCTGCGCTCGATGAAGCATTTGCGGTAATGCGGACAGCCGGCATGGATGCACTCGCCGCGCTGGTCGGTCAGGCCCAGCGTGCGGTTGCGGCCATGGAGATCGACCGCCCAGGCGGGGAAGTCGCCGCCGGCCAGATCGCCGTCGCGGGTCGCCAGCGCCCAGCGCGCGATCAGCGCCAGCGGCACCATGTCCTGCGGCCGCGCCGCGCCGCCCTGCGTCGCGTCTTCCAGATTGAGCAGGCAGAGATAGTTCTCGCGGCCCTTGCGGATCACCACCTTGGCATTCTTTTCCGCCGCGTCGGGAAACAGGCGGTCGAGTTCGCGGTCGAGCTGGCGCTGCAGGTTCTTGGTGAAGGTCGAGAGCCAGACGGTGCCGCCGTTCTTCTCGGCCCAGACGCTGGCCGGCGCGATATAGCCCAGCGTCTTGCCGATGCCGGTGCCGGCTTCGGCCAGCACGGCTTCGGGCATGCCGATCTGCGCCCGCGGCGCGAAGGCCTGCGCATTGGTGGCGGCGTAATCGGCCTGGGATTCGCGCCGTTCCGCCGCCCCGAATTGATTCTGGCCGAGCAGCCGCGCCAGCCGTTCGCGCGCCTCCATCGGCGAGACGCTCTGCGTGTCCGGCGGCGGTGGCGGCGCGTAATCCACCCATTCGGGCAGTTCCTGCCAGACGTCGAAACCGCCGAAGCCGCCGGCCGGCACGCTCGCCGCCGCCTCGCCGAGCGCCGCCAGGATATACGGCGCCCAGGGCCAGCCGGCCTTCTGCAATGTCCGGGCAAGGCGGGCGCAGCGTTTCAGCGCGCGCGGCGATTGCTGCGGCAGTTCGCCGAGCAGGATGCGCGCGGCCTCCTGCAGATAGAGGGATGCTTCCTCGTCGTCGGCGGCATCGAAGCCGATGCGCTGAAGCAGGCCATGGGGCGTCGGCAGGCAGAATTTGGCCGGCCGCACGAAGGCGAAGAGATCGAGCAGGTCGAGACTGGGAAAGGGTTCGACGCCGAGCCGTGCCGCGGTGGCGCGCGCATGCACCAGCAGCGGCGGCACCGCCCGTGCCCGTCGCGCCGCCGCGTCGGCCGGCAGCTTCTCGGCGCCGCCCTGCTCCGCCCACCACGCGAAACCGCCGCCGGCGACGAGGGCCGGCAGGCGGGCAAGGGCGGCGGCGAGGGCGGTGGTCATAAGGTCTTATGTCATGGCCGGGCTTATCTCGGCCACCTATAGTTTCGTCCCGCCGTCTTAGAGGAATGGCGCTGCACGATTACAAGGGGATACGCTAGTAAGGCGGTAAACTAACCACTACGCGGGAGGCGTTGTCGACTCCGTGACGAAGATGAAAATCGTATACAAAGTCACATGGCCGAACGGAAAGATATACGTTGGCAGCGATTTGACAGACTCAATTACATATTTCGGAAGCCCAGACAAACGTAGTATCGAAGCCGATTTTCCAAGCCGGGAGGATCGGCGGGACATGACGGTACGTCGCGAGATTCTATGGGAATCCGAGAGTGCATCTGATGCAGAGGTGTTGAAGAAAGAAAAAGAATTTATCATTGCTCTTCGCGCGAACGACCCCGCTATCGGTTACAATCGAAGTCCACGAGTTGGCTCAGCTTCAATAAAGCGCCGCGGGGCGGTAGAGAATTTTCCGCTCGACAGTTCGGTGAAAAGGCGTGGATGGCCGGGACAAGCCCGGCCATGACAAGGATGGTCTTTTGAGGATCGTCGCTTTACGGCGACTTCGATCCGCTACTGCGACGCCCAGACGATGCGCGAGATCCAGGCCACCTCGTGGATCTCGAAATGGCGGTCGGGATGCTCCGGGTTGAACGAGCTGAGCTCGATCCGGGTCAGCGTGCGGCGCGCCAGGATCTTGCACATCACTTCGCCTTCCACCGTCTTGGCGATGACGCGGTCGCCGCGGCGCACGCTGGCGGCCGGCGAGACGATCACCGTGTCGCCGTCGCGGTAAACCGGCAGCATGCTGTCGCCGGTGATCTCCAGCGCATAGGCGGCCGGATCGTCCAGTTCGGGGAAGGGCAGCTTCTCCCAGCCTTCGCCGGTGGGAAAACCGGCATCGTCGAAGAAGCCCGCCGCGCCCGCCTGGGCCAGGCCGATCAGCGGGATCTTGTGGCTGCTGCGCGGCCCCGGCGTCGCATTTTCCAGCAGCGCCATGAATTCCGAGACGGTCGCGCCCGTCGCTTCCATGACCTTGGCGACGGATTCCGTCGACGGCCAGCGCTGCTTGCCGTCGCGCGAGATGCGCTTGCTGCGGTTGAAGGTGGTGGGGTCGAGACCGGCCTTGCGGGCCAGCCCCGAGGCGGTCAGGCCGTATCGTTCGGCCAGCCCGTCGATTGCCGCCCAGATTGCCCGATGTGTCAGCATGGGAAGAACGTCTTACATTTCCGCGCTTTTTGCTACAGGAATATGCTCTCCTGAATCCTGTTGATGGAGAACATAAAAAGAATATAAGATCGCGCAGCCGAGGAGTACGCGCCATGTTCCTCCAGCCCCACGGGAATGAAATGGAAACACCTGCATCCGGATGCGGGTTCCCGCCGCCCGTGCTGCGGCGCCAGGGTAGCAGGCCGGCTCCGGTGAGGATGCCGGAGCAGGGCGCGCCGGACCGCGCGGTGGTGGTGTTCGGCGACGAAACCCGGCTGCGCAAGCTCCGGTGTCTGAAGCCCGGATTCCGCCACTGCGCCGTCTGGCTGCGCCTCGATCAGGGCTGGATCGGCTTCGAGCCGCTGTCTCATATGTGGGAAATCCGCCATTTTCCGCATTGGAATCGCGAGGTCGACCTGGCTGCCCATCTGCGTCGCAACGGCCGATGCGCCCTGACGGTTCCGGTCTTCGAGCCACCCCGGAAGCTGGCCGCGCCCTTGCCGGCCTCCTGCGTCGAGGCGGTCAAGCGCCTGATCGGGTTGCATTCTTGGCGGATCAGAACACCATGGGAACTTTTTCTGTGTCTCAAGAAAATAAACCTTGACGACTGACCGCAGGTGTTCTATTTTTGGTCCCGTCAGCAGCGATCGGCCCGGCTTTCCGGCCGCCAGCAGAAGGGACCAGACCATGGGTGGAATTTTCGGATCATCGCCCCCGCCTCCGCCGCCACCCCCGCCGGCGCCCGAACCGGTGAAGGACAACGCGGCCGAGCTGGCGGCGCAGGCCGCGCGCGAGCGCCGCCGCCGCGGCCAGTCGGAAACCATCGCGACCTCCTGGCGCGGACTGGAGCAGGCGCGGACTTCCGCCGCCGCGCCGAAGCGCCTGCTGGGCGAGTGAGGCGGCGATGCGCACTGCAATCCATCCGGCCGATGCGGGACGGTACGACACGGGAGAGACCGGCATGGTGGCGGCCCTGCGCCGGCGGTTTGCCCGGGCGAAGGCGCAGCGCAGCGGCTGGGAGGCGCTGTGGCACGACTGCTACGACTATGCGCTGCCGGCGCGGCGCAACGGCGTCGCCATGGCCGCGACCGGCGGCGCATCGGGCGGCCTGCGCGGCGGCGAGAAGCTGTTCGACGGCACCGCCTGCGATGCGGCCGACCAGCTTGCCGCCGCTCTGCTGGCGCAGCTGACGCCGCCCTGGTCGCGCTGGTTCGGCTTCCGCCCGGGTCGCGACGTGCCCGAGGCGCAGCGCGGCGCGGTGGCGGCCGAACTCGATGCCGCCGCCGAAATCCTGCAGGCGCAGTTCGAGCGTTCCAATCTCGCCGTCGAGCTGCACCAGAATTTCCTCGACCTCGTCGTCGCCGGCACCGCCTGTCTCGCCTGCGAGGAAGCGCCATTGGGCGAGCCGAGCGCGCTGCGCTTCACGGCGATGCCGCTGGGCGAGGTGGTGCTGGAAGAGGGCGCCGGCGGCCGTCTCGATACCGTCTTCCGCCGCCAGGACCTGACGCTCGAGCAGCTGGCGCAGCGCTATCCCGCGGTCACGCAGGCCGCGTGGTTTGCCGAGCGCCGCCGGCGCGCGACGCAGTCCGATGACGACGCAACGCGCATCGCGGTGCTCGACTGCGTGCTGCCCGAGGCGGCACCGGCCAGCGGCTACAGCTACATCGCCCTGCTCGAGGACGGCGCAGCCGGACACGGGCCGGTGCAGGATTCCGACGCCGTGCTTGCCCGCGGCCGGTTCGACCAGACGCCCTTCATCGCCTTCCGCTGGCTGAAGGCGCCGGGCGAGGCTTACGGCCGCTCGCCGGTGATGAAGGCGCTGCCCGACATCAAGACCGCCAACAAGGTCGTCGAGCTCGTTCTCAAAAACGCATCGATTGCCGTCACCGGCATCTGGCAGGCCGACGATGACGGCGTGCTCAATCCCGCCAATGTGAAACTCGTGCCCGGCGCGATCATCCCGAAAGCCGTCGGCTCCTCGGGCCTGACGCCGCTCGCCGCGCCGGGACGCTTCGACATTTCGCAGCTGGTGCTGGACGACCTGCGCGCCCGCATCCGCCATGCGCTGCTGGGCGACACCCTGGGCCAGATCGATGCGCCGCGCATGACCGCGACGGAGGTGCTGGAACGCTCCGCCGAGATGGCGCGGCTGCTGGGCGCCACCTTCGGGCGGCTGCAGAGCGAGCTGCTCGATCCGCTGATCCGCCGCGCCGTCGCGATCCTGCAGCGCCGCGGCGAGATTCCTCGCTTCGCGCTGGATGGCCGCGAGGTCGTGCTGGTGCAGCAGTCGCCGCTTGCCCGCCTGCAGGCCCAGGGCGACGTGCAGGGCACGCTGACCTGGCTCGGCCAGGTGCAGGCGCTCGGGCCGCAGGCGATGCAGGCGGTGGACGTGCTCGCCGTGGCGCGCTGGCTCGGCCGCACCCTCGGCGTGCCGGGCGAATTCCTCGTCGAGCCGGGCGAGGCGATGCCGCAGGGCGCCGGCAATCCGGTGCAGCAGATGCTGCAGCAGCTGCAGGGCGCGATCGGTCCCGCCGCCGCGCAGATGGGAGAGGCCGCATGAGCAGCCGCGACGACGACGCGATCGCAGCGGCCTTTGCGCGCTGCTTCCGCGGTGCCGATGGCGAGCGCGTGCTGGCCTATCTGCGCCGCCTCACCATCGAGCGCCGCACCGTGCCCGATGCCAGCGAAGCCGAGCTGCGGCATCTCGAAGGCCAGCGGCATCTGGTGGCGATGATCGCGCTGCTGGTGGATCGCGGCCGCTTCGGCGCCAGCCACTGAAGGAACATTACGTGAAAGGAAGAATGGCCATGACCCAGACATTGCTGAGCGACGCGGCGGATGCCGCCAACGGCTTCGACGACGTGCCGGAGAAATTCCGCGATCCGCAGACCGGCGCGCTGCGCGCCGACCTGCTGCTGAAATCCTACCGCGCGCTGGAAGCCAAGCTGGCCGGCATGGTGGCGATTCCCGGCGCGGATGCCGATGACGAGTCGCATCGCCGCTTCCGCCAGGCGCTCGGCGTGCCGGAGCGTCCGGAGGATTACGCGATCACGCTGAAGGATCCGGCGCTCTGGACCGATCCCGAGGTGAATGCGCGGCTGCATGAGGCCGGCTTCACGCCCGCCCAGGCGCAGCTCGTCTACGATCTCGCCTGCGACCATGTCGCGCCGCAGCTGCAGCGCATGGCCGGCGAGTTCCGCCACCGCAGCGAACGCGAGCGGCTGATGCAGCGCTACGGCAGCGAGCAGCGCTTCCGCGAGACGGCCCGCGCGCTGGAAGCCTGGGGCAGCCGCAACCTGCCGGCGCCGGTCTTCGAGGCGCTGGCCTCGTCCTATGAAGGCATCGTCGCGCTGGAGCAGATGATGCAGGGCGGCGATCCGGCGCTGCCGAAGGGCGGCAATGCGGCCGACGAGATGCTGAGCGAGGAGCAGCTCGTCGCGCTGATGCGCGACCCCCGTTACTGGAAGAAACGCGACCCCGAAATCCTCGCCAAGGTCACAGAAGGCTTCAGGAGGCTGTATCCGGGCTGATCGCGTCGGCTGGCCCGCGCGACAGCGCCGCGAACAGCTGCGCGTCGCATCGCCGGGCCGGCTGCCCCGTTCTTCTCTCCGCTCCGATCCGACAACCGCCGCGCCCTTGCGCGGGGCCGGGCAGGGCGCGGCGACGGTGCCCGTCGCAACGGATAACGCCGCAGGCCGCATGAACCGCCGGAGCCCGGCTCCGGTTCGTGAAACCGAGACGATGAAAGGAAGCGTCCCATGACGCCCAGTATCGACCAGTCCTTTGTACGTCAGTTCGAACACGACGTGCACCAGGCCTACCAGCGGCTCGGCGCCAAGCTGCGTCCGACCGTGCGATCCAAGACATCGGTGAAAGGCTCGTCGACCACCTTCCAGAAGGTCGGCAGGGGCACCGCGTCGACCAAGGCGCGGCACGGCAAGGTGCCGGTGATGAATGTCGACCACGGCGCCGTCGAATGCCTGCTGCAGGATTACTATGCCGGCGAATGGCTCGACGCGCTGGACGAGCTGAAGGTCGGCCACAACGAGCGCGAGGTGATCGTCAATGCCGGCGCCTATGCGCTGGGCCGCAAGACCGACGAGCTGATCATCCGCTCGCTCGACCAGTCGGCCAATTTCGCCGGCGGCGACAGCGACGGCCTGACCAAGGCGAAGATCCTCGCCGCCTTCGAGGCGCTCGGCGAGGCCGACGTGCCCGATGACGGCCAGCGCTATGCCGTGATCGGCTGGCGCCAGTGGTCGCAGCTGCTCGAGATCCCGGAATTCGCCGATGCCGATTATGTCGGCGACGACGACCTGCCGTGGAAGGGCGCCCAGGCCAAGCAGTGGCTCGGCACGCTGTGGATGGCCCATAGCGGCCTGACCCTGCAGAACGACGTGCGGCTCTGCCATTGGTACCACAAGACCGCCGTCGGTCATGCCTCGGGGCAGGAGGTGAAGTCCGACATCACCTGGCACGGCGACCGTGCCGCGAATTTCATCAACAACATGATGAGCCAGGGTGCCGTGCTGATCGATCCGGCCGGCGTGGTCACCCTGCGCTGCCGCGAAGTGTAAGGAGGCGACGATGGCCTACAGCTCGAAAACCCTCTCGGTGCTCGGTTACGCCAACGGCTTCACGCTGTGGCATTACGCGACGCCCGATCCGGCCGCCAGTGTCGATACCAGCGGTTATTTCAACGCCGCCGCCGACATGCTGCGGGTCGGCGACTTCATCCTGGCCAATACCGGCCAGGGCAGCGGCGCGCCGCAGCACGGCATCTTCGTCGTCGCCGCGAACCAGAACGGCACTGTCGATCTCGCCGATCTGACGCCGGCCGCCGCCGCCAACAGCGACTGAGCGCAACCCTCGCCCTGACCCTCTCCGCTCCGTGGAGAGGGGGGTGAGGACAATCACCACCCTCGCGCCTTCCACCGCCGCAGCGTCATCGCGCGGCGGATCGGGGCCGCGCGGCCCGCGGGCGCCGCATCGCGATCCTCCTCTCGTCGCGGTGCGGCGCCCCAGCGGGGCGACAGGAAAGGAAGCCAGCCATGGCCTTGTCCGCCACCGAACTCTGCAGCCGCGCGCTGATCGCGCTGGGCGCCCGCCCGATCGCCGCCTTCGACGAAGCCACCGTCGAGGCCGAGATCGCGCGCCATCTCTATCCGCCGTTGCGCGACGGGCTGCTGTCGTCGCATCCTTGGCGCTTTGCCACCCTGCAGGCGGCGCTGCCGCGCCTGCCGCAGGCGCCGGCGGCCGATTACGCCTGCGCCTTCCAGCTGCCGCCGGATTTCCTGCGCGCGCTGTCGGCCGGCCTGCCTGAAAAGGGCCGCGGCCTGAGCTACCGCATCGCCGGCCGCCGGCTGGAGGCCGATGTCGAGGCGCTGACGCTGACCTACATCTTCCGCCCCGACGAAAGCGGCTTTCCGCCCTTCTTCGATCTTGCGCTGATCGCGCGGCTGGCGGCGGATTTCTGCCTGCCGCTGACCGAGAGCACCAGCCGCGCGCAGCTGCTGCACAAGCTGGCGGAGGACGAGTTCCGCCGCGCCAAGGCGATCGACAGCCAGCAGGACGAGCCGAGCCGCATCGAGGACTTCACCCTGGTGGATGTGAGGTCCTGATGCCGAAACTCACCATCGCCAAGAACAACTTCACCGCCGGCGAGATCGCGCCCGATCTCTGGGGCCGCTCGGACCTGCAGGGCTATGTGAACGGCGCCGCGCGCCTGCGCAACGTGCTGCTGCGGCCGGCCGGCGGCGTGACGCGCAGGCCCGGCCTGCGCCATGTCGCCCTGCTGCCCGGCATCGCGGCGCTAAGGCTGGCTGCCTTCGCCTTCAACACGGCGCAGACCTACCTGCTCGGCTTCTGTCCCGGCGAGCTGCGCGTCTGGCGGGACGACGAGGAGGTCTTTGCCGCCGCCGCGCCCTGGACGTCGGACATGCTGCCGAATCTCACCTGGACGCAGAGCGCCGACACGCTGTTCCTCTGCCATCCGGATCTGCCGCCGCAGCGCATCACGCGCAGAAGCCATACCGACTGGCAGATCGCGGATTTCACCTTCGCGCCCGACAAACCCGAAGGCGGCAGCGATACCGGCGCGAAGCACATGCCGATGTTCAAGTTCGCGGCCGATGCCGTGACGCTGACGCCTTCGGCCACCGGCGGCACCATCGCGCTCACCGCCTCCGAGGATTTCTTCCTGCCCCGGCATGAGGGCGTGCAGCTGCGCATCAGGAAGAAGGCCGTGCGCATCGACGCCGTTTCCAGTCCCGTCACGGCCTCGGCCACCGTGCTGCAGACGCTGACCGATACCGCCACCACGTCGGACTGGGAGGAGGCGGCCTTCTCGCCGGTCCATGGCTGGCCGGCCTGCGCCACGATCTACCAGGAGCGGCTGGTCTTCGCCGGCTCGCGCGACCTGCCGAACCGGGTCTGGCTGTCGAAGACCTCCGACATCGACAATTTCGATGCCGGCAAGGGCCTCGACGACGAGGCGATCGAATTCGCGCTGCTCAGCGACCAGGTGGATGCGATCCGCGCCGTCGTTGCGGGCCGGCATCTGCAGCTCTTCACCACCGGCGCGGAATGGATGGTCACCGGCGAGCCGCTGACGCCGACCAGCCTGCGCGCCCAGCGCCAGACCCGCATCGGCTCCCATGCCGACCGCGCCATTCCGCCGCGCCATGTCGACGGCGCGACGCTGTTTCTCGCGCGCTCGGGAAAAGAACTGCGCGAATTCCTCTACACCGACATCGACCAGGCCTATACCGCGACCGATCTGGCGCTGCTCTCCAGTCATGTCTTCCGGAATCCCGTCGACCAGGACTACGCCGCGCAGGACCGGCTGTTCCTGATCGTCATGGGTGACGGCCGGATCGCCGCGCTCACCGTCTACCGCGCGCAGCAGATCGCCGCCTGGACCCTGTTCGAGACCGACGGCCGGTTCCGCGCCATCGCGGTGGTGGAAGACCGTATCCATGTCGCGGTGGAGCGGGACGGGGTGCTGCGCGTCGAGCGGTTCGCGCCGGAGCGCTTCACCGATGCCCATGTCTTCGCCGCATCCGACACGCCGCAGGTGCAGTGGGCCGGCCTCGATCATCTCGAGGGCCGCAGCGTCCGCATCGTCGCCGATGGCCTGCCGCAGGCCGCGCGGATCGTGCAGGGCGGCGCCGTCACGCTCAGCCGTCCGGCGCGGCAGGTCGAGATCGGCCTCGCCTATGGCCACGAGATCACGCCGTTGCCGCCCGAACTCGCCGGCGGCGGCACGACCACGCAGGGCCTGCCGGTGCGGCTGGTGCGCGCGGTGCTGCGGCTGCACGAGACGCGTGCGCTGCATGTCGATCTCGGCCAGGGCCTGCGCAGCTATCCCTTCGCGCGCGGCGGCGATGCGCTGGATGCGCCGCCGTCGCCGTTCAGCGGCGATGTCGAGCTGCGCGGACTCGGCTGGGTGCGCGGCATCGACCGGCCGCTATGGCGCATCAGCCAGGACGCGCCGCTGCCCTGCACGCTGCTCTCCGCCATCACCGAAGTGAAAGGAGCCGAATGATGACCGCATTCGAA
The DNA here is from genome assembly GCF_035304305.1 of Ferrovibrio sp. Taxonomy (GTDB): domain Bacteria; phylum Pseudomonadota; class Alphaproteobacteria; order Ferrovibrionales; family Ferrovibrionaceae; genus Ferrovibrio. The sequence continues at coordinate 24,280 of NZ_DATGQG010000009.1, forward strand.
CCGATGTGGCTCGCCGCCGCCATGAGCGCGCTCGGCACCGCATCCGGCATCGCGCAGTCGGTGCAGCAGGACAAGGTGCAGCGCCGCGCCCAGGCGCTGCAGGCCAGTCAGGCGCAGGCCGAGATCGAAGCGCTGGAGCGCCAGCGCGCCGAGGCCGAGGAGGACCGCCGCGACCGGCTGCAGCGCGCGACAGCGGCGCAGCGGGCCGCCTTCGCCGCCGGCGGCGTGTCGGCCGACGGCTCGGGCGAGGCGGTGTTCGGCAACCTGCTGGCGGAGGCCGATGCCGAACGCCGCCGCTTCGATGCCGAGGTCGACCGCCGCATCCAGGGCCTGCAATCGGGCATCCAGATGAACCTGCTGCGCGGCGCGCAGGGCAACGCTTTCGGCCGCGCCGCGGCCGTCGCCGATTTCGGCACCGACCTGATCGGCATCGGCCGCAAGGCCGGCTGGTTCAAAAAGCCATGACCGGGAGCCTCTCATGACAAACGCCATCCTTCCCCGCGTGCAACTGGTTGCCACCGGCAGCGAGACGAAATTCGGCTTCGCCTTTCCCGTCGCCTCCGCCGCCGAGTTGCGCGTCTGGATCGACGACGCGCCGCGGCCGGATTTCGCCGCCGATCTCGTCGACGGCGGCGCCGGCGGCGGGTTCGTCCGCTTCCCGCTCGATCCGCCGGCGCCCGGCCAGCGCGTCACCATCGTCCGGCGCATGGCGCTGGGCAGCGGCGCGGTGTTCAGCGAGGGCGCGGTGCTGCGCGCCTCGGCGCTGAATGCCGAATTCGAGCGCCTGACGCGGCTGGTGCAGCAGGTCGACGAGAAGGCAACGCGCAGCCTCAAGCTGCCGCCGCAGAGCGACATGCCCGCCGGCACGGATCTGGTGCTCGACGCCGGCGCGCGCGCCAACCGCGTGCTGGCCTTCGATGCCGATGGCAACCCGACGCTGATCGGCGAGGGCGATCTGCCCGGCGGCCCGGTCGGTCCGCGCGGTCCGCAGGGCGAACCCGGTGTCGCCGGTCCGCAGGGACCTGTCGGTCCGCAGGGCGCGCAGGGCAGCAGCGGTCCGTCGGGTCCGAAAGGCGAGCGCGGTCCCGCCGGTCCGCTGGGCCCGCAGGGACCCCAGGGTCTGCAGGGCCCGCCCGGCATCCAGGGCATGCAGGGTCCGCCGGGGCAGTCCTTCACCCCGGATGCGATCGGCCTGCTGGCGGCGCGCGCCGCCCATGACGACGCGCCTGCCGGCTTCGCCTTCCTCGCCACCGATGCCGGCCAGCTTTTCTTCAAGCTGGGCAGCGGCACCGCCGACTGGTCGGCCGGCATCTATTTCGGCCGCGGCGAGGCGGGACCCGTGGGTCCCCAGGGGCCGCAGGGTCTGCAGGGCCCGCCCGGCATCCAGGGACCACAGGGCCTGCCCGGCGAAGCCGGACCGCGCGGCCTGAACTGGCGCGGCGCCTGGGATGCGGCCGCCACCTATCAGCGCGACGATGCCGTGCAGCAGGACGGCTCGGCATATGTCTGCATCGCCGGTGATCCGGTCACCGGCGCGGCACCGGCCGATGCGCCGGCGCTCTGGACCCTGCTCGCGTCGCGCGGGGCCGCCGGGCCGCAGGGAGCCCAGGGCATCGCCGGTCCGGCGGGTCCCGAAGGTCCGCAGGGCCCGCAGGGCAATCCCGGTCCGGCCGGACCGCAGGGCATCCAGGGCATTCCCGGCGCGCCCGGCATCGACGGCGAGGGCATTCCGCCGGGCGGCGACGCCGGCCAGCTGCTGGTCAAGGCCAGCAATGAGGATGGCGATGTCGCCTGGCAGGATCCGCCGGATCACTTCGTGGCGAAGGGCGGCGACAGCATGAGCGGGCCGCTGGTGGCGCCGAGCGTGAAAAGCGCCGGCACCACGCCGCTGGAAACCGGCTTCCGGCTCGCCGACGGCCAGGATATCGGCGACGCCATCCTGCATCGCACGCGCGAGACGCTGTATCTCGAACAGCAGGTCGCCAACTGCGCCGGCACGGTGCCGAACGGCAACTGCCAGGGCAATCCGCACTGGAGCATGCCGAACGCCAACTGGTGGAGCTGGGGTCTCGGCCTCGGCTACGTCAATCCCGGCTACGATTTCGCCGGCGGCAGCAGCACCACCAACCAGCCGCTGTCACAGGTCAACCAGAAGATCTACGGCAGCTACTACCTGCTGCGCACCGAGGTCGGCTTCGACGTGCAGCGCCGCGACTGGAAGAACTGCAACTGCGGCGCCACCAACTGCTACGCGAACTGCAACTGTAACTGCAATTGCAACTGCGATTGCAGCAACTGCACCAACTGCAAATAGGAGAGTCCCATGAGCGCCAGCCTGCCGCGCCGCAACTTCCTGTGGTCGGGACTCGACCTGCCCTTCATCGTCGAGGCCAGGGTCGACGATGCGCGCATCACCCTGCGGACCTGGCGGCTCAGCGCCGACGCGCCGCTCGCCAACGTGATGCCGGAGGACGAGGCGGCCGAGAAACTCGCGCCCCATGCCGCGCCGTTCGAGGTCGAACCCGATCCGCTCGGCACGACGCGCTCGGGCCGCGATCTCTGGGTGCCGCTGCAGGCACTGGGCGGCCTGATCCGTCCCGGCAGCCGCAGCAGCAACCTCTTCGTCAAGCCGGTCAGCCAGACCGGCTTCGTCATCGATCCAGCGATTACCGGCTCGGGCGCCTGGTCGGATTACGGCTTCTGGCTGTTCAACGCCCGCCGCGACGGCAGCCTGCAGGTGCCGTTCAACCGCTATGTCGAAACCACCGACAGCAAGGCGCATCGCCAGCTGCTGCTCACCGCGCGGCAGGAAACCAACCTGATGATCCTCTGCGTGCCGTTCGCCGGCGAGAGTTTCGAGAGCTGCAGCATCATCCTGAAATACAACGGCGCGCTGGGCTGCGTGCACAATCTCGCGTCGCCCTACGACATGCCGCCGGTCAGCATCGGCTGGGGCAGCTACGACATGGAAGCGGTGTTCGGCGTGAAGGCCCTGCTGCCGAGCCTGCGGCTGCTCGGCCCCGACACCATCGCCGTCGGCCAGTCGGCGGCTTTCACGGTCGAGCTGTTCGAGCGCAACACCGGTGCGCTGATCACCGATAGCAGCCCGCGCATCTATCTCGAGGCCAGCGCCGGCTATCTGGCGCAGCGCCAGGTGTATATCGCGGATGGCAGCGCGATGGTCGGTCTCACCGCGCTCGGGCTCGAGGCCGGCGAGACGATCAAGCTGAAGGTCGGCTGGCGCCATTTCAGCGGCGCCGCCGAGAAGATCGTCACGGTCGTGTGAGGAGACGCCGCATGTCGCCCCGCTATCGCCTCACGCTCGCCGGCCCGCAGGGCCATCGCCGCATCGCCTTCTGGCAGCCGCAGCAATCGCGCCTGGTCTGGGAGGACGGCACGCCGTTCGATCTCGCCGCGGTCGGCATGGCCTATGGCCCGGCGCAGGATTTCGCGCCGGCCTTTCCGGTTTCGCCGCAGACGCCGGCCGGCAAGTCGCGCCGCCTGCGCGTGCTGAAGATCCAGCTCGGGCTGAAATGCAACTATGCCTGCAGCTACTGCAGCCAGGCGCATCAGCCCCATGACAGCCAGGGCGATCACCGCGACCTCGCCGCCTTCCTCGACGGCCTGCCGCGCTGGCTGCAGCATGCGCCGGAGCGCATCGAATTCTGGGGCGGCGAGCCTTTCGTCTACTGGAAGACCCTGAAGCCGCTCGCCGAGGCGCTGCGGGCGCGCTATCCGCAGGCGCGCTTCGGCCTGGTCACCAACGGCGCGCTGCTCGATGCGGAGAAGGTCGACTGGCTCCATCGCCTCGGCTTCGGCATCGGGCTCAGCCATGACGGCCTGGCGATGAAGTACCGCGGACCCGATCCGCTGGAGGATCCGGCGAAGCGCGCCGCGATCCGGCTCGCCTTCGATCGCCTGGCGCCGGAGGGACGGATCAGCTTCAACACCGTGCTGCATCGCGCCAACATGTCGCTGCAGGCCGTGCGCCGGCATATCGCGGAGAAGCTGGAGATTCCCGTCGACGCGGTGCCGCTGGCGACCGAGGAAATCCTGCTGCCCTACGATGCCGGCGGCCTGCGCCTCAGCCTGCGCGACGAGGCCGAGGCGCGGCGCTACATGGAAAACGTCTTCTGGGAGACGGTGCGCGGCCCCGCCATGGCGGTCAGCACCATCCGCGGCAAGATCACCGGCCTGTTCCGTCAGATCGCCGAGGGCCGGCCGGTCGACAGCCTCGGCCAGAAATGCGGCATGGACAATCCGGCGCGGCTCGCCGTCGATCTCAAAGGCCATGCGCTGACCTGCCAGAACACATCCTCCGACACGCGGCACCGCATCGGCCATGTCGAGGCCTTCGAAGAGATCCGCGTCGATACCGCGCATCACTGGTCGGGGCGGGCGGAATGCGTGCGCTGCCCGCTGCTGCCGCTCTGCCAGGGTGCCTGTCTGTTCCTCGAGGACGAACTCTGGCGCCAGGCCTGCGACAACAGCTACTGGCACAATCTCGCCGTCTTCGCCGCCGCGCTCTACTGGCTGACGCGTCTGGTGCTGGTCGAGATCGAGGGGCCGGCGCGGCGCGACGGATTGCCCGGGCGCCTGACCGTGATCGCACCGGAAAGCCTGGAGGCCGCGGCATGAGGGACCAGCTGCTTCTGCTGGCTGCGCCCAGCCGCGAAAGCCGCGACAAGGCAGACGCCTTCGCGGCAGCCGCGCGCCGGCTCAGCCTGACGCCGCGCATCGTCGTTGCCGATCGCCCCGAGCGCATCGGCGATCCCGGCCCTGGCATGCGCTTCGCGCTGGCCTGCAGCGATGCGCTGGCACCGGCCGCCGCGCGGCTCAACGCGCGCCACGATACCGGCGGCTTCGCGCCGGAGACCATCGCGCTGCTTGGCGACAAGTCCCTCGGCGTGCCTTATGTCAGCCGCCTGCTCGGGCTGATGCCGCTGCCGCAGCTGGTGCCACGGACGCCCGATGACATCCGCGCCTGGCGCTATCGCGGCCCCGTCATAGCCAAGCCGACCCGCGCCTCCGGCGCCTGGTCGCCGGAGCCCTGGGGCTATCGCTGCTTCGCAGACGGCGCGGCGCTGCTCGACTGGCTGCACCGCGAGGATCTGACGGCGCGCTTCTTCGCCGCCCAGCGCGCGCCGGGCCCGCTCGGTCCCATCATGCTGCAGCAGGCGCTGGACGGCAGCCGCAGCGAAGGCGCGGGCCTCCTGCTCACCGGAAGCCAGGCCGTGGTCTTCGGGTCCTGCGAGGCGGTGTTCGAGCCCGATGAGGATGGCGGCGCCTGCCGCCGCTGGCGCCGCGCGGTCTATCATCCCGCCGCCGCGCGCCTCCTGCGCCGGCGGCTGCCGCGCCTGAAGCGGCAGCGCTGGGGACGCGGCCTGCTGCATCTGCAGCTGCTGCGCGGGCGCCGGGGCCGCCGCCATCTCACCGACATCAACCTGCGGCTTTCCACCGGCTGGAGCTGGATGGCGGATGCCGCGCTGCCGCAGGCGCATTACCGCCTGCTCTGCGCGCTGCTGTTCGACCGGCCGCTGGTCTTCGATCCGCCGCCCGCGCCGGCCATCGCCATCGATCTCGTCCACGAGGCGGTGATCGCGCCGGCGGCGCAGGGCTTCGACAAGGCCGCCGCCGCGCCCTCCTTCATCACCTACGGCGACAGCGCCGCCGACTGCATCGCCCGCGCCGATGCGTTCCGCGCCGGCATCGCGCCGGCCCATGACAGGGAGATCGCCGCATGAGCGACATCGTCGATACCCAGCTCCGCCATCTGCTGGAACGCTTCCGCGCGGTCGCCAAGCGCAAGCTCTCGCGGCTCACCGATGTCTATGACGGCCATGAGGTCGAGCCCGGCACCGACGACAACCGTGCCATGACGCAATGCCAGACCGCCGGCCGCACGATCCTCGGCCATATCACGGCGCTGCGGAAGGCGCTGCTCGACGACGGAACCGGCCGCGCGGGTGCCGCCGCGCCCGACGAGATCGACGCGCCGGAACTGCAGGCCATGATCGAGGATGCGCGCGACCATGTCTGATTTCGTTGCCCGTCCGGTTCTGGCCGCGCATCTGGCGCAGAGCGTGTCGCTGCCCGATTTCGTGCAGATCTGGTACCGCCGCCAGCATCTGCGCTATCCGCCGCTGCATGCCGAGATCCTTGCATGGCTGGAATCCGCCTGGCTCGAGGGCCGGCGCGAATTGCTGCTGCTGGTCTTCCGCGATGCCGGCAAGTCGACCCTGGTCGGCCTCTTCGCCGCCTGGCTGCTGCTGCGCGATCCGGGCCTGCGCATCCTCGTGCTGTCGGCCGACGAGGCACTGGCGCGCAAGCTGGTGCGCAACGTCAAGCGCATCATCGAGCGCCATCCGCTGACCGCGGGCCTGCGCCCGATCCGCCGCGACCAGTGGGCGGCCGACCGCTTCACCGTGGCGCGCCGGGCGGAATGGCGCGATCCCTCCATGCTGGCGCGGGGCCTGAGCGGCAACATCACCGGCTGCCGCGCCGATGTGGTGATCTGCGACGATGTCGAGGTGCCGGCCACCTGCGAGACGGTGCAGAAGCGCGAGGAACTGCGCGCCCGGCTGGCCGAGATCGACTACGTGCTGGTGCCCGACGGCACCCAGCTCTATATCGGCACGCCGCATTCCTACTATTCGATCTACGCGGCCGAGCCGCGCGAGGAGGCCGGCGAGAGCGAGGCGTTTCTCGCCGGCTTCCACCGCCTCGAACTGCCGGTCACCGATGCCGATGGCAACAGCCGCTGGCCCGAGCGCTTCACGCCGGAACGGCTGGCGCAGATCCGCCGGCGCACCGGCCCGGCGCGCTACGCGTCCCAGATGCTGCTGACGCCGACCTCGGCCGAGGATGGCCGGCTCGATCCCGCACGCCTCATTCCCTATGGCGACGACATCCGCGTGGAGGAGCTGAGCGGCGGCGATCTGCGGCTGATGATCGGCGGGCGCCGCATGGTCTCGGCCAGCTGCTGGTGGGATCCCGCCTACGGTTCGCCGCGCAAGGGCGACGGCAGCGTCATCGCCGCCGTCTTCAGCGATGCCGAGGGCCATGCCTGGCTGCATGCCATCGAATGGCTGCAGCAGGACGAGCGCGAGGCCACCGATCCCGCCATGCAGCTCTGCCGCCGCGCCGCGGACTTCGCCGCCCGGCTGCATCTGCCCGCCATCCGCGTCGAGACCAACGGGCTGGGCCGCTTCCTGCCCGGCCTGCTGCGCCGCGCGATCGCCGAAAGCGGCGACAGCACCGGCGTGATCGAGGAAGTCAGCCGCAAGCCGAAGGCGGTGCGCATCCTGGAGGCCTTCGACGCGCGGCTCGCCGCCGGCGTGCTGCACATGCATGACAGCGTGAAGCAGACGCGGTTTCTCACCGAGATGCGCGAATGGCGGCCGGGGCCGGAGCGCGGCCGGCAGCGCGACGACGGTCTGGATGCGGTGGCCGGCTGCCTGCTCAGCGAGCCGGTGCGCATCGGCAGCAACTGGGGCAGCCGTCTCGCCGGCCGGCGGGAACACCGCCGCGACTGGCGCGGCTCCGGCATACCGCATGTCGCAGACACGCAGTTCGAAGTGTGAGTGCGTACAGCAGCAAAGGAGTAAGGCCATGAACACGACCACGATTGCCGTCGACCTGATGTGGTGGCTCAGCGCCGTCGAACTGCCGGCGCTCGCCGGCCTGTTCTGGCTCACCCAGCATCAGCGCGATCGGCTGGAGCATGTCATGACGCAGATGCAGGTCGAGCATCGCGCCGCGATCGCAGCCACGCGCGGCGCGCTGGCCGATTACAAGCTCGAGGTCGCCCAGAGCTATGCCTCAATGGGCTACCTGAAGGATGTCGAGAACCGCCTGACCGAGCATCTGCTGCGCATCGAGGCCAAGCTCGACGCGCCCTTGCCGGTTTCCCCGCGGGTGCGGCCATGACCGCGCTGGACCTGCCGCGGCGGGCATCCGCCTTCGCCGACCAGTCGCTGGCGCTGGACACGCTGGCGCGCACGCTCTGGGGCGAGGCGCGCGGCGAGGGGAGGCATGGCATGCATGCCGTCGCCAGTGTCATCCTCAACCGCGCGGCCCGGCCGGGCTGGTGGGGCCGCTCGGTGACGGAGGTCTGCCTGCGCCCGCGGCAGTTCTCCTGCTGGCTGGCCGGCGATCCGAACCGGCCGAAGCTTCTGCGCGTGCAGCCCTCGGACGCCGCCTTTGCGCTGGCGCTGGAGATCGCCGCCCGCGCGCTGGCCGGCAGCCTGCCCGACATCACCCATGGGTCGACCCATTACCACGCGGTCGAGGTGGCGCCGTCCTGGGCGCGGGGCCGCGCGCCCTGCGTGGTGATCGGGCGCCATGCCTTCTACAACGACATCCCCTGAGGAGCCGCGCCATGCTGCACCGACTGCTCTCGGCCAACGTCGCCACGCCGCTGGAGGCGATCGGCAACCTCTTCGACCGGCTCTTCACCTCCGACGAGGAGCGGCTGCAGGCCCAGGCCGTGCTGGAGAAGCTGAAGAATCATCCCGCCGAGCTGCAGGTCGAGCTCAACAGGATCGAGGCGGCGCACCGCTCGGTCTTTGTCGCCGGCTGGCGCCCGGCGGTGGGCTGGCTCTGCGCGATCGGCGTCGGCTGGTCCTATCTCGGCCATCCGCTCTTCCTCTGGGCCGCCGCGCTGTGGTGGCCGGACCTGCAGCCGCCGGCGATCCAGACCGACAGCCTGTTCGAACTGGTGCTCGCCATGCTCGGCATGGCCGGCCTGCGCAGCCTGGACAAGGCCTCGGGGCGGGCAAGGTGACGCCGTGCATGGCCTTCACGTCAACCGTCACCCTCGGCGCCAGCCGAGGGTGACGGTGTGGACGGCGACCGTTTATGCGACCCGCACTTCATGCTATCCCGCTCGCCATGACCATCATCTACCGCATCATCCGCCGCGCCGACTGGGCGGCCGCACAGGCCGCCGGCGCCTTCACCGGCACGGCGCATGACATCCGCGACGGCTTCATCCATTTCTCCACCGCCGCCCAGGCGGCCGAGACCGCGGCGAAGCATTATGCCGGCCTGCGCGATCTGCTGCTGCTGCATGTCGACACGGCTGCGCTGCAGGCTCCGCTGAAATGGGAAAAGTCGCGCAACGACGATCTCTTTCCGCATCTCTACGGTTCGCTGCCCGTCGGCGCCGTGCATCGCGTGGACGACCTGCCGCTGGACGAGGCGAGCGGGCGCCATGTCTTCCCGGAGCTGACGTGATGAGCCTCTACAGGACCTTCGCCTGGCCCTTCATCCGCCAGCTCGATGCCGAAGCCGCGCACAAACTCACGCTGAATCTGCTGCAGACCGGCCTCGTGCCGGCCTCCGGCCATGTCGACGATCCGGTGCTGGCGACGACTCTGTTCGGCAGGGCGCTGGGCAACCCGGTGGGGCTGGCGGCCGGCTTCGACAAGAACGCCCTGGTGCCCGATGCCATGCTGCGGCTCGGCTTCGGCTTCGTCGAGGTCGGCGGCGTGACGCCGAAGCCGCAGCCGGGCAATCCGCAGCCGCGCCTGTTCCGGCTCGAGGAAGACCGCGCCATCGTCAACCGCATGGGCTTCAACAACGAGGGCCTCGAGGTGATGGCGCAGCGGCTGCAGCGCCGCGCGCGCCTTGGCGTCGTCGGCGCCAATCTCGGCGCCAACAAGGACTCGCCCGACCGTCCCGGCGATTACGCGATCCTCTACGAGCGGCTGGCGCCGCTGGTGGATTTCTGCGTGGTGAATGTGTCCTCGCCCAACACGCCGGGCCTGCGCAACCTGCAGGGCCGCGAGGAACTCTCCGCCCTGCTCGGCCGGCTGCAGCCTTTGCACGGGAAACTGAAGACGCCTTTGCTGGTGAAGATCGCGCCCGATCTGGCCGACGAGGATATCCGCGACGTGGCGCAGCTCGCGCTCGACCACAGACTCGACGGCATCGTGGCGACCAACACGACCATCGCGCGGCCGGCGTCCCTGCGCAGCCGCCATGCCGGCGAGACCGGCGGCCTCTCGGGCGCGCCTCTGCGCGAGCGCGCCACCGAGGTGCTGCGCGAACTCTACCGCCAGGTCGGCGGGAAGCTGACCCTGATCGGCGTCGGCGGTATCGCGTCGGGTGCCGATGCCTATGCGCGCATCCGCGCCGGCGCCGATGTCGTGCAGCTCTACTCGGCGCTGGTCTATGAGGGGCCGGGCCTTGTCACCCGCATCCGCCGCGAGCTCGCCGCGCTGCTGAAGCGCGACGGCTTCCGCAGCCTGAAAGACGCCGTCGGCGCCGACCATAAATGACGCGCAAGCTTTTCTGGCAGGACCCCTACCGCACCACGCTCGACACCACGGTGGCCGGCGTGACGGGCGACGAGGTGATGCTGCACGAGACGATTTTCTATGCCTTCTCGGGCGGGCAGGAGAGCGATCACGGCAGCATCGGCGGCCATCCGGTGCTGGCGGCGC
>NZ_DATGQG010000010.1:0-5158 GCF_035304305.1 Ferrovibrio sp.
GGGCCCTGCACGCATTTGCTGTTCATCGCCAAGAATATCGAGCGCATCGGCGACCACACGACCAACATCGCCGAACTCATTCATTATGCCGTCAAGGGCGAGATGATCACGGAAGAGCGGCCGAAGGGCGACTCCACCGCCTATGCACTGGTCAGCGCCCCGGGCAGCGCGACCCCAGGCAGCACGACCCCAGGCAGCACGACCCCGGGCGGCGGTGCTCCGGGAGGCCGGTAATGAGCGTGGCGATCAAGCCGCGGGTCCTGGTGGTCGAGGACGAGGCCGCGCTGCTGGCTCTGCTTCGGTACAATCTCGAGAAGGAAAACTACGTCGTCGACGAGGCGACGGATGGCGAGCAGGCCCTGCTGAAGGTGGCCGAAGACCTGCCTGACCTGATCCTGCTGGACTGGATGCTGCCGCGCCTTTCCGGGCTGGAGGTCTGCCGCCAGCTGCGCCGCGATCCCAACGCGCGCAACGTGCCGATCATCATGCTGACGGCACGGGGCGAGGAGGGCGACCGGGTGCGCGGGCTGGACGCCGGCGCCGACGACTATATCGCAAAGCCGTTTTCGCCCGGCGAGCTGCTGGCCCGCATCCGCGCGGTGCTCCGCCGCATCCGGCCGGCGCTGGCCGAGGAAATGCTTACCTATGGCGGTCTGGTGATGGATATCGCCACCCACAAGGTGACGCGGAACGGCCGCGAGGTGCATCTCGGACCGACCGAGTTCCGGCTGCTGCGCTATTTCCTCGAGCATCCCGGCCGCGTGCTGTCGCGCGACCAGCTGCTCGACGCCGTGTGGGGGCGCGACATCTATGTCGAGCAGCGCACGGTGGACGTCCATATCCGCCGCCTGCGCAAGGCGCTGAACGACGCCAACGAGCCGGACATCATCCGGACCGTGCGCTCTGCCGGCTATGCGCTGGAGCTGACGCCGACGGCGGCCTGCACGGAATCAGCCTGACCGCGAAACCGGTTGCAGGGATCAGCGCCGGGCGATCTGCTTCCGCATGGCCGCAAACAGGGCGTCGATTTTTCCACCGTTATTCTGGATCACGGATTCGAACTGCTGGCGCTGGGTGAAGGCCATCGACACGCCCTCGACCACCACGTCGGTGACCAGCGGCTTGCCGTTTTTCTCATGCGTCTTCCATTCGACGCGGATGGGCGGGCCGTTCTGGCGCAGGATCTGGGATTCCACGATGGTCTCGCTGCCTGCGCTGCGCGCACCTTCGCGCACCTCGAAGGTCTCGCCGTTATACTGCGCCAGCAGCTGCGAATAGACCTTCACCAGGTAATCCTCGAACAGCCTCTGGTATTCCGGCCGCTGCGCGTCGGTCAGGCTGCGGCTGTAACGGCCGAGGCAGAAGCGGCCGACGGCCTCGAGGTCGAGATGCGTCGTCAGCAGGTTGCGCAGCAGGTCCTCGCGCTTTTCCTGGGTGATCGACCGGTCTTCGAGGGCTTTCAGGGTCTCGTTGCCGACCTGCCGGATGAAGCTGTCGGCCTCGGCCGCCCGGGCCGGCAGCAGCGAGGCGAACAGGCCGATCCCTGCGGCAACAAGCAGCATGAGGACGGGGCGTCGCGAAAACGGCATCTGCAGCATCGAATCACCTAAGTTCAGGAACCGAAAGCATTTTAGGGCTGGAATATGCCTGCCTGCTCAGCGGATAGCTAGAACGCGGGAGTAGGGTTGCCACGATTCTTTTTGTGTCCGAAGTTCTATACAAATACATAAAGATATGTTTATATTATTCGAATGAACGCCACCCTGACCCTCGATACCCTCATGGCGGCCCTGCGCGCCGCGGCGGAGCCGACCCGGCTGCGCGTGCTCGCCCTCTGTTCCCAGGGCGAGCTGACGGTGACCGAGCTGACCCAGATCCTGGGCCAGAGCCAGCCGCGGGTCTCGCGCCATCTCAAGCTGCTCTGCGAGGCCGGCCTGCTGGAACGCGTGCCGGAGGGAACCTGGGCCTTCTACCGGATCGGCGAGACCCTGCCCGGCGCGCCGCTGGTCCGCGCGCTCAGCGCCCTGCTGCCGTCCAACGACACCACCCTGGCCCGCGATGCCGAACGCCTGGCTGCGGTGAAGCATGCCCGCGCCGCCGCGGCCGAACAGTATTTCCGCGAGAATGCCGCCCAGTGGTCGGCGATCCGCTCGCTCCATGTCGACGAGGCGCAGGTCGAGGCCGCAGTGGCCAGGCTGGTCGGCCAGGTCGACGACCTGCTCGATATCGGCACCGGCACCGGCCGCCTGCTGGAAGTGCTGGCGCCGCAGATCAGGCGTGGCCTCGGCGTCGACCTGAGCCGCGAGATGCTCGGCATCGCGCGCACCAACCTGGAGCGCGCCGGCATCCGCCACTGTCAGGTGCGCCAGGCCGACATGTATGCCCTGCCGATCGACTCCGGCAGCATGGATGCCGCGGTGATCCACCAGGTTCTGCATTTCGCCGACGAGCCGCAGAAGGCGATCGCCGAGGCGGCCCGGGTGCTGAAGCCCGGCGGCCGGCTGGTGATCGTCGATTTCGCGCCCCATGACCGCGAGGAGCTGCGCGCCCGCCATGCCCATCGCCGGCTCGGCTTTGCCGATGCCGAGCTGCGCGCCTGGTGCGAGGCCGCATCGCTGCAGACCGATCCCGTGCTGGCGCTGCCAGGCCAGCCGCTGACCGTCCACATCTGGCATGCGCGCAAGCAAGCCGTCGCGCGCCTGCCGTCCCGCGAGAGTGAAGCCGCATGACATTCCCCGACAGCAATGCCTATGCCGCGCGGCGTCCCGGGCCGCTGAAGGTCTCCTTCGAGTTCTTCCCGCCCAAGACGCCGGAGATGGAGGAAAGCCTGTGGCGCAGCGTGCTGCGCCTGGCGCCGCTCAATCCGCGCTTCGTCTCGGTCACCTATGGCGCCGGCGGCTCGACCCGCGAGCGCACCCACAACACCGTGGTCCGCATCCTGAAGGAAACCGGCCTGAGCCCGGCGGCGCATCTGACCTGCGTCGGCGCCGCGAGAGGCGAGGTCGACGAGGTGGCCGAACATTACTGGCAGGCCGGCATCCGGCATATCGTCGCCCTGCGCGGCGACGCGCCGGAGGGCACCGGAAAATTCGTGCCGCATGCCGACGGCTATGCCAATTCGACCGACCTGATCGCCGGCCTGCGCAAGCTGCACGACTTCGAGATCAGCGTCGGCTGCTATCCCGAAGGCCATCCGGATTCCACCTCGCCGCGGCTGGAGCTGGAGCACCTGAAGCGCAAGGTGGATGCCGGCGCGACGCGCTGCATCACGCAGTATTTCTTCGACACCGATGTCTACTTCCGCTTCCTCGACCGCGCGCGGTCGGCCGGCATCACCGTGCCGATCGTGCCGGGCATCCTGCCGGTGACGAATTTCCGGCAGGTCACGCGCTTTTCGGCCGCCTGCGGCGCCAGCGTGCCGGCCTGGCTGGCCGACATGTTCGACGGCCTCGATGACGATGCCGAAACCCGTCGCATGGTGGCGGCGCATGTGGCCGCCGAGCAGTGCCGCCGCCTGCTCGCCGCCGGCATCGACGAATTCCATTTCTACACGCTGAACCGCGCCGACCTGACCTACGCGATCTGCCATGTGCTGGGTGTGCGGCCGCAGCAGACCGTCGGCAGCGAAGCCGCCGCCTGAGGAGCAAGCCATGGAGAACCGCGAACAGCGCAACCAGCGTCGCGCCGCGCTTTACGAGGCGGCGAAGAACCGCATCCTGGTGCTCGACGGCGCCATGGGGACCATGCTGCAGCGGCGCAAGCTGCAGGAGGCCGATTACCGCGGCGAACGCTTCAAGGGCGCCAACGGCGACCTGAAGGGCAACCACGACCTGCTCAACATCACGCGGCCCGACGTTATCCTCGACGTGCATCGCGAATATCTCGAGGCCGGTGCCGACATCATCGAGACCAACACCTTCAGCGGCACCTGGGTCAGCCAGGCCGATTACCGGCTGGAATCCGCCGTGCCGGAGATCAACCGCGAAGGCGCCCGGCTGGCGCGGCAGGCGGCCGACGAATACACGGCGAAGGATCCCGCGAAGCCGCGCTTCGTCGCCGGCGCGCTGGGGCCGACCAACCGCACGGCCTCGCTGTCGCCTGACGTGAACCGCCCCGATTTCCGCAATATCACCTTCGACGAATTGAAGGAAGCCTATAAGGAGCAGGCGCGCGGCCTGGTGGAAGGCGGCGCCGATATCCTGCTGGTCGAGACCATCTTCGACACGCTGAATGCCAAGGCCGCCGTCTTCGGCATCTACGAGCTGTTCGACGAGCTCGGCGAGGAATGGCCGCTGATGATCTCGGGCACCATCACCGATCTGTCGGGGCGCACCCTTTCGGGCCAGACGACCGAGGCCTTCTGGAATTCGATGCGCCATGCGCGGCCGTTTTCCGTCGGGCTGAACTGCGCCTTCGGGGCCCAGCAGATGCGGCCCTATATCGCCGAGATGAGCCGCGTGGCCGATGTGGCGGTGAGCGCCTATCCCAATGCCGGCCTGCCCAACCAGTTCGGCGAATATGACGAGGCGCCGCATGCGACCGCCGCGCATCTGCGCGAATGGGCCGAAGCGGGGCTGGTCAACATCGTCGGCGGCTGCTGCGGCACCACGCCCGACCATATCCGCGCCATCGCGGAAAGCGTGCGCGGCCTGAAGCCGCGCAGGATTCCCGTGATCCCGCCCGCGCTCCGTCTCTCCGGCCTCGAACCCTTTACCGCATCCGCAGCATGAGCCAGTTTTCCAATCTTCCGGTCTTCATCAATATCGGCGAGCGCACCAACGTCACCGGCTCGGCGAAATTCCGCAAGCTGATCCAGGCGGAGGACTACGAGGCGGCGCTCGCCATCGCGCGCCAGCAGGTGGAAAACGGCGCCCAGATCATCGACGTCAACATGGACGAGGGCATGCTCGACTCCAAGGCGGCGATGGTGAAGTTCCTCAACCTGATCGCCTCCGAGCCCGATATCGCCAGGGTGCCGATCATGATCGACTCCTCCAAATGGGAGGTGATCGAGGCTGGCCTGAAATGCGTGCAGGGCAAGGCCATCGTCAATTCGATCAGCCTGAAGGAAGGCGAGAAGCCCTTCCTGGAGCAGGCGCGCAAGATCCTGCGCTACGGCGCGGCAACCGTGGTCATGGCCTTCGACGAGCAGGGCCAG
>NZ_DATGQG010000011.1:0-3833 GCF_035304305.1 Ferrovibrio sp.
TGGCGATGCCGAAGCCGAACAGGAACAGGCTGAAATAGACGGCATGGAGATACCAGTCGTCGAACAGGGCATGGGTCTGGCCGAAGACCGGCCGCAGCGTGAGGCGCAGCGCGATCAGCAGCAGGGCCGGCCACACCACCAGGCCCCGGCCGGCGAGCCGGCGCTGCAGCCACAGCCCGAGGCGGCGCGCGGGCGCGCCGTGCAGCAGGGGCAGCGCAGCCAGGACGATCATCGTGTAGACCCAGAGATAGGCGACGAACCAGAGATGGTTCCAGGTCGGCACGATCAGCCGGGCGCCGTCCACCTGCCAGCCGTCATGGAAGCCGATGTATTTCGCGTAGAAGGCGGCAAAGCCTTCGTCGAAGCCGAGCTTTCCGACGATTTCCGCATAGGTCTGCGGCGGCACCACCACCAGCATGCCGAAGACGAGCGGCAGCAGCAGCCGCGCCGAGCGTTTCCGCGCCATGGCGCCGCGCGACTGTCCGTCGCGTGCGAACTTCCCGGCCATGTAGCGGGTGGCAACGCCCGCGATCAGGAACAGCAGGGCCAGCCGCCAGGGCGAGGTGAGCAGCATCAGCGGCTGGATCGCCGGCCCGGCATGGACGCTTTTCACATGCCAGGGCCAGGTCACGAAATACATGCCGATGTGGTAGAAGATCAGCAGCCCGAAGGCGATGATGCGCAGCCAGTCGAGATCGAAGCGGCGCGCGGGTTCGGGCGCGAATTCAGGGCGATGCGGAAAAGCGGATGCGGTCATGACAGGGGTCCCGGTTCAGCCACGCGATAGCGCCGCGATGCCACGGATGGCGCCGGGCGCCAATCGCGCGGGGGCGACGGGCGGGCCGGCTGACGCGGGCGGCGGCCCGCGATGACCGCGCCGGTGACGGATGGCGGGGCCGGCGTGACGGGCGGCAGGCCGGGCGGCGGAGATGCGCGGCGCGCGGAAATCCGCGCTTTCCGCTTTCCGCGCTGGGCCTGGATCGCCTATGCCGTCCTGCTGCTGGCGATCGCGGGGCTGACCGGCTCGTCCTACTGGATCGAGGCGCAGCGGGTCGGGCTCGTCATCCCGGCCTGGCAGATCGCGGTGGACGAGCTGACCAGCATCGGCATCGTTTATGCCATCACGCCGCTGGTCTTCGCCTGGACGGCGCGGCTCGATCCGCGGCGCATCGGCTGGCCGCGCGTGGTTGTCGGCCACGTCGCCGGGATGATCGTTTTCGGCCTCGTCCATGTCGGCGGCATGACCCTGCTGCGGCTGCTGCTCTATCCGCTGTTTGGCGGCGCCTATGGCCTCGGCGGCGATCCGCTGCTGACCCGGCTGATCTACGAGGGCCGCAAGGATGCGCTGGCCTATCTCGCCATGGCGCTGGGCGCCTGGCTGCTCGATGCCGCCCTGCGCAAGCCGCAGACCATCGTGGTGACGAAGGAGGCCGAGCCGGCGCGGCGCCGGCTGGAAATCCGCGACGGGGCGAGGCGCGAATTCCTCGATCCGGCCGAGATCCTCTGCGTCGAGGCGGCCGGCAATTACGTCGAGCTGCAGCTGCCCGGCCGCGCCCTGCTGCAGCGCCAGACGCTGGCCGCCATGGAAGGCGAGCTGGCGGCGCTGGGCTTCGTGCGCATCCACCGCTCGCGGCTGGTCAACCGCCGCCATGTGCGCAGCATCGAAAGCAACGAGAGCGGCGATTTCACCCTGCGGCTCAGCGACGGCCGGCAGATCGCCGGCAGCCGCCGCTTCCGCGCGGCGCTGCAGCTCCAGATCAGCTGAAGCGCGGCTCGAAGCGGCCGCCGCCGCGGCGGTAGCGGTAGAGATAGGTCTCGACCATGCCTTCCACCGGGACAGGATTGGCGATGCCGAGATCGGCCAGCGTCTTCGCGCCCTCGCCGACGACATTGTCGGATTTCAGCAGCTCGATCTGGTCGCGGGTGATCGGCGGCGCGAACAGCGGCTGCAGCTCCATGGCGAAGGCCAGCGGCTTGAGCAGCGCGCCGGGCACCGGCAGCAGCAGGCGCTTCTTGCGGATCTCGGCCAGCGTCAGCTCCATGATCTCGCGCATGGTGTAGACCTTCGGCCCGCCGAGCTCGTAGGTCTGGCCGGCGGCCGCGCCGTTCTCCAGCGCACGCACGATGGCTTCCGCCACGTCTCCGACATAGACCGGCTGCAGCTTCGTCTTCCCGCCATCCACCAGCGGCAGCGCCGGGGCAAGGCTGGCCAGGGTGGCGAAGCGGTTGAAGAAATCGTCCTCCTGGCCGAACACCACCGAGGGACGGATGATGGTGGCCTGCGGCATGTGGCGGCGCACCCCGGCCTCGCCGGCGGCCTTGCTGCGGGCGTAATGCGAGGTGCTCTGCGCGTCGGCGCCGATCGCCGAGACATGCACCATCTGCCGCACGCCGGCTTCCTTCGCGCAGAGGGCGACGATCTCGGCGCCGCGCGCCTGCACCGCGTCGAAGCTCTGCCGGCCGCGCGGATAGAGGATGCCGACGCAGTTGATCACCGCGTCCGCATTCGCCACGGCGGCGCGCACCGAGGGCGCGACCCGGATATTGGCCTGCACGATGTCGATCTGGCCGACGCTGCCCATGGGCTTGAGGAACAGGCCCTCGTCGGGGCGGCGGATCGCCACGCGGACCCGGGCGCCCTCTTCCGCCAGGCGTTTCACCACATAGCGGCCGATGAAGCCGGAGCCGCCGAAGACGGTGACGAGCTTGGAACGGAGCGACATGACGCAAACCCCTGGAACGGTGCCGACGAATGGCCCGGATCATAGCGATTTCCCGGCCGCCGCCAATGGCTTGGCGCCCTCCGGCCGGCTAGGCTCGGGCCATGGGAGTCGGATTGTTCAGCCTCGTCAGCCTGCTGCTGCTGGCCTGCGTCTATTTTCTGCCCAGCCTGCTGGCCTGGCGGAAGCGGCACCGGCTGCGCCGCAAGATCCTGATCGCCAATGCCCTGCTCGGCTGGACCGTGATCGGCTGGGCCGCCTGCCTGATCCTGGCCCTGCGCCGCGACGCCTGAAGCCTCAGATCCGCAGGAGCTGGCCGGTGGCGCTGAGCGGCAGGTTGACCGCCAGCAGCCGGGCCACCGCGCCCTGGTCGTTGACCAGCGGCAGGGACAGGCGGTGCCAGGCGGCGACCCGGCGCGCGTTGCCCGGCCGGTGGCACGAATAGAACGGCCGGCCGGTGCGGTAGACCGCGCGGTCGATGGCGATGACGAATTCGCGCAGATGGGCGCTGACCGGCGCCTCGGACTGCAGCTTGCCGGTCAGGTCGAAGCCGGAAATGGCGGCCATGGCGCTGCCGTAGAGGCGGTAGCGGAATTCCGTGCCGCCATCGACCGGATCGAGCAGCGACACGTAGCCCAGTGCCGGCCGCACCGCCATCGGGGTGATCTGCGACAGATTCGGCAGGCCGCCCGGCGGGGCGAGGTCGCGCCAGCACCGGTACAGCTCGGCCAGCAGCGGCGGCATGGCGGCCGCGTCGGGATCCCAGTTGCAGGCGGTGATGTCGGACCCGTGGCTGCGGAACAGCGCCCGGATGCGGTCGATGCTGCTGTCCGCGATGTCATCGCTCCACACCGCGATGCGCAGGACATTCAGCATCGGCTGCGCGAAAGCGGAATCGATCATGGATGGTTCCGGGATCCGTAACAGACGGCGGCGGCGGAAAGGCCGGCGCCAGGCCGGCCTTTCCAGTAAGGCCTCAGGCTGCGCTGGGCAAGTGGGGGATGGGGTTTTGGGTTATGTGGGTGAGGGCGAGGAGGGGTACGAGCTGGTCGTCGACGCGGGCGATGCCGTCGATGAGGTCGGGGGCCCAGGCCTCGTCTTCGGAGCGGGTGA
>NZ_DATGQG010000012.1:0-4837 GCF_035304305.1 Ferrovibrio sp.
GCCGCCGGCGCCGACATCAAGGAGATGCAGCCGAAGACCTACATGGACGTCTTCAAGGAAGACTTCATCACCCGCGACTGGGAGCGGGTGGCGAAATGCCGCAAGCCGGTGATCGCCGCGGTGGCCGGCTATGCGCTCGGCGGCGGCTGCGAGCTGGCCATGATGTGCGATTTCATCATCGCCGCCGACAATGCCAAGTTCGGCCAGCCGGAAATCAATCTCGGCACCATTCCGGGCGCCGGTGGCACCCAGCGCCTGACCCGCTTCGTCGGCAAGTCCAAGGCGATGGAGATGTGCCTCACCGCCCGCATGATGGATGCCGAGGAGGCCGAGCGCTCCGGCCTGGTCAGCCGCGTCGTGCCGCTGGCGGAACTGATGAACGAAGCCATGAAGGCGGCCGAGAAGATCTGCTCGCTGTCGCAGCCGATCGTCATGATCGCCAAGGAGGCGGTGAACCGCGCCTACGAGACCACCCTGGCCGAGGGCATCCGCTTCGAGCGCCGCGTGTTCCATTCGACCTTCGCCACCGAAGACCAGAAGGAAGGCATGGCGGCCTTCGCGGCCAAGCGCAAGGCCGAGTTCAAGCACAAGTAAGATGGCTGCGAAGAAGACCAGCCTGCGTTCCGAGGGCGGCGACGGCGACGGGCTGTCGGCGGCGGCCGGCCTGCTGCCTGCGGGTCTGCGCGATGTGCTGCCGCCGCGCGCCGACTGGGAGGCGCAGGCGAGCGAGCAGCTGCTCGCCTCCTTCGCCTCCTACGGCTATGCCCGCGTCAAGCCGCCGCTGATCGAGTTCGAGGAGACGCTGCTGTCGGATTCCGGCAGCGAGCTCGCCGGCCAGATGTTCCGCGTCATGGATCCGGTGTCGCAGCGCATGATGGGCCTGCGCACCGACATCACGCTGCAGGTCGCCCGCATCGCCGCCACCCGCCTGCGTGACGCGGCGCGGCCCCTGCGTCTGGCCTATGCCGGCCAGGTGCTGCGGGTGCGCGGCACCCAGCTGCGGCCCGAGCGGCAATTCGCCCAGGCCGGTTTCGAGCTGATCGGCTCGGCAGCCCTGGGCGCCGATGTGGAGGCTGCCGCGCTGGCGGCGGAAGCCGTGGCGTCTCTGGGCGTTACCGGCCTGTCTCTCGACATCACCCAGCCGGTGCTGGCGCCGGCGATCATGGAGGCCCATGGGCTGGAGCCGAAGCAGGCCCGCGCCGCGCGTCGTGCGCTGGACCGCAAGGATGCCGCCGAGCTCAAGGCCGTCAGCGGTGCCGCGGCGCCGACCCTGCTGAGACTTCTGGAACTGGCCGGTCCGGCCCGCGCCGCCCTCGACGGCCTCGGCAGACTGAAGCTGCCCGAGGCGGCGGCGAAGATCGTCGCCGATCTCGACGCGCTGGTGCGGGAGGTATCGGCCGCCGCGCCGGATCTGCTGGTGACGCTCGATCCCGGCGAATTCCGCGGCTTCGAATACCATACCGGCATCGCCTTCACGCTGTTCGCGCGCAATGTGCGCGGCGAGCTTGGCCGCGGCGGCCGCTACATCACGCCGGCCGGGGAGACCGCCACCGGCTTCACGCTCTATCTCGACAGTGTCATGCGCGGCCTGCCGGCGCGGCCGGCGCCGCCGCTGGTCTATCTGCCCTTCGGCACGCCGCATTCGGTGGCGGCGAAACTGCGCCGCGAGGGGCATGCGGCCTGGGCGGAACTGGACGGTCAGAAGGACGTGAAGAAGGCGGCGAAAGCCGCCGGCTGCACCCATTGGTGGGACGGTACGGCGATTCGGCCGCTGTAGCAGTGGTTTTTTCTCCTTCGTCATCCCCGCGGAAGCGGAGATCCGGGCGACAGTGCGACTGGGTTCCCGCTTTCACGGGAACGACGAAACAATGAGCTGGGGACGCGTAAGATGAGCAACGTGGTGGTGGTTGGCGCCCAGTGGGGCGATGAGGGCAAGGGCAAGCTGGTCGACTGGCTGTCGCTCCGCGCCGATGTCGTGGTGCGTTTCCAGGGCGGCCACAATGCCGGCCACACGCTGGTCATCAACGGCAAGACCTACAAGCTGTCGCTGCTGCCCTCGGGCATCGTGCGCGAGGGCAAGCTCTCGGTGATCGGCAACGGCGTCGTCGTCGATCCCTGGGCGCTGATGGCCGAGATCGAAAAGCTGCGCGGGCAGGGCGCCACGATCACGCCCGACAATCTGAAAGTCGCCGAGAATGCCGTGCTGATCCTGCCGCTGCATCGCGAGCTGGACGGCCTGCGCGAGGATGCCGCCGATGGCGGCGTGAAGATCGGCACCACGCGGCGCGGCATCGGCCCGGCCTATGAGGACAAGATCGGCCGGCGCGCGATCCGCGTCTGCGATCTCGCCGATGCCGGCATGCTTGGGCGCAAGGTCGACGGCCTGCTCGCCCACCACAATGCGCTGCGCCGCGGCTTCGGCGCCGAGCCGGTGAACCGCGAAGACCTGCTGCAGCAGCTGGCCGAGATCGGGAAACAGGTGCTGCCCTATGCCGCACCGGTCTGGCGCGAGCTCGACGAGGCGCGTCGCCATGGCAAGCGCATTCTCTTTGAGGGTGCGCAGGGCTCGCTGCTCGACGTCGATCACGGCACCTATCCCTTTGTGACCTCGTCGAACACCATGGCGGGGTCGGCCGCCGCCGGCTCCGGTCTCGGGCCCGGCTCGCTCGGCTATGTGCTCGGCATCGTGAAGGCCTATACGACGCGCGTCGGCGAGGGCCCGTTCCCGACCGAGCTGACGGACGAGATCGGCCAGTGGCTGGGCGAGAAGGGCCATGAATTCGGTGTCGTCACCGGGCGCAAGCGGCGCTGCGGCTGGTTTGACGCTGTGCTGGTGCGCCAGAGCGTGAAGCTCAACGGCATTCACGGCATCGCGCTGACCAAGCTCGACGTGCTGGACGGGCTGAAGGAACTGAAGATCTGCACCGGCTACGAGGTGAATGGCAGGCAGCTCGATTATCTGCCGGCCTCGATGGGCGAGCAGGCGGCGGCGAAGCCGATCTATGAGACGCTGGAAGGCTGGTCGGAAACCACGCGCGGCGCGCGCTCCTGGGCCGACCTGCCGGCGACGGCGGTGAAATACGTCCGCCGCGTGGAAGAACTGATCGGCGCGCCGGTGGCCCTGCTGTCCACCTCACCCGAACGCGACGACACGATCCTGATGAAGGATCCTTTCGAGGACTGATCCTGCCGTTCGACCGCAATTCGCGGAACGGTGGGCCATTTGGCAGGTTGTCTGCCGGGAGGTGCCATGTCCGTGAATCGTCGGGTCTTCTGGCCTGCAGCCATCATCAGCCTGCTGTTCGTCCTGCTTGCGGTTCTGTTCACCGAACCGATGGCACAGCGGGTCGCGGGCCTGCAGGATTTCATCGTCACCCGGTTCGGCTGGTTTTACATCCTGTCGGTCACCGGGTTCCTGATCTTCGCGCTGTATCTCTTCGTGAGTCCCTACGGCTCGATCCGGCTCGGTGCCGATGACGACGAGCCAGAATACAGCTACCCGAGCTGGTTCGCGATGCTGTTCAGCGCCGGCATGGGCATCGGCATCCTGTTCTATGGCGTCGCCGAACCGGTGCTGCATTACGCCAAGCCGCCGGCCAGCCTCGGCCCGGGCATGCAGCCGGAAACCATCGAAAGCGCCAAGGAGGCCATCCATCTCGCCTATTTCCACTGGGGCCTGCATGCCTGGGCGGTTTACATCATCGTCGGGCTGGCGCTGGCCTATTTCGCCTATCGCCACGACCTGCCGCTGACCATCCGCTCGACGCTCTGGCCGCTGCTGGGCGAGCGCATTCACGGGCCGGCCGGCGATATCGTCGACATCCTCGCGATTTTCGGCACGCTGTTCGGTCTCGCCACCTCGCTCGGACTCGGCGTGCTCCAGGTCAATGCCGGACTGGACTATCTCGGCCTGATGTCGACCGGTCTCACCAACCAGATCTGGCTGATCGTCGGCATCACCCTGGCGGCAACGCTTTCGGTGGCGTCCGGGCTCGACAACGGCATCAAGCGGCTGAGCGAGATCAATCTCGGCCTTGCGCTCCTGCTGCTGCTCTTCGTCTTCATCCTCGGGCCGACCGTGTTCCTGGTCAGCACGCTGATCGAGAATATCGGCTACTATCTGCAGACCCTGGTCGGCACCAGCTTCCGCACCACCGCCTTCCGGGGCACCGAATGGCAGAAAAGCTGGACGATGTTTTACTGGGGCTGGTGGATTTCCTGGGCACCCTTCGTCGGCATGTTCATCGCGCGCATCTCGCGCGGCCGCACCATCCGCGAATTCGTGGGCGGCGTGCTTTTCGCGCCGACGCTGCTCACCTTCGTGTGGTTCGGCGTCTTCGGCAACACGGCGCTGCACCGGGAGATCTTCGGCGCCGGCGGCATGGTGGAGGCTGTGGATGCCGACGTGGCCACCGCGATCTACGTCCTGCTCGACCAGCTGCCATGGCCCACGATCAGTTCCGCCCTGGCTGCCATTCTGGTTGCGACCTTCTTCGTCACCTCGGCGGATTCGGGCGCGCTGGTCATGGACATCATCAGCAGCAACGGCAATCCGCAGCCGGGATTGCCCGGCCGCATCTTCTGGGCCCTGAGCAGCGGTGCGATCGCGATCGTCCTGCTGATGGTGGGCGGCCTGACCGCGCTGCAGACGGCGGCGATCACCACGGCGCTGCCGTTTGCCTGCATCATGATCCTGATGTGCTGGAGCGTGTATCGCGGCCTGCATGCCGAGCGGCGCCGGCGCCGGCGCCTGCCCGAGATGGAAACCGCCGGGCAGGGCGCCGCCGCACCGGGGCGGACGGGCGACTGGCGGAGCAGGCTCGGCTCCATTCTCGGA
>NZ_DATGQG010000013.1:0-31927 GCF_035304305.1 Ferrovibrio sp.
CAGCGCGAAAGCATCCTGATCGGCGCGGCTGATGCGGAACTGCTCGGCGACATTCTCGGCCGTCTCCGGCATGGAATCGACGCCGTATTTCTGCTTCATCAGCTTGTTGACGAAGCGCCAGCCGATCGTGGTGTCGTGCACTTCCACGGTGCGCGAGAAGGCGCTGTCGGCCTTTGGCATCACAAAAGGCGCGCGGCTCATGCTTTCCACGCCGCCGGTGACGATCAGGTCCGATTCTCCGGTCTTGATGGCGCGGGCGCCCGCACTGGCTGCCTCCAGTCCGGAGCCGCAGAGGCGGTTCACCGTGATGCCGGGGACCTTGTCGGGCAGGCCCGCCAGCAGGGCCGACATGCGGGCGACGTTGCGATTGTCCTCGCCGGCCTGGTTGGCGCAGCCGAAAATCACGTCCTCCACGGCCGCCCAGTCAACGCCGGGATTGCGCTGCATCAGCGCCTTGATGGGGATGGCGCCGAGATCGTCGGCGCGGACAGCGGACAGCGAACCGCCATAGCGGCCGACAGGCGTGCGAATGGCGTCACAGATGAAAGCCTCGGTCATATGTCTCTCCCTGGGGTCTCTCGAGATCGGGGCTGTATGTCTGCCTGGAACGTCTGTTCAGACGGGCGAGGCACGGCCGATGATGGCTGAGTAGAGGGCGGAGTCAACATTCCCGCCCGACGTGACCACGACAACGATGCGGTTAGCGCACGAAAGCTTGCCGTTCAGCACCGAGGCCAGTGCACAGGCCCCGCCGGGCTCCACCACCAGTTTGAAATAGTGGAAGGTCGTCGCCATCGCGGTTTCGACTTCCGCATCCGTCGCCGATACCGCGCCCTTCAGGTTGGCGTTCATCACGCCAAAGGTGAGGTCGCCGGGATGGGGGGCCATCAGCGCATCGCAGAAGGTGGTGCCCTTGCCGGCGTGACTGACGATCCTGCCCGCCTTCAGAGAAAGGTCGATATCATCGAACTGGTCGGGCTCCGCGCAATAGACATCGGTGCCCGGCAGGCGATCCCGGATCGCCAGCGAGATGCCGGAGATCAAGCCGCCGCCGGAGGCCGGCGCCAGCACCGCATCGGGCTTGATGTCCCGCTCGGCGCATTGCGCGGCGATCTCCAGGCCGATCGTGCCCTGGCCACTGATGATGTACGGATCGTTGAACGGCGGCACCAGAGTCATGCCGCGCTCCTCGGAATAGCGCCGGCCGATGGCTTCGCGGTCCTCGTTCTGGCGGTCGTAAAGCACCACCTCGGCACCATAGGCGCGGGTGTTGCTGATCTTGATTTTCGGAGCATCGCTCGGCATCACGATGACCGCAGGCGTGTTCGTGATCTTTGCTGCCCAGGCGCAGGCCTGCGCGTGGTTGCCGGAGGAGAAGGCGACAATGCCGCGCTTGCGCTCCTCCGGGTTCAGCCTGCTGATGCGGTTATAGGCACCGCGAAACTTGAACGAGCCGGTGACCTGCAGCGGTTCGGCCTTGATCAGCAGCCTGCCGCCCAGACGCTCGTTGAGATACGGGTTCTCCAGCAGCGGCGTGCGGACGGCGACACCGCGCAACTGCCGTGCGGCATCCTCGACATCGGCAACGGTCGGCAGGGGGAGTTTCGCGGGCGCGTTCATCATCATTCTCCGACGGCAATTCCTTCGCGGCGCGGATCGGCGGCGCCGATCCAGCCTCGCGGGCCGCGCACTATACCATGCAGGCCGCTGGTCATTTCCAGTGTGCGGACGTCGTGTCCCATCGCCTGCAGGGCCATGTGCCAGTCCACCGGGGCACCGGCCTCCAGTTCGGTCGGGCCGTTACGGCTGCCGAAATGCGGCAGGTCGAAGGCCGCCTGCAGGTCGTACCCCTTGTCCAGTACAAGCCAGATGCTGCGCGCCACATAGTTGATGATCGCGCTGCCACCCGGCGAGCCAAGTGTGCCATAGAGCCGGCCGCCGGCATCGAACAGGATGGTGGGCGCCATCGAGCTGCGCGGCCGTTTATGCGCCTCGACCCGGTTTGCCACGGCTCGGCCGCCGACCACGGGCCGGAAGGAGAAATCGGTCAGCTGGTTGTTGAGCAGGAAGCCGCCGACCATGATCCGGGCCCCGAAGGCGCTTTCGATGCTGCTCGTCATGGCCACCGCATTTCCGTCAGCATCGATGATCGAGATATGGCTGGTCCCGGCTTCGATCGGGCCATTGCCGAATGGCGGCGCCAAGCCGCGCCGGCCGGGCGGCTCTCCGGGAACTGCGCGGTCCATACTTTCGCCGGCCCGGATCAGCCGGGCGCGCGCCTGCAGATAGGCCTTGTCGATCAGGCCCTGCACGGGCACGGCGATGAAATCGGCGTCGGCGACATAGACGTCGCGATCGGCAAAGGCCAGCCGGCCGGCTTCGGCATAATTGTGGATGTCCGTGGGGCTGACGGGCCCCGGCTGCGCGGGGCCCAGCGCTTCGAGAATGCCGAGGATCTGCAGCGTGGCGATGCCGCCCGAACTGGGGGGCGGAAAGCCGCAGATGGTGAAGAGGCGAATCCTGCCGCAGAGCGGCTCCCGCGCGAGAGCCCGGTATCCGGAGAAATCCGCCAGCGAGAGATCGCCCGGCAGGCGCGGATGGTTGCGCACGGCCGCGACCATCGCTTCGGCGAGCGGGCCGTCATAGAAGGTGTCGGGGCCACCGGCTGCGATCTGCCGGAAGGTTTCGGCCAGGGCGGGATTGCGCAGGAGCGTGCCGACGGCAAGGGCGCTGCCATCGGCGTTGTAATAGAGGGCGCGGGCCGCGGGATCGTGCCGCAGGGCGGGATCGCCATCCAGCAGCTTGTGCAGACGGGGCGAAACCGCGAAGCCCTGTTCGGCGCGCGTGATGGCAGGCGCGAACAGTTCCGCCCAGGACAGCCTGCCATGCGCGCGATGGGCCAGTTCCAGCGCGCGCAGCAGGCCCGGGACGCCGACAGAGCGGCCGCTGGCGACAGCCTCGCGAAATGGCATCGGACGGCCGTCGGCGGTCAGGAATCGGTCCGGTGTTGCGGCTGCAGGAGCCGTCTCGCGGCCGTCATAGGCGTAGAGCCTCTGCTGTCCTGCATCCCAGTAGAGAATGAAGGCGCCGCCGCCGATGCCCGACGACTGCGGCTCGACGAGGTTGAGCATCATTTGCACCGCTATCGCGGCATCCAGCGCACTGCCGCCCTTGCGGAGAATAGCGATGCCGGCCTGCGCCGCCAGCGGATGGGCCGCGGCGACGATCTGGCGTTCGGCGTGGACGGCACTCTTGGTTTCGCGTCCCGAGGCAGCTTCAGGTGCCGGCGCGGTCTGCGCCAGTGGAGTATTCGCCCAGACGAGAAGGGCGAAACCTGCGAAAAGCCGCAGCATCAGAGTGATTCGAGGAAGGAGTCGATCGCCGTAACCGCTTCCGGCTCGTCGAGCATCGGCACATGGCCGACCTCGGGTACCGTCACCGCGATCATGCCGGCATGCTCGCGCTTCATCCGGACCAGCGTGTCGGCTGTCAGGATGTCGGACAACGCGCCGCGCAGCGCCAGCAGCGGCACGTTGCGCAGGCCGCGGAACAGCGGCCAGAGATCGGGCAGGGGCGATTTCGACTGTTCGCGCAATGCGACCGCAAGTTTCAGGTCGTAGTCGAGTCGGATGCCGCCGCTCACGGAATCTTCCGTGAACGTGGCGCGCGCGAGTTTCAGCCAGCCATCCCGGTCGAGCCGCGGATAGGCGAGGCTGTAATTCTGCCGCCACATCTCGGCGGCCTGCTCGAAGGAACTCACCCGCACTTCCGTACCGACATAGCCGGCGATCCGCTGCCGGCCGGTTTCGCTGATCTCGGGGCCGACATCATTGAGAATGACGCCGGCCAGAGCCGCGGGCATCGCAACCGTCATGGCCATGGCGACGATCCCGCCCATGGAAGTGCCCAGAAACACCGCGCGATGTGTATGGGTCACCGCCAGCAGGTGCATGACGTCGGTCAGGTAGACCGGGATCTGGTAATTCTCCGGGTCCGGATCATAGGCCGAGCGGCCGCGGCCACGGTAATCGAGGGCGATGACGCGCCGCGTTTCGGCGTAGCGCAGGGCGACGTCGTGGAAGTCCTTTGAATTGCGGGTCAGGCCGGCAAGGCAGATCAGCGGCGGCCGGGGCGAGCGGCGATCGCCGTAATCGCGGTAATACAGACGCAGGTCATCCTGGGTGTGGAAGTAGTGTTCGGTGAAGCCGTCGCTCATGCCGCCCCCAGAATGGCAGGAATTTCGCTCAGGTCGCGCAGGACCACATCGGGTGGGTCAGGCAGCCGCTCGGGCGGCTGGCCGCTGCGGTTTACCCAGATGCTGAAAAAGCCGGCGCGTTTGCCGGCATGAATATCCCAGCCGTTGCTGCTGTGGAAGGCAATGGCCTCCGGTGGCAGGTCGAGCCGTTCCGCCATCCGGCGATAGACGCGCGGGTCGGGCTTGAAGATGCCCACTTCCTCGACCGAGACGACGTGATCGAGCAGCTCCGTGATTCCGGCCGAGCGGCAGGCGGCCTCGAGCATGGCGGGCGAGCCATTGGACAGGATGCCTGTCACCTTGCCGGCGCGCCGCAGGGCCTGCAGCATGGCTGGCACCTCGGGATAGCAGGCG
This sequence comes from Ferrovibrio sp., assembly GCF_035304305.1. Classification (GTDB taxonomy): domain Bacteria; phylum Pseudomonadota; class Alphaproteobacteria; order Ferrovibrionales; family Ferrovibrionaceae; genus Ferrovibrio. The sequence continues at coordinate 4,610 of NZ_DATGQG010000013.1, forward strand.
AGACTGAAGTAGAGGTCGAGCAGGCGCTGGCGCAGGGCGGGATCGGCGACGCGACAGCTTTCCAGCGCGAAGTCCAGAGCCTCTTCGGTGACCTGCCAGAAATCGGCATGCGCACCCATAAGGCTGCGCAGCCAGGAATAGCTCAGCTGTTTGGCACGCCAGAGCTCGGAAAGGGCCTGCCATTGCGGTCCGAGTTCGTCGGCCAGCGCACGTGCCGCGGCGTTGACGTCGAACAGGGTGCCATAGGCATCGAAAATGCAGGCCTTGATGGCTGGGCTCATGCGCCTCCCTGATAGCCGGTTTTCAGCAGCTCGCCAATCCGCAGACCTGCATCGGCCGGCCTCGCATGTCGACATACATCCGCTCGGTGCTGACCGGCTGCTGGCCCAGCAGCGAGCGGTAGATCTGGACGCCTTCCAGCACCCGCTGCACGTAATTGCGGGTTTCCGAGAACGGGATCAGCTCGATCCAGTCGATGACGTCCACGGAGGGATGGCGGGGATCGCCCCATTCCTGCACCCAGCGCCGCACGCGTCCATGCCCGGCATTGTATGCCGCCAGGGCAAGGACATAGTTGTTGTCCCAGTCCCGCAGCAGATCCTGCAGATAGTGCGAGCCGAGTCTGACATTGTAGGCAGCGTCGTCGGTCAGCTTGGCGGTCTGGTAGCGGACCTTGAGCGTTTTGGCGACCCCCTTGGCAGTCGCCGGCATGAGCTGCATCAGCCCGCGGGCGCCCGCGGAGGAAATGGCGAACTGGTTGAACTCGCTTTCCTGCCTCGCCAGCGCCAGAACCAGCGCCGTTTCCGGAGACTCCGTACGCAGCATCGGATCGACCAGCGGATAAGCCTCGCGCAGCAGGATGATGTTCTGGCGCGCGGACCGTTTCGCCGCCATCACGGCCAGATCGACGCGCCGCAGGTCGCGGGCCAGCTGCGCGACCAGCTTGTGCTCCTCCGGCGTTGTTGCCGTATGCACCAGCCGCAGGATGAAGGGGCGCAGGCGGGATTCCTCGCCGAGCTCGACAAGGATGCGCGCTGCGCGCACCACTTCGCGGCTGTCGAATTTGCGGATCTCCTCGCGGCTCGGCTGGATCGGATCGGCGAGGAACAGGGGCTCGCCCGGGTTCAGCGCATGGGCGGCGAGCTGGCCATAGAAGGTGGTGCTGTGCTCGGCAGCGAGCGCATATTGCCGCCGTGCCTCCTCGGCGTTGCCCAAAGCCTCATGGGTACGGCCAAGCCAGTAGGCTGCCCGCGCCACGCTGACGGGATAGCTGACCGTTTCCGCCAGGGCGGTGAAATGCTGCAGCGCAGCCGCCGGCTCCTGCAGCAGGCGAAGCGCGATCCAGCCTGCCAGCCATTCCGCTTCGGCACGGGATGCGCCTTCCTTCAGGCCGTGACCGGCCGCCAGCCGGTAAGCCTCCGAAATGCGGCCCTCCGCGATGGCCTTGCGGGCGCGGAAATGCCGTTCTACCCACCATTTTTCGGCGCGGCCCAGGTCTTCCGGCGCGTTGTAGAGCAGCGCTTCAACAATGTCGTCCATGCCGCGGCGGCGCTGCCAGCGCAGCCGGTCGTAAGCCAGGCCGCCGTCGCTGCGCAGATGCTCGGGCAGGGACTGAGCCAGCCGGTCGGCGCCGTCGCGATTGGTGGCCAGGGCAATGCGGGCCTCGCCCAGCTGACGGGTCTCGGCATTGACCCGCGGCAGCATGCGGCGCGCGGCTTCGATATTGCCCTCCCAGAGCAGGCGGTCCAGCCGCGCCGCATGGTCGGCATTGGAAAAGCGCCCGCCATACTCCACCCACAACGACTTTTCGTCACTTGGCGCCAGGTTGCCGTCCACCCAGGCCCGCCGCAGTGAGACCATCGCTTCTTCGGTGCGGCCCTGCCGCAGCAGGGCCTCGCCATGGCGCATCCAGCCCAGTCCGGTCACCGGCGGGTTGGCCGCGAACCATTCGAGGATGCGCGTGTCACCCAGACTGATGTCGATGTTCTCCTCGGCCCGGCGCAGCATTGCGTCGCGGGCCGGCCAGTCCGGTTTGCTGGCCAGGAAGGCTGCGATATCGTCGAAACCGGCACCGCTGCCTGAAGTCTGCACCCAGAGCCAGCGGATCAGCTCGCCGACAAGCGGCTCGCGGGCCTGGGCGGCGATCCGCCGGGCGGCATCGAAGCGACCGGCCTCGGCTTCCGTCATGGCCTTGCGGCCGAGATCGCGGTCGGAGGCGCTCAGCAGGGTGCGATGGGACGGCAGTTCGGTCTGTTCCGGCTTCGCCGGCGGAGTGCCGCGCCGGGGCTTGGTGCCGGGTACCGGTACGCTGAGGGCGGCCAGCTCGGACTTGCCGGTCGTTTTGGCTGACTTGGCGAGGGCAGGCGGAAACCCGGCGGCGGTAAGGATCAGCGCGGCGCAGGCGATGCGCAGGACTGGGCGGACGGTAAACGCAAATCGGAATGCTGGCACGGCCACACTTTCGCAAATCCAGGCAGGATGATAGCAGCAGGCGCCTACCGGCAAAAGCTCGGCTTGCCCTTGAAGGGGGCTTCCGGCGCGGGTAAGGTCGCGACCTATCCGTATTTTAATGGGCAAAAGTAAAGGAACTCCGATGTTCAAGGGCTCGTTCGTCGCACTCATCACCCCCTTCAGGAAGGGGAAGGTGGACGAAAAAGCGTTCGGCGACTTCGTCGAGTGGCAGATCGCCCAGGGCACCCATGGCCTGGTGCCGGTCGGCACCACCGGGGAATCGCCGACGCTCAGCCATGACGAACACAAGCGTGTGGTCGAGATCTGCATCGAGGCTGCCCATGGCCGCGTGCCTGTGATGGCCGGAACCGGTTCGAACTCGACCGACGAGGCGATCGAGCTGACCCGGCATGCCCAGGAGGCCGGCGCCGATGCGGCGCTGATCGTCACGCCCTACTACAACAAGCCGACCCAGGCCGGCCTGTATGCGCATTACAAGGCCATCCACGACGCGACCAGGATTCCGATCTTCATCTACAACATCCCGCCGCGCTGCGTGATCGACATGTCGGTCGAGACCATGGCGGCGCTGTCGAAGCTGCCGCGCATCCGTGGCGTGAAGGATGCCACCGGCAATCTTGAGCGTCCGCTGCTGCAGCGTGCCGCTTCGGGCACCAAGTTCTGCCAGCTCGATGGCGACGATACCACGGCACTGGCCTTCAATGCGCATGGTGGCACCGGCTGCATCTCTGTGACCGGCAACATTGCGCCGAAGCTGGTGGCGCAGATGCAGGAGGCGAGCCTGGCCGGCGATCATGCCAAGGCGCTGGCGATCCAGGACAAGCTGATGCCGCTGCACAAGGCGCTGTTCGCCGAGACCAGCCCGGGCCCGGTGAAGTATGCGGCCGAACTGCTCGGCATATGCTCCGGCGAGGTGCGCCTGCCGCTGGTGCCGCCGGGCAAGGAAACCCAGGCCAAAGTGAAGGCACTGGTAAAGTCGCTTGGCCTGCAGGGTCCGAAGGCCAAGTCCGGCGGCAAGGCCAAGGCCAAAGCCAAGAAAAAGAAGTAAGGCTTTGAATGGCGCAGCAACCACGCACGGTGGCCGATAACCGCCGGGCGCGTTTCGACTATCATCTCGACGAGACCTTCGATGCGGGCATTGTGCTCGTGGGCTCGGAGGTAAAGAGCCTGCGCAGCGGCCGTGCCAGCATCCAGGATGCCTATGCCACCGAGCAGGACGGCGAGATCTGGCTGATCAATTCGCACATTCCGGAGTATCACGGAGCGAACCGCTTCAACCACGAGCCGCGGCGGCAGCGCAAGCTGCTGCTGAAGCGCAAGGAGATCGGTAAACTCATCGGGAGCCTGAAGCGCGGGGGGGTGACCCTTGTGCCGCTCAGCATATATTTCAACGAGCGCGGCCGGGCGAAGGTCAAGATTGCCTTGGCCCGCGGCAAGAAGCTGCACGACAAGCGCGAGACCGAGAAGACACGCGACTGGAACCGCGAGAAGCAGCGACTGCTGCGCGACAGGGGCTGAGACGCTCCTGCCGCCGATGGAGTGGCGATGAGCGACGACTACAAGCCCGGCCTGATCGGCCAGTTCAAGGACAAGCTGATTGCCAGCAAGCAGCAATGGGCCCGCGATGGCCGCCTGCTCACGGGCGAGACATCGTCACCGGCGCGGAACCGCCTGCCGCCGGGCCAGCGCCTGGTGCGCGAATGGCCGGTGCTGGATCTCGGCGTGCAGCCGAACATCCAGCTCGAACGCTGGCAGCTCAGCGTCGAGGGCCTGGTCGGCAGCCCAGTCAGGCTGACCTGGAACGACTTTCTCGACCTGCCGCAGAGCGACCTGGTTTCCGACATCCATTGCGTGACGGCCTGGTCGCGCTACGACAACCGCTGGAGCGGCGTGAAGGCGACGGACTTCCTGGAACTGGTCAAGCCGCACCAGGATGCGAAGCATATCGTTTTCCAGTCCTATGACGGTTATACGACCAATGTCACGCTGGAAATGTTTTCCGCCCCCGACGTCCTGCTCGCCCATTCATGGGAAGGGCAGCCGCTGACCCGCGAGCATGGCGGGCCGGTGCGGATCGTCATGCCGCAATTCTATTTCTGGAAGTCGGCCAAGTGGGTGAAACAGATCACCTTCCTTGATCGCGACGTGCCCGGCTACTGGGAGGTGCGCGGCTACCACAATACTGGCGATCCCTGGAAGGAGGAGCGGTACGGCTGATCCCTCAGGCCGGCGGTTGCCACTCCATGTCGGGGTCGAGCGGATAGATCGGCCGCGGCACGCGTTTCCAGGGGACGTTCTTCAGGACCGGTGTGGTCAGGCCGGGGACATCGACCTCGATGATCCGGTCGTCGCTGAAAAAGATGTCGAAGCCAGCGCGGAAATGGCCGCGCGACTTCACCACCAGGCTGCGCAGATTCGCGATATCGACACCCAGGCTTTCAAAGAACATCGGATCGAGAGCCTGGTGGCGGATGCTGGTGACCACGATCTGGATGCCCCCGACGGCAATCAGCGCCGCCTTGCCCATGTCGATCGTGCGGCCGGCTGCCATGCCGCGGCGTCCGACGAATACGCCATCACTCAGGGCGATCACCTTTCCGGGCGCGGTGAAGGTTTCGGAAAAGGTGGTGGTTTCGTCCCGGTTGAAGCGCACCTCGAAGGTGGCGCCGATGCCGAGCCGATGCGCCTCGGCCGCGAGCGGCGGATCGAAGACCGGGCCGATGGCGCAGCCTTTCACGCCGGCCTGATGGAAGGCCCGCAGGATATAGACGGTATTGCCGCGGCCGCCGCCGCCCGGATTGTCGGCCACATCCGCAAACAGGAGGGAGGGACGCGAGGTATCCTCACCGCAGGCCCTGGCCAGCCGCGTGGACTCCTCGAGACTCGTGAGATTAGCGGTGAAGCGATGGCGCTGGCTCCAGGCGAAGCGCGCCACGTCACGGGCCACGCGTTCGGCCCTGGCCTTGTCGGCCGCGCTGACGATCACCGACATGCCGTTCTTCGGTGTGTCGCCCAGCGAAAAGCCGGAAGAAACGGAAACGTCGATGACCCCGTCGCCGACCTTGCTCTGGCCATAGGCAATGACATCGGCGTAGGGGCCCGATTTCGTGTTCTGGCTGGTGGAGGGCGGAATGAAGGGCAGTTTCACGAAAGCAGCTCTGGGGCGCAGGCCGCCCAACATGGCCCGCAGATGCCGCGCGCAGTCAGCGCCGCGCTCGGCCATGTCGGTATGGGGATTGCAGCGGTAGGCGACCAGCAGGTCCGCCAGTTCGACCATGTCGGCGCTGACATTGGCATGGAGGTCGAGGGTGGCAAGGACCGGAACATCCGGGCCGACGATCTCGCGGACCGCACGGAAGATCGTGGCGTCGGGATCGTCGTCGCCGGTGGCGATCGCCGCACCATGCTGCGACAGGAACACGGCATCGACCGGCCCGGCATCGCGCAGCAGCGACTTCATCCGCGCGACGATTTCCTCGAAGAAGACCTGGTCGACGGGTCCGGAGGCGCCCACGGCGGCCATCACCAGCGGCACGCGCTCCCAGTTGCCCGTGCGGTCCATCTCTGCCGCAAAACCGGTCAGCGTGGTCGGGCTGCGCGGGTTGGTCTGGCGCAGGTCGTTCAGCAGCGCTTCGCCTTCCAGCAGGACGTTGGCGGCAAATTCCTCGCGGGTGGAGACCGGCGCATGCCCGTTGCTCTCCAGCATGAAGCCACCGATGGCAATACGGGGAGTATTACGCGAGGTTATAGTTCCAGACTGCATGATGCGATTGACTTTCCGACTCATTGCGACGCAACTAATACTAGGCTGCCAGAACAACAGAAGGGAAGGATGCGCCGATGTTTTCCGTTTCACGACGCCTGTTCATGGGCGGAACCGCGGCGATTGCCCTGTCAGCCACCTTGCCCGGCGCTTTTGCGCAGACCGCGCGCAATCTGGTGATCGGCACCAAGCTCGAGCTGAACACACTCGACCCGCATTTCTTCAATGGCTTTCCGCAGGGTTCGTCCCACGGCTTGATCTTCGATGCGCTGCTCGCGCTGGATAACGGCCTGAATCTGATGCCCGCGCTCGCGACCTCCTGGAAGGCCGTGGATGAGCTGACCTGGGAATTCGAACTGCGGCAGGGAGTGAAGTTCCATGACGGGTCACCCTTCACTGCAGATGACGTGATCGCCACCTACGAACGCGTGCCGAAGGTGCCGAACAGCCCGAATCCGTTTACGCAGTTCACCCGTTCGATCGAGAAGGCTGAGAAACTGGGCGACTACAGAGTCCGCTTCCGGACCTCGACGCCGACGCCGACCCTGGCCAGCGATCTCGCCCGCGTTTTCATCATCTCGAAGAAGCATGCCGGTGCCAGCACGGCGGATTTCAACTCCGGCGCTGCCGCCATCGGCACCGGCCCCTACAAGGCCGTCGAATGGGTGAACGGCGAGCGCCTTGTGGTCGACCGGAATGACGATTACTGGGGCCCGAAGGAGCCTTGGGCACGGGTGACCGAACGCGTCATCAAGGGCGATGCCGGCCGGATTGCCGCGCTGCTGTCGGGAGATGTTGACGCCATTGACGAGGTTCCCTCGATCGATCTGCCGCGGATCAAGAACGACCCGCGTTTTGCGGTTGCCAGCGGCCCGGCAGCGGTGGTGCACTATATCGCCCTCGATGCCGTGCGTGACCAGAGCCCGTTCGTGTCGGCCAAGGATGGCCAGCCGCCGCTCAAGGGGAATCCGCTGAAGGATCGCCGGGTGCGCAAGGCCCTGTCGCTTGCGATCAACCGGCAACTCATTGTCGATCGCCTTCTGGACGGTTCGGGCATACCTGCCTCGCAGTTTCTGCCGTCCACCTTTGAGGGGACCAGCCAGAAGCTGAAGGTCGATCCGTTCGATCTGGCGCAGGCGCAGAAGCTGCTGGCCGAAGCCGGTTACGGTGACGGCTTCAAGATCACGCTGCATTCCACCGGCGACCGCTATCCGAAGGACCGTGACATCGCGCAGGCCATCGGCCAGACCTGGACCCGTCTCGGTCTCCAGGTCGCCATCGAGGCGCTGCCCGGCACGGTGTTTTTCAGCCAGGCGACGAAGCAGGAATACTCGGCCTTCATCGCCCAGTATGGCACCGAGGAGGCCTCGATCGGACCGCGCGCCCTGGTGCATACCCCGGGCGGCATCTACGGGACGGCGAACCGGACCAAGTTCTCCAACCCGCAGCTCGATGCGCTCATCGAGAAGGCGCAGGGTGAGATGGACCCGGCAAAGCGGAAGCAGCTGGTCCAGGAGGCGATCGAAGCCTGCATGCACGAGCAGGCGATCATCCCGGTCTTCCATCCGGCCTGGGATCTCGCGGGGAAGAAAGACATCGTGATCACGCCCCGGCCGGAGCGGCGCTTCAATGCGAAGATGATGAAGCCGAAAGCCTGACCGGCTCAGCCGGCGACCGAAGCAATGCGGTCAAAGACCGCATGAAACATCGCTTCGGTCAGCCGGCCGGTATTGGTGTTGTAGCGCGAGCAATGATAGCTGGAAAACAGCGTCGCGCCGTTCGGCAGCGGGTTTTCCGCACCATGGCCGAACGGCGCCGTGCCGCGCTTGACCTTCAGGGCGTCGAGCAGGGCGACATGGGCAATCTGGCCCAGCACCAGCACGGCCTTCAGATTCGTCATGCTGGCGACTTCCTTTTCCAGGAATGCGCTCATGCAGGTCCTGGTTTCAGCCGGGGTCGGCTTGTTCTCGGGCGGCACGCATTTCACGGCATTGGTGATGCGGCAGCGTACGAGCTGCAAACCATCATTGGGATCGGCCCGGAAGACGCCGCGGGCAAACCCATATTTGATCAGCGTGCTGTAGAGCAGGTCGCCGGCATAGTCCCCGGTAAAAGGTCGCCCGGTCCGGTTGGCCCCTTTCAGCCCCGGCGCCAGACCGACGATCAGCAGGGTTGGCTGCGGGTCGCCCCAGCCCGGAACGGGCGCGTTGAAGAAGTCAGGATAGGCGGCGCGGTTGGCATCGCGGAATGCAGCGAGACGCGGGCAGAGGCCGCAATTGCGGTCGGGTACCGGGAACATGGCTGTCACGGGTCAGCGCAGATGCTTGCGCGGGTCGGCGGTGTCGATCTCGTCGAAGACGTCCATCGCCTGAGCGGGGGAAGAGTTCGTTGATGCGACATGGGACTGGCCGGTGCGCAGGGTTGCCTGCAGGCCGGCGCGGGAGGCTTCGCGTGAACTGTGCTCGCGCATGATCTTCGACGACAGATCCTGCAGTTCGATGAAAACGTCGGCCTGACGGCGCAACTCATCCGCCACCATGGGCGGCTGGGTCTTGGTGGTGCTGACAATGCTGACGCGGAGGCCTTTGCGCTGGATGGCTTCCACCAGCCGGCGGAAATCGCCGTCGCCGGAGAACAGCACGACATGGTCGAGATGCGGCGCCATCTCCATGACATCGATGGCCAGCTCGATGTCCATGTTGCCCTTCACCTTCCGGCGCCCCATGGCATCGGTGTATTCCTTGGCCGGCTTGGTCACCATGGTGAAGCCGTTGTAGTCGAGCCAGTCGATGAGGGGGCGCAGAGGCGAATACTCCTGATCCTCGACCAGGGCGGTGTAGTAGAAGGCGCGCACCAGATGCGCTTCCTTCCGGAAGGTCTCCAGCAGACGGCGGTAATCGATCTCGAAACCGAGGCTGCGGGCGGCGGAGTAGAGGTTGGCACCGTCGATGAAGAGCGCCACACGCTCCTGGGGATAAAATTTCATCAGAAATTCCTTCGCACTAAGACTTGAGTTCTATGATGTGTTCGTATGGCCTGATCTCTGGGCCAGTGCGATGCGTAAGGCAAGCGGAAAATGTCTCAGCCCGATGGCGGAATCTACATTGCACTAGGCGCCAATCTGCCGGGTAGCAGCGGCACGCCGCGCGAGACGCTCGAGGCTGCGCTGGCGCTGTTCCCGTCGCAGGATATGAGGGTCCTCCGGCACTCGTCATGGTGGCGCTCACCGGCCCAGCCGGCCGGCGACCAGCCGGATTTCATCAACGGCATGGTCGAGGTGGCGACAGCCCTGGAGCCGGCGGAGGTCCTGGCCCGGCTGCATGATCTGGAAAGCCGGTTTGGCCGGGTGAGACGCAAGCGCTGGGAGGCCCGGGTCCTCGATCTCGACCTGATCGACTACCGAGGCCGCCAGTCCGGCGGGGCGGAAGGGACGCCGGTTCTGCCCCATCCGCGGCTCCGGGAGCGGCTGTTCGTCCTTCTGCCGCTTCAGGAGGTGGCGCCAAACTGGCGCCATCCCGCCGATGGCATGGAGATCCAGAACCTGATCATGCTGGCAAATCCATTAAAAATCAATAAGATAGAATAGATTTCTGGCCTCAAGGCAGCGCTGGGACGCTTCCGCCGGGGCTTGCAAAAGCGGCGAAAGCTCCTTAGTAAGGCGTGCTTCAGCCACATCCTCGTTTCAGGGTAGCCCGATGGCCCGCGTCACCGTTGAAGATTGCGTCCTCAAGATTCCGAACCGCTTCGAGCTGGTTCTGCTGGCGGCCCAGCGCGCCCGGGCCATTTCCTCCGGCGCCTCGCTGACCGTGGACCGCGACAACGACAAGAATCCGGTCGTCGCCCTGCGTGAAATCGCCGAGGAAACCATCGACATCGAGGGTCTGCGGCAGCGGATGATCGGCGGCATGCAGAAGCATGTCGAGGTCGACGAGCCCGAGGAAGACAACATGGCGGCCCTGATGCAGTCCGGCGAGTGGGCCGGCGTGCAGCAGGAAACCGAAGAGGACCTGGCCGAAGGCATGATGATCGAGGAAGCCGACGGCGGCGAAGCAGATGACGCGGCCGGCGCTGCGGAGCTTGGCGACGAAGAATAGGCAAAACCTCGGTTTTCCGGCGCCTGCGGGCTTGTCCCCGCAGGGTTTCTGATCAAAATTAATGTTTATGTCCAACCGTTTGCCGGAAAGCGGAGAACGGGGCGGTAAGATGCGCCCGCGCGTGATGCGCCAGGTTGAGTTGCTGGAGAAGGTTCTCGCATACGATCCGAATGCGGACGAGGACCTGCTGAATCGCGCCTATGTATTCTCCATGAAGGCGCATGGGTCCCAGAAGCGCGCCTCAGGCGATCCGTATTTCTCCCATCCGGTGGAGGTCGCCGGCATCCTCGCCGGCATGAAGCTGGACGCGACCGCCATCGCCACCGGCCTGCTGCACGACACGCTTGAAGATACCGTCGCAACGCCCGACGAGATCGAGAGGAATTTCGGTAGCCATGTGCTGCGCCTGGTCGACGGCGTGACCAAGTTGTCGCGCATCGAGCTGCAGTCCGATCGCACCCGTCAGGCTGAGAATTTCCGCAAGCTGCTGCTTGCGATGTCGAACGACATCCGCGTGCTGCTGGTGAAGCTGGCCGACCGGCTGCACAACATGCGCACGCTGCATTTCATCAAGGATCCCGAGAAGCGGCGCCGCATCGCCAAGGAGACGATGGAAATCTACGCGCCGCTGGCGGACCGCATCGGCATGCAGGAGCTGAAGGAGGAGCTGGAAGATCTCGCCTTCGCTGAACTGAACTTTGATGCCCGGGCCTCGATCATGGCGCGGCTGGAACAGCTGCGCAGCGAGGGCGGCAGCATGGTCGATCGCATCATCGACCGGCTGAAGCGCACCATGGCGGAGCATGGCATCGATGCCTGGGTCTCGGGACGCGAGAAGCGGCCCTATTCGATCTGGGAGAAGATGCAGCGCAAGAACATCGCGTTCGAGCAGCTGTCCGACATCATGGCCTTCCGGATCGTCGTGAAGGACGTGCCGACCTGCTATCATGCGCTGGGCATCGTGCATCAGACCTGGCCGTCGGTGCCGGGCCGGTTCAAGGATTACATCTCGACGCCAAAGCAGAACGGCTACAGCGCCGTGCATACCACGGTGATCGGCCCCGAGAACAAGCGCATCGAGATCCAGATCCAGACTCAGGAGATGCACGACATTGCCGAACTCGGCGTGGCGGCGCACTGGCAATACAAGCAGAACGGCAAGGGTGCGCCCGAAGCCGAGGCGCGCCAGTATCGCTGGCTCCGCGAGCTGCTGGAAATACTGGAACAGACGGCTGACCCGGAGGAGTTCCTCGAGCATACCAAGCTCAACATGTTCCAGGATCAGGTCTTCTGCTTCACGCCGAAGGGCGACCTGATCGCGCTGCCCCGCGATGCCACCGTTGTGGATTTCGCCTATGCGGTGCATTCCGACGTCGGCGATACGGCTGTGGGCGCGAAGGTGAACGGGCGCGTCGTGCCGCTGCGCAGCGTGCTGCGCAACGGTGATCAGGTCGAGATCCTGCGTTCGAAGGTTCCCGCGCCAAACCCGACCTGGCTGAACTTCGTCAAGTCAGGCCGCGCCAAATCCTGCATCAACCGCTTCATCCGGCAGCAGCAGCGCGGCCAGTATCTGGAACTGGGCAAGGCCATCCTCACCAAGGCCTTCCGCGAGCATGACGCGACCGTCTCCGAGCGCGCGCTGGAACCGGCGGTGAAGGTTCTCAAGCTGCGTAACGCCGATGACGTCTATGTTGCGGTGGGCGAGGGCAATGTCACCGCCCGTCAGGTCGTCCACATCGTCTTTCCCGGGCAGAAGGAAGAAGAGGCCGAGCGCCTGCCGATAACGCCGCGTCCGCCGCGGCATTCCGAACAGGGCACCAGCGGCGGCATCCCGATCCGCGGCCTCATTCCCGGCATGGCGATGCATTTTGCCGGTTGCTGCCATCCGCTGCCGGGCGACCGCATCGTCGGCATCGTCACCACCGGCAAGGGTGTCACCATCCATACCATCGACTGCGACGTTCTTGAGCAGTTTGCCGAACAGCCGGAGCGCTGGCTCGACCTCGCCTGGGATGCCCCGGCCGAGGGCGAGAAGGCCCATGGTCATGTCGGCCGCGTCGCCATGATCCTCAACAACGAGACGGGCGCGCTGAGCGCCGTCACCACGGTTATTGCCAAGCACAAGGGCAACATCACCAACCTGAAGATCACCAATCGCACGCCGGATTTCTTCGAGATGTTCGTCGATATCGAGGTGCGCGACGTCAAGCACCTGTCCAATATCATCGCCGCCCTGCGCGCCACGCCGGCCATCAGTTCGGTCGAGCGCGCGAAGGGCTGAACCCGTCGCCAACCAGCCAGCCAGAGGTCCTGCCTGAAATGACCCGTGACGAAGTACTCCAGCATTACCGCGACTCCGGCGCATTGCTGGAAGGCCATTTCCTGCTGACCTCCGGCCTGCACAGCCCGGTCTACATGCAGTCGGCCCGCGTGTTCATGTATCCCGAGCGTGCCGAGGCCCTGTGCAAAGCCCTGGCCGACAAGATCCGGGCCGCCATGGGCCCCAAACCGGTCGATCTGGTCTGCTCGCCAGCGATGGGCGGCGTGGTGGTCGGCTACGAGCTGGCGCGCCAGCTTGGCGTACCGGCTATCTTCACCGAACGGGTCGACGGCAAATTCGCCCTGCGCCGCGGCTTCGACATTCCGAAGGGCGCCCGTGTCCTGATGGCGGAAGACGTCGTCACCACCGGCAAGTCGAGCCGCGAATGCATCGACTGCATCAGCGCCAATGGCGGCGTCACCGTGGCAGCGTCCTGCATCGTTGACCGCTCCGACGGCGAGACCGACCTCGGCGTGCCGCTGTTCGCGCTCTGCGGCTACAAGGTGCCGGCCTACCGTGAGGACGAGCTGCCGGCGGAGATGAAGAAGCTTCCGGCCGTGAAACCCGGTTCGCGTGACCTGAAATAGGACCTGCCATGCCCCCGCGCGCGCTCCGTCTCGGCGTCAACATCGACCACGTGGCCACCATCCGCAATGCGCGTGGCGGTCGCCACCCCGACCCGGTGCGCGCGGCCAGGATGGCGGCAGCGGCGGGCGCGGACGGTATCACCGCGCATCTGCGCGAGGACCGGCGCCATATCTCCGATGCCGATATCGACCGGCTGATGGCCGAGATCGACCTGCCGCTCAATCTGGAGATGGCGGCGACCGAGGAGATGCTGCAGATCGCGCTGCGGCACCGGCCGCATGCCAGCTGCATCGTTCCCGAGCGGCGCGAGGAGCGCACCACGGAAGGCGGCCTCGATGCCGTTGGGCAGTTCAGCCATCTGCAGCCGATGATCCGCCAGCTCGGCGATGCCGGCATCCGCGTGTCGCTGTTCATCGAACCGGCGATCCCGCAGCTGGATGCCGCCAGGGCGCTTGGCGCGCCGGTGGTCGAGCTTCATACCGGCCGCTATTGCGAGCTGAGCGGTCGCGAGCGCGAGGTCGAACTGGAGCGCATCCGTGCCGCTGCGGCCCATGCCGAGGCGATCGGGCTGGAATGCCATGCCGGTCACGGGCTCAGCTTCGAGACAGTGGCGCCGATCGCAGCGATCCCGTCCATCGTCGAGCTCAATATCGGCCATTTCCTGATCGGCGAGGCGATCTTCGGCGGTCTGGACGGGGCGATCCGCCGCATGCGCAGCCTGATGGACGAGGCCCGCGGCGCGCGGGCGATGACCGCATGATCCTCGGCATCGGTTCCGACCTGATCGACATCCGCCGGGTCGAGCGCACCATCGAGCGTTTCGGCGACCGCTTCCTCGACCGCATCTTCACCCCGGTGGAGAAGGCCCGTTCGGAACGCCGCCAGCGCACCCGGATCGAGTCCTACGCTAAGCGTTTTGCCGCCAAGGAGGCCTGCTCCAAGGCCCTGGGGACCGGCTTCCGCAAGGGGGTTTTCTGGCGCGACATGGGGGTGGTCAACCTGTCGGGTGGCAAGCCTTCCATGGCGCTGACCGGCGGCGCCCTGGCGAGGCTGGAAAGCCTGCTGCCGGAGGGCTACGAGGCCCAGATCGATGTCTCGCTGACCGATGAACCACCCCTGGCCCAGGCCATTGTCATCATCTCGGCGCGGCCCAGACCGACTCCTGCGACGGGCGCTTGACTTTGCCGTGGCTAACCCGCTTGATGCGCCCGGTTCGGGGCGGGAAAACCGAGCCTAAAGGATTGATTTCTATGCAACGGGAGCAAGGTGTGGCGAAGGCGAAGTCGCGCGGCGGGGATCTCTGGGAAAGCCTCCGCACCCTGGTTTACGCCATAGCCATCGCGCTCGGCATCCGCACCTTTGCCTATGAGCCGTTCCATATTCCCTCGGAATCGATGCTGCCGACCCTGCTGGTCGGCGACTATGTCTTCGTCTCCAAGTTCACCTACGGCTACAGCCGCTACTCCCTGCTGTTCAGCCCGCCGCTCTTCGAGGGCCGGATTCTCGGTTCCTCGCCCAAGCGCGGCGACGTTGCCGTCTTCCGCTGGCCGCGCGATCCCTCGGTCGACTATATCAAGCGTGTGATCGGCCTGCCCGGCGACCGCCTGCAGATGCGCGACGGCGTACTGCTGATCAACGGCGAACCGGTCAAGCGGCGCCGCGTGGAGGATTTCGAGCGGCGCGACCGCTTCGGCAATGTGCAGGAGCGCATCGAGCAGTGGGAAGAAACGCTGCCCGATGGCACCAGCTACCGCGTGCTGAATCTCTTCAATTACAATGCCGGCGACAATACCGGTGTCTATACCGTGCCGCCGGGCCATTACTTCATGATGGGCGACAATCGCGATAATTCGCAGGACAGCCGCGTGCCACTGGAGTTCGGCGGCGTCGGCTACGTGCCGGCCGACCATCTGATCGGCCGGGCGGAAATCCGCTGGGTTTCCATCGAGCCGAGCGCGTCGCTGCTGAAGCCCTGGACCTGGTTCAGCGCCCTGCGCTGGAACCGCATGTTCACCGGCATAGAATGAGGGCGCCATGAGCGCTGATCCGCGTAGAGCCGCGCTGGAACAGCTGCAGAAGGCCCTCGGCCACAAGTTTGCCGATCCGCGGTTGCTTGAGGAGGCACTGGTCCATCCCTCGGCCAATCCGCGCCGCAGCCGTGCCAAATCTGCGCGCCAGAAGAGCACCGAAGCGGCCCCGGCGCTGCGCGACTACAACCGGCTCGAATTCATCGGCGACCGTGTGCTCGGTCTTGTCGTGGCGACCCTGCTGGCCGAGCGATTCCCGCAGGCCGAGGCGGGCGAGCTTGCATTGCGCTACAATGCCCTGGTCAAACAGGAGAGCCTGGCCAAGCTGGCCCAGTCGCTCGGTCTCGGCGATTTTATCCAGCTTTCGCGCTCGGAGCGCGATTCCGGCGGCGCCAGCAAACCGGCCATCCTGGCCGATGCCTGCGAGGCGGTGGTCGCCGCGCTGTATCTCGATGGCGGCCTGAAGACGGCCGAACGCTTCGTCCGCCGCCATATGGAGCCGCTGTTCGACAATTTCGCGGCGTCGGCCGCCAAGGATGCCAAGACGGCCCTGCAGGAATGGGCGGCGGCCCGCGGCCTGGCTGCACCGCGTTATGAAGTGGTGAGCCAGGAAGGCCCGCCGCATGAACCGCATTTCACCGTTTCGGTGCGGCTCGGCAACGGCGAACCGGAAAGCGGGCAGGGCGGCTCGAAGCGCACTGCCGAGCAGGAAGCCGCCGGCCGTCTGCTGGCCCGGCTCGAGTCAGGCACGCCATGACGGCAGAACAGGAAACCCGCTGTGGCTATGTTGCCATCGTCGGGGCGCCGAATGCCGGCAAGTCGACTCTGCTGAACCAGCTCGTCGGCGCGAAAATCTCGATCGTCTCTTCCAAGGTGCAGACCACGCGCGCCCGCATCACCGCGATCGCGATGGAAGGCACCACGCAGATCGTGTTCGTCGACACGCCCGGGATCTTTCGGCCGAAGCGGCGCCTCGACCGCGCCATGGTTTCGGCAGCCTGGAGCGGTATCGACGAGGCGGATGCGGTTCTGCTGCTGATCGATGCCGCAAAGGGATTCGACGACGAGAGCCGCGAGATCGTCGAAGCGCTGCAGCACCGCAAGCGGCCGAATGTCCTGCTGGCACTGAACAAGATCGACGCGATCCCGCGCGAGAGGCTGCTCGGTCTCGCCAGGACGCTGAACGAGGCCTATCCCTTCGATCAGACCTTCATGATCTCGGCCCTGAAGGGCAGCGGTGTTGATGATGTCCGCCGTGCTCTGGCCAGGCTCATGCCGGCAGGCCCGTACCTGTATCCGGAAGATCAGCTGGCCGATGTGCCGATGCGTTTTCTGGCCGCCGAGATCACGCGGGAGCAGGTCTATCGCGCCCTGCATGACGAACTGCCCTACGCGATTACCGTCGAGACGGAGAACTGGAAGGATCAGAAGGACGGCGCCGCACGTATCGAACAGGTGATTTTCGTCGAGCGCGAGGGTCAGAAGAAGATCGTGCTGGGCGAGAAGGGCTCGATGATCAAGCGGATCGGCGCAGCTGCCCGCAAGGAAATGGAGCGGCAGTTCGAGCGCCGCGTCCATCTCTTCCTGTTCGTGAAGGTGCGCGAGGACTGGGGGGACGATCCCGAGCGCTACGAAGCGATGGGGCTGGAATACCCGAAGGGCTGAACGCCGCCGTATCTACAGCCCGGCCAGCAGCAGCACGAGCGGCACCGTCACGAAGGCCAGGATTGTACTCACCGTTACGATGGCGGCCGCCAGCGGCGCGTCGCCACCCATCTGGCGCGCCAGGATGTAGCTGGAACTCGCCGTCGGCATGGCGCCCCACATGACCAGGATCTTGGTTTCCAGCGGACCAAGCCCGGCCAGGCGGCTGAATCCGAACAGCATGGCGGGATAGGCCAGCAGTTTGAGAAAGCAGGCGACCGTGATGGCCGGACCGCCGGTGCGGGCTGCCTGCCATTGCAGGCCGGCGCCCACGGTCAGCAGACCCAGGGGCGCCGCAATCGAACCCAGCATCTTGAAGACCGGTGCAATGCCCGGTGGCAGCGGCATGTCGAGCAGGTTGAGCGCGATCCCGATCAGGCAGGCAATGATCAGCGGGTTCTTGGCCAGAAGCAGCAGCTGGTTTCTGAGGCTGGTGCCCTGACCGTGCGCGCCATAGCGCGCAAGGGTCAGCACGCACATCACGTTGATCAGGGGAATGGCCAGCGAGATCGCCACGGCAAACAGCGTGAGACCGGCGCTGCCGGTCAGCGCGGCGACCACGCCCAGTCCGACAAAGGTGTTGAAGCGCACCGCACCCTGGAACACCGATGTAAAGCCGGGGCCGTCGGTTCTCGTCAGCGGGCGCGACAGGTAGGTCAGTCCGGCCTGGAGCAGCAGGACGGCGAACAGGATGCCCAGCATGCCGGTCGGATCGAGATCGCCCAGCTTGGCATTCGACAGGTTCTCGACCAGCAGGGCCGGGAAGAAGACGAAATAGGTCATCTTGTCGGCCAGAGGCCAGAAGGCATCGCCAGGAAAGTTGTACCGCTTCATCGCGGTGCCGAGCGCGATCAGCAGAAAGACCGGGATAATGGCAAGGATGACGGAGAGCATCTGGGCTTGGGAGGCGGAGAAACGGTCGCCGCACTCTATCCCAAGCACGCCGAAACGCTAGCCGGCCAGGATCAGCAATTCCATCGCGCGATTGGCCAGGGTGAAACCGAGGTAGAGCGCAAAGGCGCGCAGCGCCGTCTCACGCCAGGAAGGGCAGTCGCAGGCAGACCGGACCCCGTGACCGGACACCGGGCTGGCGGGGACATCAAGGATGGCTTCCGTCACAGTCTGGGCCGGCTGTTCGGGGATCCAGTATTCGGCCACCCGCGTGCGCCCCGGTCCGTAGATGCGTCGCCAGCGGAAAGCCTCGCGCTCAGCCCGTTCCGCGTCGGCATGGGCGGCCCGCGGAATCCAGCTGTCAGCCAGTCGGGTCAGGACGACATAGCGGGGAGCGACGATTTCGACATGGGCACCCATCCGGCGACCATGGCAGGGCAGGATTAACAATTCTTAAACGGGTGTTAACAAATTCGCGCGTCGCGGGAACTGCGGCAGCAGCATTGATGTTCCAGTCGCATGGTCCGCGCGCTGAAATGGGCGGGTGGCATCTTTGCCGCCCTGGTGGTCATCGCCGTCGCTGCCCTGCTCCTGTTTCAATGGAACTGGCTGCGGCAACCCGCGGTCGACGCGGCCAGCAAGGCGCTAGGGCGGGAGGTAACCATCGGCGACCTTCAGGGGGAATGGTCACTTCGGCCGCGTTTCGTCCTGCAGGATCTGCACATCCCGAATGCCGAATGGGGTCGCGAGGCCGAGATGCTCGGTGCCGAGCGCATCGAGGTCGTCGTCGATCTTCCGGAGCTGCTGCGAGGTCGCACCGTGCTGCCCGAAATCAGGCTCGTTAAGCCTAAGATCAGCCTTGAGCGGCAGGAGGACGGCACCAACAACTGGACCTTCGGTGCCGAGGAGGCCGCCGAAACCGTCGCGCCGGAAGAGCGGTCTGAAATGCCCCTGATCGGCCTGCTGCTGATCGAGGACGGGCAACTCGTCTATCGCGACGAGAAGCTGGAGCTCGACATCGACACGAAGCTTTCGACCGCCGTGGGGGAGGGCAAGGAAGGGCGCGGCCATGTCGAACTGGAAGGCCGAGGCAACATGCGCAACGAGCCGTTCACGCTGAAGGTCTCGGCTGGTTCGCTGCTGGCTCTGCGCGAGGAGGACGATCCCTACCCGCTGACCATGGAGATTCTCATCGGGCCGACCCGCGGCTACATCACGGGGACCCTGACGGATCCGGTCAGGTTCGTCGGACTCGACCTGCGCGTCGAACTCTCGGGACCGAACCTCGGCCGGCTGACCCATGTCACCGGCATACCGCTGCCGATGACACCGCCCTACGATCTCAAGGGCCGGCTGCAGCGGGAAGGGGAAATCTGGTCAATCGACGATCTGGACGGAAAGATCGGAGAGAGCGACCTGAGCGGCGATCTGCGCTTCGATCTCGGGCGGGAACGTCTGCTGATCGAGAGCAACCTGCGCTCGAAGGTCCTCGACTACCGCGATGTGGGCCCGCTGATCGGATTGCAGGACGAGGAGACCGACAAACGGGCACAGCAGAAGCAGGACAATCCCGCCGTGAAGCCGCAGGGCCAGAACGCGGCGGAGGCCCGGCAGCAGGAGGAAAAGAAAAAGCCCACCAAACGCGCCGAGGCCGAGCAGGTGCGCCAGGGTGCGCCGCCGCGCGTGCTGCCCGACGCGCCATTGGCCGTAGAGCAGGTGCGCGAGGTCGATGCACGGGTGAAGTTCAGGGGCGAGAAGGTCGACGCCCCCGGCATTCCGCTCAGCGGCGTCGATCTCAATCTCGACATGCAGGATGGCGTACTGGCCCTGAAGCCGATCAAACTCGGTGTGGCCGGCGGCAATGTCGTGGCCGATATCCGCATCAACGCCCGCGAGGAAAGCGTCTCGACCAACTATGATGTTCGCCTGAGCGGTTTCGACCTGAAGCAGGCTCTGGCGGCTGCGGGCCAGGAACAGGCCGGGCAGGGGCAGATCAACGGCCGCATCCGTCTGCTCGGGATCGGCAGTACGGTCCGGCAGTCGCTCGGCTCGGCGACCGGTGACATCCGCCTTGCGATGGACGGCGGGGAGCTCTCGAACCTGGTGCTGGAGCTGGTCGGACTGGATGTCGGGCAGGCGGCCCTGTTCCTGGCGGAAGGCGATCGCGGCGAGCAGCGCGTGCCGGTGCGCTGCTTCGTCGTCGATTTCGAGGCGCAGGACGGCCTGCTGAAACCCCGCACCTTCGTGCTGGATACCACCGACACGACCATCACCGCCGACGGTCTCGTCAGCCTGAAGGAGGAGCAGCTCGGCCTGCGCCTTGTGGCGTATCCCAAGGATGTGTCGCTGCTCAGCGCCCGGACGCCCATCACGGTCAACGGCGCGTTCTCGCGTCCCATCGTCGATGTCGAGAAAACACCGCTCGCCGCCCGTGCCGCGGGTGCGGTGGCGCTGGGGGCGCTGCTGACGCCGATTGCCTCCATCCTTGCCTTCATCGACCCCGGTCTCGCGCAGGACAGCGATTGCGCCGCGCTGCTGCGGCAGAGCGGGCCTAAGATGGAGCGGCGCCCTTGATCGGCAGCCATGTGCTGCGCCCGGTGATCGATGCGGCCACGGCCATGGCCAATACGCTCGCCCTGCAGCTGGCCGGGCATATCGCCTATACCGGCCTGCTCGCCATCTTTCCCTTCCTCATCTTCCTCGCCTCGCTGGCCGGCTTCCTCGGCGTGTATGTCGACAGCATTGCCGGAGTGAATGCCGTTTTCGGCATGCTGCCTACCGACGTTGCCAGAACCCTGAAGCCGGTGATCAACGAGGTGCTGCGCACGCAGGATGGCGGCCTGCTGACGCTGGGCCTGCTGGGCGCATTGTGGGTGGCGTCCAATGCCTTCGACGCCCTGCGGATCGCGCTGAACGCCGCCTATGAATTTGACGAGCCGCGGCCCTGGTGGCTGATGAAGCTGGGCAGCATCGGCGCCGTTGTGATCGGCGGCATCGTCTTCATCCTCCTGTCGGTCCTGATCATTTTCGGACCGCTCATCTGGAAGGGCATTCTCTATATCAGCCCGCTCAGCCAGGAGGACCGCTGGGCCTACAGTCTGCTGCGCTACAGTCTTGCCTCGACGCTGCTTTTTCTCACCGTCCTGGCACTGCACCGCTGGCTGCCCGGTCATCGCATGCGGTTCCGCGCCTTGCTGCCCGGCGCGCTGGCAACCACCGTGCTCTGGCTCGCCGGCGCCAGCCTGTTTTCCCTCTATGTCGCCAATCTAGGCAATTACAGCGCCACCTATGGCAGCCTCGGCGGGGTGATCATCACGCTGCTGTTCTTCTACATCTCGGCGGTGCTGTTCATCTTCGGCGCCGAGCTGAATGCCGCTCTGTTGCGCTGCAAGGGTGTGCCGCCGCCGGCCGAAGCGGTGGCCTGAGCGATTTCTCCCTCTGGCAGAGGGGCAAGCCTCTGGCTATGCTCCGTGTCCGGCATTTGGACCAGGGAGCGACCAGCGCCATGAAAGCCGCCAGGAAGAAGCCCGTCACGAAGAACGGGAAGATCGACAAGAACCGGCTGCCGAGCCGCCATGTGACGGAAGGCCCGGAGCGCGCGCCCCACCGCAGCTACTACTACGCGATGGGTCTGACCGAGAAGGAGATCCACCAGCCCTTCGTCGGCGTGGTCACCACCTGGAACGAGGCGGCGCCCTGCAACATCACCCTGGGGCGCCAGGCGCAGGCGGTGAAGAAGGGTGTGAAGACGGCTGGCGGCACGCCGCGCGAGTTCACCACCATCACCGTTACCGACGGCATTGCGATGGGCCACCAGGGCATGAAGTCGTCGCTGATCAGCCGCGAGGTGATCGCCGACTCCACCGAGCTCACCGTGCGCGGCCACTGTTACGATGCGCTGGTAGGCCTTGCCGGCTGCGACAAGTCGCTGCCCGGCCTGATGATGGCCATGGTGCGGCTGAACATCCCCTCCATCTTCATGTATGGCGGCTCGATCCTGCCGGGCCGCTTCCGCGGCAGGGACGTCACCGTGGTCGACGTCTTCGAAGGCGTCGGCCAGCATGCCGCCGGCAGGATCAGCGACCGCGACCTGCATGAGCTGGAATGCGTCGCCTGTCCCTCGGCCGGTTCCTGCGGCGGCCAGTTCACCGCCAACACCATGGCCTGCGTCTCGGAAGCCATCGGGCTCGCGCTGCCGGGCTCGGCCGGCGCGCCGGCCCCCTATGAGACCCGCGACGAATATGCCGAAGCCTCGGGCCGGCAGGTCATGGAGCTGATCAGGCTCGGCATCCGGCCGCGCGACATCGTCACCCGCAAGGCGCTGGAGAATGCTGCCCGCGTGGTGGCCGCCACCGGCGGCTCGACCAATGCCGCCCTGCATCTGCCGGCGATCGCCCATGAGGCCGGCATAAAGTTCGATCTCGACGATGTGGCGCAGATCTTCAAGTCGACGCCCTACATCGCCGACCTCAAGCCCGGCGGGCGCTACGTCGCCAAGGACCTCTACGAGATCGGCGGCGTGCAGGTGGTTCTGAAGGAGCTGCTCAGGGGCGGCTACATCCATGGCGACTGCCTGACGGTGACTGGCAAGACCATTGAGCAGAACCTGAAGGGCGTGAAGTTCCCGAAGAACCAGGATGTCGTGCGGCCGATCACCAATCCGATCACGCCGACCGGCGGCGTCGTCGGCCTGAAGGGCAATCTCGCGCCGCGCGGCGCCATCGTGAAAGTCGCAGGCATGACGCGGCTGAAGCATGTCGGCCCGGCGCGGGTGTTCGACAGCGAGGAGGCCGCTTTCGAGGCCGTGCAGGCCCGCAAGTACAAGGAAGGCGACGTCATCGTCATCCGCTACGAGGGCCCGAAGGGCGGTCCCGGCATGCGCGAGATGCTCTCCACCACCTCGGCGATCTACGGCCAGGGCATGGGCGAAAAGGTGGCGCTGATCACCGACGGGCGTTTCTCCGGCGCCACGCGCGGCTTCTGCATCGGCCATGTCGGGCCGGAAGCAGCGGTCGGCGGCCCCATTGGCCTGATCAAGAATGGCGACATCATCACCATCGATGCGGTGAAGGGTATTCTCAGCGTCGATGTGAGCGCCGCCGAATTCGCCCGCCGCAGGAAGAAGTGGAAGCCCCGTAAAACCGAATACCAGTCCGGCACGCTGTGGAAATATGCCCAGACCGTGGGCGATGCCCATGACGGCGCGGTGACCCATCCCGGCGGCAAGGCCGAAGTGGAGCAGTACGCCGATATCTGAATCCCTGAAGGGCGCCTGGCCGGGCGCCCTTTCTCTCCCGTCAGAAAAACAACGAGCCTCCCATGACCTATCGCGTTGCCATCGCCGGCTTCCAGCATGAGACCAATACCTTCGCGCCGCAGAAGGCGACGCTCGACAAGTTCGTCAACGGCGAAGGCTGGCCGCCGCTGACCGAGGGCCGGGCGATCTTCGAAGTGTTCGCGCCGATGAACATTCCGATCGGCGGCTTCATCAAGGCGGCGACGCCGAAGCAGTGGGAGCTGCTGCCGATCGTCTGGGCCGCGGCGCAGCCGTCCTCCTACGTCACCGACGAGGCCTTCGAGCATGTCGCGAAGAAGATCACCGACGGCCTCGCGGCGCTGAAGGGCGGCATCGACGCGGTCTATCTCGACCTCCACGGTGCCATGGTCACCGAGAGCCACGAGGACGGCGAGGGCGAGCTGCTGCGCCGGGTGCGCGCGGTGGTCGGGCCGGACATTCCCGTCGTCGCCAGCCTCGATCTGCATACCAACATCACCGAGACGATGGTGCGGCATTCGGACGTGCTGATCGCCTACCGCACCTATCCACATCTCGACATGGCGGTGACCGGCGCCCGCGTGATGCACCATCTGGAGAAGCTGCTGACCGGCGAGCGGAAAAAGCAGGCCAAGGCGATGCGCCGGCTGCCCTTCCTCATTCCGCTCACCGCGCAATGCAGCTTCATCGAGCCCTGCAAGAGCATCTACGAGCGCCTGGGCGACATGGAACGCGGCGCGGTGTCGTCCCTCAGCTTCGCGCCGGGCTTCCATCCGGCCGACATCCGCGAATGCGGCCCGGTGATCCTGGCCTATGGCGACACGCAGGAGGCGGCCGATCGCGCCGCAGACGAACTGACCCGCCATATCGCCGAGCGCGAGGCCGAGTTCCGCACCCGGCTGCTGTCGCCGGCCGAGGCCATCGAGGAGGCGCGCCGGCTGATCGTCGGCGGGGCGCGAAAATCCATCGTGCTGGCCGACGTGCAGGACAATCCCGGCGCGGGCGCCACCAGCGACACGACGGGCCTGCTTGCGGCGCTGGTCGAGCACCAGGTGCCGGATGCCACGCTCGGCCTGCTCTGCGATCCGGAGGCGGCGAGGATCGCGCACCAGGCCGGCGAGAATGCCGAGATCGAGATCGCGGTCGGCGGCAAGGCCTTCGACGGCGCCAAGCCCTATCGCAACCGTTTCAGGGTGGCGAAGCTGAACGACGGCAGGTTCCTCTGCACGGGCCCCTTCTACAGGGGCACCCGCATGGCGCTCGGGCCGATGGCGCGGCTGCAGTGCCCCACATCAAATGGAGGCGGCGTCGATCTCATCGTCAGCTCGATCCGCGTGCAGGCGGCCGACAAGGAGATGTACCGCCATCTCGGCATCGAGCCCGGCCAGCGCCAGATCGTCGGCGTCAAGAGCACGGTGCATTTCCGCGGCGACTTCACCGACATCGCCCATGACATCCTGACCGTGGAGAGCCCCGGCGCCTTCATCGAGCGGGCGGAGACGCTGCCTTACCGGCGGCTGCGGCCCGGCGTGCGGCTCAGTCCGCAGGGAAAAGTGCACCAGCCGGCCTGAGATTTCGCCTAACCCATTGATAATTCGGGAACCGGCCGGTGCGGCGTCAGGCCGGTTGGAGCCCGTTGGGAGCCGGTTCGATCCCGTTGGAAGCCAGTTGAGTCCCGTTGAGGGCCAGTTCAGTCCCGTTCAATCCCGTTGAGTCCGGTTGAATCCCGTTGAGTCCCGTTGCGACGGGGCGGGACGCATATCGATGTATGCGCGATGCGGTGTTTCACGATGGGCAACAGCGGCAGGCGAGAACAATGTAGGTACGATCTGCCGGGCGACAAGATAAATTTACGCCGTGATGTGATCCTCGCGGCATCCGCCGGACTGGGCGACACGGGCAGGTCCGGCTAGCTTCTCTCTTGCTTTGGGAGGCAGGCATGATTCAGGTCCATCATCTCAACAATTCCCGGTCGCAGCGCGTGCTCTGGCTGCTGGAGGAGCTCGGCCTCGATTACGAGGTGATCCGCTACGAGCGCGACAGGGCGACGATGCGCGCGCCGGCCGCCCTGCAGAAGATTCACCCCCTGGGCAAGTCGCCGGTGATCACCGACACCAACCTTCAGGGCGGGAGCAGGGTGATCGCAGAGTCCGGCGCCATCATCGAATACCTGGTGGAAACTTACGGGCAGGGCAGGCTGGTGCCGCCGCCCGGCAGCGAGGAGCGCCTTCGCTATACCTACTGGCTGCACTATGCCGAGGGTTCGGCCATGCCGCTGCTGCTGCTCAAGCTGATCTTCTCGCGCATGCCGAAAGGCGCGCCCGCGCTGGTGCGGCCGATCGTGCGCGGCATCGCCGCCAAGGCGCAGGCGATGCTGGTGGACCCGCAGCTCGACACGCATATGACCTTCTGGGCCGACACCCTGCGCGCCCAGGGCGGCTGGTTCGCCGGCGCCGATTTCACCGCGGCCGATATCCAGATGAGCTTCCCGCTGGAAGCGGCGGCGGCGCGCATCGAACTGAAGCCGCAGCATCAGCCGATCCGCAATTTCCTCGAACTGATCCATGCGCGGCCCGCCTACAGGCGCGCGCTGGAAAAGGGCGGGCCTTACGAGCTGCTGAGATAACCGGGCGCATGCGGCACACGCCACCTTCCGGCCATCTACGTCTTTGCAGGTGAAACGCCAATCACGCGCCGAATCGGGAAGGCGTGTAAAGCCGTGTACGGATGGCTTTCCCCTGCGTCAATCTGCCTCTTCATATTGCACTGCAAAAGGGCTATCTGGCTGCTCTCCCTGGATTCCCGCGCATTGCAATGGACGATATTCAACCGCGATATGAACACGGCGAATGGCTGCGTGCCGGCGAGGAGCCGCGCCTTCTGACCGGCGAGGCGGCGGCGCTGTTCCGCTACTGGGGCGGGCTCGCGCGCGGCCAGGGTGCGCCGACGCGGGCGCAGATCGATCCGCTGACCCATTTTCCCCGCCTGATGCCGACCACCATGCTGCTCGGTGTCGAGCGCGAGGGAGAGAGGCTGCGGTACCGCTATCGCGTGATCGGTTCCGAACTCACCGCGCGGGCGGGACGCGAACTCACCGGGCTGTATCTCGACGAATGCTTTCCGCCTGAGCGCATCGGCCCCGATCTCGATATCTACCGCCGCTGCATCGACGGGCAGCTCTGCTACTGGGGCAGCCGCAGCTCGGTGATCGAAGGCCGCGACGCCTGGGAAACCTACAGCCGCATCATCCTGCCGATCCGCGACGCCGCCGGCGGCTCGGTGGATTTCCTCTGGATCTACATCTGGTTCGATCGCTGAAGCGGTCGGCAAGCTTTTCCAGAGTGTCATGGCCGGGCTCGTCCCGGCCATCCACGTCTATGTCGCCGAAAAAACGCGTGGATGCCCGGGTCAGGCCCGGGCATGACAAGGAAACGACGACAGAAACAGCCGCTATCTCTCCGTGACCCCCGGCACTGCTGCGCTATACTCTCCGCATAGGAACGGAGGAAACGCAGTGAGGGCGACCGATCTCTTCACGGCCGGGGAACTGAAACGCCTGAGCCGCCGCTCGGACTGGGTGGGCGCCGGCCTCGTGCTGCATGCCTGGGTGCTGATCCTCGGCAGCATGGCCGTGTTTGCGGTCTGGCCCAACCCGCTCACCTTCATCGCCGCGGTGATGATCATCGGCGGGCGGCAGCTCGGGCTTGCCATCCTGATGCATGACGCCGCCCATGGCCTGCTGTTCAAGACCCGCCGCTTCAACGAGTTCGCCGGGCAGTGGCTCTGCGCCTATCCGGTCGGCACCGATCTCAATCTCTACCGGCCCTATCACCTGAAGCATCACCGCTTCACGCAGCAGGAGAATGACCCCGATCTCGTGCTCTCGGCGCCGTTCCCGATCACCAGGCAGAGCCTGCGCCGCAAGGTGCAGCGCGACCTGCTCGGCCAGACCGGCTACCAGCGGCGGAAAATGCAGTGGAACGAAGCCTGGGGCCCGGCCAATTTAAGCTGGGCCGAGCGGCGCGAGCGGCTGAACAAGGCCGGCATCACCGGTGCGCTGATCACCAACCTCGTGCTGCTGCTGCTGATCCTGACGGCGGCCGGCTACTGGTGGCTCTATCCTGTGCTGTGGCTGCTGCCGATGCTGACCTGGTACCAGCTGGTCAGCCGCATCCGCAACATCG
>NZ_DATGQG010000014.1:0-21623 GCF_035304305.1 Ferrovibrio sp.
GATGCGGCCGGTCAGCGCATCCAGCTCGGTGCGCAGCTTGCGGTACTGGGTCACCTCGCCGCGCGAGATCGGCGCGATCTGCATGAAGGTGACCTTGCCGCGCAGGTCGGGCCGCGCGCCGAGCATGATCTGGAAGGCATCAAAGCGCTGCGGGATGCCCTTCGAGTAATCCAGCCGGTCGACGCCGATCACCAGGCTGCGCTGGCCGAGGCTGTCATGCAGGCGCCGGGTTTCCGGACTGTTGGCCTCGGCCGCGGCCAGCTTGGCGAAGCCTTCCGTCTCGATGCCGATGGGAAAGGCGGCGACGCGGGCATGGCGGCCATAGCAGTTGATCACGCCGTCGCCCGAGACATCGCCATTGGCTTCATGGATGATGTACTCGGTCAGCGCCCGCACGTCGCCCTTGGTCTGGAAGCCGATCAGGTCGTAGTCGCAGAGGTCGCGCACCAGCCGGTCATGGCCGGGCAGGGCCGCCAGCACTTCCGGCGCCGGAAACGGGATGTGCAGGAAGAAGCCGATGCGGTTCTCCACGCCGCGACGCCGCAGGGCCGCCGCCATCGGAATGAAATGGTAGTCATGCACCCAGACGATGTCGTCCGGCCGCAGCATCTCGGCCAGCGAGGCGGCGAAGCGTTCGTTGACGGCGTAATAGCCTTCGAAGGCGGCGCGGTGGAAGTCGATCAGGCCGAGACGGTAATGGCAGAGCGGCCAGAGGGTGGAATTGGCGAAATCGACGTAGAAGCGGTGATGTTCGTCAGGCGTGAGGTCGTGAACGGCGAACTCGCATTTCCCCGCGCTTGCGCGGCGCGGGGCTGAGGAGGGCGTTTCGGTGATCTCCCCGCTCCAGCCGAACCACAATCCGCCATACTGGTTCAGCGCCTCGCGCAGCGCGACGGCGAGACCGCCGGCGCGGCTGAGACGTTCGCGCGGCATGGAGACGCGGTTGGAGACGATTACGAGCCGCGCCAAAAGGATTCCTCCCAGCTTTTGGACAGCCGCATCGCGCAGACGATGAGGCCGACCATGGAATAGGTCTGGGGGAAGTTGCCCCACAATTCGCCGGTCTTCGGGTCGACATCCTCCGACAGCAGGCCGAGATGGTTGCGCGCGGCCAGCAGCGTTTCGAAAATTTCCCGCGCCTCCTCGCGGCGGCCGACGGCAGCCAGCGCATCGACATACCAGAAGGTGCAGATGGTGAAGGCGGTATGCGGCTTGCCGAAATCGTCCGGCGCGACATAGCGCATCAGGTGGTTGCCGCGCTTGAGTTCGCGGCCGATCGCCTCCAGCGTGCCGTGGAAGCGCGGATCGTCGGCGGCGACGAAGCCGATCTCCTGCAGCAGCAGCAGGGAGGCATCGAGATCCTCGCCGCCGAAGCTCTCGACGAAGCTGTTCAGCTTCGGATTCCAGGCCTGCTCGAGGATCGCCTTGCGGATGCGGTCGGCGTGATCGCGCCAGTAGCCGGCGCGGTCGGGCAGGTCCAGCACGCCGGCGATCCTGGCCAGCCGCCGGCAGGCGGCCCAGCACATCGCCGCCGAATGGGTATGCACCCGGGCGCGGCCGCGGAATTCCCACAGGCCGGCATCGGGCGTCAGCGCCAGTTCGGCGGCCTTCTCGCCCAGGCCCTCGAGCTGGCGGAACAGGGCGACGTCGCCGCGATGCGGCAGGCGGCGGTCGAAGAACATCTGCGCGCTGGCCAGCACGATGCTGCCATAGGTGTCGTTCTGCACCTGGAAATAGGCGGCATTGCCGACCCGCACCGGGCCCATGCCACGATAGCCGCGCATGGTGTCGAGGGTGCGCTCCTCCAGCGAGGTGCCGGGAATGATGCCGTAGAGCGGCTGCAGCGTCTCGCCGGGATGCTGGGCAACCACGGTGGTGATGTAACGCAGGAAGTCTTCCATCGTCTTGGTGGCGCCGAGCCGGTTCAGCGCCTGCACGACGAAATAGGCATCCCGCATCCAGCAGTAGCGGTAATCCCAGGTGCGCGGCGTGTCCGGCGCCTCGGGAATCGAGGTGGTGACAGCAGCGACGATGGCGCCGGTCTCCTCGAAGGAGCACAGCTTCAGCGTGATCGCGGCGCGGATCACCGCGTCCTGCCACTCGAATGGAACGGAGAGATAGCGCACCCATTCGATCCAGTATTCGATGGTGCGCTCGAGGAATTCGCGGCTGATATGGGCGACCGAGGCGCTGAAGCTCTCGTCGGGCCCGAGGATCAGCGTGATCGGCTGGTTCAGCACGAATTCGGTTTCGTTGTCGATGTAGCCGATCGGCGCGTCGGTGGTGAGCCGCAGGGCCGCTTCCGGCGCGGAGAAGCGGACATGGTTGCTGCCGAGTGTGCGGCTCGGCTTGTGGGCGCCGTAATGGAACAGCGGCCGCACGCGCAGGCGGATCACCGGCGCGCCAGCCACCGGTTCGATGCGGCGGATCAGCATGGCCGGCCGGAAGATGCGGTCATACTGCTTGAAGCGCGGCGCGAAATCGGTGATGCGGATCGCCGCACCATCGGCGGCCGTCAGCGTGGTCACCAGGATCGCGGTGTTGTCGATGTAATGCTGCTCGCTGCCGTGGCAGCCGCGCAGTTCCACCGACATCACGCCGTCATCGGCATGATGCGGCTCCAGCAGGCGGCAGAAGACCGGGTCGCCGTCCAGCCTGGGGACGCAGTGCCAGACGATGTTGGCCTGGCGGTCGATCAGCGCGGCGATGATGGCATTGCCGATGATCCCGAGCTGCAGGCTGCCGGGACCGCGCAGGGGGGCCGCACCGGCGGCGGTCTGGCTGGCGGGCGCGGCGTCGGGCCGGATCTCGTTCATCACCGCTCTCCCTGACTGACGGCTGCGAATTCCGCCAGCCAGGCGCGGACCGCATCCGGATCGGTGAAGCCGGGCTTGCCGGGTCGGGCGAGCCGGCCGACGGGCAGCGCGATGCCGCCCATGGCCTCGACGGCGAGAAAGCCGTCGAGATCGGTGGTGTCATCGCCGATGAAGACCGGCAGCCGGCCGGCGAAGCCCGGTCGCGACATGAAGCGCTGCACGGCGGTGCCCTTGGACTGCGAGGAATCCTTCACCTCCCAGACCGCGCGGCCGGACAGCAGCTGCAGCCCCTCAATCCCGGCCATCGCCTCGGCGAGGCGGCGGCCGAGTTCGGCGCCGATTTCCGGCGCGTGGCGGTAATGCACGGCGATGGCATGGCTTTTCTGCTCCACCACGACGCCGGGATGCAGCCGCAGCAGCCGGTCGGCCACGTCGCGCAGGGAATCCGGGACATGCCGGGCGGCCAGCACCTCCGCCGGGCGCGGCGGCTCCGGCCGCCATTCGCCGCCATGCTGGCCCGAGGCCGGCAGCCGCAGCGGGGCGAACAGCCGGTCGATATCGGAGACCGGCCGGCCGGAAATCAGCGCCAGGGCGCCGTTCAGGCTATGGGAGATGAGATCGAGATCGCGGCGCAGCCGGGGCGGGACCCAGACCCGGTCCGGCGTCTCGGCGATATCCAGCAGGGTGCCGTCGATATCGAGAAACAGTGCCCAGTTGCTGCCCGGCGGCGGTGGCGGTTCGGGCGGCAATCCGGGTTTTTCCGGGATTGCGGTTTCGATCATCGGCCTGACTTGGCCCGCGCGGGGCCGGTGAATGCGTGGGGAACTCCGATTTTCTCGGTTTTCCGAGAAAATGGGGTTTTCTGTCCCGATTACAACCCCGAAAGCGGCCATTCGGCCAACACTTTGGCGAATAAGCCGCTGAGGCCGATGGCGGCCGCGGACAGACTTCGAACAGGCAGAACGGGAACCGCCCGGACTTTTACTATCGCGGATGGTGCGGTCGAATGCTGCGGCGCCGGGACGGGCCGGCGCCGCAGGTCAGCGTCAGGCCGCGGCCCTGGCCGTCGCCGCGAAGCGGTAGGCCTGGGCGATCGGGCTCTGCGGCTTCATGCGCAGCCGTTCGGTGGCGAGCGCGCGCACCAGCGCCATGTCGCCGGCCCGATGCGCCGCCTCGATCAGCGTGAGGTCGAGCAGGTCGCGCTGCGCGTGGCTGCCGCCGAAGCGGTTCGCGATGGTGCGCACCGGCCGCAGCCAGGACACCGCCTGGCCATAACGGCCTTCCGAGAAGGCCAGCAGCGCCTCGGCCACCGGCAGGCCGACCTGGGCCGCCATGGCGGCGTTGCTGCCGCTGCCGCGCACCGAGCGGCGCAGGGTTTCCATCTGCTGCTCGACCAGGTCGCGGCGGCCGGCGCCGATGAAACTGATCAGCCCGTGCACGTCGTTGAAGGCATAGAAGCCGTCCTGCACCAGCGGCGCCCAGACCTCGGCGATCTCCTCCCAGCGCGCCCTGCCGACATCCACGCCGCGCAGATGCAGGCGCCACAGCATCGCCGAGGCGTCGATCATGTCGAGCACCACGGCCGATCTGCCGCCGCGGATATGCTCGTCATAGAGCTTCAGCACTTCGGGGATTTCCTCGCGGTCGAGATGATAGAGCGCGAGATGCCACCAGTTATGCACCTGCATCATGTTGTCGGGTGCCCAGTGGTCGACGCGGCTGCGCGCCCAGTGGATGCCTTCTTCGGTGCGGCCCTGCATTTCCATCACGTGCAGCACGGCATGATGCGCCCAGGCATCGCGCGGCTGGGCCTCGCAGGCGGCGCGGCCGGCCTCTTCCGCCCGGCCGTATTCGCCGCATTCCTCGAGGCCGAAGGCCTGCATGCCGAGCACCGCATGCCAGCCGGGCAGGTCTTTCGACCAGGCCGGCATCACGCGCACCACGCGGTCGCGCAGGTTGCGGGCGTCGCCGCGGTAGAAGTCGAACAGATGGCCCATCTGCAACGCCAGGCTGTCGCGCGGATGCTCCAGCAGGATGTCCTCGAAACGCTCGGCGGCATCGTCGAAGCGGCCCTCGGCCAGCGCGGTCGCGGCGGCGACATGCAGCTTCTCGCGATCGGTGCGGGCGGACCGGGCGGCGGCGGCGATGCTCTCGCGGGCCGGGGCGAGGCCGGCGGCTTCCGTGCCGGAGAGGAAGAGATGCGCGCGCATGGCATGGGCCATGGCGAAATCGGGGGCGGCGGCAATGGCCGCGTCCAGCGGCTCGAAGGGGTTGCCGGTGTAGCAGTGGAAGTCGGCCAACGCCTTCTCGAAATGGGCCAGCGCCTCGGCACTGGCGCCGCTGACGGCATCACCGCGGAAATCCTTCAACGTCATGATCTGCTCCTGACTCTCTGTGGACACTTCTGATTTAAACCGACCGGTTGGTATAAATATCCGTCTCGGGGAGTCAAGGACGAACTGCCGGTTGCGGGGCGGCAGCCATTACGCGCTAAAGAGCGGAAAACCAAGCGATATTTTTCAGACCTTGGCCTGGCGCCCGGCCCGCTCACGGATTTTTGATTACCGACTGGTCTGTATGAATTGTCTGGATTAGAACCGTTGGAAAGAATAACCTTCACACCCATCACCAAGTCCGGAACCGCCATGGCCCGCAACGGCGCTGCCACCCGCAAGTCCATCATGGATGCCGCCCAGGCCCTGATCCTGGAGACGGGATTTTCGGCCACCAGCGTGGACACGGTGATCGCCCGCGCCGGCATCACCAAGGGCGCCTTCTTCTACCATTTCAGGACCAAGGCCGATCTCGCCGAGGCGCTGGTCGAGCGCGACGCCGCCGAGGATCTCCATCTGCTCGAGGAGCATCTGACCCAGGCCGAGGCGCTGACCGACGACCCGCTGGAGCAGCTGCTGGTCTGCATGGACTTCTACGAGCAGAAGATGGAGGCGCTGGTGACGCCCTATCCGGGCTGCCTCTACGCCTCCTTCATCTACGAGGCGCAGCTGTTCGACGACCGCACGCTGGGCATCGTGCGCCGGGTGTTTTCCGTCTGGCGCGTGCGGCTGACGGAAAAGCTGAAGCGCATCATGGAGCGCTATCCGCCGCGGATTCCGGTCAGCGTCGAGACGCTGGCCGACATGAACCTGGCAATCGCCGAAGGCGCCTTCATCCTGTCGAAGGTCAATCACGATCCGAAGGCAGTGGCGGCGCAGTACCGGCATTACCGCAACTACCTGCATCTGCTGTTCGCACCCGACCCGAAGGCGCCGCTGCCCTCGGCGGCGCGGCTGCAGGAGACGAAGCTGGACGCTGTGCCGGCCGGGTCATAGACTCGCCGCCCATGGCCATTGCCGGGGGCATGCGGGCGGAAGAGATCTACGGCCGAGCCAAGCTGGCCTCCGGCCTGATCCTGTTCCTGTTTCTCCTCACCCATCTGAGCAACCACGCCCTCGGCCTCGTCTCGCTGCAGGCGATGGAGACGGGCGCCGTGCTGTTCAAGCTTCTCTGGCGCAGCTGGCCGGGCACGGTGGTGCTCTACACGGCCGCGCTGCTCCATCCGCTGCTCGCGCTGTTCGCCTGGCTGCGCCGCGGCCATTACCGCGGCATCCCCTGGCAGGGCTGGACGCAGCTCGGCCTCGGCCTGTGCATTCCGCTGCTCGTCGTCGAGCATGTGCTGGGCACGCGCATCGCCGATGAGGTCTTCGGGCTGAACGATTCCTACGCCTATGTGCTGATCGTCATGTTCGTGCAGTCGCCGCGCACCGGCCTGCTGCAGAACCTGCTGATCCTGATCGCCTGGGGTCATGGCTGCATCGGCGTCTATTACTGGCTGCGGCTGAAACCGATGTTCGAGCGCGCCTGGCCGTTTCTCTACGCGCTGGCCCTGCTGCTGCCGATGCTGGCGATGCTCGGCTTCCTGTCCGGCGGCCGCGAGGTGGCCGGCCTGATGCAGCAGCCGGACTGGCTCGACCGGTTCCGCGCCACGCTCAATTATCCGGGGCCCGTCGCGGTGGAGTTCGTCGGCCGCGGCACGGAAATCTCCTACCAGGTGATGGCCGGCCTGCTTGCCGCCGCGCTGGTGGCGCGCCTGCTCATCGCCGCCAACCAGCGCCGCCGCGGCCGGCTCACCATCTCCTATCCCGACGGCCGCCGCTATCGGGGCCTGAGCGGCGGCATCTCGGTGCTGGAGGCAAGCCGCGCCATCGGCTATCCGCATGCCTCCGTCTGCGGCGGACAGGGCCGCTGCTCGACCTGCCGCGTGCGCGTGATCGGGCCCGGCGCCGCCGCGCTGCCGCCGCCGGATTCCGCCGAGCAGAAGGTACTGGACCGCATCCACGCAGCGCCCGGCGTGCGGCTCGCCTGCCAGATCCGGCCCACGGAAGACATCTCCGTCATGCCGCTGCTGCCGGCCGGCGTGCCGCCGCGGCTCGCCTATGGCGCCGTCAGCGCCGCGCAGGGCGCCGAGCGCCGCATCGCGATCCTGTTCGCCGATCTGCGCGGCTTCACGCGGCTGTCGGAAGGCCGCCTGCCCTATGACGTGGTGTTCCTGCTCAACCAGTATTTCAAGGCGATGGGCGAAGCAGTGGAAGCGGCCGGCGGCCGCATCGACAAGTTCATCGGCGACGGCGTGATGGCGCTGTTCGGCATCGAGGAAGGCCCCGACGAAGGCTGCCGCCGCGCGCTGGATGCGGCCAGGCGCATGTCGGCGGCGCTGGCGCAGCTCAACGCAGCGATGCAGACCGATCTCGACCAGTCGCTGAAGCTCGGCATCGGCATCCACTGCGGCCCGGCCATCGTCGGCGCCATGGGCCATGGCAGCGCCCTGCATCTCACCGCGGTGGGCGATGCGGTGAACACGGCCAGCCGGCTGGAATCGGCGACCAAGGACTTCCAGGCCGAACTCGTGATTTCTGCCGAGGTGGCCGAGCGCGCGGGCGTGACGATCACGAATGACTGGCGCGAGGAGACAGTGCATCTGCGCGGCAAATCCGAGATGCTGAGAGTGCTGGTGGCGGAGCGGGCAAAAACCCGAGCGGCAGCCGGATCATCACAGCGGCCCCGCGGCGCAGGGGATTGATCCGTGTCAATAGCGGCCGGCGGATTACCGGCTATACTGACATCGTATCAGGCAAAGGAAGCCGCCCGTGAAGAACATTGTCGTTGCGACGGATTTCTCCTCCCGCTCTGACCGCGCGGTACAGCGCGGCGCGATGCTGGCGCGGCTTTCCGGCGCCACGATGCATCTGGTCCATGTCGTCGACGACGACTGGCATCCGCAGCTGCTCGAGGCCGGCCTGCGCGAGTCGGAAGCATTGCTGAAGGAACAGGCTGCCTTTATCCACGACAAGCACGGCGTCACCTGCACCTATCTGGTGAAATCCGGTGATCCGGCCACCGGCATTACTGGCGCAGCCGGCGAGATCGGCGCGGACCTGCTGATCGTCGGACCGCATCGCCGCGAGGTGCTGCGCGACATCTTCGCCGGCACGACGGCCGAACGGGTGATCCGCAGCAGCCGCGTTCCCGTGCTGATGACCAGCGGCGCCGCGAGCGCGGCCTATGCCCGCATCGTGGTCGCCACCGACCTGTCGCCCGCCTCGGCCAAGGCGCTGCAGGCGCTCGAGACCCTCGGGCTGCGGGGCGATGCGGCGCCCTGGCTGGTCTATTGCGCCGAGCCCTACCGCAGCGGCGGCGCCGCGCTTGCCCTGCTCCCCGAAAGCGTGATTGCCGGCCATGTCAAAGCCGAGGCGGAGCGGGCCCAGGCCGAGCTCGACGCCTTCGCCGGGCCGCTGTCGATCCCGGCGGACCGCCGCATCGCCAGACTGGTGCAGGATTCGGTGGCGGCGACCGTCCACCGCGTGGCCGCCGATCTGCGCGCCGACCTGATCGTCGTCGGCACCCATGGCCGCACCGGCATCGAACGCCTGATGCTCGGCAGTGTTGCCGCCGCTATTCTCGGTCTGGCACAGATCGACGTTCTCGCCGTGCCGACCAGCACGAAAGGCTAAGCCGGTCCGCCGGCGCGGCCAGACCAGAACCCCAATCCCTCCAACAACAGGCGAGCGCCATGAAGACGTTTCTTGTTGCCACCGATTTCTCGGAACGTGCGGATCGCGCCCTGCGGCGTGCCACCCTGCTCGCGCGCCAGCGCGGCGCGACGATCACCCTTGTGCATGTCGTCGATGACGATCGCCCCGCCAGCCTGACCGATCCGGAGCATGCCAGGGCGGCGGAACTGGCGGCGCGCCAGAGCCGGTCGGTCACCGAAACCGACGGGATCACCTGCACCAGCCGGATTTTCCTCGGCGATCCCTCGCAGGCGATCCGGCGCGCGGCCGACGAGATCGGCGCCGACCTCATCATCGTGGGGCCGCATCGCCGCAGTCCGGTGCGCGACGCCTTCGTCGGCACCACTGCCGAGCGCACCATCCGCGAAAGCACGCGGCCCGTGCTGGTCGCCGCCGGTACGCCCGCGGGCCCCTATCAGAAGGCGCTGATCGCCACCGATCTGTCGCCCTGTTCGAAGCCGGCGCTGGCCGCGGCGGAGGCGATGGGCCTGCGCCAGCTCTGCCCGACGGCCCTGCTCTATGCCGCCGCGACGCCGGCCATGAGCCAGCGCAGCGGCGCCTGGCATGGCCGGGATGAACTGGAGGCGGCGATCGCCAAGGCACTGGAAGAAGCGCGCCGCGAACTGGACGGCTTCCTGGCCGACAGCCCCTGCCGGCCGGAAAAGATCCTCGTCGAGCCCTGCGCCGACCGCCGGGCGGCCGAGGTGATCCTGGCGACGGCCACGCAGACCGGGGCGGATCTGATAGTGCTCGGCACCCAGGGCCGCACCGGCCTGCGCCGGGTCCTGCTCGGCAGCGTCGCCGAGGAGGTGCTGCGCCGCGCGCCGGTGGATGTGCTCGTCGTCCCCGGCGGCGCCACGGCCTGAACTCCGGAAACGCGGCCGCGCTCACGCCCGCCAGAAGGGCTTGCGGGCTTCTTCGAAGATGTCGGCGCGGCTGAGGCCCACATCGCGCAGGGCCTCGTCGCTCAGGGCGGCGAGTTCATGCCGCTCGCGGGCGCGGCGCTGCCATTCCAGCAGCCGCAGAACCAGCGCAGTGAGGAGGGCGCCCGGCGCGGGCACCGCAACGGTCCGGCGCGGCTGCGTTGCGGCACGGGCCGGCATGGCGGGGGCGAGGCGGACGGACTCGGACATGACAGGCTCCTTCGCGGTTTCTCGCATTAGGCCGGCTGGGTGAGAATTCCCGCGGCCCCTGCGGGCCGCTGCCGGCGTCATGTCCCTTCAGGTATGCCTTTCCGGCTTGCGCGACAAACGAGCATTCTTCATAGTTCGCATAAGCTGGACTTATGCGAGGAGCCATGCCCCGGCAGCTGCCGCCGCTCAACATGCTGCGCGTTTTCGAGGCCGCTGCCCGGCATCTTTCCTTCACCAGGGCGGCCGAGGAGCTGCACGTCACCCAGGCCGCCGTGAGCCATCAGGTGAAGGCGCTGGAGGAGTTTCTCGGCGTCGCCCTGTTCCGCCGCTACAACCGCCGCCTGGTGCTGACCGAGGCGGGGCAGAACTACCTGCCCTCCCTGCGCGACGCCTTCGACCTGATGGAAGCCGCGACGCGCCGGCTGGGCCGCGATGCGGAATCCGGCGTGCTGAAGATCAGCACCCTGCATTCCTTCGCTGCGCGCTGGCTGGTGCCGCGCGTGCCGCGCTTCCACAAGCGGCATCCCGAGATCGAGCTGAGCATCTCCACCTCGACCAGCCTGGTGGATTTCCGCCGCGACGATGTCGATGTCGCGGTGCGCGTCGGCCGCGGCAACTATCCCGAGCTGCATGTCGTCCATCTGATGGACGACTACATCCTGCCGGTCTGTTCACCGCGATTGCTGGACGGCGAGCATCCGCTGCGCAGCGCGCAGGATCTGAAGTTCCATGCGCTGCTGCATGACACGGCGCTGGAGCCGGTGGAGCAGGCGCCGAGCTGGCGCAACTGGCTGCGCCAGGCGGGCGTGCAGGGCATCGATGCCGATCGCGGCACCGGCTACAGCGATGCCGGCATGGCGATCCAGGCCGCCATCGCCGGCCATGGCGTGGCGCTGGCGCGCTTCACGCTGGTCTGCGACGATCTCGCCGCGGGCCATCTGGTGCAGCCCTTCGGTCCGACCTTTCCCTATCAGTGGTCGCATTACCTGGTCTGCCCGAAGGCGGCGGCCGACAATGCCCGGATCCGCGCCTTCCGCGACTGGCTGCAGGACGAGATCGCGCAGATGCAGTGGCAGGCGTAAGGGGCCTGCTGCG
The DNA here is from genome assembly GCF_035304305.1 of Ferrovibrio sp. Lineage (GTDB taxonomy): Bacteria > Pseudomonadota > Alphaproteobacteria > Ferrovibrionales > Ferrovibrionaceae > Ferrovibrio. Next base: position 11,113 of record NZ_DATGQG010000014.1, read on the forward strand.
CCAGAAAGGCCTAGTCGCCGTCCTTCTTCAGCATGCGGCCGAGCGGACGGCCGCCGAAGATGTGGACATGCAGATGCGGCACTTCCTGGTTGGCATTGACGCCGCAATTGCTGAGCAGGCGGTAGCCCCCGGCATCGGCGCCGAGGATGCGCGCCGTCTCGCCGATCGCCTTCACGTAGTCGACCTGCTCCTCGGCGCTCGCCCTGGCCGAGAAGTCGTCGAAATCGACATAGGCGCCCTTGGGGATGACGAGCACATGGATCGGCGCCAGCGGATTGATGTCATGGAAGGCGAGGCTGTGCTGCGTTTCATGCACCTTCTTGCACGGAATCTCGCCACGCAGGATCTTCGCAAACACGTTGTTGTTGTCGTAGGCCGCCGCCATCCCTTTCTCCCTTTCCCGCTTCCGCCATGCCGCGTCAGGTCATCTGACGCGCTTTTTTCTCCTCGATGCCCGAACGGCCTTCGCGCTTCGTCAGCTCGGCGCGCACGTCGTCGATGGTGACGCCGCATTCGGCCCAGAGCACCAGCAGATGGAAAACCAGATCCGCGCTTTCGGAGACCACCGCCTCGCGGCTTTCCGAAACCGCCGCAATGGCCAGCTCGACCGCTTCCTCGCCCATCTTCTGCGCGATCTTGGCGCGGCCCTTGGCGAAGAGCTTGGCGGTATGCGAGACGTTCGGATCGCCGCCCCGGCGGCTCAGGATCGTCTCGTACAGGCGTTCGAGCGTGTCGCGGTTCTCGCCCATGTCGCTCAGCCTCCTCTCAGAGCCGGACCGGAATGCCGGCGGCATGCATATGCTGCTTCGCTTCCGCGATGCTATGCCGGCCGAAATGGAAAATCGAGGCCGCGAGCACGGCCGAGGCATGGCCCTGCTTCACGCCGTCGACGAAATGGTCGAGATTGCCGACGCCGCCCGAGGCGATCACCGGAATGCTCACCGCATCGGCCACCGCGCGGGTCAGTTCCAGGTCGAAGCCCTTCTCGGTGCCATCGCGGTCCATCGAGGTGAGCAGGATCTCGCCGGCGCCGTAGGACGCCATGCGCTTCGCCCAGTCCACGGCATCGAGGCCCGTGCCCTTGCGGCCGCCATGGGTGAAGACTTCCCATTTTCCGGGCGATGCCTGCCGCGCATCGATGGCGACGACGATGCACTGGCTGCCGAATTTCTCCGCCGCCTCGCGCACGAATTCCGGCCGCGTCACGGCAGCGGTGTTGATGCTCGCCTTGTCAGCGCCGGCCAGCAGCAGCTTGCGGACGTCTTCCACCGTGCGCACGCCGCCGCCGACGGTGAGCGGCATGAAGCAGCGCTCCGCCGTGCGCGCCACCACGTCGAACAGGGTGTCGCGCGCATCCGAGGATGCCGTGATGTCGAGGAAGGTGAGTTCGTCGGCGCCGGCGGCGTCATAGATCGCCGCCTGCTCGACCGGATCGCCGGCATCGCGCAGGTTGACGAAATTCACCCCCTTGACGACGCGGCCATCCTTCACGTCGAGGCAGGGAATGATGCGGACCTTCAGGGACATGCGGTGACGGTACGCCTCACGCCGCGCGGTTGGCGCGCAGCTTGTTCTGCAGCAGCGCGGCCAGCCGTTCGATGCCTTCGCGGATGCGCTCGGGCTCGCCCAGCGAGAAGGCAAGCCGCGCCGTGTTGCGCTTCGGCTCGGTGGCGTAGAAGGCCGAGCCGGGCACGAAGGCGACCTGGATGTCCTTCACGGCCTCGGCCAGCAGCTCGGTACCGTCGATGCCTTCGGGGAATTCCAGCCAGATGAACATGCCGCCATCGGGATGCGTGTAGCGCACCTCCTTGGGCAGGCAGCGTTCCAGCGCCTCCAGCATCACGTCGCGGCGCTCCTTGTAGGCCTTGCGCAGCTTCTCGACCTGGCTGGCATGGGAGGATTTGGCGATCTCGCAGGCGATCATCTGGTTGATCGTGCTGCAATGCAGGTCGGAGGCCTGCTTGAGCAGCACCAGCTTGTTGATCAGCGCCGGATCGGCGCAGATCCAGCCGATGCGCAGGGCCGGGGTCAGCACCTTCGACAGGCTGCCGACATAGATGACGAGGCGGCGGCCGTCATTGCCGGGCTGCTGCAGATACTCGCCCTCCAGGGCGGCGAAGCTCGGGATGCGCGGATTCTCGTAGCGCAGCTCCTCGTAGGGGCAGTCCTCGAGGATGGCGACGCCGTAGCGATGCGCCAGTTCCAGGATCGCCCTGCGGCGCGCCAGCGAGGTGGTGATGCCGGCCGGATTGCAGAAATCCGGCGTGAGGTAGAAGAATTTCGGCTGCTTCCGGAAGGCGGCTTCGAGTTCGGACAGAACCGCGCCCTCGTCGTCCATCGGCACCGAGATGAAGGTCGGGCGATAGGTGCCGAAGACCTGGATGGCGCCGAGATAGCTCGGCGAGGTCATCACCACGCCGTCGCCCGGTTCGATGAAGGCGCGGCCGATGAAGTCGAGCGCCTGCTGCGCGCCGGAGGTGATCAGCACCTCTTCGGAGGTGGCCGTGATGCCGTTCCTGGCCAGATAGCCGGTGATCCACTCGCGCAGCGGCGGATAGCCCTCGCTGATCGAATACTGGAAGGCATCCCGCGCGGCGGCCTGGTCCTGCAGCACGGCCTGGTAGGCCTTGCCGATGGCATCCAGCGGGAACAGGGCCGGATCGGGAATGCCGCCGGCAAAGGAAATGATCTCGGGCCGGGCGATCAGCTTGAGTAATTCGCGGATTTCGGAGGCGCGCAGCTCGCTGACGCCCTGGGACAGGCCGGGGAAGGAAGGATGGGACATGGCGGCGGCTCGGGCGTTTTCTGATACTGAGGCCGCACCATAGCGCGTGACGGGCGGCCGGGCAAAGGCGCTACAGCAGCAAAGCGGCCAGACGCCGCGCCAGCGGATGGCTGTCCTGCAGTTCGGCCAGCCGGGCGTTGATCTGCCCGAGCAGGCCGAAATCCCGCGTCGCCCCGTCCATCCAGGGCCGCGAGAAGGACAGCGACAGGATGACGATGCGGCCGTCCTGCTCCTCGTAATGGCCGCGCAGTTCCAGCGGATGCTCCTCGCCGGCCAGCAGCAGGGTGGCGGAAAGGGCCTTCGTGCGGCGGTCGACGGCAACGCGGTCCAGCTTGGCCCAGTCGAGCTCCTGGTTCTTCAGCACCAGCCGTGCCACCTGCGTCGCCATCCAGCCGACCGTCCTATCGAGGAAAGCCATGACGCGCCGTCATGCCGCTTCCCGCAATGCCTCGGCCGGATCGATGCGGCCGTCATAGAGGGCGCGGCCCAGAATCGCGCCGTCGATCGCGGCGCCGTTCGCCGCCTCGCGCTTCAGCGCCACGATATCCGCGATGCCGGCGAGGCCGCCCGAGGCGATGATCGGGATCGGCACGGCGCGGGCCATGGCCGCCGTCGCCGCCACGTTGACGCCGCGCAGAAGGCCGTCGCGGTCGATATCGGTATAGACGATGGCGGCTACCCCGGCATCGGTGAACTTCTTCGCCAGCTCGATGGCGTCGAGATCGCTGGCTTCGGCCCAGCCCTCGACGGCAACCCGTCCCGAGCGGGCGTCGATGCCGACCACGATGCGGCCGGGCCAGCGCTTCGCCGCCGCCTTCACCAGGGCGGGATCGCGCACGGCGACGGTACCGAGAATGACGCGGGTGATGCCGGCATCCAGCCAGCTTTCGATCGTGGCCTCGCTGCGGATGCCGCCGCCGAGCTGGATCGGCAGCTTCACCGCCCTGCGGATCGCCTTCACCGCTCCGGCATTGGCGGGCTTGCCGGCGAAGGCGCCATCGAGATCGACCAGATGCAGATACTGGAAGCCGGCCTTCTCCCACTGCGCTGCCTGCGCCGCCGGATCGCGGTTGAACACGGTGACGCGATCCATGTCGCCCTGCTGCAGGCGCACGCATTCGCCGTTCTTGAGATCGATGGCGGGATACAGATTGAGCAGACTCATGCCGCGTCCAGGACCTTGGTGTAATAGACGCCGTCGACATAGGTTCCATCGACATAGGCGTAGCGCGGCTTCACGCCCCAGCGGCGGTAGCCGGCCTGCTCGACCAGCTGGATCGCCGCGGTCTGCGTGGCGCGGACATCGAGATCGATCTGGCGCAGGCCGGAGGCACGGGCCGCTTCCTCGACCGATTTCAGCATGCCGCGCGCCAGGCCGTGGCCGCGCGCCCAGGGCGCGATGAAGAAGGTGGTGAGCTGGGCGGCATGGGCCTGCGCCTCGTTGTTCGGCGGCGGCCGCAGCAGCTGCGTCGAACCGACGATGGCGCCGTCCAGCCGTGCCACGAAGAGTTCGCGCTGCGGCATCAGCAGCACGCCGCGCCAGTAGCTTTCCAGCACGCGGCGCGGCGGCGGATTGAGCCAGCCGAAACCGTTGCCGTCGATGATCGCCTTCTCGGCGGCCTCGCAGAGTTCGTCCAGTTCGTCGTCGCTGAGCGCGGTGATGCGGTCGACGATGGCGCTCGGCTTGACGTCCTTCAACTTCGTCGTCATCCCGTACTCCCTGGGGATTCAGGCGTCACGGAGTCCAGCGCAGGAAATTGGCCAGCAGGGTCAGCCCCGTCGCCTGGCTCTTTTCCGGATGGAACTGCGTGCCGACCAGATTGTCGCGGCCGAGCACGGCCAGCACCGGGCCGCCGTAATCGGTGTCGGCGAGGATCACGTCCTCCTGCCGCGGCCGCATGTGATAGGAATGCACGAAATAGGCATGGGCGCCGTCCTGCAGGCCGGCGAGCACCGGATGCGCCCGGCGCAGGCGCAGCGCGTTCCAGCCCATATGCGGCACCTTCAGCGCCGGATCCGAAGGCTGCAGCTTCTCCACCGCGCCCTCGATCCAGCCCAGGCCCCTGTGCTCGCCATGCTCGCGGCCGACGGTGGCCATGAGCTGCATGCCGACGCAGATGCCGAGGAAGGGACGGCCCTGGCGGATCACGCGCTCGTTCAGCGCCGCGATCATGCCGTCCAGCGCAGCCAGCCCGCGATAGCAGTCGGCGAAGGCGCCGACGCCGGGCAGCACGATGCGGTCGGCATGGGCCACATCCTCCACCCTGTCGGTGACGCGCAGGTCGAGCGCGATGCCGTTGTCGTCGGCGGCGCGCTGGATCGCCTTGGCGGCGGAGCGCAGGTTGCCGGAGCCGTAATCGATCAGTGCCAGCAGCATGTCACACCAGCCGGGGGAAAACGTCGCTGCCGCCGCGCGGCGCCATGACCGGTGCCGCGGCCGGCGCGGGCTGCACTGCCATGCTGCGGCCGCGGGAGCGGATGTAGCGCTGCTCGGCATCCCAGGCGCTGTCGGCCAGCACCACGCCGCGCATCACCCAGCCATGGCGGGCGAGCGTCCAGCGCCGGTAATCGGCCGCCATGGCGCCGATCAGGAAGCTGACCGCGACGGCGATCACCATGCCGGCCGGTTCGGCGATGCCGGCCAGTTCCAGCGCCAGGCCGAGCAGGCTGCCGAAAACGAAATAGACGATCAGCCCGAGCCAGAGCCGGTGCCAGAGGAACCAGATCAGCGGCAGGGCCGCGGCAAACCAGGAGAAGCCGCTGGCAACAGCGATCACATCGCTCCCGCCGGGGGCGGGGCGCTCATGGATCGTGAAGAAACGCATGAGAACCCCGGCCTAGAGGGTGCCTTTGGTGGACGGCACGGCGTGCGGCGAGCGCGGGTCCACGGCGATGGCGGTGCGCAGCGCGCGGGCCAGCGCCTTGTAGCAGGACTCGACGATGTGGTGGTTGTTCTCGCCGTAGAGATTCTCGACATGCAGGGTGATGCCGGCATTCTGCGCGAAGGCCTGGAACCACTCCTTGAACAGCTCGGTGTCCATCTCGCCCAGCTTGGGCTTGGTGAAGTTGACCTTCCAGATCAGGTAAGGCCGGTTCGAGATGTCCATGGCGACGCGGGTCAGCGTCTCGTCCATCGGGATCAGCGCATCGCCGTAGCGCACGATGCCGGCGCGGTCGCCCAGCGCCCTGGCGACGCACTGGCCGATGGCGATGCCGGTATCCTCGGTGAGGTGGTGGTAATCGATATGGATGTCGCCCTTGGCCTGGACTTCGAGGTCGATCAGGCTGTGGCGCGAGAGCTGCTCCAGCATATGGTCGAGGAAGCCGACGCCGGTCGACACCCTGTAGGTGCCGGTCCCGTCCAGATCGAGGCTGACGGCGATCTCGGTTTCCTTGGTTTTGCGGGCAATGCTGGCCTTGCGTGCGGCCATACCGCTCTCCTTCCCCAATCACGAACAGGGCAGTCGATCCCCCGCCTGCGCCATGCATGCCGGAGGTCGCGGGCGGTATAGCAGGAAGCGGCGGGACAGGCTAGGTCGCCGGCCCCGCTAGACCGGCTGGGCCAGCGCTTCGCGGGTTTCCGACGGCGGCTGCAGGCGGGCCGCCATGGCGCAGAGCGCCCGGTGGCACTGGCGCAGCCGGTTGTGCAGCGGACCGGTATCCATGCCGGACAGGTCGAGGCCGGCAAAGCGGGCCTCGAGATCGGACAGCATTTTCTGCAGCAGGTCGAATTTGGCGGTCGCCGGCATGGCCGTCAGGCAGGCCTCGGGCAGGCCCTCGGTCAGGCGCTGGAAACGGCTGAAAACCCGCATCGCGCGGGCTTCGCCGCCCTGCAGCAGGGCCAGCGCCTGCTGCAGGCTGCGCAGCACCGCCAGCCATTGCGCGGTGCGTTCGGGATTGTCGGCGAGGTCGGCGGGCAGGGCGAGCGACTGGAGCAGGCCCTGCACCTGGTTCAGACGGAAAGCCATGCTGCTCTCGTCAGCCTGCATCGGCCAGAGGAACCGGCGGCAGCGCCGGGGCCGCGGAGAAAGAGCCGACGGGGATGCATAATCCAGTAGGAAACATCAGGCTCGCAGAGGCTCCCGGGGAGAGGGGCTGACACCGGTTCACTACCTAAAGGATACTTTCCACGGAGGTTCCTAGCGAGAATAGGCGAGAAACTCCCCTTTGGCGAGCATAAATTCCCATCGATACAGCCGGCCGGACGCCTTAATGCAAGTGTATGCTTTTACGGCATATTCGCCCGCCGGCGGGAGCCGCCTCGCGCTCAGGCGAGGCGGAACCGGGCGATCAGGCCGGCCAGTTCGTCGGCCTGGCTGGCCAGGGTCTGGGCCGAGGCGGTGGTCTGCTCGACCAGGGCGCCGTTGCGCTGGGTCATCTCGTCCATGTTGACGACCGCGCCGTTGACCTCCTCCAGACCACGCGCCTGCTCGGCCGAGGCCGCGGCGATCTCGGCGACGATGTCGGAGACCTTCTTCACGGCATTGGTGATCTCGGTCAGCGCCGCGCCGGCCTGGTTGACCAGCGCGGCACCCGTCTTCACCTGCGCATTGCTGGCGCTGATCAGCGCCTTGATGTCCTTCGACGCGTTCGCCGAGCGCTGTGCCAGCGCGCGCACTTCCTGCGCCACAACGGCGAAGCCCTTGCCGGCCTCGCCGGCTCTTGCCGCTTCGACGCTTGCGTTCAGCGCCAGCAGGTTGGTCTGGAAGGCGATCTCGTCGATCAGCCCGACGATGTCGACGATCCGGCGCGCGCTCTCTTCGATCTCGCCCATCGCCGAAACCGCCTGGCCGACGATTTCGCCGCTGCGGTCGGCAATGTCGCGCGCCGAGCCGGCCAGCTGGTTGGCCGCCTGGGCATTCTCGGCATTCTGCTTCACCGTCATCGTCACCTCGTGCATCGAGGCTGCCGTCTGCTCCAGCGCCGCGGCCTGGCCTTCGGTGCGCTGCGCCAGGTCCTGGCTGCCGGTCGAGATCTCGCCGGCGGCATCGCGCACCGTGTTGGCGTTGTCGGCGATGCGGCCGAGCGCATCGGCAAGCCGCGCATTGGCCGCGTTCACGTCATCCTTCAGCCGCGCGAAGACGCCGCGATATTCGCCCTCGATGCGGCGGGTGAGGTCGCCTTCCGCAAGGCCCGCCAGAACGCGGCCGACCTCGTCGATGGCGCCGCCGATGGTGTCGAGCAGCTGGTTGACGCCGCTGCCGAGCCGGGCCGCGACGCCGGACAGCGGCGCGGTGTCGATCCGCTGGCCGAGATCGCCATCCGCCGCGGCGGCGACGATCTCGCCCACCGCGCGATCGAGGCTGGCTTCTTCCGCGGCGCGCCGGGCTTCGGCCTGGCGACGCTCGGCTTCGACCTCGCCGCGCAGCCGCTCGTTTTCCGCGCCGTTGCGCTTGAACACCTCGACGGCGGCGGCCATGCGGCCGATCTCGTCGCGGCGCTCGAGTCCGGGCACCGCCGCGTCGTAGTCGCCCTGCGCCAGCGCACCCATCATTTCGGTCAGCGCCACCACCGGATTGGCGATGCTGCGGCCGATCAGCCAGGCGAAGAGGATGCCGAGGCCGAGCGCGGCCACCGACATCGACAGCACGGTGACCAAGGTGACGCTGAAGGCGGCGCCGGCGGCGGCCTGCTCCTGCTGCAGCTCGGCGAGCTGGCTGGTCTTCACCTGTTCGAGCTTCTCGGTGATCGCCGCGATGTCGCTTTCCATCTCCTGGTAGATCAGGCGGTTCATCTCGCCGGCGGCATTCGCCGCATTGAGGATGCCGGCCTCGTACTGCTTCGCGAAGGTCTCGGCGCTTTCGGCTTCCTTGCGCAGCTCCTCGTTGTCGAGCTGGCTCTTCAGACCCTCGATCATGTCGACGAAGACCGGCACCTTGCCGCGCGCCTCGCTGGCCATCGCCATGTCGCCCTGGCCGACGAAGCGCGTCGCGGCGACGCGGATTTCGGAAAAGGCATCCAGCACCAGCCCGGCTTCGGCGGCGGTGATGAAATTGCCGCCGCGGGCGGCGGTGCGGATCACCTGCATCAGCGCTTCGCGCGCCTTCGGCCCGTAGACTTCCAGCTGCGCGCCGTTGATTTCCTTCAGCGTGTGGCGGGCGTCGATCGCCTGGCCGAGATTGCCGAAGGCGCGGTCGAGCAGGCCCGCGATCTCGGCGAGCAGCGCGTTGCGCGCTGCATCGGTCGAACTCCCGGTCATGGCGGCGAGCGTCTCGCGCAGGCTCGGCTCCAGCCGGCGCAGCCCCAGCAGGCCGCGCGGATCGTCGCGCTCGACGAAGAGCAGCAGGTTGCGGCGCAGGTCGATCAGGTCGCGCTCGAACTGCTGCACGAGGCGGCTGTTCGCGGCGATGCCGTCATAGGTGGTGAAGGCCTGCTCGCCGCGCTTGATGCCGACATTCGCCGCCACCGCGATGACGACGAGCAGACCGAGCGAGGCGGCAAAGCCGACCGCGATGCGGCGGCGGATCTTCAGGCCGGCGAACCAGCCGGCCAGGAGCGGCACGCGGCGGCGCGCCGGCTCCGCCTCGGCGGGCGGGACCATGTCGGATGCGGGAACAGCCATGGGGAGGGCTCCTGTTCGCTTCTTCTTGCAAGTGTTTGTTTTGCTCGCATTGAAAGGCCGAGGCTGCGGCGGTTGCAACCTCTCCGGCAGGGCGGCGCGGCCGGCGGCCCGCCGGATAACCGGAAATTAATGCCAGCGGTATTTTTTCCTACCTCGCCGCCGGGGGTCTGCCGGGGCTGGTTGTTCTGGTTAAGTCTTTCTCTCGTATCGCGATTTCCGGTTCTCCGGGTTTTTATAAGCCACGGAAATCACCGGGATTTGTCCGCATCACCGTGGTGGCTAGCACTGGCGGCAAGTGTTAAAAAGGATACATAATGTCGCCGGATGACTCACCTTGGAGGGAGAAGTTATGCGTAAGCCGAACCCTTATGATGCACATGTCGGGTCTCGTCTGCGCGCCTGCCGCACGCTGGCCGGCTTCAGCCAGGAGCGTCTCGGGGCCGCCGTCAATCTCAGCTTCCAGCAGATCCAGAAATACGAGAAGGGTCTGAACCGGATCGGCGCCAGCCGGCTGCAGCAGTTTGCCCAGATCCTCAACGTGCCGCCCTCCTACTTCTTCGAGGACATGCCGGGCATCGAGCAGCAGCCGACCGCGCGGCCCGAGCATTCGGTGGTTTCCGAAATCGAGCAGGATCGCAGCCCGGTGTCGCGCCGCCAGGCGCTCGAGCTGGTGCGCAATTTCGGCAAGATCACCGACTCCACCGTACGCGACCGGATCTTCCAGCTGATCAAGGCTGCGGCCACCTCCTACAGCGGCAAGGCCGAAGGCGAAGAGGAAACGCCGCCGACCGAAACCGTCGGCTGAGCATCCCGCCGCGCGCGAGCATTAACGACCGGGCCCTAGCGGCCCGGTTTTTTTGTGTCCGGGCCGGCATCCTAGGCGTGCGACAATCCCCGATGTGAAAACTTGCACGGGAGGCGTAGTCTCCTCGCTGGGTTTACAGCGAAGGAGAACGACCCATGAGCATCCATGTCCCCCGGAACAAGCAGACGCTGATCCGCCGCCTTCCCGACCAGATCACGCTCCGGCATGGCCCGCGTGAACGGCTCGGCCGCTTTTTCCTCGCCGCCGACAAGGCGGCCCGCGACCGCGGCGTCATCCTCAGCCTCAGCACCGATTTCGAACTGCTGCGCGAGGTGAACCGGATGAATCTGAAGCACTGG
>NZ_DATGQG010000015.1:0-55560 GCF_035304305.1 Ferrovibrio sp.
GCGCTCGTGGCATTCATCGAACAGCACGGCCGCGACGCCCGAAAGCTCGGGGTCGCGCTGCAGCCGCCGCAGGAAGACGCCGTCGGTATTGAACTCGATCCGCGTCTTCGGCCCCGCTTTCGTGTCGAGGCGGACGCGGTAGCCGATCGTCTCCCCGACGGTCTCGCCGAGCAGGTCGGCCATGCGGCGCGCGGCCATGCGCGCGGCCAGCCGGCGCGGCTCCAGGACGATGATGCGCCCCGCGGATGCCCAAGGCTGGTCGAGCAGCGCCAGCGGCAGCAGCGTCGTCTTGCCCGAGCCGGGCGGTGCCTGCACGACCAGATTGCTGCCTGCCGCCAGCGCAGCCTGAACCTGCGGCAGGACGGCCTGGATCGGCAGCGCATGGGTGAGTTGCAAATTTTGCAATATTCGAGAATCCGCCAAACTGAAAAGGTACGCTTCCATCGAGCGTCAGCCCAGAATGTCAGAAATTCCGATCGCCAGTACGGTTTCCAGTCCGACGCCCCTGCTCCGGGCGATGGCGATGATGGTGGGCTCGACCCTCTGCTTTGTCGGCATGCATGCCTTGGTCACCAAGGTATCGCAAGACCTTCACCCCATCGAAGTGGCGTTTTTCCGCAACCTCTTCGGCTTTGTCGTGCTGATGCCGGCGCTGATCCGCAGCCGCTTCACCGCCTTCCGGACCACCAAGCTGCATCTGCACGCGCTTCGCGGCGGCGTGAACAGCGTCTCGATGATGATGTTCTTCTCCGCACTGGCGATCACGCCGCTGGCGCAGGCCACCGCGCTGTCCTACACGGCACCGCTCTTCATGACCATCGGCGCCGTGTTCTTCCTCGGCGAGACCCTGCGCGCCCGCCGCATCGTCGCCCTGGTGGTCGGCTTTGTCGGCGCGCTGATCGTCCTCCGGCCCGGCCTCGTGCCGCTCGACCTCGGTCCCATCCTGGTCGTCAGCTCGGCCGTGCTCTGGGCCATTTCGATGATCGACATCAAGATTCTCTCGCGTACGGATTCCAGCCTGACGATCGCCACCTACATGCTGGTCTTCGTCACGCCGATCACCTTCATTGCCGCGCTGTTCGTCTGGGAAACGCCGAGCTGGGAAAGCCTCGGCTGGCTGTTCCTGCTGGGCGGCCTGGGCTCGCTGGGCCATATCCTGTTTGCGGAATCGTTCAAGCAGGCCGACACCACGGTGCTGATGCCGCTGGATTTCACCAAGATGATCTGGGCCGCGATCCTCGGCTTCCTGTTTTTCGGCCAGGTGCCCGACCTGTGGACCTGGGTCGGCGGCACCGTCATCTTCGCCAGCGCCACCTATATCTCCTATCGCGAACACCAGCTGGCCCGCCGCGCCGCGGCGCCTACCCATGCGGGAAATGCCGGAAAATTAGACTGACGCCTGTCTTCTCGGCATTAACGCTTTGGTCGGGCGAAGCTATTTACAAGCAGGTCCGAATCCGGTTCCATCTGTCCGCGTACCGCGCAAGCGGTACCCAGGGAGAGATCATAATAAGGAACCGTCCATGGCCGAGGAGTATATCCTCACGACCGAAGGGCTGACCAAGCAGTTCGCCGGCTTCACAGCCGTCAAGAATGTTAACCTTAAAGTCCGTCGTCACAGCATCCACGCCCTGATCGGCCCGAACGGTGCCGGCAAGACCACCTGCTTCAACCTTCTGACGAAGTTCCTGACCCCGTCCCACGGCCGGATCACCTATAACGGCCGTGACATCACCGCCGAGAAGCCGGCCGATATCGCCCGGAGCGGGATGGTGCGGTCTTTCCAGATTTCTGCAGTTTTTCCGCATCTTACCCTGATGGAGAACCTGCGCGTGGCGCTGCAGCGGCCGCTCGGCACCTCCTTCCATTTCTGGAAGTCGCAGTCCACCCTGGACGCGCTGGACGACCGGGCGGAGGAGCTGCTGCAGGCGGTCGGCCTGATCGACTATCGCCATCTGACAGCTGTGGAACTGCCCTACGGCCGCAAGCGCGCCCTCGAGATCGCTACCACCCTGGCGCTCGAGCCGGAAATGATGCTGCTGGACGAGCCGATGGCCGGCATGGGCCATGAAGACATCGACCGCATCTCGGACCTGATCAAACGGGTGGCTGCCAACCGCACCATCCTGATGGTCGAGCACAATCTGAGTGTCGTCGCCAAACTGTCTGACACGATTACCGTTCTGCGCCGCGGCGAGATTCTGGCCGAAGGCAATTACGAGACGGTATCGAAGAATCCGGAAGTGATCGAGGCGTATATGGGGACCGGCGATGCTTAACGGCAACGGCGCGGACGGCGTCGAACTGGCCGTCAAGGACCTGCATTCCTGGTATGGCGAATCCCACATCCTGCATGGGATGAATTTCGAGGTCCGCAAGGGCGAGGTTGTCACCCTTCTGGGCCGCAACGGCGCCGGCAAGACCACGACCATGAAATCCATCATGGGGATGGTCACCAACCGCAAGGGTTCGGTGACCTACGAGGGGCAGGAGCTCATCCAGCTGCCCTCGAACAGGATCGCGCGCATGGGCCTGGCCTTCTGCCCGGAAGAACGGGGCATTTTCGCCAGCCTGAACGTCTACGAGAATCTCACGCTGCCGCCCGCCGTGAAACCCGGCGGCATGAGCCTCGACGAGATCTACCAGATCTTCCCGAACCTGAAGGAACGCCTGAAAAGCCAGGGCACGAAGCTGTCCGGCGGCGAGCAGCAGATGCTGGCAATCGGCCGCATCCTGCGCACCGGCGCGACCTTCCTGCTGCTGGACGAGCCGACCGAAGGCCTCGCGCCCGTCATCGTCCAGCAGATCGGCGCCATGATCCGGCTGCTGAAGCAAAAGGGCTACACGATCCTTCTGGTTGAGCAGAATTTCCGCTTTGCCAGCACGGTGGCCGACCGCCATTACGTGGTCGAGCATGGCAAGGTCATCGACATGATTCCGAACGATCAGGTGCAGAGCAACATCGGAAAGCTTGAAGCCTATCTCGGGGTGTGACGCAAAAGTTTAAAACCTAGGAGGGAACGATGCGTTTTAAGTCACTCGCAATTTCTGCTGCCGCGGTGCTCGCCGCCGGCAGCGCTCACGCCCAGTACACCAACGGCACGATCAAAATCGGTGTCATGAACGACCAGTCGGGCCTCTATGCCGATGTGACTGGTCCGGGCAGCACCTGGGCGGCCAAGAAGGCGGTCGAGGATTACGGTGCCGCCGCCAAGGGGTTGAAGGTGGAAGTCGTTTTCGCCGACCACCAGAACAAGCCCGACGTCGGCTCCAACGTCGCCCGCCAGTGGTATGACACCGACGGCGTCGACGTGATCGTCGACGTGCCGACCTCGTCGGTGGCGCTCGCCATCAACCAGATCGCCAAGGAAAAGAACAAGGTGTTCCTCGGCTCGGGCCCGGCCAGCTCGGATCTGACCGGCAAGGCCTGCACGCCGAACTTTGTGCACTGGACCTACGACACCTGGGCGCTCGCCAACGGCACCGGCAAGGCGATCGTGCAGACCGGCGGCAAGGACTGGTTCTTCCTGACCGCCGACTACGCCTTCGGCCATGCGCTGGAGAAGGATACCGGCGATGTCGTGAAGGCCGGCGGCGGCAAGGTGCTCGGCGCCGTCCGTCACCCGCTGTCGACGAACGACTTCTCGTCCTTCCTGCTGCAGGCGCAGTCCTCGAAGGCGCAGATCATCGGTCTGGCCAACGCCGGCGGCGACACCATCAACTCGATCAAGCAGGCGGCTGAATTCGGCATCGTCGAAGGTGGCCAGAAGCTGGCGGGCATGCTGATGTTCATCTCTGACGTCCACTCGCTGGGCCTCAAGACTGCCCAAGGCCTGAACTTCACCACGGCCTGGTACTGGGACATGAACGACGCCAACCGCGCCTTCGCCAAGGAGTTCGCGGCGGCCAACGGCGGCAAGATGCCGACCATGGTCCATGCGGGCGTCTATTCGTCGGTCATCCACTACCTGAAGGCCGTCGAAGCCCTGAAGTCTGACGCCGATGGCGCCAAGGTTGTCGCCAAGATGAAGGAACTGCCGACCGAGGATAAGCTGTTCGGCAAGGGCACGATCCGCAAGGACGGCCGCAAGCTGCACGACATGTACCTGGTCGAAGTGAAGAAGCCCAGCGAGTCGAAGTACCCCTGGGACTATCTCCACGTGAAGAAGACCATCCCGGCTGCCGAAGCCTGGCGTCCGGAAAAGGACGGCGGCTGCTCGCTGGCCAGCTGATCTGATCGCTACCGGTGCCGGCCGCATCGCCGGCCGGCACCACTTTCGATTTCTCTGGGGGTCACCGCATGTTGTTCGAGTTGATCGGCATTCCGCCGCAGGCATTATTCGGCCAGTTGTTGCTGGGCCTGATCAACGGTGCGTTCTATGCCATGCTCAGCCTGGGGCTGGCGGTGATCTTCGGCCTGCTCAACGTCATCAATTTCACCCATGGCGCCCAGTACATGATGGGGGCCTTCGCCGCCTGGATGCTGCTGGAATGGGCCGGCGTACCCTACTGGGGTGCTCTGGTGCTGGCGCCGATCATCGTCGGCGCAACCGGCATCGTCATGGAGCGGCTGTTCCTGCGCCGGCTCTATCATCTTGATCATCTGTACGGGCTGCTGCTGACCTTCGGTCTGGCGCTGATCATCGAAGGCGTTTTCCGCAAGCAGTTCGGCTCCAGCGGACTTCCCTACGCCAACCCGCTGCCGGGCGGCACGCGGCTGGACTTCATGTTCTTGCCCTGGTACCGCGCCTGGATCGTCGTTGCCTCACTGGTGATCTGCCTCGGAACCTGGTTCCTGATCGAGCGGACCAAGCTCGGCTCCTATCTGCGCGCAGCCGTCGAGCGCCCCGATCTGGTGCAGGCCTTCGGCATCAACGTGCCCCGCATGATCACGCTGACCTACGGCTTCGGCGTCGGTCTTGCCGGCCTTGCCGGCGTGCTGGCCGCGCCCGCCTACAACGTCAGCCCGCTGATGGGATCCAACCTGATCATCATCGTCTTCGCGGTGGTGGTGATCGGCGGCATGGGATCGATCCTCGGCGCGATCGTGACGGGCTTCGGCCTCGGCGTGATCGAGGGCCTGACCAAAGTGTTTTACCCGGAAGCCTCCAACACGGTCATTTTCATCATCATGGCGATCGTCCTGATGGTGAAACCGGCCGGCCTGTTCGGCACGCCGAAGTGAGGCTGGCACCATGATGAAATCTGGCATGACCAAGAATCGCGACCTGCTGATCTTCGCCATCATGATCGCCTTTGCGATCGTGATCCCGGCAGCGATCTATCCCGTGTTCCTGATGAAGGTGCTGTGCTTCGCGCTGTTCGCGCTCGCCTTCAACCTGCTGATCGGCTATGTCGGCCTGCTCTCCTTCGGGCATGCGATGTTCTTCGGCGGCGCTGCCTATATCAGCGGCCATGTCGTCAAGGTCTGGGGCTGGTCGCCGGAACTCGGCATCCTGGCGGGCACCGCCTGCGCCGCCCTGCTCGGCCTGGTCACCGGCAGCCTCGCAATCCGCCGCCAGGGCATCTATTTCGCGATGGTCACTCTCGCGCTGGCGCAGATGGTGTTCTTCTTCTGCCTGCAGGCACCGTTCACCGGCGGCGAGGACGGCATCCAGGCCATTCCGCGCCGGCCGGTGCTGGGCCTGTTCGACCTGTCGAACGACTACGCCTTCTACTACCTGGTGCTCGGCATCTTTGCCTTCGGCTTCCTGGTGATCTGGCGCACGATCCATTCGCCGTTCGGTCAGGTGCTGAAGGCCATCCGCGAAAACGAGCCGCGCGCCGTTTCGCTCGGCTATCGCGTTGACCACTACAAGCTGCTGGCCTTCGTCCTCTCGGCCGCCCTGGCGGGCATGGCCGGTGCCACCAAGGCCCTGGTCTTCCAGCTCGCCTCACTGACCGACGTCGCCTGGCAGATGTCGGGCGAGGTCGTGCTGATGACCCTGGTCGGCGGCATGGGCACCGTCTTCGGCCCGATCGTCGGCGCCGCGGTGATTATCACCATGCAGAACTACCTCGCCCAGTTCGGCGAGTGGGTGCTGGTGATTCAGGGCGCGATCTTCGTGATCGTCGTGCTGGCCTTCCGCAAGGGTATCGTCGGCGAGCTGCAGGCCTGGTGGCAGCGGAGGCAGAATCGTCAGACAAGCTGAAGGGGGGATCGTTACAATGAGGAGGCTGCTCCTGATCTCGCTGTTTGTCATGGGGCTGGGCGGACTGCCTCACCCCTTAAGGGCCGATGACTTCAAGGTCATGACGGCTGCCGAAATCGGCGAGAAGATCGTCGGAAACACAATCACGGGACTGGGACGCCGCGGCGACTGCACCTTCTACGACTACTTCGCGAAGGACGGCAGCGCGACGTCGAAATGTGGCAACTATGCCGATACCGGCCAGTGGCGCCCCGGCGGCGACAGTCTCTGCATCAAATGGACACGGCGGTCGAACGAGTACTGCCTGACCTTCCAGACTGACGGGAGCAAATATCAGGTGATCAACCCTGATCGCGGCCCGACGCCGTTTCCCTTTTCTATCCTTCCGGGCAAGCAGGAACGCTGACGCTCAGCGGGCAGCCCCCAGCCCGATCCGGCTGCGGTCGTAGGCGGCGGTCGCCCGGCGGCACCAGACGCTGTTGTCCAGATACCACTGCACGGTCGCCCTCAGTCCCGTATCAAGGTCGTAACGCGGCTGCCAGCCCAGTTCGCGCTCGGCCTTGGCCGGATCGATGGCGTAGCGCGCATCATGGCCCGGCCGGTCGGTGACGAACTCGATCAGCTCGGCATAGGACGCGCCTCCCTGCCGGGGTACCAGAGTGTCCAGAATGGCGCAGAGGCGGTTGACCAGATCGATGTTGCGCTGCTCGCCCCGGGCACCGATCAGGTAGGTCTCGCCGGCCCGGCCCTTCTCCATGACAAGCTGCAGCGCGGCGGCATGGTCCTCGACATGGATCCAGTCGCGCACCTGCAGACCCTGGCCGTAGACCGGCAGCCGCCTGCCCTCCAGCGCATTCAGCACGGTGAGCGGGATCAGCTTTTCGGGAAACTGGTGCGGCCCGTAATTGTTGCCGCAATTCGTCACCAGGATCGGCAGGCCGTAGGTGCGGCCGAAGGCCCGGGCGAGATGGTCCGAGGCGGCCTTGCTGGCAGCATAGGGTGAATTCGGCCGGTAGGGGCTGTTCTCGTCGAAGCGGCCGGTGGCACCCAGCTCGCCATAGACCTCGTCGGTCGAGACCTGAAGATGCCGGAACTGGGTCTTCGCCGTCCCGTCCAGGCCGCGCCAGTGGTCCAGCGCCGCTTCCAGCAGCACCAGGGTGCCGTTGACGTTGGTTTCGATGAAGGGCGCCGGGCTGTCGATCGAACGGTCGACATGGCTCTCGGCCGCGAGGTGGTACACCGCCGCCGGCCGGTAGGTGGAATATATCCGTCTGATCGCCGCCCGGTCGCAGATGTCGACCTGCTCGAAATGGTGCAGGTCCGGGTGGGGCAGACCGGCAAGGTTGTCGGGATTACCGGCATAGGTCAGCTTGTCCACGGTCACGACCCGCTGCCCCTGGGCATTCAGCCGCCGTACCAGCGCCGACCCGATGAAGCCGGCACCGCCGGTCACGATCACCGTCATGGACAGATCTCCTCGCGGCTTTGTATACCGGAGCCGAAAGCCGCCCGGAAGCCCCGCGAAAAGACGCCCGCCGCCGGTTGGTTCCGGCCGCTTACCGCCCCATATTGGCAGCCATGAGCCAGACCCTCCAAGGCCAGACCGGCATCCAGAGCATGGAGCGCGAGATCGAGGATCCGGATCGCTTCGCCGATGCGAATTTCCCCGATTTCATCCCGCACCGCCCGCCGCGCCCCGAGAAGAGCGAGGGCGGCATCGCCTATGACCTGCAGGCCCCCTACGAACCCAGGGGAGACCAGCCCACCGCGATCGCGGAACTGGTCGCGGGCGTGGAGCGGGCCGACCGCGACCAGGTGCTGCTCGGCGTCACCGGCTCGGGCAAGACCTTCAGCATGGCGCAGGTGATCGCGCGCACCGGCAAGCCCGCCCTGATCCTGGCGCCGAACAAGACGCTGGCGGCGCAGCTTTACGGCGAGATGAAGGCCTTCTTCCCGAACAACGCCGTGGAGTATTTCGTCTCCTACTACGACTACTACCAGCCCGAGGCCTACGTCCCGCGCAGCGACACCTACATCGAAAAGGACTCCTCGGTGAACGAGCAGATCGACCGCATGCGCCATTCGGCGACGCGCGCCCTGCTCGAGCGCGATGACGTCATCATCGTCGCCTCGGTCTCCTGCATCTACGGTATCGGCTCGGTGGAAACCTACACCGAGATGACGCTGCCGCTGGAGGTGGGCAAGACCGTCGATCGCGACACCCTGCTGCGGCGGCTGGTCGAATTGCACTACCGGCGCAACGACGCCGCTTTCGCCCGCGGCGCCTTCCGGGTGCGCGGCGACGGCATCGAGATCTTCCCGTCCCATATGGAAGACCGCGCGTGGCGGCTGTCGCTGTTCGGCGACGAACTGGAAAGCATTGTGGAATTCGACCCGCTGACCGGCCACAAGACCGGCGAGATGAAGTCGGTCAAGCTCTACGCCAACAGTCACTATGTGACGCCGAAGCCGACGCTGCAGCAGGCGATGGAGCAGATCAAGGTCGATCTCCGCATCCGGCTCGACCAGCTGACGAAGATGGGGCGCCTGCTGGAAGCCCAGCGGCTGGAGCAGCGCACCAGCTTCGACCTCGAGATGATGGCGGCAACCGGTTCCTGCGCCGGCATCGAGAACTATTCCCGCTATCTCACCGGCCGCAATCCGGGCGAGCCGCCGCCGACCCTGTTCGAATACCTGCCCGACGACGCGCTGCTCTTCGTCGACGAAAGCCACGTCACCGTGCCGCAGATCGGCGGCATGTTCCGCGGTGACTTCCGGCGCAAGGCGACGCTGGCCGAATACGGCTTCCGCCTGCCCTCCTGCATCGACAACCGGCCGCTGCGCTTCCGCGAATGGGACCGCCTGCGGCCGCAGACCATCTTCGTGTCCGCGACGCCGGGCAAATGGGAGCTGGAACGCACCGGCGGCGTCTTCGTCGAGCAGGTGATCCGCCCGACCGGCCTGATCGATCCGGTCACCGAGATCCGCCCGGTCGAACACCAGGTGGACGACCTGCTGGCCGAATGCCGCACCGTGATCCAGAAGGGGTACCGCGTTCTGGTCACCACGCTGACCAAGCGCATGGCCGAAGACCTGACCGAATACATGACCGAGGTCGGCCTGAAGGTACGCTACCTGCATTCCGACATCGATACGCTGGAGCGCATCGAGATCATCCGCGACCTGCGGCTCGGCGTGTTCGACATCCTGATCGGCATCAACCTGCTGCGCGAGGGCCTCGACATTCCCGAATGCGGCCTTGTCGCCATCCTGGATGCCGACAAGGAGGGCTTCCTGCGGTCGGAAACCTCGCTGATCCAGACTATCGGCCGTGCCGCCCGCAACGTGGATGGCCGGGTCATTCTCTATGCCGACAAAATGACCAACAGCCTGCAGCGGGCGCTGGACGAAACCGCGCGCCGCCGCGCCAAGCAGCAGGCCTATAACGAACAGCATGGCATCACGCCGGAAAGCGTGAAGAAGCAGATCGGCGACATCCTGCAGTCGGTGTACGAGCAGGATCACTACACCGTCGAAGCCGGCAATGCGAAGGATGGCCACCTGGTCGGCCATAACCTGAAGGCCTATATCGCCGACCTCGAGAAGCGCATGCGCGAGGCCGCGGGCAATCTCGAATTCGAGGAAGCTGCCCGCCTGCGCGACGAGATCAAACGGCTGGAGCTGCATGAACTCGAGGTGCCGAGCGGCCCGATCGCTCTGAAGCCCATGGGCCTGGCCGAAGAACCCTCGGCGGCGCCACGCCCTGTCGGCCGCTCGACGGCGGGCCGCGCCGGTTCCCGCCGCGCCTATCGCGGACGCAAGCGCTGATGCCGGTTCCGGAGAATGCGCCCACCGCGCTGGTGACCGGCGCCGGAATCCGCATCGGCCGTGCCATCGCACTGTATCTGGGCCGCCGCGGCTACAGCATCGCCGTCCATTGCAACCGCTCGCGCACCGATGCCGATGCCGTGGCACAGGAGATCATCGCTGCCGGCGGCAAGGCCGCTGTCGTTCAGGCCGATCTCTCGGATCATGACTCCGTGCAGGGACTGGTCGACAGGGCCGCTGCCGTCCTGGGGCCGGTATCGGTGCTGGTCAACAACGCCTCCAGTTTCGACTACGACCACGTGGAGACTGCCACCGGCCCGCTCTGGGATCGCCAGCTCGCGGTAAACCTGAAGGCGCCGTTCTTCCTCTCACAGGCCTTTGCCGCCCAGCTGCCGTCCGACGCGCCGGGCAATATCATCAACATCATCGATATGCGGGTCTGGCGGCTGACGCCGCATTTCGCCTCCTACACGGTTGCCAAGGCTGGCCTGTGGACGCTCACGCAGACCCTCGCCATGGCGTTCGCGCCGCGCATCCGGGTCAACGGCATCGGCCCCGGTCCGGTCCTGCCGAGCCCGCGGCAGACGCCGGAGCAGTTCGCGCGGCAGTGGAACAGCACCCCGCTCAAACGCGGCGCCCATCCGGAAGAGATTGCCGCAGCCGTGGGTTTCCTGCTTGACGCTCCGGCCGTGACGGGCCAGATGATCGCCTTGGACGGCGGCCAGCATCTGCCCTCGCATCAGCAGGGGGGCCCGCTGTCCTCCGGCCCGGCAGGCCTCGAGGAATAGCATGACGATCCACGAACGCGCCCGCGCTGCCTGGGCGGAAATCCCGGTTCCGGCCCTCAGCCCGCCGAACCCGCCGCTGCGACGCGTCTTCGTACGCGGCCTCGAGCTGCAGGCGCTGATCGGCATCTATCCCCATGAGAGGGAAAGGCCCCAGACGGTGCGGATCAGCATGGATCTCTGGGTTCCGGAAACGCCCGGGCAACCGCCGAAAACCTACGCCGAGGTGGTCTGCTACGAGCAACTGGTCAACCGCACCCGGGAGCTGCTTGCTCAGGGCCATGTCGATCTGGTGGAGACCCTGGCGGAACGGCTGGCGGAAATGTGCCTGGCGGACCCCCGGGTGCAGCGGGTTCGGGTCAGTGTGGAAAAGCCCGACGCCATTGTGGAAGCCGCCGGCGTGGGTGTGGAAATCGAACGCCGCCGCACATGATCTGGTTGTATTGGGCCATGGATAAGACTTGACTTTACGATAAGTGTCGAATCCGGGGCGAAGAGTTGTGCACAAGGCTGCAGAAGACGGACACGGATCACCCGGAGGTTGCCGCTCTGCCTCATCAATGTGGATAACTTGAATTATTACTTACCCAACAAATACTTATAAAGGCCAGTAGGTGCTGTACCTTTGCGTTTTGCCGGTGTGACACCCCGGCAGGGTCGATTCGGGGAAAGTTTCCCCACAAAGTTATCCACAGGCTTGGGACCTTTTTGTCAACGACATGTAATCATTGGCCTTTTGCCAGTAGAGTCTGCGTATGACTGAGCCGGACAGCATGGTTATCCCGACCGCCCCCGAGGCGGCGGACGCGCCGGGCGAAATCGGCGCCGCGGCCATCGCCCGGCATCTGCCGACGCTGCCGCTCGGCCCGGGCATCTACCGGATGCTCGATGCCAGGGGCGAGGTTCTCTACGTCGGCAAGGCGCGCAGCCTGCGCAAGCGGGTCGCCTCCTACACCAAGCCCAACGGACTGACCATCCGTATCCTGCGCATGGTCCGGCAGGTTGCCGCGGTCGAGGTCACCACGACCCATACCGAGGCCGAGGCGCTGCTGCTTGAAGCGAATATGATCAAGAAGCTGCAGCCGCCGTTCAACGTGCTGCTGAAGGACGACAAATCCTTCCCCTACATTCTGGTGGCCCGCGATCATCCCTATCCCAGCATCACCAAGCATCGCGGCGCGCGGGATATACCGGGCGAGTATTTCGGCCCCTTCGCCTCGACGGGTGCCGTCCATGTCACGCTGAACGCACTGTCGCGGGCCTTTCCGCTGCGCAGCTGCAGCGACAGCGAGTTTGCCAGCCGCACCCGCCCCTGCCTGCAGTACCAGATCAAGCGCTGCTCGGCGCCCTGCGTTCAGCGCATCTCGCAGGCCGACTATCTGGCGCTGGTGGACGAGGCGCGCGACTTCCTCAGCGGCCGCAACCGTCACGTTCTCGACGCCTGGCGCGAGCGGATGCAGGCTGCCTCCGAAGCGCTCGACTTCGAGACCGCCGCCGCGCTGCGCGACCGCATCCGGGCGCTGGCGCATATCACCCAGAAGCAGGACATCAACCTTGCGGAGATCGAGGATGCCGACGTCATCGCCGTGCATGCGGAAGGCGGTCTGGTCTGCATCCAGATCTTCTTCTTCCGCGCCGGCCAGAATTTCGGCAATCGCAGCTATTTCCCCGCCCATACCCGCGACGTCGCGATTGAAGAGGTTCTCGACGCTTTCATCGGCCAGTTCTATGCCCAGCGCGAGCCGCCGCGCCTGATCCTGATCAACCACAAGGTTAGCAATGCCGCGCTGATCGAGGAGGCGCTCAGCCGCCATGCCGGACGCAGGGTCGAGCTCCACTGTCCGCAGCGCGGCACCAAGCGCGACCTGGTGCAGCTTGCCGCCGACAATGCGCGGGATGCGCTGCGCCGCCGCCTGGCGGAAACCTCCTCGCAGCAGATGCTGCTGGCCGGCGTGGCCGAGCTGTTCGGCCTGGAGGCGCCGCCGCAGCGGATCGAGGTTTACGACAACAGCCACATCATGGGCCGTCATGCCGTCGGAGCCATGATCGTGGCGGGCCCCGAGGGCCTGCGCAAGAACGCCTATCGCAAGTTCAACATCCGCGGCGAAGACATCGAGCCCGGCGACGATTACGCCATGATGAAGGAAGTGCTGAGCCGCCGCTTCCAGCGCCTGCTGAAGGAAGATCCCGAGGGCGAGCAGGGCGAATGGCCTGACCTGCTGCTCATCGACGGCGGCAAGGGCCAGCTCAGCGCGACGCTGCAGGTACTGGCCGAACTCGGCATCGACGATGTTCCCGTTGTCGGCATTGCAAAGGGCCCCGACCGCAATGCCGGCCGCGAGCAGTTCTTCCTGCCCGGACGCGAACCCTTCATGCTGGAACCGCGCCATCCGGTGCTGTTCTTCCTGCAGCGTTTGCGCGACGAGGCACACCGCTTCGCCATCGGCACCCACCGCGCCAAACGCGCAAAGGACCAGGTAAGGTCACCGCTGGATGAAATACCCGGAATCGGCGCGGTGCGGAAAAAGGCCCTGCTGCTGCATTTCGGCTCCGCCAAGGCGGTTTCGCGTGCCGGTCTGGCCGATCTGGAAGCCGCGCCCGGCGTCAGCAAGGCGGTCGCCAAGCGGGTCTATGACTTTTTCCACGGCGGCTGAAGCCGAGCGGCTCTGGCCTGCCTAGGGCCAAAATGCGATAGTTGCCGGGCCATGCTGAACAGCCTGCCCAACATTCTGACTGTTTCCCGGATTCTGGCGATTCCGGCCATCTGCGCGGCGTTCTATCTGCCTGGCGCCTGGAGCGCCTGGGTGCCGCTGGTCCTGTTCGCCGCTGCCGGAATCACCGACTGGTTCGACGGGTATCTTGCCCGCCGCTGGGGCCAGATGTCGGATCTCGGCCGTTTCCTCGATCCGGTCGCGGACAAGCTGCTGGTGGCGGCTGTGATCCTGATGCTGATCGCCTTCGAGCGCATCGACCGCATTACCTGTCTTGCCGCAGTGGTCATCATGTGCCGCGAAGTGACCGTGACGGGCCTGCGCGAGTTTCTGGCGGAGCTGCGGGTGAAGGTGCCGGTCTCGCGGCTGGCGAAATGGAAAACGACCGTGCAGCTCATTGCGCTCGGCATACTGATCGTCGGCGATCACGGGCCGGATGCCATCCCGATCCGGCTGATCGGCGAGATCGGCCTGTGGGTCGCGGCCGTACTGACCATTTATACCGGCTGGGATTATCTGCAGACCGGCCTGCGCCACATGGCCGCGCAGCCCGAGCCGGGACGCGGAGGCAACGACTAGATGCGTATCCTGTATTTCGCCTGGCTGCGGGAACGGGTCGGCATCGCGGAGGAAACGGTCGACCTGCCGGCCGACATTCGCAACGTCGCCGGCCTGCTCGACTGGCTGCGCAGCCGCGGCGACACCTATGCAACGGCCCTGGCCGATCTTTCCATGGTCCGGGTCGCCGTGAACCAGGACTACGCCCGGCCGGACGATCCTGTTTCCGCAAACGACGAAGTCGCGCTCTTTCCTCCTGTCACGGGAGGCTGACATGACGGTACGGGTGCAGCGCGAGGATTTCGATACTGCCGCCGAGCTCGAGGGGCTCACCCGCGGCAACCGGAAGATCGGGGCCGTCGTCACCTTTACCGGCCTCGTCCGTGACTTCGCCGAAGACGGGCAGATCCGCAAAATGACCCTGGAGCATTATCCGGGCATGACCGAGAAGCAGCTCGCCGCAATTGTGCAGCAGGCAGAGCAACGCTGGCCGCTGGACGGCTGTCTTGTCATTCACCGGTACGGGCCGCTCGAGCCGGGTGACCGGATCGTGCTGGTCATCGTCGCCTCCGCCCATCGCCAGGCAGCCTTCGAGGCCTGCGCTTTCCTTGTCGACTGGCTCAAGACCCGCGCCCCATTCTGGAAACTGGAAGAACGGGAACAGGGGCATCGCTGGGTGGAAGCCAAGTCCAGTGACGACGCCGCGGCCGCACGCTGGCACCGCTGAAACAGCAGCCTGCACTTGTTGTCCCGGTTTACTGCGCCCGGCGGCTGTGGCATCCCTAGCGCATCGGCCGCCTATGCGTCTGGTCTGGGGGATGGCGTCCGACCCGGCAGAATCCGAAAGTCGCACGCCGTATGGCAGGGTCATCCTCATCGCCGCCCGCTCCGCCCGCCGCCTCGGCTCGGGAGCGCGGCTTCACGGCCGCTCAGATCCGCAGCAAGTCGCTCAGTAATCTGCTGGGCTACTGGAGCGCCAAACGGCAGCATCTCGGGCGACTGCCGGCGCGGGCCGATCTGCAGCCGGAAGAAATGCTGCCCTTCCTGCCCTTCGTGGCGCTGATCACCGTCCAGGAATCCTCACCGCGTTTCCAGTTCAGGCTGGTCGGCACCGGGATCGTGAGTGCGCTGGGGCAGGAAGCGACCAGCCGCGCCGTCGATCAGTCGCTGCTCGGCGCCAATGTCGAAGAGGTGGAACGCTTCTTCTCGATACCCGTCCAGAGCCGCATGCCGGCCTATGCTTCCGGAGAGTATATGGTGGCGCCCTCCAACCGCGGCCTGGGCTTTGAAACCCTCCTCGTGCCTTTATCGGGCGACGGAGCGCGTGTCGACATGCTGCTGGGCGGTCTGGTCGGCGAGCGCATCCACCGCGAGGAAAGAATCAGCCAGTTTCACTATCACTTCTACTGCCCTCTTACAGAAGCGGCCGCCCCTGTGGGAGCGGCCGCAATCCTGCAGAGCGACACTCAGTGAAGCCGCGGATTACGCCGCCGCCTTGCGCCGCGTGGCGTGGTCGAAGTCGGCCAGCAGCTGCTGGCAGATGCGGCCCGGCGTGAAGCGATACGGCCCGATCTCGGAAACCGGCGTCACTTCCGCCGCCGTGCCGGTCAGGAAGCATTCCTCGAAGCCGGTCAGCTCCTCGGGCATGATCGCGCGCTCGATCACCTCGATGCCGCGCGCCTTCGCCATGGCGATCACCGCGCGACGGGTGATGCCGTCGAGGAAGCAGTCCGGCGTCGGCGTATGCAGCTTGCCGTCCTTCGAGAAGAAGATATTGGCGCCGGTCGCTTCCGCCACCTGGCCGCGCCAGTCGAGCATCAGCGCATCCTGGTAACCCTCGCGCTCGGCCTTGTGCTTCGACAGCGTGCAGATCATGTAGAGGCCGGCAGCCTTGGCCTTGGTCGGCGCGGTATTCGGTGCGGGGCGGCGCCAGTCGCTGATCTGCAGCCGCAATCCCTTCATCTTGGCTTCCGGCGAGAAGTAGCTCGGCCATTCCCAGACAGCGATCGCGAGATGGATCTTGTTCTGCTGGGCCGAGACACCCATCGTCTCGGAACCGCGCCAGGCGATCGGCCGGACATAGCAGTCGGGCATCTTGTTGGCGGCCACCGTCTCGCGGGTGGCGCGATCGATTTCCTCGACGGAATACGGGATGGTGAAATCCATCAGCTTCGCCGAATCGACCAGCCGCTGGCTGTGTTCGGTCAGGTGAAACACCTCGCCGCCATAGGCGCGTTCGCCCTCGAAGACGGCGGAGGCGTAATGCAGGCCATGGGTCAGCACATGCAGCTTGGCATCCCGAAAGGGGATCAGCTTGCCGTCGAGCCAGATCAGGCCGTCGCGGTCGTCATAAGGGATTAGGGACATCTCGGGTCTCCTTTGGAGAAACGGACTTTTTCAGGTATTATTGTTACCCGTCACTAGGCTTAGAAGTAACAAAATAAGCAAACTATGTCAACATTGCTGACGTATATTACGCAGCAACATGCTCTCCCGGCCCGGCCGACGCTGCCTTGAAGGCGGCTATCCCTTCGCGTCATATAGGACATCATGAGCGACCTGAAATCTCTGGCCAATCCGTTGTTTCTGCGCGAGGACGAGCTTCGCCAGGGTATCGAGCTGCTATTCTACGCCTACCGGGACTTCACCCGGGGGCCGGACGAGATCCTGGCCCGGTACAATTTCGGCCGCGCCCATCACCGCGCGCTGCATTTCATCGGCGGCCACCCCGGCATCACCGTGGCGGAGCTGCTGGCCATCCTGCGCATCACCAAGCAGAGCCTCTCGCGGGTGCTGTCGGCGCTGATCGAAGGCGGCTTCGTGCGCCAGCAGCAGGGCACCCGCGATCGCCGGCAGCGGCAGCTCTTCCTCACCGAGCAGGGCAAGAACCTGGAACGTCAGATTGCCACGGTCCAGCAGGCCAAGGTGGCGGAGGCCTATCGCGAAGCCGGCGCCGAGGCCGTTGCCGGCTATCGCAAGGTGCTGGCCGGGCTGATCGACGAACAGGATCGTGCAGCCATTCTGCGGTCCATCCAGCGGCGCTGAACATGGTCGACACGGACGAGCCGCATCTCCTTGTCGTCGACGACGACGAGCGCATCCGCACCCTGCTGTCGCGCTTCCTCGCCGCACAGGGCTTTCGCGTCACCAGTGCCGAAAACGCGGCCGATGCCGCCGCGAAGATGGCGTCGGTCAGCTTCGACCTGCTGATCGTCGATGTCATGATGCCAGGACAGAGTGGCTTCGATTTCGTCGCCGATCTGCGCAGGCGGCAGGATCACGTACCGGTGATCCTGCTGACGGCGCGCGGTGAAGCGGAAGACCGCATCAAGGGCCTGGAAACCGGCGCTGATGATTACCTGCCCAAGCCCTTCGAGCCGCGCGAACTGACGTTGCGGATCAACGCGATCCTCAAGCGCGCGGTGCGCCCCGCCCCCGCCGCCGCGGCCAAACCCGTCACCTTCGGCGATCTGGTCTTCGATCCCGTCCGCGGCGACCTCCGGCGCGGCGAGGAGATCGTGCCGCTGACGACCGGCGAGGCGCAGCTGCTGCGCATCCTGGCGAAAGCCCCGGGCACCACCGTCTCGCGTGCCGCCCTTGCCGAACCCGGCACGAACGGCGAAAGCCGCGCGGTGGACGTGCAGATCACCCGCCTGCGCCGCAAGATCGAACCCGATCCGCGCAATCCCCGCTACCTGCAGACCGTCTGGGGCGAAGGCTATGTCCTCTGGACCGACTAGGTGCTCATGCTGAGCAAACGGCTGCTGCCGCGCAGTCTGTTCGGCCGCTGGCTGCTGCTGCTGGTCGCCCCGGTGGTCGTGCTGCAGGCGCTGCTGACCTACATCTTCTACGAACGCCACTGGGACACGGTGACGCGGCGCCTCGCGCTTGGCCTCGCCGGCGAGATTGCCGTCGTCATCGACACCCGCAGCCAGAATCCGGACCCGACCGTGCTCGGCGACCTGCTGGTCCGCATGCAGCGCGCGCTGGAAATCGACATCACCTTTACGCCGGGTGCGGACTTTCCGTCGGACGTGCCGCCACCGCGGCGCTATTCGATTCTTGATCGTATGCTGATCCAGGCGCTGGGAGAGCGGCTGTCGCTGCCTTACATGATCGATACGCAACGGGGCGGCGGTCGCATCGTCATCTACGTACAGATGCCCGATGCCCTGATGACGGTGGTGGCGCCGGAGAACCGCGTCTTTTCCACCAGCACCTATGCCTTCATCATCTGGATGGCGGCGGCCTCGGTCGTGCTGCTGGGCATTGCGGTGCTTTTCCTGCGCAACCAGATCAAGCCGATCCGCCGTCTGGCCGAGGCAGCGGATGCATTCGGCAAGGGGCGCGACATCAGCAATTTCCGCCCCACCGGCGCCGAGGAAGTCCGCGCCGCCGCCCGCGCCTTCATGGCCATGCGCGACCGCATCCGCCGGCATATCCGCGAACGGACCGACATGCTGGCAGGCGTGAGCCACGATCTGCGCACCCCGCTGACCCGCATGAAGCTGCAGCTCTCGATGATGCCGCCCGCACAGGAAACCGAGGAACTCAGGGGCGACGTCGAAGAGATGGAGAAGATGGTCGAGGCCTATCTGGCCTTCGCGCGCGGACAATCGGAACAGCCCGCCGAGCCGACCGACCTGACCGGGCTGATCCAGGAGCTGGCCGACGACGTCCGCCGGCGCGGCCGGGAACTGCAGATCACGGTGGCCGAGCCGGTCACGCTGCCGCTGCGACGCCTGAGCTTCAAGCGCGCCCTGGCCAACCTGATCGAGAACGCGCTGCGCTTCGGGCAGGAGGTGCGCCTCTCCGTCGGCCGCCGCTCCGGCCGGATCGAAATCAGGATCGAGGATGACGGACCCGGCCTTCCGGAAAAGGAGCACCACAAGGTGTTCCGCCCCTTCTACCGCACCGACCAGTCCCGCCACGGCAGCGGCAATGTCGGCCTGGGCCTGACCATCGCCCGCGATGCAGTGCTGGCCCATGGCGGCGAGATCTCGCTGGGGCAGTCGGATCTGGGCGGATTGCTGGTGACCATCCGCCTGCCGGTGTAACGGCCCGGTCCGTCTAGTCGGCCGGCCTGGCCGTTGCGGTAAAGCGCTGTTCCGCCTGCAGCCGGCCGGTGCTGTCCTTCAGCTGCACCACCCAGTCGCCGGGGAAAATCCGCGACTGCGACCAGATGCGCCAGTTGCGGCTGACATCGACCCGCGCCTTCGACTTGGCGACTTCACGATCATTATGGATCCAGTGGAACCAGAAGGTCTCGCCGCCTTCCCTGACCTGCGTGCAGTCGAGCCGCGCAAAGGCATAGGCGCGTTCGGTGCCAGGCGGATAGGCGCCTTCGACGAGACCCTGCGGCTCCAGGTTGATGACGTTGCCGACCATGCTGAACTGGCGCACGACGCAGTCGTGATCCTGCGCAAACGCCGGGGCGCTTGCGGCAAGGGCGAGGATGAAGGCGGGGACGGTTCTGCTGATCATGGCATATCCGCGCAGATTGTCCGACGGGGTACGCGCGGGGTCAATACATCCGGCCGCCATTCGGGACCGCCTGATCGGGCCCGAGCAGCACAACTTCTCCGTCCGAATCGGGCAGACCGAGGACCAGAATTTCGGACATGAAGGAACCGATCTGGCGCGGCGGAAAATTCACCACCGCAATCACCTGTCGGCCGATCAGCCCTTCGGGCTGGTAGTGGCGGGTGATCTGGGCGGAGGATTTCCGGATACCGAGTTCGCCGCCGAAATCCACCCAGAGTTTGATCGCCGGCTTGCGGGCACCGACGAAGGGCTCCGCCCTGACCACGGTGCCGACCCGGATATCGACGCGATGAAAATCATCGATCGTGATCTGATTCATCTTCCCCCCAACACAGACGGGCGGGAACTATACCCGTCCGCCCCCGGATGGCAAATCCGGCGGTGCCGCGCTGCGCCTACTTCGTTACGGTGTTGAAGCTCCTGCGCAGCTCCTCGAGATTCTCGCTCATGCGCCTGTTGATCTCCTCGAACGCTTCGCTGTTCGCCTGGGAGGCCATTTCGGCAAGTTCGCGCATATTGGCCAGGGTGCGTTCGATGGCCTGGCGAGCCAGCTCCGCCTGCCGGCTTGCAACTTCATCCGGCTTCCCCGCTGCCATCGACTGCCGCATCATCTCGGCGACTTCCTGCATCGTCTGCTGGATGATCTCGGCCTGCCGCTTCATAAGCGCCTGATAGCCTTCCAGCGCACGACGATTGGCAGCGGCTACCGCGTCGATATTCTTCTGCTGCGCGGAGGCGAGTGCCGCGGGATCGAAACCCGGAACGCGGAAATCACCGAACATCTTCGAGAGATCGAACGCGGCAAAGGGATTCCCGCTCGTGTCGCTTTTTTCGCTCATGTCGTCCTCCAGCAGTGGGATCAGGATGCAGACGCATCGGCAGCGTGACCGCGCCGCCGCAGGAAGCTTCTGTCTGCGGTGAGCCAGCGCATCGCCCGTGACAGCCGCCTGTCGAGATGGGACATTGTTTCCGAAAGATCCTCGCTGTCGTCCCGCAGCCAGACGCGCAGCGTATCAAGGTAAACGGCGCCCAGCAGATTCCGGCGCAACCCGCCGGCAAGGCCGGCGCCGTCCAGATCCGCGGCGGCCAGGACCCAATCGAGGCTGCGGCGGAGCCCGCCATAGAGGAAGCAGGCCAGCGCGGCAGGGTCGCGCGGGAGTTCACGCATGAGGACGCGAATGGCGGCCTTGTGCGGCGCCATCGCATCGAGCCGCGCCATGATGGCCTCGAACAGGCGGTCTTTCGCCACGTCGCCGTCGGCGGCCAGCGGCGTCGGACCGAGAGCGGCCAGCATGGCGGCGTCGACCCGGGCGGCATAGGCCACCAGCAGGTCGCTCCTGGATCTGTACTGGCTGTAAAGGTCGCTCAGCGACATGCCGGAGGCTGTCGCGATCCGTCCGAAGGTAACGGCCCGCCACCCATCGGACTCCACCAGCTGCATCATCGCGTCGACGGGGTCCGAGGCCATCGTCGCATCGGCCCGCGCTGCCGCGCCCCTGGTCTTGCCGGGCGTCCTCCGTCGCTTCACCTTGGCCATGATCCGCTCCTGATGCCGCTGCCGACCGGAAAGAATGTGGGTCTGCCGGGCCGCAGGGACAAGGCCGGTCAGCCTGCCAGTTCCCTGGCCCGCCGCGCCGCCGCCGCGACGGCGCGCTCCATCAGGGGGGCAAGGCCGTCCGGCGCCATCAGCACCTCCAGTGCGGCCTGGGTCGTGCCGTTGGGGCTGGTGACGTTGCGGCGCAGCTGTTCCGGGGACTCCGGGCTCTGCCGCATCAGGGCGCCCGATCCCACCACGGTGGCGCGCGCGAGACGGGCAGCCAGTTCCTTATCCAGCCCGGCCTTCTCGCCGGCGGCAGCCATGCATTCGGTAAGCCAGAACACATAGGCGGGGCCGGAGCCCGATACCGCGGTAACGGCGTCGATCAGGGGTTCCTTATCCACCCAGCCGACTTCCCCCACGGCAGTGAGCAATTGCTCGCAGAGCTGCCGCTGCTCGGCCGTCACGCCCTCGCCCGCACAGGCAACCGTGATGCCCGCGCCGACGGCGGCCGGCGTATTCGGCATGGCGCGGATCACGGCGGCCCTGCCGCCAAGCAGGCGGGTCAGCGTCGCGATCGTGGTGCCTGCGGCGATGGACAGGAAGCAGGTCCCCGATGCGGCGAGCGCCGCATAGGCGGGCGCGACCGCGGCCATGGCCTGCGGTTTCACGGCCAGCATGGCCAGGGCGGGACGGAAATCGGCCGGCAGCGCTTCCGCGGACTGGCAGTGCCGGATGCCGGCCGGCAGATCGGGAAGCGGATTCGGCTCCACCACCACGATATCGGCGGCCGCAATGCCCTGACGGATCCAGCCCGTCAGCAGCGCCCCGCCCATCTTGCCGCAACCGATCAACAGAATACCCCGGCTCATCCCGTTCTCCTCGCTGACTACGGCAAGGGTAACCGGATGCCGGGGTTTGGTTAAGGGCCGGAGCGGGTCTTCAGGCTTCGCCGACGCACTCGAACATGGCAGCGGCCACCGCGTCTTCCGGCGTGCGTCCGCCCCAGATCAGGAACTGGAAGGCCGGGTAGAAGCGCTCGCATTCCGACAGGCCGATTTCCATCAGGTCCTCGATCTGCTCGGTCGTGGCGCCCAGGCCGCCGCGCAGCAGCAGCGCCTGGCGGAAGACCAGCATGCCCTCCTCCACCCAGTGGTCGAAATGGCCGATCAGGGCCTTCTCGTTCACGTAGGCGAGCAGCGAATGCAGGTCGCGCCGCCGGTTGGCCGGCACCTTCATATCGAAAGCGCAGGTGAAACTCAGGGCGCCGAGTTCCTCGCGCCAGGAAAACCACATCTGGTGTTCGCAGTAGCGCCCCGACACGCCGACCGTCAGTTCGTCCTGCCCCTGACGGTCGAACGGCCATTCATGCTCGCCCACGATCTGCTCGACGAGGTCGAGCGGATTGAGCCGGCTGGTGGTCTCGGATTCGATAAGAGTCCGCATGCGCTAGCACTCCCCCTGTGCGGCTGGCCGGTCTGTGGCGGTCGACCCAAAACGGATTGTCGGGATGATCGAAAAGCCCTGGGACAGGGCGGACACCGGATCAATCCAGCAAGCACTCACTCTGCCGGTTGACCATATATCTTGGTGTCGACGAACATAACGCACCATACATGTAGACTATGCGGCAGCATGCCGCGGCGCAAGGCCCGATTTTCGAAAAACCTGTGAATTACTTTGGAATCGCCTTGGCTTAGCAGCCGATCAGGCTTCGTCGGCGAATCCGCGATTCAGCTTGGATTCGAGCGCGGCGAGCCGCTCCGAGAGCCGGATATTCTCCTCGCGGGCGGCCTGCGCCATGGCCCGCACGGTCTCGAATTCCTCACGACTGACCAGGTCCATGTCGGCCAGGGCGCGCTCGAGACGCTGGCGGAAAGCCTGTTCGACCTCGCCCTTCACCCCCTGCAGGGTTCCCAATGCACCCGCCGCGATGCGGCTGAGATCGTCAAGAAGGCGGTTGTCGGTCTGCATGGCACGGCTCCGGTCTGATCTGAGCGATATGACCATCCTGCGCCGCCGGCGCAAGGATCGGGGCAAGTTTATCCACAAGCCCGAACCAGGGCAGCGGTTGGAAAGCCGGGGGGCCAGTGCTAGGTTCGCCGCCCAACCTCCGGATTTAATGCAGAATTACCCGTGACCACTCATCCTGACCAAAGCACGGCGGCCGAGGCGCCCTCCGGCGAACGCGCCAATCGCGAAGCCAAGCTGCAGCAACTGCGCCAGCTGGGACTCGATCCGTATACGGCACGGAAATTTCCGAAGTCGCACAAGAATGCCGCGGTGCATGAGACTTTCGGGCATCTGCAGCCGGACGAACGCACCGCCGAGGAAGTCGCCGTGGCCGGCCGCGTCATGGCCATCCGCAACAGCGGCATGTTCATCGACCTCGTCGACGACACGGTGAAGCTGCAGATATACACCGCCAAGGAAGACATCCAGGGCCGGCTTGCTCCGATCATGAAGGCACTGGATCTCGGCGACATCATCGGCGTGCGCGGCACGGTGCGGCGCACCAAACGCGGCGAGATCACGGTCGACAGCCGGGAGATCGTCGTACTGGCCAAGGCGCTGGAGCCGCCGCCGGAGAAGTGGCACGGCCTGAAGAATGTCGAGCAGCGCTACCGGCATCGCGAGTACGATCTCATCGGCAACGAGGAAAGCCGCCAGACCCTGCGCACACGCTTCCGCGTCATCCAGGCCATGCGCGCCTTCCTGAGCGATGAAGGCTTTCTCGAAGTCGAAACGCCGATGCTGCACAGCATCCCGGGCGGAGCGATCGCCAGGCCGTTCGTGACCCATCACAACGCGCTGGATATCCCGCTCTACCTGCGCATCGCGCCGGAGCTGCATCTGA
This sequence comes from Ferrovibrio sp., assembly GCF_035304305.1. Lineage (GTDB taxonomy): Bacteria > Pseudomonadota > Alphaproteobacteria > Ferrovibrionales > Ferrovibrionaceae > Ferrovibrio. The sequence continues at coordinate 23,973 of NZ_DATGQG010000015.1, forward strand.
AACGGCTTGTGATCGGCGGGCTGAGCGAGAAGGTATTCGAGATCAACCGCTGCTTCCGCAACGAAGGCATCTCGCCGCGGCACAATCCCGAATTCACCACCATGGAACTGTATCAGGCCTATGCCGATTACGAGGACATGATGGCGATCACGGAGCGGGTGATCGCCCATGCGGCGATCACCGCCACCGGCAGCACAAAGGTAAAATTCGGCGAGACCGAGATCGACTTCACGCCGCCCTTCCGCCGCGGCTCCATGCTCGACCTGATCAGGGAATACGGCAAGATCGATCTGAACGGCATGGATGATGCCGCCGCCCGCAACGCCGCGCGCAATGCCGGCGTCGAGATTGCCGATCAGGCCAGCTGGGGCAAGGTGGTGGAAGCCTGCTTCGAGCATTTCGTCGAGCCGAACCTGATCCAGCCGACCCACGTGGTGGCCCTGCCGAAGGCGATCTCGCCGCTCGCCAAGGCCAATCCCGAGCGACCGGACATCGCCGAGCGTTTCGAGACCTTCTGCAATACCTGGGAGATCGCCAACGCCTTCTCCGAGCTGGCCGATCCGCAGGAACAGCGCGCCCGTTTCGAGGAGCAGCAGGCCCAGCGCGAGGGCGGCGATGAGGAAGCCCATCGCATCGATGAGGATTTCCTGAAGGCGCAGGCCGCCGGCATGATGCCGATGGGCGGCCTGGGCATCGGCATCGACCGTCTGGTGATGCTGCTGACCAACTCGCAGACCATCCGCGAAGTGATCGCCTTCCCCACTTTGCGGCCGCGCCAGACCGAGTCCGAATCCGGCGATTCGTGACGATGCTTGCCACCCTGCCGGCCATCGCCTTTCCGGTCGTCGATCCGGTGGCTTTTGCCATCGGCCCCATCGTCGTCCGCTGGTATGCGCTGTCCTACATCGTCAGCCTGATTCTCGGCTGGCGCATCGCGATGCGCATCGCGCGGCGACCGGACAGCCGCGTCACGCCGGAGCAGATCGACGGTTTCCTGCTCTGGGCGACCCTGGGCGTGGTGCTGGGCGGGCGCCTCGGTTACGTCCTCTTCTACAATCTGGATCGCTACCTGCAGTATCCGGCGGAGATCTTCGCCGTCTGGCAGGGCGGCATGTCGTTCCACGGCGGCATGCTCGGCGTCATCATTGCAATGCTGCTGTATGCGCGCCGGATCGGAGTACCCTTCTTCACACTGATGGACCCAATCGCCTGCGTCGCGCCGATCGGCCTGTTCTTCGGCCGGCTGGCCAACTTCATCAACGGCGAACTCTGGGGCCGCGTGGCGCCTGAAGTTCCCTGGGCCATGGTGTTTCCCACCGGCGGCCCGGAGCCCCGGCATCCGAGTCAGCTGTACCAGGCTGCGATGGAAGGTGTCCTGCTCTTCCTGCTGCTGAACGGCCTGCGCTGGACCACGAAGGTGATGGACAAGCCGGGCATCCTCTCGGGCGTATTCCTGATCGGCTACGGGACTGCGCGCATCGTCGGCGAGCTGTTCCGCCAGCCGGATCCGCAGATCGGCTATCTGATCGGCGGCACGACCATGGGTCAGTGGCTGTCGCTGCCCATGGTGCTGGGCGGCATCGGACTCGTGCTATGGGCACGCCGTCAGCCGGCGTGAGCACGCCGCTTCTCGACATCCTGCGGCGGCGGATCGCCGCCGAAGGCCCGATCAGCGTCGCTGCCTATATGGGCGAATGCCTGCTGCATCCCGAGCATGGCTATTATCGCAGCCAGGAAGCGATCGGACGGCGCGGCGACTTCATCACGGCGCCCGAAATCAGCCAGATGTTCGGCGAACTTCTGGGCCTCTGGGCTGCCGATTACTGGCAGCGGATGGGAGCACCGCAGAACTGCTACCTTGTCGAACTCGGGCCCGGGCGCGGCACGCTGATGCACGATGCGCTGCGCGCAGCCCGCGCCCTGCCGCCGTTTCGTGCTGCCGTCACGCCGGTCCTGGTGGAAGCATCGCAGCGGATGGTCGACATGCAGCGCGAAACGCTGGCCGGCGAAAAGGCTGAATGGTGTGGCACCGTGGCCTCGTTGCCGACGGATGCTCCGCTGATCGTGCTGGCCAACGAATTCCTCGACGCGCTGCCGGTCCGGCAGTTCCAGCGCGGCGATGACGGTGCCTGGCATGAGCGCTGCGTCGGCCTGTCGGACGATGGCAAAGCCCTGCAGTTCATGCTCGATCCGCGCGCCATGCCGCTGGACGACATCCTGCCCCCTGCCCTGCGGGGTGCGCCGCCCGGTGCCATCGTGGAATCCAGCCCGGCCATGCGGGCCGTCGCATCGGAAATTTCCGCCCGACTGCTGACGCAGGGCGGTGTCGCCCTGTTCGTCGACTACGGCTATGACCGTCCCGGTCTGGGCGAAACCCTGCAGGCGGTCCGGCATCACGCCTATGCCGATCCTCTGGCCGAGCCGGGCCTTGCCGATCTCACGGCCCATGTCGATTTTGCCGCTTTCGCCGCAAGCGCGCGGAAGGCCGGCGCCGCAGCATATGGGCCCGTCGGTCAGGGTGCATTCCTGGAGGCGCTCGGCATAAGGGCGCGCGCGGAAAGGCTTCGGGCAAACGCCAACGCATCACAGCGCATCGATATCGATGCCGCGCTGCACCGGTTGACCGCGCCGGAAGCGATGGGCACCCTGTTCAAGGCCATTGCACTGACGCCGCCGCACGCGCCCGAACCCGCGGGTTTTGCATGAACACGACTGCAACCGGCACCATCGCGCCGCTGGAAGCCACATCCCTGCACGACGTCCGGCACGGATTTTTCACCCGGCGCGGCGGTGTCTCTTTCGGGCTCTATGCGGCGCTGAATTGCGGACCGGGTTCCGGGGATGATCCGGCTGCCGTCCAGGAGAACCGGCGACGGGTCGCGGAAACGCTTGAAGCCCGGCACGGGCTCGTTTCGCTGTACCAGGTTCATGGCCGCGACGTAGTCGTGGTCGGCGACAGCTACGATCCCGGCCAGCGGCCGAAGGCGGACGGCATGGTGACCACGCGGCGCGGCATCGCGCTCGGCATTCTTACCGCCGATTGCGCGCCGGTGCTGTTCGCCGACCTTCAGGCCGGCGTGATCGGCGCCTGTCATGCCGGCTGGCGCGGCGCGCTGGCAGGGGTCACGGACGCCACCATCGAAGCCATGGAACGGCTGGGTGCGAAACGCGAAAACATCCGCGCCGCGATCGGTCCGCTGATCCGGCAACCGTCCTATGAGGTCAGCGCGCCTTTCCGCGACCAGTTCCTTGCGGTTGCAGCCGACAGCGACCGGTTTTTTGCCCCCGGCCGGCGGGATGGCCATTGGCAATTCGATCTTCCCGGTTATCTGATGCAGAGACTGGAGCGATCGGGCGTCACCGCAGAGGATCTCGGACTTGATACCTGCTCCGACCCCGACCGCTTCTTCAGCTACCGGCGCATGACCCTGTCCGGCGAGGCGGATTACGGCCGGCAGATTTCGGCCATAGCCCTGCCTGACTGACACCGGTCATGCCGCATCTGTTTCTCTTCGTCGCGATCTTCGTCCTTGGCATGATGGTGAGCTGTGTCCTGCTTTAAACGCCTGTCTCTGCTCGGCGTCCTCGCGCTCGGCCTGGCGGCCTGCCAGCCGCTGCCGCAGCCTTTCAGGCCGGAAGCCAAAGGCCCCTACGTCAGCCCGCTGATCAAGCCGATCGGCGAAACCAGCATCTTCGTGCCGCCCGTCGCCGGCCTGCCCGGCGAAGCATCTGGGGCGCTCGCCACGGCCCTGGCCGAGGCGCTTGCCGAACGGGAAATCCCCGCCAGCGCCAGCAGCCGCAGCGCCCTCTCCTCCCTGCTCAGCGTTTCGGTCGAGCCGGCTGGCGCCGTCACCCGGTGGCGCTGGAGCAAGCGGACGCCGGACGGAGCAACCGAGGATGGCGATGCGCAGCAGCTCAACACCACGGCCGAGCGCCTCGCCGCAGCCGACGAGGCCCAGATCAGGCGTGTCGCCGCTGGCATGGCCGAGGTCATTGCCGCGAAACTGAATGCGGCCCTGCCCGTGGCCGCGGATGCGGCCCCCACCAGGCTGGCCCTGCAGGAATGCGACGGCGCGCCGGGGGACGGCAATCGCAGCCTGCGGCAGGCGCTGCGGGAGATCCTGATCCTGGCCGGCCAGCCCCCGGTGCCGGACCCGGCCGGGGCGGATTACCTCATCTCCTGCAGCGTCCGGGTCTGGCAGGATGCGCCGGATTCGGAGCGGGTAACCATCGAATGGGCCCTGCTGACCCCGGACGGGCGCCGGCTGGGAGAGGTGAAGCAGGCCAATCGCATCCCCCGGGGCCAGCTCAGCCAGGCCTGGGGCAACACCGCCCATATCATCGCCCAGGGCGGCTGGCAGGGCCTCAGCCAGATCATTGAGAACCAGCGCCGGCTGCCGCCGGCGGGATAACCGGCAAATAACTGAAAAACATGCTTTATTGCCGGTTTACAGCCCGGGGGCCGGCGGTTATAGTCCGCGCCGGTTTTCCCGGGTCCGGCGCATCCACAGAGCTCTGTCATGAAGGTTTTGGCGGGTAATTCCAATCGTCCGCTGGCGGAAGCCATTGCGGCTTATCTTTCCGTCCCGCTTGCCAAGGCGAGCGTGCGCCGTTTCTCCGATATGGAAGTCTTCGTGGAGATCCATGAAAACGTCCGCGGCGAGGACGTCTTCGTTATCCAGTCGACGTCGTATCCGGCGAACGACCATCTGATGGAGCTGCTGGTCTGCATCGACGCGCTGAAGCGCTCGTCGGCCCGCCGCATCACTGCCGTTCTGCCCTATTTCGGCTACGCCCGCCAGGACCGCAAACCCGGCCCGCGCACGCCGATCTCGGCCAAGCTGGTCGCCAACCTGATCACTGCGGCCGGCGCCAACCGCGTCCTGACGCTGGATCTCCATGCCGGCCAGATCCAGGGCTTTTTCGACATTCCCACCGACAACCTGATGGCCGGCCCGGTTCTGACCGCCGACATCAAGCAGCATCTGCTGGGCGACGACCTGATGGTCGTCTCGCCCGACGTCGGCGGCGTGGTCCGCGCCCGCAACATCGCCAAGCGGCTGGATGCCGATCTGGCGATCGTCGACAAGCGGCGTGAGCGCGCCGGTGTGTCGGAAGTCATGAACATCATCGGCGAGGTGGAAGGCCGGCGCTGCATCTTGGTGGACGACATTGTCGATTCCGCCGGTACCCTGTGCAATGCCGCCGAAGCCCTGAAGAAGCAGGGCGCCAAGGCGGTCTACGCCTATGTCACCCATGGCGTGCTGTCGGGCGGCGCCGTGGCGCGCGTGACCGCCAGCCAGCTTGAAGGCCTGGTCATTACCGATTCGATCCTCGCCACCGAGGCGGTGCGCCTGGCGCGCAACATCCGCCAGGTGTCGATCGCGCCGCTGATCGGCGAGGCGATGCGGAGGATCAGCGAGGAGACCTCGGTCTCCAGCCTGTTCGACTGAGTTTCAGAGTTTCGGCGTACGGCACCCCTGGAGGCCGGCGCCGGAAACGGAACCGGCACGGTGCCGGGGCCGTATTCAGCCAAGGAGCGCAATCATGCGTGACGTAACCATTATCGCCGCAGAGGCGAGAGCTAGGGCCGGCAAGGGGACCGCCCGCGCAACGCGACTGAAGGGTCGCGTGCCGGGGGTCATCTACGGTGAAAAGCAGACCCCGGAACTGATCTCGGTGGAAAGCCGTGACCTGCTGAAGGAACTGCAGAAGGGCAACTTCTTCTCCCGCCTGCTGAACATCGAATTCGACGGCAAGTCGGAGCGGGTTCTGGCCCGCGACGTGCAGCTCGATCCGGTCACCGACCGGCCGATCCATGTCGATTTCCAGCGCGTCGGCAAGGGTTCGAGAATCCGCATCTTCATCCCGGTGCTGTTCCTCGAGCAGGATCAGTGCCCCGGCCTGAAGAAGGGCGGCGTGCTGAACATCGTGCGCCACGAGGTCGAGTTCTTCTGCCAGCCGGACAACATTCCGGAGAATATCTCGATCAGCCTCGCCGGCATGGAGATCGGTCATTCGATCCACATCTCGGCCTTCGAACTTCCCAACGGCATCAAGCCGGTGATCCAGGACCGCGATTTCACCGTCGCGACGATCGCCGCGCCGATCAAGGAAGACGAAGTCAAGCCGGCAGCTGAAGCCGCCGCGGCCCCGGCCGCTGCTGCTCCGGCCGCTGCCAAGAAGTAAGGTCCCCGGGGGCGGCGCCTGCGCGCCGCCTCCTCTTTCCCCAGGCAATGATCGATGCTGCTCCTTGTCGGACTGGGCAATCCGGGCAACGAGCATAAGCGGCAGCGGCACAATGTCGGCTTCATGGCCGCGGACGCCATTGCCGATCGCCACCAGTTTTCGCCCTTCAGGAAGCGCTTCCACGGCGAGATCGCCGAAGGCCATCTGGACGGCACCAAGGCCCTGATCCTCAAGCCGCTGACCTACATGAACCTGTCCGGCAAGTCGGTCGGCGAAGCCGCGCATTTCTACAAGCTGCCGCCGGGCCAGATCGTGGTCATGCATGACGAACTCGATCTCGCGGCGGGCAAGATCAGGATGAAGACCGGCGGTGGCCATGCCGGCCATAACGGGCTGCGCTCGGTGGACGCCGCGATCGGACCGAACTACCGCCGCCTGCGGATCGGCATCGGCCATCCCGGCAAGGATCGCGTGCTGGGCTATGTGCTGCAGAATTTCTCCAAGGACGAGCAGGTCTGGCTCGATCCCCTGCTGGATGCCATTGCCGCCAATGCCGGCCTGCTGGCGCGCGGCGACGATGCGGGTTTCATGAACCGGGTGGCGCTGCTGCTGCAGCCGCCGAAGGCGGACAAGACGCCGAAAAACGAAGTGAAGGATTAGGATTATGGGTTTCAAATGCGGCATCGTCGGCCTTCCCAATGTCGGCAAGTCGACGCTGTTCAACGCGCTGACGCAGACGGCGGCCGCACAGGCGGCGAACTATCCCTTCTGCACGATTGAGCCCAATACCGGCCTGGTCGGCGTGCCGGACGAGCGGCTCGATGTGCTGGCGAAGATCGCCGGATCGCAGAAGATCATCCCGACGCAGCTCACCTTCGTCGATATTGCCGGCCTGGTGCGCGGCGCCTCCAAGGGCGAAGGCCTCGGCAACCAGTTCCTCGCCCATATCCGCGAGGTGGATGCCATCTGTCACGTGCTGCGCTGCTTCGAGAATGGCGACATCACCCATGTCGAGGGCAGGGTCGATCCGATCGCCGACGCCGAAACGGTCGAGACGGAGCTGATGCTCTCCGACATGGAAAGCCTGGAGCGCCGCATCGACCAGGTGGCCAAGCGCGCCAAGCAGGGCAATGAGGAGGAAAAGGCGCGGCTGGCGGTGATGGAAAAGGTTCTGGCGGCGCTGCGCGACGGCAAGCCGGCCCGCACCGTCGTCCCCACCGAGGAAGAGAAGAAGATATACAAGGAGCTGATGCTGATCACCGCCAAGCCGGTGCTCTACGTCTGCAATGTCGAGGAAGCCTCGGCGGCGGAAGGCAACGCCTTCTCGGCCAGGGTGAAGGAAAAGGCCGACCGGGAAGGCGCCGCGATGGTGGTGATCTCGGCCGCCATCGAGGCCGAGGTGGCCCAGCTCGATACCGAGGAGGAAAAAGCGGCCTTCCTGGCCGATCTCGGCCTGAAGGAAACGGGTCTGGCGCGTGTCATCCGCGCGGGCTACGGCCTGCTCGACCTGCTCACCTTCTTCACGGTCGGCCCGAAGGAAGCCCGCGCCTGGACGGTGCGCAAGGGCGCGAAGGCGCCCGAGGCCGCCGGCGTGATCCATACCGACTTCGAGAAAGGCTTCATCCGGGCGGAAACCATCGCCTATGCCGACTACGTGGCCTGCAAAGGCGAGGCCGGCGCGCGCGACGCCGGCAAATTGCGGCTGGAAGGCAAGGATTACATCGTGCAGGATGGCGATGTCATGCATTTCCGTTTCAATACCTGACGAGGGGCAATGAAGTATCTGGAGGATTTCACCGCGGGCCAGATTCTCGACTTTCCGCCGCGGAAGGTCACCGAAGAAGAGATCATCGCCTTCGCCCGCGACTACGATCCCCAGCCCTTCCACCTCGACAGGGAAGCGGCCAAGCAGTCGCTGTTCGGCGGCCTCTGCGCCTCCGGATGGCACACCGCCGGCATCATGATGCGCCTGCTGGTCGACAACGTGATCGGCCAGTATGCCAGCATGGGTTCGCCCGGCGTCGACCAGCTGCGCTGGGTCAGGCCGGTGCGCCCCGACGACGTGCTGCACCTGAAGGGCGAGGTCCTGGACGTCCGGCCGTCGCAGTCGAAACCCGATCGCGGGATCGTCACCACGCGGTATGAAATGCGCAACCAGAACGGCGAGGTGGTGCTGACGATGCAGGCCAAGGGCATGTATCGCCGCCGGCCGCAGAACCAGGCGTAACGGGGCGGCAGATGCAGTATTTCGAGGACATCATCGTCGGGGCCTCGCGCGATACCGGCAGCCATACCTTCACGCAGGACGCCATCATCGCCTTTGCGAAGCAGTTCGACCCGCAGCCCTTCCATATCGATCCGGAAGCGGCAAAGGACAGCAATTTCGGCGGCATCATCGCCTCGGGCTGGCATACGGCGGCAACCGTGATGCGGCTGCTCGTCGACTCCGCCATCGACCTCGAGGCGAGCCTTGGCTCGCCCGGCTTCGACGATCTGAGCTGGCTGAAGCCGGTGCGACCGGGCGACACGATCCGGGCGCGGCTGACCTGCATCGAGAAGACGCCGTCGAAGAGCCGGCCCGGCATCGGCTCCGCCCGCTTCCTCGTCGAGGTGTTCAATCAGAAGGATGAACTGGTGATGAAGTTCATCAGCATCGGCCTGATGCGCTTCCGCAACAAACCCGCCTGAGCCCCTAGGCCCGCCAGTTCATCAGGATCAGGCCGCCGGCAACCAGCATGGCGGCCAGTACGCGCCGCCAGCCGAAGCCCTCGCCAAGCATCACGGCCCCGATGATCGCGGCAAAAATCACGCTGACCTCGCGCAGAGCCGCGACATGGGCCGCGCCGCTGCGGCTGAAGGCATACATGCTGATGCCATAGCCGGCCGCGGCAACGAAGCCTCCCGCCAGCCCCCGTTTCCAGCCGCGGCGCGCGGCAGCGACGAAGCTTCCGCCGCGCGTGGCGATTGCCAGCAGGGCGATCCATGGCGCCTCGACGATGTTCAGCCAGGCGATATAGGCCAGCGGATCCTCCGCCGCCCGCACGCCGCGCGCGTCGATCAGCGTGTAGGACGCGATACACAGGCCGGTCAGCATCGCGAAGACGAGCGCATGGCGGTTCTCCGCCGGCGAGTGGCGCCCGCCGAAGGCAAGGCTGCCGATGCCCAGCGACACGATCGCCACGCCGGTCAGTTCCTGCGCGGTCAGCGTCTCGCTGAAGACGAAGCCGGAGGCCAGTGCCACCAGCAGCGGGCCGAGGCCGCGCGCGATCGGATAGACCTGGCTGAGATCGCCGAAGCGGTACGCCTTCAGCAGGCAGGTGTAATACAGGCAATGCACCAGAACCGAGGCGGCCAGCCAGATCCAGGCTTCCCGCCCCATCCCGCCGGCAAAGGGCAGCAGCGCCAGGCCGAAGGGAATGCCCGCCAGCATGACCAGCGCAAGGCTGGTCTGCCGGTCGGTATCCGACTTCACGACCGCATTCCAGCTGGCATGCATGAGAGCGGCCAGCAGCACGAAGCCGGCAACGACGGGATCTAGCGCCATGGAGATGCTGGTCGGCGGGTTTATTGCAGTTCGAATCCGTTCGTGACACCGTAACGCAACCGCTTCAACTCACGCCAATGAAAAGAGGAGACGCAGATGGGCAGCATGACCACCCTGACCGCCGCCGACGGGCACACGCTTGCCGCCTATATCACCGAGCCCAGGGGTGCCGCCAAAGGCGGCCTCGTCGTCATCCAGGAGATTTTCGGCGTCAACGGCCATATCCGTTCGGTCTGCGACGGATTTGCGGCGGACGGCTATTACTGCGTGGCGCCGGCGCTGTTCGACCGCGTCCAGCCCGGCGTCGATCTCGGCTATTCCAGCGACGATGTCGCAAAGGGTCGGGACCTGCGCGGGCGCATGAACTGGGCCGACTGCATGAAGGATGTCACCGCGGCCGTGACGGCTGCGACAGGCGCCGGCCGTGTCGGCACGGTCGGCTATTGCTACGGCGGTGGCGTGACATGGCTGGCCGCGGCAGAGATACCCGGCCTGAGCGCGTCCGTCGGCTATTACGGCGGCCCGTGGGCCGAACTGGCCGACCGCGCGCCGCGCTGCCCTGCCCTGCTGCATTTCGGCGCCCGGGACGCGATGATTCCGGTCAGCCTCGCCGTCGACCTCAAGGCGAAGCACCCGACGATCGCCTGTCACGTCTATGAGGCCGATCACGGCTTCAACTGCGATCAGCGGGTACATTACGATGCCTTTGCCGCGACGCTGGCCCGCCGCCGCACCCTGGCTTTCTTCGAAGCGCTGCTCTAGCGGGCGCGGCTCCGGCGCCTAGCTCCGGCTGGAGAATTCCAGGAAGCAGCCATGCGCGGCTTCCGGCGGCACCAGAACGGTGCCATCGAGGCTGCGCGCGTGCGACACCCCGGCCGCTGTGAACCAGGCTGCGGCCGCATCCGGATTGTGAACCCGGAAGCGCATACCGGCGACATAGGGCGCCGGCCGGACCGGATGGTCGATATCCGGAAACAACGTGCCGAGATCATCCGGGGTGACGAACAGGATCACGTCCGATCCGGCGCGTACCGCCACCATGCGGTCGGTGCGCACGGCACTTCCCGCGCCAAACAGCCGCTCGTAGGCGAACTCCAGTGCCGACGGATTCTCCACCACGACAACGACGCCGGTCATATGCTCGGCCCCATTGGGGTGCACCAGCCATTCCGGCCGCCGCAGCAATTCCGGCGTCAGATGCTGGCACAGGAACATCGAGGTTTCGGGCGTCGCCTCGGGCGGCAGATGGACCAGCGAAAAGGCCGGGAGCACGGTTCCTTCCGGCAGTTCGAGTTCGCGCTTCAGGCTCTGGGGCTCTGAGGGATTGAACCCCGACGCAGCCAGGGCGGCGTGGGCAGCAACCGCGTCGTCGGTCCCGAGCACCAGCTTGTGAACGCCCTCGCCCTTCTGCTTCAGCATCTCTTCCAGTCCGGCCGTGAATCCCCCCGGCTCGGCGATACCAAGCAGCTCGAGGTAATTCTGCCGGAACATGATGCAGTAATTGCCGGTCGCCCAGCCGATATGGCGGCCGCGCGGCGTCAGCGTGAAACCGAGACGGCGATAGGTTTCGCGGGCCGCCTCCAGATCGGAAGCCGCCAGAACCGTGTGATCGAGACCGGTGATGTTGTGGGCCATACCTGACGGTATCAGTGCCCCTCGAACTCGCAAAGGGCCAGCACCTTCACATCGAGCGCCTCGAGGCGCTTGCGACCGCCGAGTTCCGGCAGATCGATGATGAAGGAGCAGCCGACGACGTTGCCCTTCTGCGCGCGGATCAGCTTGACCGCCGCTTCGGCAGTGCCGCCGGTGGCGATCAGGTCGTCCACCAGAAGAACCTGGTCGCCCGGCTGGATCGCATCGACGTGGATTTCCATCGCGTCCGTGCCGTATTCCAGCTGGTATTCCTGCGCCAGCGTCCTGGACGGCAGCTTGCCGCGCTTGCGGACCGGCACGAAACCGATCGAGAGCTGGTGCGCGATGGCGCCGCCGAGAATGAAACCGCGCGCCTCGATGCCGACGACCTTGTCGATGCGGGTGCCAGCGAAGGGCTGCACCATCTCGTCGACGGTCTTGCGAAAGCCGCGGGCGTCCTGCAGCAGAGTCGTGATGTCCCGGAACATGATTCCGGGCTTCGGATAATCCGGGATGGTGCGGATCTTGTCCTTGATCCCCTGCATGCGACTGCTTCCTTCCGGCTCAGGCCTTGAGGACGCGGCCGGCGACCGCGTCGAGTTTCTTGATCAGCTTCGGATCGCGCTTCTCCGGTGCCGTGATCAGCGCGGTATCGAGCACGTGGTTGCAGCCCTGCGGGCAATGCGACGGCCGCTGCTTCAGGTGCGGCACCGCCTTCGCAACCAGGTTCTGCCCCTTCTCGGCATTATCGAGCAGCACCCGGACGACGGAGGCGACGTCGACATGGTCATGGTCGGGATGCCAGCAGTCGTAATCGGTGACCATGGCGACGCTGGCGTAGCAGATCTCGGCCTCGCGGGCGAGCTTGGCTTCCGGCGCATTGGTCATGCCGATGACGTCGCAGCCCCAGCTCTTGTAGAGGAAGCTTTCGGCCTGGGTCGAAAACTGCGGGCCTTCCATGCAGAGATAGACACCGCCGCGCTGGGCCGTGATGCCAGCCTCCTTCGCGGCCTGTTCCAGCGCATCGCCGAGGCGGCTGCAGACCGGATGGGCCGCCGAGACATGGGCGACCAGGCCGGTGCCGAAAAAGCTTTTCTGCCGCATGAAGGTGCGGTCGATGAACTGGTCGACGATGACGAAGGTTCCGGGCGCCAGCACCTCCTTGAAGGAACCGCAGGCGGAAACCGAGATCACGTCGTGGCAGCCGACACGCTTCAGCGCATCGATATTGGCGCGGTAGTTCACTTCCGACGGAGAATGCCGGTGGCCACGGCCATGCCGGGGCAGGAAGACCAGCTCCGCGCCGTCCAGTTCGCCGAACAGCAACTCGTCAGAGGGATCGCCCCAGGGGGTCGAGACCTTGCGCCATCTGGTGTTCTTCAGTCCGGCCATACCGTAGAGACCGCTGCCGCCGAGCACGCCGATGCGGACCGGGGCTCCTGGCCTGGCGACATAGGGCTTGGGGATGGTGCCTGTGCTCCTGGGACTGCCCTTGGCCGGTTTCGCAACCCTCGCCACCGCGGTGGCCGTCCGGCGCCGGGCCGCTGCCTTTGCCTTCGGCGCCGGCTTCCGCCGTGCCGCCGTCTTCTTCTTTGCCTTCGCAGCCATCGTTCATCCCTGTCGGAATCGGCCTGAATACCGCGCGCGACTTAAGCAAACCGGTTCCTGCAGCGCAATAGAAAAGGGCCGCCCCGGCGACCGGGGCGGCCCTGATCGGGAAAAGCGACTTCGGATCAGTGCACGTCGCGCCAGATCCGCTTCTTGGCGGCAAAGAACAGGCCCGTCATGATGATCAGGAAGATCATGACCTTCAGGCCCATCCGCTTGCGATCCTCGAGCTTCGGCTCGGCCGCCCACATCAGGAAGGCAGAGACATCACGAGCCATCTGCTCGACCGTGGCCGGCTTGCCGTCGGCATAGGTCACCTGATCGGCATTCAGCGGCTGCGGCATGGCAATCTGATGCCCGGGGAAAGCCTCGTTGTAGTGCAGACCCTCGCCGACCGTGAAGTCAGCCGGCGGTTCCTTGTAGCCCGTCAGAAGGGCGTAGAGATAGTCGGGACCACCGACACGCGCCTTGGCGACCAGCGAGAGGTCGACCGGATAGGCACCGCCATTGGCGGAACGGGCGGCCTTCTCGTTCGGGAAGGGCGACGGGAACTTGTCCGACGGAAGCGCCGGGCGTTCGAACATCTCGCCCGAGTCATCCGGACCGTCGACCACTTGGAAAGTCGCGGCCAGCGCCTTCACCTCGGCCTCGGTGAAGCCGATGTCGCGCAGGTTGCGGAACGCCACATACTTCATCGAGTGGCAGGCCGCGCAGACTTCCTTGTAAACCTGATAGCCGCGCTGCAGCTCGCCGCGGTCGAAGGTGCCGAACGGACCGTTGAAGCTCCAGTTCTGCGCCTGGTACTCGATCGCCGGGCCGGCCGCGAAAGCCGGCGCCGCAAAGCCGAGCGCCACGGCGGCGACAAGGATCGAACGCTTAATCGTCATCTTCATTGTCCGGTCCCCCGCCTTACGCCTTGCTGCCCGCAGCACCGGGTGCTGCATCGCCCTTCAGCACAGCCTCACTGATCGAGGCCGGCAGCTTGTGCGGCTTCTCGAACCAGCCGACCAGCGGCATCAGTACGAGGATATGCACGAAGTAATAGACCGTGCAGACCCGGCCGATGATCAGGGCGAGACCCTCCGGCGGCTGGCCGCCGGCATAGGTCAGGCCGACGCAGGCCAGCACGAAGACCCAGAACAGCTGCTTGTAGATCGGCCGGAACTTGGCCGAGCGCACCTTGCTGGTATCCAGCCAGGGCAGCAGGAACAGGATCAGGATGGCGCCGAACATCAGCAGGACGCCGCCCAGCTTGTCCGGCACCGAACGCAGGATCGCGTAGAACGGCAGGAAGTACCATTCCGGCACGATATGCTCCGGCGTCACCAGCGGATCGGCCGGAATGTAGTTGTCCGGATGGCCGAGGAAGTTCGGCGCATAGAACAGGAAGAAGCTGAAGAAGATCAGGAATACGCCGATCCCGAACAGATCCTTGATCGTGTAGTAGGGATGGAACGGGATCTTGTCCTGCGGACCCTTGGTGTCGATGCCCAGCGGGTTGTTCGAGCCATGCTGGTGCAGCGCCAGGATATGCAGGATGACGATGCCGACGATCACGAACGGCAGCAGGTAGTGCAGCGAGAAGAAGCGGTTCAGGGTCGGGTTGTCGACCGAGAAGCCACCCCACAGCCAGGTCACGATCGGCTCGCCGACCAGCGGCAGGGCCGAGAACAGGTTGGTGATCACGGTGGCGCCCCAGAAGCTCATCTGGCCCCAGGGAAGCACGTAGCCCATGAACGCGGTCGCCATCATCAGCAGGAAGATGATGAGACCGAGGAACCACAGGATTTCACGCGGCTGCTTGTAGGAACCGTAATACAGGCCGCGGAAGATATGGATGTAGACGGCGATGAAGAACATCGACGCGCCGTTGGCATGCATGTAGCGCAGCAGCCAGCCGTAGTTCACGTCGCGCATGATGTGCTCGACCGAGTCGAAGGCGAGCGAGGTATGCGGCGTGTAATGCATCACCAGCACGATGCCGGTGACGATCTGGATCACCAGGCAGAGGCCGGCCAGCGAACCGAAATTCCACCAGTAATTCAGGTTCTTCGGCGCCGGATACTGGGTACCCACCATATGGTCAATGGCGGAGAAGACCGGCAGGCGGTACTCGATCCACTTGACGAGCGGGTTGCTGTAGAAACCGGAAGTATTGTCAGCCATCGGTCGGGATCCTTAGCCGATGCGGATGCGGGTGTCGTTCAGGAAGGTGTATTCGGGCACCGGCAGGTTGCTCGGCGCCGGGCCCTTCCGGATACGGCCTGAGGTGTCGTAGTGCGAACCGTGGCAGGGGCAGAACCAGCCACCGAACTCGCCCTTCTGGCCCAGCGGCACGCAGCCAAGATGGGTGCAGACGCCCATCATCACCAGCCATTCAGGCTTCTGCACGCGATCGGCATCCTTCTGGGGATCCGGCAGGGCGGCCGCGTCGTCTTCCTGCGCCTGCTTGATCTCGGCCTCGGTGCGGTGACGCACGAAAACCGGCTTGCCGCGCCACAGGATGGTGACGCTCTGGCCGGGGGCGATCTGGCTCAGGTCGACCTCGGTGCTCGAGAGCGCCAGGACGTCGGCCGACGGGTTCATCTGGTCGATGAACGGCCATACCGCTGCTGCAGCGCCGACTGCGCCGAATGCGCCAGCGGCAATCACGATGAAATCGCGACGGGTCGGCTCGGTCGTGCCGGCCTTTTGGGTCGCTGTCCCTGCCATAGCCCCCTCAAAGAATAAGGTCTTGGAAACGAGACCGGATATTTCTCACTATATCTTGAGGAAGTCCAGCGCTTTGCCCGAAGCATGCGACAGGTTGCCGCAGGGGTCTTGGCCTTGGAATCACATTGATAAACCGAAGAAAATCGCCCCTCCCTCTTCCTCGCCGAATGCTCCGATGCGGATCGCCCTGTTCGAGCCCGACATACCGCCCAACCTGGGCACCATCCTGCGTCTCGGTGCCTGCCTGGACATCCCGGTCCACGTCATCGAGCCCTGCGGCTTCCCCTTTTCCGTTCAGGCGGTCCGGCGCAGCGCCCTGGACTATCTGGAGCACGCCGAAATCCATCGTCATGAAAGCTGGGACAGCTTTACCGCCGAACGCCCGCCGGGCCGGCTGGTCCTGCTGACCACCAGGGCGGCGGTCCCCTACACGACCTTCCGGTTTGCCGAAGACGACATCCTGCTGTTCGGCCGCGAGAGCAAAGGCGCTCCGGAGCATGTCCATGCCGCTGCCGGCGCCCGCCTCGTCATTCCGATCAAGGCGGGCCTGCGTTCCATCAATGTCGCGACTGCGGCGGCAATGGTTCTGGGGGAAGCCCTGCGCCAGCTGAACGCGTTTCCGAAACCAGACGGTCCCGAGAAAGGATAGAAAGATGAGCGATACCCTGATCGAGGAACGGAAGGCCCGCGCCGGGAGCTGGTTCCAGACCCTGCGCGACCGCATCTGCGCCGCCTTCGAACAGCTCGAGGACGAACTGACCGGTCCCCTGAGCAGTCGGCCGGCCGGTCGCTTCGAGCGCAAGGCCTGGGACCGGCCGGGCGGCGGCGGCGGGGTGATGAGCATCATGCGCGGCCGCGTCTTCGAGAAGGTCGGTGTGAACATCTCGACCGTCCATGGCGAGTTCTCGCCCGAGTTCCGCAAGCAGATCCCCGGCGCTGCCGAGGACGGCCGCTTCTGGGCTTCGGGCATATCCCTGGTGGCGCATATGCAGTCGCCGAAAGTGCCGGCGGTGCATATGAACACGCGCTTCCTGGTTACCACGAAGAGCTGGTTCGGCGGCGGCTCCGACCTTACGCCCATGGTGCCGGACGAAACCGACACTGAAATCTTCCACGCCGCCCTGCGCGAGACCTGCGATCGCTTCGACCCCGGCTACTATCCCCGCTTCAAGCAATGGTGCGACGAGTACTTCTATCTGCCGCACCGGAACGAGCCGCGCGGCGTCGGCGGAATCTTCTTCGACGGACTCGACAGCGGCGACTGGGAGAAGGATTTCGCATTCACCAAAGCGGTCGGCGAATCGTTCCTGGAGACCTACCCCAGAATCGTCCGCCGGCACCTCAATGATTCGTGGTCGGAGGCCGAACGGGAGCACCAGCTGGTCCGCCGCGGACGGTATGTCGAGTTCAATCTGCTCTATGATCGCGGCACCACTTTCGGACTCAAAACGGGCGGCAACACCGAAGCGATCCTGATGTCGCTGCCGCCGGAAGTGAAATGGCCCTAGTGCAAAAAAGCCAGATTTCATGCGGGTTTTCGCATGCTCTGATTTTTTGCGCATCATTCTAATGGCTTACGTCGGTGATGCTTTTTCGTTCGAGCGATGCCCCACCGACCGCGGCAAAAAGACCACGCTCTTAACAAATTTTTAAGCGCGCTCAAGATTTTGTGGTTAATGCCGTAACGTTGTGCTACAGATACGGTCGTTCGGGAAACATTTCCCGAAACTTCGTTGCGGTGAAAACCGCACTTTAATTCCATGGAGGAGAACATGGCTGCGAAGAAGAAAGCCGCTAAGAAGAAGGTGGCGAAGAAGGCCGTGAAGGCCAAGAAGGCTGTGAAGGCCAAGAAGGCTCCGAAGGCCAAGAAGGCTGCCAAGAAGAAGGCCGCCAAGAAGTAAATCGTAGCGTACAGTTCTTAGAGTTGGTCTCGAGCTCCACATCGACGTCCGGGTTTTCGGCGCCGACGTGGAGCTCGAGTTCTTTTCAGGCCATTGCACGGCCCGGCGGCTGAGCCGCGAATCCGAAAAATTTCAGAAACTTAGGTATGGGATGAAGCGCGCCGTCAGGCGCCGGAGACGATCCGCACCCGCTCCTTGAGGCGGGCAAGGCAGGCCTCCCGGTCGGCACGAAAGCCATCCGCGACCCACCATGCTTCCATCTCCTTGAGCAGCGCGCTCACGGTCGGACCGGGCGCGATGCCCAGGGCAAGAATGTCCGCCCCGCGCAGGGGAAAGGCCGGCCGCTGCCAGGCGAGCGCTTCCCTTGCGCGACGCAGGGAAAGATCTGCCAGAGAAGGCTTGCGCGCGCCCAGCAGCAGGGCGGCCTCGCAGGTTCGTTCGCCGCCCCAGGCATAGAGCGTTTCGAGGAACCGGGCGTCGTCCTGCAGAACCTCGTCGGCCATCGGGGCCTCCATCAGGGCTGCCAGACGCAGACGCTGCGCATTGGACAGCCGGAGGCGATCGGCGACCGCTTCCGCCGCCCCTCCATCCGACGGGTAAAGCATGGCAAGGCGCGGCCATACGGACGGCTCCATACCCGTCTCGCCGCTGAGACTCTCCTGCAGCGCGGCCAGGGCGGCGAAGACCTCCGGGTCGAAGCGGCTGCCGGGAAGCAGCGCGGGCAGCACGCCGCTGGCCGCCATGAGCGCCAGCGTTGCGCCGGCCTTCGGCAGCACCAGGATCTTCAGCAGCTCATCGCGGACGCGCTCGCCGGACAGGCGGTGCAACTGGTCAGTCGCGGCGGCGCAGGCCGCCAGCGAGACCGGATCGGGAGCGCCTTTGCCGAAGCGGGCATGAAACCGGAAGAATCGCAGGACGCGCAGGTAATCCTCGGCGACGCGCTGCGCGGGATCACCGACGAAGCGGACGATCCCGGCGGCGAGATCGTCCCGCCCGCCGGTGAAATCATGCAGGGTACCGTCAGCGTCGGCGTAGAGCGTGTTGATGGTGAAATCGCGCCGCGCGGCATCCTCGGCCCAGTCCGTTCCGAAGGCGACCTCCGCGTGGCGTCCGTCGGTGGCGACGTCGCGCCGCAGGGTGGTGATCTGGAAGCTGGCCGGCGGCGCGACCGCGGTGACGGTGCCATGCTCGATCCCGGTCGGCACGGCCTTGATCTTCGCCTTCTGCAGGCGACGAATCACCGTTTCCGGCAGCTCGGGCGTGGCGATGTCGATGTCCTGCGGCGTCAGGCCGAGAATGGCGTCACGGACGCAGCCGCCGACAAACCGCACCGTCGCGCCCCCCGCCCCCAGCGCCTTCAGCACGGCTTGAGTCGGCGCGGCGGTCATCCATCCCGTCGGCGCGATTCGCGACACGCGCCCCGCGTTCATTGCCCGATGCGCCCCGGTACGATCCGGCCATCCTCGAACCTTGCCGGCTCGTAGGGCCCGATATTCTGCTCGAGGAAGGCGCCATAGATGACGAAGCCCAGCACCACCAGCACAAGGCCGGCCACGGCCAGCCAGAACCAGGGTGTCGCTTCCGGCCCGTCCTTGCCGCTGCGCTTCGCGTTCCAGAGATACAGGCCGTAGAGCAGGAAGGGGAGCAGGAACGGCAGCAGGTGAACGATGATCCGGCTCATATCCCTTCACCGTGCAGCAGGTCGTGGAGGTTACGCAGCATTCCTGCCGTGGCGCCCCAGATGTACTTGTCGCCGTATACCATGGCCCACCATTGCCTCTCGACGCCGTTGAATACGCCTTTATGGCGCTGGTGATTGCGGGGATCCATCAGGAAGCCGAAGGGCACCTCGAACACTTCCGCCACCTCGTGCTGATGCACCGAAAGGCGGAAGCCGGGCTTGACCAGCCCGACGACCGGAATCACCGCAAAGCCCGTTCCGGTGACATAGGCGTCTAGCGCCCCGAGGATGCTGACATGCGTGCGGTCGAGTCCGATCTCCTCTTCGGTCTCGCGCAGGGCGGTCGCGACGACGTCGGGATCCTCGGGATCGATGCGGCCGCCGGGAAAGCTGATCTGCCCGGCATGATTGGACAGATGCGCCGTCCGCTGCGTGAGGATGACACGCTCGCCGCTGCCATAGGCGACGACGGGCACCAGAACCGCCGCGGGCTTCAGCGGCCCCGGCCGGATCGACGCGAAATTCGGATTGAGCTGGAAATCGCCCTTGGGCGCCTCTGCCGCATTGCGCGGTACGGCGGTCAGCGGCGGCACCGGCTGGAGCCGGTCACGCAGAAGGTCCAGCGTGGGCGTGGCCGAGATGATCGCAGGCGACTCGGCGTTCATGCCACCTCACCAAGATCAAAAACCATTCCCGCGCTGCGCACCGCCAGCACGGTCCGCCCGTCCTCTTCCCGTTGCTCAGACATCTCCACCAGCTGGTAGAATACCGGACGCAGGATCAGCGCTTCCAGCCGGTCGCGTACCAGGACGTAAGGGGATGGTTCGCCCGTCTCCGGGTTCACGACGACCCGCAACGGGTGTTCGGAATCGAGCGGCACCACGTCGTCGACATTGGTCCGGAAGGCGATCAGGCGCGCCTCCCCTTCCCCGCTCACGGTCATCTCGACCGCCGTGAACGGAGCGTCGTCGACCCGGATGATGCATTTCTCCACCGGCGTGACCAGAACGTAACTTCCGTCCGGTTCACGCCGCAGGATGCTGGAGAACAGGCGCACCATGGCCGGCCGCGAAATCGGCGAGCCCTGGTAGTACCAGGCGCCATTCCGGGCGATGCGCATGTCGATTTCGCCGCAGGACGGCGGATTCCACAGATGGACCGGGGGCTTGCGGCCTTCACCTGCCGCACCGCCGAAACGGGCGATCACGTCTTGGAGAGTGGCGGGGTTTGCCGTTTTGCTGGGCATAGATGGCATATGGGCTTTCATTTCTCTTCTACTATATACTCGCTGGCATGCACAATTTGAGCGACACGGCCGAACATATTCTTCCCGAAATTGAGCGGATTGGTGGCCGCCTGGGTGCGGCGCGCGATGCCGTCGAGCGGGTCATCTACGGACAGGGCGAGGTGGTCGAGGAGACCATGATCACCCTTCTGGCCGGCGGCCATGCGCTGCTGGTCGGTGTGCCGGGCCTCGCCAAGACGAAGCTGGTCGAGACCCTGGCAAAGGTGCTGGGTCTGGATGCGCGGCGGGTGCAGTTCACCCCGGATCTCATGCCGGCCGACATCATCGGCTCCGAGGTTCTGGAAGAAGGCGATTCCGGCCGGCGCTCGTTCCGGTTCCTTGCCGGTCCCGTCTTCTGCCAGTTGCTGATGGCGGATGAAATCAACCGCGCCAGCCCGCGCACCCAGTCCGCCCTGCTGCAGGCCATGCAGGAGCGTCAGGTCTCGGTCGCCGGACAGCGGCATGAGCTGCCGGCGCCGTTCCATGTTCTGGCTACCCAGAATCCGCTGGAGCAGGAAGGAACCTACCCTCTGCCGGAAGCGCAGCTCGACCGTTTCCTGCTGCAGATCAACGTCCGGTATCCCGACCTGGAAGCCGAGCGGCGCATGCTGTTCGCGACCACCGGCGCGACGGAAGACGCGGTGCCGACCGTGCTGTCGGGTACCGATCTGATCGCGGCCCAGCGGCTGGTCCGCCGCATTCCCGTGGGGGAAAGCGTCGTGGAGGCCATCCTCAGCCTTGTCCGCGCCGGTCGTCCGGAGGATTCCGAGGTTGAAGGCATTCGTGAGCTGGTGTCTTGGGGACCCGGGCCGCGCGCCAGTCAGGCCCTGATGCTGGCAGTTCGCGCCCGCGCGCTGCTGCAGGGACGCCTGGCACCCTCCATCGACGACGTCGTCGCGCTGGCTGGCCCGGTTCTGCAGCACCGCATGGCGCTGACCTTCACGGCCCGCGCCGAGGGAGTCACCGTGGCCGACGTCATCGACCGCCTGCTCCAGCCCCTGCGCTGAGATCACGGCATGGCCGCTGGGGCGACAGCCGAAGCATCAGCGAATTACCGCCGTCAGCGCGCCGAGCACTTCGCCGCGTTCCTGCCGCCGCTGCTGGTCGCCGCCGAACGGGTTGCCGCGACCGTCGAACAGGGTGTGCACGGCCGCCGCCGCGTCGGCTCTGGCGATGCATTCTGGCAGTTCCGCCAGTACAGCTCGGGTGACCCGATTACCCGGGTCGACTGGCGGCAGACCGCCAAAAGGATGCACGCCTATATCCGCGAAAATGAATGGGAGGCCGCGGAAAGCGTCTGGCTGTGGCGCGACCCGTCGCCGTCGATGCGCTGGAAATCCGCGGCGGGGATGGAACAGAAAGACGAGCGCGCCGATCTGCTGCTGCTGGCGACGGCCAGCCTGCTGCTGCGCGGCGGCGAACGGGTAGCGCTGCTGGGCACGCCCGAGCGACCGAGCACCGGACGGCTCGTGCTCGAGCGGCTGGCTAGCCAGCTGCTGCGCGCCCGCTTCGAAAATGCCGAAGCCAGCCTTCCGCCATATCAGATGCTGCCCCGGCATGCCCAGGTCGTGCTGATCGGCGATTTCCTGTATCCGATTCCGGAGATCGCCGCCCGCCTGCGCACCCTGGCCGATATGGGCGTGAAGGGTGCCGTCCTGCGCGTGATCGATCCGGCCGAAGAGGAATTTCCATATAGCGGCCGGACCCGTTTTCTCGGCCTCGAAGGCGAGAACCCGCTGCTGGCGCCGCGGGCGGAGTCGCTGGCGTCGGAATGGCGCACGATGTTCGCCGCGCATCAGCAGGAGCTGGCCGAGGTCTGCCGCAGGGTCGGCTGGCGGCATCTCAAGCACAGGACCGACCGCCCGCCGCAAACCGCGTTGCTTTCGCTTTATCAGGCGCTACAGGCTGACCGGATAAGGCTGGACGCAAGAGGCTGAGGCGCCATGTTCACGCTGGGCAGCCTCGCTTTCGCCACGCCACTCGCCCTGACGGCGCTTCTGGCCCTGCCGATCCTGTGGTGGCTGCTGCGCATCACGCCACCGACACCCAAGCAGGTCACCTTCCCGCCGCTGCGGCTGCTGCTGACGCTGCGGCAGAAGGAGGAAACGCCGGCGCATACCCCGTTGTGGCTGCTTCTGCTCCGTCTTCTGATTGCCGCCCTGGCCATTCTGGCCCTGGCCGAGCCGGTGCTGAATCCGCAGACGGCCGAACGCAAAGCCGGGCCGCTTCTTCTTGTCATCGATGACGGCTGGACGGCCGCGCCGCGCTGGCGCGACCGCCTCGTTCACGCGGACAACGCACTCGAACGGGCCGAGCGCGATGGCCGCCCGGCCATGCTGATCACCACCGCCCCGGACGGCGCATCGGGCGACGTGCCGCGGCGGCTTATGCCGGCTGCCGAGCTGCGTCCCGTCGTGGCAGCACTCCAGCCCAAGCCATGGGCTTCCGACCGCGACGCACTGTTGCAGGAACTGCTGCGCGACACGATGCCGGAAGACGCCGAAGTGGTATGGCTTGCCGACGGGCTGCGGGACGACGAAACCGGCGAAGCCGCTTACGTGATGGCGGAATGGCTGCTCCGGCTGGGCTCGCTCCGGGTGATGACGACCGACGCCGATGACGGTGCCGTTGCCCTGCTGCCCCCCGTGTCAGATCCCCAGGGCGACCTCATCACACTGCGCCGCCCGGAGGGCGCCAGCGGCGACCGTACGATGACCCTTCGTGCGCTGACCGATCAGGGCCGCGTTCTGGCGCGCGAAACGGCTACCTTCGCCGATGGTTCTGCCACCGCGGATGTCCGGCTGTCGCTGCCGGGCGAAATCCGCAACCAGCTGTCCCGGCTGGAACTCGAGGAACAGCCGAGCGCCGGGAGCGTGCAGCTGCTCGACGAACGCTGGCGCCGGCGACCGGTCGGTCTGGTGTCGGGAGGTGGGCTGGAAACCCGACAACCGCTGCTCGGCGATCTCTTCTACCTCGAGCGCGCGCTCGCCCCTTATGCGGAACTACGGCAGGGCCGCATCGCCGAGCTGCTGGAACGCGAACTGGCGGTGATCATCCTGGCGGACGTGGCGCAGGTGGTCGGCAGCGACGAAGCGAAACTGCAGGACTGGATCAGGAATGGCGGCGTCCTGCTGCGGTTTGCCGGGCCGCGGATGGCCGAGACGGACGACAACCTGCTGCCGGTGAAACTCCGCCAGGGCGCCCGGCAACTCGGCGGCGCCCTGTCCTGGGCGCAGCCGCAGCGGCTCGGACCGGTTCCCGAGAACAGCCCGTTTCGCGGCATTGCCGGCGGGGAGCAGATCACGGTGAGCCGCCAGGTCCTCGCCGAGCCGGAAGCACAGCTTGGCAACAAGACCTGGCTGCGCCTCGAGGACGGCACGCCGCTGGTGACTGCCGAGGCCCGCGACAAGGGCTGGCTGATCCTCGTGCATACGACGGCCAATACATTATGGTCCGATCTGGCGCTGAGCGGGTTCTACGTCGAAATGCTGCGCAAGGTCATCGAACTCTCCCATGGCGTGGCCGCGAACGGCGAAACCGCCGAAGCGCCACTGCCTCCCCTGTCGGTGCTGGACGGCTTCGGCCGGTCCGGCGAACCAGGCCCCGCAGTGCAGCCGCTGCCGCCGCGCGGTGAAGCCGTGCAGATCGGGCCGCGGCATCCACCCGGCTGGTATGGCCGTTCCGACAGCCGCCGCGCCCTGAATGCCGCCTCCGCCGACACCAGACTGCAGCCGATCACGGACTGGCCTGCGGATGCGACCGTTCTCACCCTGGACCAGAGCAGCCGCGAAATCCGGCTGCTGCCCTGGCTGCTCAGCGGCGCCCTGCTGCTGCTGCTGGCCGACTGGCTGATCGGCCTCGGCCTTCGCGGGCTGCTGCCGAGCCGGCGCGGCGCCGCGCCGGCCATGCTGGCGCTCGCCGCCATTCTGCTGGCCGGCGGAACGGCGGATGCCCAGTCCCGCCGCGACACGGCTTCTCCGACCGACGAGTTTGCCCTGAAGGCGGCCCACGAGCTGCGCCTAGCCTATGTGATTACCGGACAATCGGACGTCGACCAGATGAGTCGCGCGGGCCTGCACGGGCTGACCGAGGTTCTGTTCCGGCGCACTTCGATCGAGGCGGGCGAGCCGCTCGGCATCAATCTCGAGAGCGACGACATTTCCCTGGTGCCGTTCCTGTACTGGCCGGTCACGCCGCTGCAGCCGCAACTGTCCGACGCGGCCCTGCGCAGCGTCGACCAGTTCATGAAGACCGGCGGCATGATCCTGTTCGATACCCGCGATCAGGCCACGGGGCTGAGCGGCACCGCGGCCAGCCCGAACACCGAGAAGCTGCGGCAGATGCTGGCGAAGCTGGACATCCCGCCGCTGATGCCGGTGCCGGACGATCACGTCCTGACCAAGGCATTTTACCTGCTGCAGGAATTCCCCGGCCGCTACAACGGCGGCACCGTCTGGGTGGAGCGCAATCCCGGCGGCGACAAGGACGGCGTCACGTCTCTGGTCATCGGCAGTCATGACTGGGCTGCCGCCTGGGCGATGGATGCGAACGGCCGCCCGATCGCGGCGACGATTCCCAACAATCCGCGTCAGCGTGAATTCGCCTATCGCTTCGGCGTCAATCTGCTGATGTACACACTGACCGGCAACTACAAGGCCGACCAGGTGCATATCCCCGCCCTGCTGGAGCGTCTGGGGCAGTAGGTCTGGCATGAACGACGCCTATACCCTCGATTTCGCGCCGCTGATGCCCTGGCCATTCCTGCTGGCCTGCGCCGGAGCCGTGCTGCTGCTGACCGGCTATGGCCTGTGGCGTGGCGCCCGCGGCACCCTGCTGCGCTGCCTTACGGCGCTGATCGTCCTGGCTGCCCTCGCCAATCCCGTGGCGCGCCGTGAGGAACGTGCGGGACTGCCCGATATCGCGGTCGTCGTCGTGGACGAAAGCCCGAGCCAGGGTATCGGCGATCGCCAGCAGCAGGCCGATGCGGCCGAAGCCGCACTGCGAGAGAAGCTCGGCGCGATCGAGAATCTGGAAACCCGCGTCGTTCGGGCCGGCAAACCGGCGGCAGAATCGGCGGACCGCGATGAGGGAACGCGGCTGTATTCGGCCTGGACCCTTGCCTTGAGCGACCTGCCGCGGCACCGGCTTGCCGGCAGCATCCTCGTCACCGACGGTCAGGTCCACGACATGCCGGATACCAGTGTGCTGCAGGACGTCAGCGATGCGCCGGTTCACATTCTGCTGACCGGCCGCCCGGATGAACGCGACCGTCGCCTGGTCGTGCGCAATGCGCCGACCTTCGGCATGGTCAATCAGGACCTCACCGTGACCCTGCGTGTCGACGACACCGCGGCTCGGCCGAACGAGATGGCGCAGCTGCGCTTCCGGCAGGAGGATGTCGGCGAGCAGACCCTGTCGGTACCGGTCGGCCGCGACGTCACCGTGCCGTTCAAGCTGCAGCGTGCGGGACGCAGCCTGCTGGAATTCGATGTCGCGCCGGTGGAGGGCGAACTCACGCCGCACAACAACCGTGTCGCGCTGGCCATCAACGGGGTGCGCGACCGGCTCAGGGTTCTGCTGGTCACCGGCGAAGCCCATGCCGGCGAGCGCGTGTGGCGCAACCTGCTCAAGGCCGATCCCAACGTGGACCTCGTCCACTTCACGATCCTGCGTCCGCCGGACAAGCAGGACGGCACGCCGATCCGCGAACTGTCGCTGATCGCCTTCCCGATCCGCGAGCTGTTCGAACTCAAGCTGAACGAGTTCGACCTGATCATTTTCGACCGCTACCGGCGACGCGGCATCCTGCCCAACGCCTATTTCGAGAATATCGCCAATTACGTTGCCCGCGGCGGCGCGCTGCTCGAGGTCTCGGGACCGGCCTATGCGACGCCGCTCAGCCTCTATCGCACGCCGCTGGCCGACATCTTTCCCGGCCGGCCGATCGGAACCGTGCGAACCGAAGCCTACCTGCCGCAGCTCAGCGCCACCGGCAACCGCCACCCGGTTACCGCGGGGCTGCCGGGTTCAACCGGCGGGCCGGATGGGGCACCGAGCTGGAGCCGCTGGTTCCGCGTGATCAATGTCGAGGCGGATCGCGGCCATGTGCTGCTGGAAACGCCGAATGCCGAGCCGCTGATGGTTCTCGACCGCATCGAGAAGGGGCGCGTGGCGCAGATCTATTCCGACCATATCTGGCTCTGGTCACGCGGCTTCGAAGGCGGCGGTCCCCAGGCCGAATTGCTGCGCCGGCTGGCGCACTGGCTGATGAAGGAGCCCGATCTGGAAGAGGAAGCGCTGCGTGCCGAAATCCGCGGCGGACGCCTCGAGGTGGAGCGGCGCAGCCTGACCGAACGGCGCGAACCCGTCACCGTGGTGCGACCGGATGGCAGCGAAGTGCCGCTGATGCTGGAAGAGCGCGGCCAGGGGCTGGCCAGCGGCGCATTGCCGGTCGACACACCCGGCATCTATCGGGTGCGCGACGGGGTGCGCGAGGCGGTCGCTACGGTTGGGGCTGTCAATCCGCGTGAGTTCGCCGATCCGCGCGCCTCGCCTGCCGTCCTGAAGCCGCTGGCCGACGCGACACGGGGGGGCGTGCAATGGCTGCAGGACGGTCTGCCCGATATCCGCATGATGGAAAAGCCGACGCGCAGTTCCGCAAGGGATGCTGCGGGGCGGAACTGGATCGGCCTGTATCGGCAGAACGACTTCGTCGTCACCGGACTCACCCTGACGCCGCTGGCGCTGCCACTCGCGGTGCTGGCCGGCCTGCTTGTAGCGATGATGCTGATGTGGCGTCGCGAGAGCCGCTAGAGCTCAAGCAGCCGTTTCACGGCTTCGTGCACACTCATGCCCGGCGACAGTCCCGCGTCCCGCGCCAGGTCGTTCACCGCCGAGATCACGCCGTTCTGCCACCCATCGGCCGCATCGCCGATCCGCGCCGTATCATGGCTGTAGGCGGCGGCCGGACAGCGCAACTGGCCAAGGCCGGCAATGCCGGCGGATTCCTTGCCGATCCCCGCGTCGTTGAAGAAACACCCCTTCAGCACCACCGGCACTGCATAAGCGGTCGCGCTGCTGCCGCCGTGGCTGCCCGAGATCACGATGCTGCCGGCATCGGCCGGTCTGACTTCGGTGATACTGTCGGCCAGCAGAACGGGAATGGCTCCGGATTGCGGAGCGAAGCGCCGCGCCATGTCAGGCCGCGCGCCTGCGCCGTACGGGCTTTGCCTTGCCCACGACGCCCGTTACGCCCTCCAGCGCGCCGGCGAAGAGTTCCATGAGCTGGAACCGCTCGCGTTCCACCCAGCCCGGCATCTCGAGCCCGCGATCGGCGGCGTTGCTGAAGCCGAAGGGCTCATAATAGGGCTTGTCGCCGACGAGGATGCAGATGCGGTGTCCCTGGCGGGTGGCGGCATAGAGGCTGTGCCGGATCAGCGCGCGGCCAATCCCCTGCCCCTGGTAATCCGGATGCACGGCTACCGGCCCGAGCATGATCGCCGGCACCGCCGCTTCACCGATCACCACCGGCCAGTAACGGATCGAGCCGAGCACCTTGCCGCTGTCGTCGCGAACGACGAAGGCCAGCGTTTTCAGATGGGCAACGCCCTCGCGCAGCCGGTAAACGGTCTTCTTCGTGCGCTCGGATCCGAAGGTGAGGTCGAGCAGCATATCGATCTGGGCGGCATCACCCGGCCGTTCGGGAAGAATTGGGAACATCAGCTTGCTTCCGGCAACAAGTTCGGAGACCAGAGACGGACGGGCGGCCCTGGCCTTCCGTCCGGTCGGCCGGCGGTTCGCTGTCACTTTGGAAGCTGATGTCTGTCGGGACGAAGAAATAGCGACTGGGACTTTCTGCTTCAGCGCACGCGAACGGCCGCCGCGCACCGCTTTCGCATTTGAATCTGCTTATGCGGTGCGATGGTTCGGGCTCGTCGATGTCGCCATTGGCGGGTCATCAGGTGCGTCCTCTTGTCGCGCCCTGTTCGATAGCATAGGGCTACCGGGTCGTAAACGGGTTTCAGCGGCGCTGGTTCCGCGGCGGCCCGACTGTGTCCAGCAGAGCACACTCCCAGGGCGGCTCCGGCCCGAAACGCTCCACCAGGAAGTCGATGAAGGCGCGCAGCTTGGGCGTCAGATAGCGCTGCGCCGGATAGACGGCGTGGATGCCGAAGGGCGGCGGCTCGTAGGCTTCGAGAACCGGCACCAGCCGGCCGGCGGCAATGTCGGGTCCCACGATGAAACTGGGCGAGCGGACCAGCCCGATCCCTGCCAGCGCGGCATCCCGCAGCGCATCGCCGTTATTGGCATGCAGGCGGCCGGAGACCTTGATCGCCCATGGGCCGCCCTCTCCTTCGTAGCGCCAGGTCTGCGCCTCGGGCAGATAGGTGTAGAGCAGGCACTCATGCTGCCGCAGGTCGGCCGGGACCAGCGGCACGCCCGCCTTGCGCAGATAGGACTCAGACGCACAGGTAATAAACCGGCTGAAAGCCAGCCGCCGCGCCGTCAGTGTGGAGTCGGACAGTTCGCCGATCCGGATCGCGACATCGACATCCTCGTCCAGCAGGTCGATGCGCCGGTCGTTGAAGGTGAGATCGACGCGCAGTTCGGGATAGCGGTTCAGCAGATCCGGCAGCAGCGGCGCGACATAGCGCAGCCCGAAGCTCATCGGCAGGTTGACCCGCAGCAGGCCCCGCGGCGCCGATTGCAGGTTCTGCACCGCGGCATCGGCAGCCTCGGCTTCAGCCAGCACGCGCTGGGCATGCGCCAGCACGATGCGGCCGGTTTCGGTCAGCGACAGCTTGCGGGTCGTTCGCTGCAGCAACTGGGCGCCGAGCCGTCGTTCCAGCCGGGCGATCTGCTTGGACACGGCGGATTTCGACAGGCGCAGAGCCCCGGCCGCGCCGCTGAAGCTGTTATGTTCCACCACCTTGGCAAAGGCGGCCAGATCCAGAATATGCTCCAAAGACTGTCCCCTTGAGGAAACAATGATGTTCCTAATCTATCATTGTTTCCTTTAATACGGCAGCCATATTCTCCTGCATCCAACGCAGGAGAGAGCAAATGACAAAAATTCTTGTACTTTATCACTCGATGTACGGCCATGTGGAGAAGATGGCGGAAGCCGTCGCCGCCGGCGCCCGCGAGGTCCCCGGCGCCCAGGTCACCATCAAGCGGGTTCCCGAGACGATTCCGGAGGAGGCCTTCAAGAAGGCCGGCGGCAAGTGGGACCAGGCCGCGCCGATCGCCAGCCCGGCCGAACTGGCCGATTACGATGCCATCATCTTCGGTACCGGCACCCGGTTCGGCAACATGAGCGGCCAGATGCGCAATTTTCTCGACCAGACCGGCGGCCTCTGGGTGAAGGGCGCTCTGGTCGGCAAGGTCGGCAGCGTCTTCGTCTCCACCGGCACCGGCGGCGGCAACGAAACGACGGTGACCAGCTTCCATCACACCCTGCTGCATCACGGCATGATCATCGTCGGTCTGCCCTACGCTGCACCCGAACTGGCCGACATCAGCGAACTGAAGGGCGGCTCGCCTTATGGTGCCGGCACCATTGCCGGTGCGGATGGCAGCCGTCAGCCCAGCGAGATCGAGCTGAAGCTGGCCCGCTTCCAGGGCCGTCATGTCGCTGCCATCGCGGCAAAACTGAAGTCATAATCACCCCTGACAGCCGCGGCGGCCTCAAGCCGCTGCGGCATCGGAGAGCGCCATGATCCATGTCATTCCCTTCGACCGGCTCGGCCGGATGCAGATTGACTGGCTGAACAGCCGGTTCCATTTCAACTTCTCCGGTGTCGCCGCGCCGATGGGGTTCGGTTTCGGACCTCTGCGCGTCTGGAATGATGACGAAATCCAGCCGCAATCGGGCTTCCCGATGCATGGTCACCGCGACATGGAGATCATTACCTACGTCCGCCGCGGTGCGATCAGCCATGAAGACAGCCTCGGCAACAAGGGGCGCACCCCTGCTGGCGACGTGCAGGTGATGAGTGCCGGGACCGGCATCATGCATTCGGAATGGAATGCCGAGGACGAAATGACGCACCTGTTCCAGATCTGGATCGAGCCGCGCCAGATGCGGCTGAAGCCGCGCTGGGACCAGGCGCAGTTTCCCAGAAGCAACCGCGCCAACCGGCTGGTGCCCCTGGCCTCGGGCGAGGAAGCCATCCTGTCGAACCACCCCGGCACGCTGATGATCCATCAGGACGCGACGCTCTATGGCGCGCTGCTGCAGAAGGATGGCCGGGCGGAATTCGACCTGCCGGAGAACCGCATGGGTTATCTCGTCGTGGCCGACGGACAGATCACGCTGAACGGGCAGGAGATTCCGACGCGCGCCGGTGCGGCGCTCGTCGGAACCGGAAAACTGGACATCTCGGCGTCGGATGGAGCCGAAGTCCTGCTCTTCGATCTGCCGCGCCCGAACTAGTCCGCGGTGGGCCTCGCAACCGCTCCGGCCAGTGCCCGTTCCAGCCGGTCGATATCGGCAAGGCGGAGCACACTGGGCGCGGCCGGAGCGCCATAGGGCAGTGCGATACCCTGCTCGCGGCAGGCCTTGTGGATCGCGAAACGCAGATCGCTTTCGACGAGAAACCGGCGCTCCACATCGGCGATGTGGCCGCGCAGCGCGAACATCAGCATGCCGGCGCCGAAATCCCGGAACACCACGACAGGCGCCGGCATGGCCAGTATTTCCGGGTGCGCTTTCAGGCAATCCAGCAGCACGGTGCGGGCCTTCTCCAGATCCGCCGCGTAAGACAGGCCAAGATCGATGTCGATGCGGCCCAGCCGGTTGCGGTGGGTCCAGTTCATCACCGGACTGGCGATTAGGTCCGAGTTCGGAATGATCACCGACGCGCGGGGAAACGTCTCGATCTCGGTCGAGCGGACATTGATGCGGCGAACATAGCCTTCCCTGCCGCCGATCATCACCCAGTCGCCGACTTTCACCGGCCGTTCGATCAGAAGGATGATGCCTGACACAAAGTTGTTGACGATATTCTGCAGGCCGAAGCCGATACCCACCGACA
>NZ_DATGQG010000016.1:0-3913 GCF_035304305.1 Ferrovibrio sp.
TGACAGTGGTATTGATGCTTACAGCTTCGCGTAATCGATCTCGCCGTGCCGATCGAGCGGCTTGCCGCCTTCGGGCATCGGGTATTTCAGGCCGCTCGCGCAGTTGAACAGCACCACGCGCTCGTTCTTCTTCACGCGGCCATCGGCCAGCGCCTGCCTGTAGGCGGCATAGGTCGCCGCACCCTCGGGGCAGAGCAGCAGACCTTCCTGCTTCGCGACGTCATCGAGCGCCGCGGCAATCGCGTTGTCTTCCACCGCGATGGCGAAGCCGTTCGAGTTGCGCACGGCATCGAGAATCAGGAAGTCGCCGATCGCCGCCGGCACGCGGATGCCGGCCGCATAGGTATGGGCATTCTCCCACAGCTGCGCATGGCGCTCGTTGCCTTCCCAGGCGCGCACGATGGGCGCACAGCCCGCCGCCTGCACGGCAATCATCTTCGGCCGCTTCTTCCCGATGAAGCCGATGGCCTCAAGCTCGTCGAAGGCCTTCCACATGCCGATCAGGCCGGTGCCGCCGCCGGTCGGATAGAAGATCGCATCCGGCACCTCCCAGCCGAGCTGCTCGGCGAGTTCCAGCCCCATCGTCTTCTTGCCCTCGATGCGGTAGGGCTCCTTCAGGGTCGAGGTGTCGAACCACCCGGCGGCTTCCCTGCCCGCGCCGACCAGCTTGCCGCAATCGTTGATCAGGCCGTTGACCTTGTAGAGCCGCGCGCCCTGCAGCGCGATCTCGTCCATGTTCACCTGCGGCGTGTCGTCGGGGCAGAAGACCACCGTCTCGATGCCCGCGCGCGAGGCATAGGCCGCCAGCGCCGCGCCGGCATTGCCGTTGGTCGGCATCGCCATCTTTTTCACGCCAAGCTCTTTCGCCATGCAGACGGCCAGCGCCAGTCCGCGTGCCTTGAAGCTGCCGGTCGGCAGCCGGCCCTCGTCCTTGACGATCACCTCGCCGGTCGCGCCCAGCGAACGGGCGATCTTCGGCAGCGGGATCAGCGGCGTCATCACCTCGCCCAGGCTGACGACATTCTCCGTATGCTTCACCGGCAGCAGCTCGCGATAGCGCCACCAGTTTGGCGCGCGGGACGCGATGAGTTCCTTCGTCAGCGCCGCCTTCACGCCGGCGAGGTCGTAGCGCACCAGGATCGGATAGCCCTTGGGAGAGAGATTGTGCAGCTGCCCGGCCGGCAGCCGCTCGCCGGTCATGCCGCATTCGAGATGGGTGACGAAATTCGGGGCGTCGGGGACGGCAGGCGTGGCGGGCATGGGATTCCTGAAATGCGGTGAATGCCGGGTGGAAACGTTACGCAGTCCGGCGCGGCAGGGCGAGGCCTGCGCGTCCAACTCCGTTCAAACCGATACGATCTGAGTCCCGTTTTTCCTTATCCGGCCCTTATGAGGCCTTATCCGCGCTTATTCCGTCTTATTTCGTCCTATTTTTCCCGTCCCGGGCCGGCCTGGAACCGGCGGCCGGACGGGACAAGATGATTGACCACAAGAACATATCATGTACATTGCCACCGAAATGTCAAGCGGACAGGCCTCCCGGAGGCCGACCCGCCGCCCGTTACAGCCATGAGGGGACGTGATTGCGCCTGTCTGAAGACATGTTCGCCTGCCGGGGCCAGAATTGCCGGGAAGAAAATACCCCCATGACCGACAGTCTCTCTCACGGCAAACAGGGTGCCAACCTGACAGCGTGAACGTCACATAAGCCGACAATCCCGACGCCATGCACGCATTCGTCGCGCATTACATCGAAACGAGAAAAGCTTCATTCCGGCGCTTCCTTGAGGCTGCCCTTGAACCGGAATCGACCGTCATCGCCGACATCGACCGCCATATCCCTTCCGGCACAGCGCAGAACTACATCAGCAAAATCCGCGTGCTGCGCGAATTCGTAACCAGACAGGGGCTGAACCGGGCCAGCCCGGACGAGCTCGCGAAATCCCTGAGCCAGGTCGGGGTCACCAAAATAAACGACATCTCCCGGCGGAACCTGCTGGGACACCAGCAGACGCCCCGGAGCCCCGATGGAGCGGTCAGTGACATTCTCCAGGCACTGGAGAGGCTGGACCCGGACCAGCTGCAGCGGATCCGGGACGCCACGGACATGCTTCTGGCGCGTCATGCCGGAGGCTACAGGCGAATGGCCGCACGCTGACTGCAACAGGATGGCGCTGCGCCGCTCCCCGATTGCGTGCATCGATGGTACAATATCGTACCCAGGCTGTTACTGCCCCGGATAGCCATCCGCAGGGGGTCCGTTAATGTCCGCCAGCGATCGCAGCGCCCTGAAACCCGCCATCGCCCGTATCTGGCGCGGGCGCGTGAAGGCCGAACGCGCCGACGAATACGAGGCCTATCTGCGCGCGGAAGGCATTCCGCCGCTGGAGAAGAATGCACTCGGCGTGATGATGCTCCGCGAGGACCGTGACGGCGAGAGCGAGTTCGTCACCATCTCCTTCTGGGAATCGGTGGAAGCCATGTCGCGCTTCGCCGGCCCGGATCCGAAACGCATCCATCACCTGAAACGCGATCCGGAATTCCTGATCGAGCTGCCCGACGGCGTGCAGGTGCTGGATTTCCGGCACAGCTTTGGTACGACTGCACGACACGGCTGAGGGAGGATCCATGACCGCGACAAACCACAAAGGCAGCTGCCATTGCGGCAAGGTGCGCTACGAGGTGACCATGGACCTCGAAAAGCCGGTGCTGTCCTGCAACTGCTCGATCTGCCAGCGCAAGGGCACCCTGCTCGGCTTCGTGCCGGCCGATGCCTTCCGCCTGGTCTCGGGCAAGGACGACGTGACCGATTACCAGTTCGGCACGAAGAACATCCATCACCTGTTCTGCAGCACCTGCGGCGTCACCTCGTTTGCCACCGGCACCGCACCGGACGGCAGCCGCATGGTGGCGATCAACGTGCGCTGCCTGGAAGACGTGACCGACGTGAAGGCGCTCAACGTGCAGGAGTTCGACGGGCGGAGCCAGTAGCTCTGCGAACGAACCCACAAATGTCATGGCCGGGCTCGTCCCGGCCATCCACGCCTTTGTTGTTACAGAAAAAAACTCGTGGATGCCCGGGCCAAGCCCGGGCATGACAATGAGAGAGAAGCGAAATGCCCCTCTATACCTTCCGCCGCATGAGCGAAGCCGATCTGCCGCTGCTGCGGCGATGGCTGGAGACGCCGGACTGGCGGCGCTGGTGGGGCGATCCCGATGCAGAGCTGGCGAACCTCGCCGCCGACCTGCATGAGCCGGCCATGCGGCTGTGGATCGTCGAGCATGAGAACGCGCCGCTGGCCTTCATGCAGGATTACCCGGTGCATGCCTGGGCGGATCATCCCTATCGCGACCTGCTGCCACCCGGCAGTTACGGCATCGACCAGTCGATCGGCCCGCCGGAGCTGCTGGGCAGGGGTCATGGCAGCGCTTTCATCCGGCAGCATGTCGCGACGCTGCTGGCCGAAGGCGCATCCTGCGTGGCGACCGATCCGCATCCCGACAATGCCCGCGCCATCCGCGCCTACGGGAAGACCGGCTTCACACCCCTGCGCCGCCTCGACGATATCGGCGTCTGGGGTCCGGTGCTGCTGATGGTGGTCCGCTAACTCAAATTTTCATGTCATGGCCGGGCTTGTCCCGGGTATCCACGAGTTTTCCGCCTGCAGCACCAGCGATGCGGGAGCAAAAAAGACGTGGATGGCCGGGACAAGCCAGGCCATGACAGTGTTGAAAATCAGCGAAGCCCGAAAGCCGCGCGCGCCTCTCTGCAGGCATCGTCGCCGGGCTGGCAGTCGCGGCAGACATCGGGGCGCGCGTCATAGACGGCGCAGGCAACGGCGCGGCCGACCTCGCCGGTCAGCGCCGAACAGCGGCTGCCGATGCAGCGCATGCGGCCGGCTTCGTCGTCGCG
>NZ_DATGQG010000017.1:0-3038 GCF_035304305.1 Ferrovibrio sp.
GCACTCCAGATTCGTGAAAAAATTTATCCGGAACAAAGGCTTGGGCTTTCTGTCATCCGGGTGTAATGAATCTGTAATATTACTTTGCGTAAGGTTCGCTCAGACATGTCCGGGAATGTTCTTCCTGTTCCAGATGCCGCCGGCGCGCCCTTGCGCCGGGCGCTTCCGCGGGTGATCGCGTGATGGAGCAGCAGGGCGCGACTCTCCTTCTGCTGAATCTGGCCGCCGGCGTCGCCCTGCTGCTCTGGGGCGTGCGCATGGTGCGCACCGGCGTGACCCGCGCCTTCGGTGCGGAACTGCGCCGCCACCTGAGCCGCGCCCTGCGCCAGCGCGTGTCCGGCTTCTTCGCCGGCATGGGCATCACGGCGATCCTGCAGTCCAGCACGGCGACGGCGCTGATCGTCGCTTCCTTTGCCGGCCGCGGCCTGATCGCCGGCACGGTGGCGCTGGGCGTCATGCTGGGCGCCGATGTCGGCACGACGATCGCGGCGCAGATCCTGTCGCTCGATCTCGGCTGGCTCAGCCCGCTGGCGCTGATCGTCGGCGTCGGCATGTTCACCGCCACGGAAAACAACCTGCGCCGCCATATCGGTCGGATGCTGATCGGTTTCGGCCTGATGCTGCTGGCGCTGAAGCTGATCATGGCGGCCTCGCTGCCGCTGCGCGAATCGCCGGCGCTGGGCCTCGTGCTGCGCCCGCTCGACCACGAGCCGCTGATCGGCGTTCTGCTGGCCGCCCTGATGACCTGGGCCGCTCATTCGAGTCTGGCGATGATCCTGCTGTTCGGCAGCCTCGCGGCCACCGGTACGATCGATGCGCCGCTGGTCATCGCGCTGGTTCTCGGCGCCAATCTGGGCGGCGCCATCGCGCCCTTCGTGGCGACCGCCGGCCAGCCCGCCGCCGCCCGCCGCGCGCCGCTGGGCAACCTGCTCATGCGCGCCGTCGGCGTGCTGCTGGTGCTGCCTGCCCTGCCCTGGCTGCCGGAATGGATCGAGCAGTTCCGCGCCATCACGGGCTACAGCGGCGAGCGGCTGGCCATCGACCTGCATACCGCCTTCAACATCGCGCTGGCCCTGCTTTTCCTGCCGCTGCTGACTCTGGTGGACCGGCTGACCCGCCGCATCCTGCCCGATGCTGCAGTCGAGGAGGCCTTCGCGCCGCGCTATCTCGACAAGTCGGCCCTCGATACTCCCAGCGTCGCGCTGGCCGCCGCCGCGCGCGAGGCACTGCGCATGAGCGACATCGTCGCCCGGATGCTGGACGAGACGATGACGGTCTTCACCCGCGACGATGCCAAACTGGCCAAGGCGGTGGAGCATTCCGACGATGCCGTCGACCGCCTGCATGAGGCGATCAAGCTCTATCTCACCGAACTGTCGAAAACCGGCCTGGACGAGGCGGAAAGCCGCCGCTACGTCGACGTGCTCACCTTCACGACGAATCTGGAGCATATCGGCGACATCATCGACAAGAACCTGATGGAACTGGCACAGAAGAAGATCAAGAAGCGGCTGACCTTCTCCCGCGAAGGCCTGGCCGAGCTGACCGACTTCCACCAGCGCGTCGCCGCCAATCTGCAGACCGCCTGCAACCTCTTCATGGCCGGCGACGTCAAGCTGGCGCGACAGCTGCTGCAGGACAAGGCGAATCTGCGCGAGGCCGAGCAGCAGGCCGCCGAGAACCACTACCAGCGCATCCGCGAGGGACGCACGGAGTCGATCGAGACCAGCGGCATCCATCTCGACGTGATCCGCGACCTGAAGCGCATCAACAGCCATCTCACCGCCGTCGCCTACCCGATCCTCGAACAGGCCGGCGAGCTGACCGCGACGCGGCTGCGCGCCGATACGCGGCTCGACCGCAGCGCCGAGCAGCTGGCACCCCAGAACGGCAAGGGCGGATCGGTCCGCCCGGCCTGATTGTCAGGCGATCTGCTGCCTTCAGGGACGCGCGGCGGCCGAGCGGCTGGGCCGCACCGGACCGGCTTCGGCAACGGCGGCGAAGACCGGGTCGAACAGAGGTGCCAGCCAGGCGGCGCCGGCAAGACTCAGATGGTCGTCATCGTGATAAAGCGGCTGGCCACCGGCATAAACCATGCAGTCCTGCTCATTGCACAGCCGCGTCTCCGGATGCACGCGGATGATGCGGTCGTCGCCCAGCTCGTCCAGCACACCGGCGATGAAACGCTGGCGCTCACGATGAAGCGCGAGAGGCCGCGTGAAACTGCCGGGCTCTTCGCCGAACAGGACCAGCCGCGCAAGTGTCGAGGGCACGTCGTAGCCGATTTCCGGCACCGGATAGACGAGCACGACGGTCTTGCCGATCTGCCGCAGGATGTCGATCGTCTGCCGGACATGGCGTTCGGCCAGCCGTTCGGCCGTGTCGATATCCACGACACGGCCCGGCCGGTCTGAGATGGCCGGCGGCTCGTAGCCCTCGTTGGGGCCGAGGATACCGGTCTTGCCATGGGCCAATGTGGCCCATCGGCTGACCACGATCACATGCGTGATCTCCGGACGGGCCTGCAGCCAGGCCCGGACAGCGTCGTTGTAGTCGCGGCATTCCGTATTCGCGACGCGGCCGTCATAGACATCGAAAACCGGCCGGCAGGAATCGGCGCCGAGAAAGGCCACCGCCTCGCCGTGGCGCTCGGCGGCCGCGGCAATGCCCGGAATCAGCGCATTGGCATGGCTGTCGCCCCAGACTGCCGTGCGCGGTGCGGCAGGCGCGCCGTAGATGCAGGGCTCCGTCCGCCCCTCGCCCGACAGGAACGATTTGCATTCGATGCTGCGCGGATCCGTGGCGGCGCTGACGGCAGCGATCATCTGTACCTGCGGCGGAAACCGGCCCGGCCAGCCCTGCGTGACGGCGATCATTCCGCCGATCACGACCAGCACGGCCATCGCCGTCACGGCGCCAGCGAAAAGCGGCCGGGCGGTGATGCGCGTGCGGCTGCGGAAGGGCCGCTCGACATAGCGCCAGGACAGTACCGCCAACCCTATAGACAGCAGTACCACGAGGCTCATCTGCAGGTTGCT
>NZ_DATGQG010000018.1:0-2301 GCF_035304305.1 Ferrovibrio sp.
CCGGCGGTGGCGATCCTCGCCACCATGGATGTGAAGGACGGCAAGCCGGACGTCGCGCGCAAGCGGTTCGAAGCCCTGGTCGAGAAGAAGCCCGGCGACATCCGCGCGCTGCTCGGCCTGGCCAAGCTGACGGCCGATACCGGCGGCCTGCCGTCGGAGGTCCGTGCCCTGCTGGCCCGCGCGCACGATGCGGATCCCAACAGCGAGATTGCCGCGCTGGCCTACGCGCAGTCCCTCGTGGCCGAAGGCAAGACCGCCGATGCGATCCAGCTGCTGGACTCGAACATTCGGAATCATCCCGACTGGACCCGCGCCCAGGAGGCGCTCGCCAGCGTCCACATCAGGGCCGGCGAGAAGGAGAAGGCCCGGACGCTGGTCGACAGGATCGCCCGCGCGCGCCCGGACGATGCCGGCACGCAGTTTCGGACGGGAGCGCTGTACAACAATCTGGGCGATTTCGCCGCGGCGCTCGAGCGCTTCCAGCGCGCGCAGGCGCTGAAGCCCGATGCCGCCGAACCCCGGGTGAACATCGCACTGGCGCAGGCACGCATGGGTCGCATGGACGACGCCCATGCGACGGCGCAGGCCCTGCAGAAGGATCACCCTCGGAATCCCGTCGGCTGGGCGCTGGAAGGCGAGCTGCTTCGCTCCGCGCAGAAATGGCGCGAAGCGGCCGCGGCCTTCGGCAAGGCGGCCGCTCTCGAACCGGCACTGGGCGCGAATGCGTTCAGGCAGCATGATTCGCTGCTCAGGGCGGGAGCGACCGACGAAGCCGAGAAGCTGCTCCAGGGCTGGCTCGCGTCGCCCGAGAACGAGGCGAATCTCAGCCTCTACCTGGGCGAGCGCGCGCTGGGTCGCCAGGACTATGCGGAGGCGGCGCGGCGCTACGAGACCGCTGTGAAGGCCGATCCACGCAACGTGATCGCCCGGAACAACTACGCGTGGGCGCTTCACCAGCTGAAGGACCCGCGGGCGCTGGAGGTGGCCGAGGAAGCGTACC
Organism: Ferrovibrio sp.; assembly: GCF_035304305.1. Taxonomy (GTDB): domain Bacteria; phylum Pseudomonadota; class Alphaproteobacteria; order Ferrovibrionales; family Ferrovibrionaceae; genus Ferrovibrio. Next base: position 1,001 of record NZ_DATGQG010000018.1, read on the forward strand.
GCCGGGCGCCGAACGCTGCGGCCGTGGTCGATACGCTGGCCGGCATCCTCGAGGACGGAAAGCAGACGCAACGCGCGCTCGAGATGCGCCGTCGGGCGGCCGCTTTGGCGCCGACTTCCGCCGACCTGCGGCTTCGCTACGCGCAGGCCCTGAAGGCGAGCAACGACCGGGATGCCGCCCGCAGGGAGTTCGAAGCCATCAGCCGAGACTTCCCCGGCACGCCGCAGGCCGAAACCGCCACGCGCGCGAGCGCGGAATTGTGAACGAGCACTTCCAACAATCAACGACAGAGGGACGGGAACACATGCATAGCCCAATTCGAATCCGGCTCCTGCTGGTCGCCGCCGCGGTGGCCTTGTCGGCCTGCGCATCGAGCCTGCCGCCGGTTCCGCCGAAGGCGGCGCAATCCGATTATGAATACCGGCTGGGGCCCGGCGACCAGATCAGCATCACCGTCTGGCGCAATCCGGAACTCTCCACCACGGTGCCGGTGCGGCCCGACGGCAAGATCAGCGCGCCGCTGGTGGAGGACATGGTCGCCAGCGGCAAGCATCCCTCGCAGCTGGCGCGGGAGATCGAGAAGAAGCTCTCGGAGTTCGTCCGCACGCCCTCCGTGTCGGTGATGGTGACCAACTTCGTCGGCAACACGATGGAGCAGGTACGGGTCATCGGCCAGGCGACGCGTCCCATGGCCCTGCCCTACACCGACGGCATGACCCTGCTCGACGTGATGATCGCCGTCGGCGGCATCACCGAGTTCGCCGCCGGCAATCGGGCGGTGCTGATCCGCGGCGCCGAGGACAACAAGCAGTACTCGGTGAGGCTCAAGGACCTGCTCCAGGGCGGCGACGTTTCGGCCAATGCCGAGGTGCTGCCCGGCGACGTCATCATGATTCCCGAGAGCTGGCTGTGACGATGATTGACGCGCGGGCGGGGAGTGCGCGATGAACCAGCTCCTGGAACTGCTGCACACCCTTCTTCCGGGGATCTGGCGCCATCGGTGGGGCGCGCTGCTCGTCGCCATGGCGGTGGGCGCCGCGGGCGCCATCGCCGTCATGCGGATTCCGAACAGCTACGAGGCGAGCTCGCGCGTCTATGTGGACACGCAATCCATCCTGCAGCCGCTGATGGTCGGCCTGGCCATCCAGCCCAACGTCGAGCAGCAGGTCGGCATGATGGCTCGGACCCTGATCAACCGGCCGAACATCGAGCGCGTCATGCGCATGGCCGACCTGGACCACATGGCCGAGACGGAGCAGAAGCGCGAGGCACTGGTCGACCATCTCATCCGCGAGATCCGG
>NZ_DATGQG010000019.1:0-25463 GCF_035304305.1 Ferrovibrio sp.
ACCGTGGGCATGGAAGGCGCCTTCGATGCCATGGGCAGCGGCCAGGTGGATGTGAACTGGGCGCGCGAGCATCACAGCCTCTGGGTCCGCGATGCGCAGGCCCGTGGCGGCGGCGACGACTGAGCCGCCGCGGAACGGTTATCCGGAAACGGAAAAGGGGCGGTGGAAACACCGCCCCTTGCTTTTTGCCTGTCGGCTTTTTGCGTTGCCGGAAATCTCAGCCGAGATTCTTTTCGGCGAATTCCCAGTTGAGCAGCTTGTCGATCACGGCATTGACGTGATCGGGGCGGCGGTTCTGGTAATCCAGATAATAGGCATGCTCCCAGACGTCGATGGTGAGCAGCGGCTTCACCCCGTCCATGTGCAGCGGGTTCTCGGCATTGGCGGTCTTGCGCAGGGTCAGCTTGCCGCCCTCCAGGCAGAGCCAGCCCCAGCCGGAACCGAACTGCGTGACGCAGGTCTGGGCGAAGTCGGCCTTGAACTTGTCGTAGTCGCCGAAGGCATCCTTGATCATGTCGGCGATGCGGCCGGTCGGCTTGCCGCCGCCATTCGGCTTCAGGCACTGCCAGTAGAAGTCATGGTTCCAGACCTGGGCGGCATTGTTGAAGATCGTCTTCTTGGCCGCCTCGCTGCTGCCGGCGGTCGCCTTGATGATCTCCTCGAGCGAGCTGTCCTTCAGCGGATCATTCTCGAGCAGCTTGTTCAGCGTGTTGAGATAGGTGGTGTGGTGCTTGCCATAGTGGAACCCGATGGTCTGCGCATTGATCACGGGGCTCAGCGCATCTTCGGCATAGGGAAGGGGTTTCATCGTGAATGGGGCACCCATAATCGACTCCTTTTTGAGTTTGGTTTGCTTGGTCGGAGACCGCTTATAATAGGATCGAAGACAAGAAAGGAAATGGCCGGAAACGGCCAGTTCCGCAACAACCGGGCCGCGGAATTGGTTGCAGGCCGCGGATCGGGCAGGATGGAGCGCCAGGAGATCACCATGACCATGCGCATGCCGGCCGCTGCCCTGGCGCTTGTTCTCGCCGTTTTCGCCGCCCCGGGCCGGGCCGAAATGCTCGGCCATGGCGCGATGGTCAACAGCGTCGCCGTCTCGCCCGACGGCCGGCAGCTGCTCTCGGCCAGCTGGGACTACACCGTGCGACTGTGGGATCTGGAGAAGCAGGCCGAGCTCCGGGTGCTGGACGGCCATACCGCCAGCGTCAATACGGTATTGTTCCTGCCCGACGGCCGCGGCGCGCTGTCCGGCAGCTGGGATCACGCGATCATCCGCTGGGACCTCGCCAGCGGGCGGGAAACCGCGCGGCTGACCGGCCATGTGAATAACGTTTCCGGCATCGCGCTGAGCCGCGACGGCCGTTGGCTCGCCTCGGCCAGCTGGGACCGCACGGCCAAGCTGTGGGACCTCACGACCAACAAGCCGATCCGCAGCTTCGAGGGCCATGACGCCAATGTCATGCAGGTTGCATTCGCCATGGACGACACGCAGCTGGTCACGGTCTCCTACGATCTCTCGGTGCGGCTCTGGGACATCGCCACCGGCAGGGAGCTGGCCCAGATGACGGGACACACCGCCAGCGTGAATGCGGTGGCGGTGACGCCCGATGGCCGGACGGCGCTGACCGGCAGCACCGACGGGCAGATCAAGCGCTGGGATCTGGTCGCCCGGCGCGAGGTCGGCAGCCTGGCCGGTCATGGCGCCTTCATCACCTCGCTGGCGATCTCGAAGGACGGCCGCTATGCGCTGTCGGGCGGCGGCGACAGGCTGATGCGGCTCTGGGACCTGAACGAGGGACGGCAGGTCCTGCAGTTCGCCGGCCACGACAAACCGGTCTGGTCGGTCGCCTTCACGCCCGACGGCAAGCGCGCCGTGTCCGGCGGCTACGATACGGTGATCAAGCTCTGGTCGCTGGAAAGCGGCCGGGAAATCGCGTCCCGGCCCTGAGCGGCTCAGTTCTGGTGCATCTCCAGGGTCGGCCGTGCCGACTGCGTGGTATAGGCCATGTCGACCGTCTTGTTGCTGTTCTGCAGGATGACGGCCGCGCCCACCGCGATGACCAGGGCTGCGACAACACCGGCGATAAAGGCTTTCATCGGACATCCCCACATTTTTGTTCTGCATTGATAATATAGGAAGAAACCGCGCATTTCAAAGCGGCGCTCAGCGACTGGAGCCGGCCTGCTGCCTGAGCCAGGCGATCAGGTCCGCGCGGTCCTGGGGAATCGCCAGCCCGCCATACATCTTGGTGCCTGGCATGAAATCCTGGGTCGCGGCGAGATAGGCATCGAGGGTCTCTTCGGTCCAGATCAGGCCGGAGGTCTTCATCGCTTCGGAATAGCGGTAATCGGGCTGCGTGCCGGCGGTGCGGCCGAAGATTCCGTGCAGCCGCGGCCCGACGATGTTGCGTCCGTTCGGCTCGATCGTGTGGCAGGCGCGGCATTTGCCCCAGAGCTCCGCGCCGCGCGCGATGCTGGGCGGTTCGGGAGCGGTGCTGGCCGGGGCGGGCTGCCCCAGCGCGGGGCCTGCGCAGAGCAGCAGGACAAGGGACGGAACGATGCGCAATCCGGCCTCCCGGCTGGTTTTCCAGATGCCGCAACACTATAGTTGGACTGGCTATTTCGCCAAAGCATCCGGGTGGAAACGATGATGCAGTTGGACGGTCGACACGTCCTGGTGTGCAATTGCGAAAACACCATGCCCCTGGACGGCAAGGCGCTGGCGAAGGCCTGCGGCGCCAGTGCCGGCGGCGAGGTTGCCACCCAGCTTTGCCGCGCCGAGATCGGCCGTTTCCACCGGGCGCTGGAAACCGGCCTGCCGCTCACGGTCGCCTGCACGCAGGAAAGCGCGCTGTTCGAGGAGCAGCGCGAGGACAGCGGCAGGGACACGCCGGTCACCTACGTCAATATCCGCGAAACCGCCGGCTGGTCCGCCGAAGCCGCCGCAGCCACGCCGAAGATTGCCGCGCTGCTTGCTGCCGCCGCGGTGCCGGCGCCGGTGCTGCCGGCGGTGACGATGAATTCGCAGGGCGTGGCGCTGATCTACGGCCGCGACGAGCGCGCCATCGAGGCGGCGAGGCAGCTCAGCTCCCGCCTCGACGTCACCATCATGCTGAATCGCCCGAAGGACGTGCCGGGCCAGCCGCGCATGGACCTGCCGATCGTGCAGGGCCGCATCGCGGCCGCGCGCGGTCATCTCGGCGCCTTCGAGCTGGTGGTCGACGACTACGCGCTGCCGTCGCCGTCCTCGCGGGCGGCGCTGGTTTTCGGCCCGGCGCGGAACGGCGCCAGTTCGCGCTGCGACATCATCATCGACCTCACCGGCGGTACGCCGCTGTTTCCCGCCCATGAGAAGCGCGACGGCTATCTGCGCCCCGACCCGGACGATCCGGCCGCCGTGCAGCGCGCCCTGTTCGAGGCCAGCGATCTGGTCGGCAGTTTCGAGAAGCCGAAATACGTCGAATACCATCCGGAAATCTGCGCGCATTCGCGCTCGCAGAAAACCGGCTGCAACCGCTGCCTCGATGTCTGCCCCACCGGCGCGATCACGCCGGCCGGCGATCACGTCGCCTTCGATCCCTTTGTCTGCGGCGGTTGCGGCAATTGCGGCGCGGTCTGCCCGACGGGCGCCGCCGATTTCCGTCTGCCGCCTGCCGCCACGCTGACCGAGCGGCTGCGCGCGCTGCTGCTGGCCTATCGCGAGGCGGGCGGGCGCCAGGCCGTGGTGCTGGTGCATGACGCCAGGCATGGCGCACCGCTGATCGACGCGCTGGCGCGGTTCGGCGACGGCTTGCCGGCGCGCGTGCTGCCCTTTGCCGTCCATGCCGTCAGCGAATGCGGCATCAGCTTCTTCGCATCGGCCTTCGCCTATGGCGCCGCGGATGTCCGCGTTCTGGCGCCGGCGCGCAGCCGCGACGATCTCGGCGGCCTGGCGCAGCAGATGGCGCTGACGGAGAATATCCTGGTCGGTCTCGGCTTCGAGGGCGGCCGGGTCGGCCTGATCGAGACCGATGATCCGGATCAGCTGGCTGCAGCGCTTGCGGCATTGCAGACCCGCGAGGGTCCCAGCGGCGCCAGCTACCTGCCGATGGGACGCAGTCGCGACCTGGCCCGCCAGGCCTTCCGGCATCTGCACACGGTCGCGCCGGCCCCGGTCGATACCGTTGCGCTGGCGCCAGGCGCACCGTTCGGCAACCTGCAGATCGATGTCGAGGGATGCACGCTCTGTCTGTCCTGCGTCTCGGCCTGCCCGACCGGCGCGCTCAGCGACAACGCCGAGCGGCCGCAGCTCAGCTTCACCGAGGATGCCTGCGTGCAGTGCGGTCTGTGTCGCAATACCTGCCCGGAGAAGGTGATTGCGCTGGAGCCGCGGCTGAACTTCACCGACGCGGCAATGCGGCCGCGCGTGGTAAAGGAGGAGGAGCCGTTCCACTGTATCCGCTGCGCCAAGCCTTTCGGTACGAAGTCCTCGATCGAGCGGATCATCGCGCAGCTCCAGGACAAGCACTGGATGTACGGCCGGAGCGAGATGGTCGACCGCCTGCGCATGTGCGCCGACTGCCGGATCATCGTGCAGAGCGAAAGCAGGATCGACCCCTATGCCGGCCCGCCGCGGCCGGTGGTCCGCACCACCGACGATTATCTTGCCGAACGCGCCGCGGCGGAAACGGCCGAGAAAAAGACCTCATGAAGGTTCTGGGTATCGCCGGGTGGAGCGGCTCGGGCAAGACAACGTTGCTGGCAGACCTGATCCCGCTGATGGTCAGGAAAGGGCTGCGCGTTTCGACCATCAAGCATGCCCACCATGATTTCGATATTGACCAGCCGGGCAAGGATTCGTACCGTCACCGTCATGCCGGCGCCAGCGAGGTGCTGATCAGTTCGGCGAAGCGGTTTGCCCTCATGCACGAGCATCGCGGCGAAGCCGAACCGACGCTGGAAGAACTGGTCGCCAGGCTGACACCGGTGGATCTGGTGCTGGTGGAAGGCTTCAAGGCGTCGCCGCATCCCAAGATCGAAGTCTGGCGTGCTTCGGTCGGCAAGCCGATGCTGCAGCCGAAGGATCCGCATGTCATCGCGGTCGCCAGCGACGCGCCGATCCCGTCTCTGCCGGTGCCGGTCCTGGATGCCAACAATCCGCAGCAGGTGCTCGACTTCATCCTCAGCTGGATGAGGCAGCCTGCCGGGCGCAAAGAGGCCCGTCTTGGCGCAGCTGACTGACGATTGCTTCGCCCATGGCGGCGCGCTGACGCGTCTCGACGTGGCGCTGCAGGATCTGCTGTCGCGGCTGACGCCGGTCACCGACAGCGAGGACCTGCCGCTTGCGGCCTGCTTTGGCCGTGCCCTGAGCACGCCGCTGGTGGCCCGCAATGCCGTGCCGCCATCCGACAATTCCGCCGTCGACGGCTATGCCGTCTATCATGAGGATCTGGCCAGAGACGCGGAGACCCGCCTGAAGGTGGTGGGACGCGCTACGGCCGGGCATCCTTTTGCTGGCCCGCAACCGCGCGGCACGGCGGTTCGCATCCTGACCGGTGCAGTCATGCCGGCGGGCCCCGACACCGTGATGATGCAGGAAGACTGCAGCCTGGAGGGCGATGTCGTCGTCATCCGGCCCGGCATCAAGCGCGGGGCCAATCGCAGGCTGGCTGGCGAGGACGCCCGGGCGGGCGAGGCGGTGATTCCTGCCGGGCGGGTGCTGAATGCGGCCGATCTCGCCCTGGCGGCCGCCACCGGCCATGGCAGTCTGCCGGTTCGGAAACCCCTGCGCGTGGCACTGGTCTCGACCGGCGACGAGGTGCATGAGCCCGGCGGTCCGCTGCCTGAGGGCGGCATCTACGATGCCAACAGGCCGTTGCTGGCGGCCCTGCTCGGATCCTGCGGCTGCATTGTCCGCGATCTCGGCATCCAGCCTGATCGCCAGGACAGGATCGCGAAAATCTTTGCCGAAGCCGCGGCCTGCCATGATGCCGTCGTCACTTCGGGTGGCGTGTCCACAGGCGATGAGGATCACGTCAAGGCCGCGATCGAGGCGGCGGGAGGCAGGCTGCATTTCTGGCGTCTGGCGATCAAGCCGGGCCGCCCGGTGGCGCTCGGCCAGATCGGCCGCGTGCCCTTCTTCGGCCTGCCGGGCAATCCGGTGGCAGCGATGCTGACCTTTGCCTTCTTTGCCCGGCCGCTGCTGCAGCGTCTGGCCGGCGCCACGCCGGTGATGCCGCGCAGCTTTCCGGTTACGGCGGGCTTCGCCTACAGGAAGAAGGCGGACCGCCGCGAATGGGTGCGCGTGTCGCTGCACGAGGAGGCGGGCGGCTGGTGGGCGGAGAAATACCCGGTCGACGGCGCCGGGGTCATCACCTCGCTGACCCGGACCGATGGCCTTGTCGAACTGCCGGAGGAAATGCAGCGCCTCGAGCCCGGCGCACCGGTGCGGTTTTACCCTTACGCGGCACTGGGGCTCTGAACGTCGGGATCGGGCGTCAGAGAATGGTCGGGTTCGGCGCGTCGCCGTAGACCGCCTTCGGATCGAAAGTCTTCTCGGTCTCCTCGAACTTCAGCTCGACCGGCTTGTCGCCGGCCTGGCCGGTGGGCACCGAGCGGTAGAAGCAGGAGCGGTAGCCGACATGGCAGGAGGCGTCGCCCGGGATCTTCACCCGCAGCCAGACCGCGTCCTGGTCGTCGTCGATGCGCAGCTCGACGACCTTCTGCACGAGGCCCGAGGTGGCGCCCTTGTGCCACAGCACCTTGCGGCTGCGGCTGTAATAATGGGCCTCGCCGGTCTCGATGGTGCGCCGCAGGGCTTCCTCGTTCATGTAGCCCAGCATCAGCACTTCGCCGCTGTCGGCGTCCGTGGTGACACAGGGCAGCAGGCCGTCGGCGTCGAATTTCGGCGCCAGCTCGTTGCCTTCCTCGACCTGTTCCACGGAAATGCGCTTGGCGAACACGGGGTTACTCCTGGCGGCGGGCGGCGGGTGGCGGCCCGGATTGCTCTTGCGTGACGGGCCGTTATATATCGTCGGGTGGCCCGAGCATCAAGCCGAGCCGCCCGGGATGCCATGCTGAACGCCCTGTACAACGACAAAATCCTTAATTTTGCGGCACATATCGGCCAGACCGAGCGCCTGGCGGATCCCGATGCCACGGTCACCCATCACAGCCCGCTCTGCGGCAGCCGGATCACCGTGGATCTCAAGCTGACCGACGGCAGGGTGACGGCCTATGGCCAGCAGGTGCGGGCCTGCGCGCTGGGCCAGGCGGCGGCGTCCATCCTGGGGCGGACGATCATCGGACAGGATACGGCGACCTTGCGCCGGCTGGCCGAGACGATGCGCGCGATGCTGAAGGAAAACGGCCCGCCGCCGGGCGATGCCTTCGCCGATCTGGAAGTGCTGATCCCGGTCCGCGAGCACAAGGCGCGCCATAACGCCGTGCTGCTGCCCTTCGAGGCCGTAGTGAAGGCGATCGACCAGATCGAGGCCGGGCAGAAAAAGGCCTAGGCGGCCTTCAGTTCGCTCTTCGCGACATTCTGGATCAGGGCGATCATGCCGTTGAGGCCGTTGATCCGGTTCGACGTGATGTTTTCCCACACGCCGATGCGCTGCAGGAAATCCGGCGGATTGTCGACGATCTCGCGCGGCGTGCGGCCGGAATAGACCTTGAGCAGCAGCGCGATCAGTCCGGCCACGATCTCGGACTCGCTGGAAGCCTGGTAATAGACCCGGCCATCGCGCGCCTCGCCATGCAGCCAGGCGCGGTTGATGCAGCCCTTGACCCGCCATTCGTCGGTCCGCAGTTCGTCCGGATAGGGCGGCAGGCCGCGGCCGAGATCGATGAGGAATTTGTAGCGGTCCATCCAGTCGTCAAAAACCGAGAAGTCCTCGACGATCTCTTCCTGAACCTTGCGGATGTCTTCACTCATCAGCCTGCCTCATGACGCGACGCGCCAGGACGTCTCGCCACCCTTGTCTTCCAGCAGAATGCCGCGGGCCGCCAGATCGTTCCGGATGCGGTCGGATTCGGCCCAGTCCTTGCGGGCGCGGGCGTCCTTGCGGGCGGCGATCAGTGCCTCGATCTCGGCGGCATCGACCGCCACGCCCGTACCGGCGCCCCTGAGCCAGGCGGCGGGGTCCTGCTGCAGCAGGCCCATCAGCCAGCCGGCGGCGAGCAGCTCCGATTTCAGCCGGCGCCGTTCGGCGGGATCGGTCGCCTTGTTGGCCAGACCGGCGAGATGGTGCAGTTCGGCCATCGCCTTCGGGGTGTTCAGGTCGTCGGCCAGCGCCGCGACGAAGGCCTCCGGCGCTTCGCCGGGTTCGGCTTCGACATCGCGCAGGGAGTCGAGCGCGCGATAGAGCCGGTCGAGCTGCGCCTTCGCCTCCTTCAGGGCCGCATCGGTCCAGTCGAGCGGCTGGCGGTAATGCGCCGAGAGCAGCGCGAGCCGGATCGCCTCGCCGGGTGCCTGTTTCAGCAGGTCATGGACCAGCAGCACGTTGCCCAGCGACTTCGACATCTTTTCGGCATCGACGTTGACGAAACCGTTATGCATCCAGTAGCGGCAGAACAGCGCGCCGTTGCGGGCGCAGGTGCTCTGGGCAATCTCGTTCTCATGATGCGGGAAGATCAGGTCGTGGCCGCCGCCATGGATGTCGATGGTCTCGGGACCGAAGCTCTTCTCTATCATCGCCGAGCATTCGATATGCCAGCCGGGACGGCCGCGCCCCCAGGGCGAATCCCAGCCGGGCAGCTCGGGCGGCGAGGGCTTCCACAGCACGAAATCGGCGGGGTCGCGCTTGTAGGGTGCGACATCGACACGCGCACCGGCGATCATGTCGTCGCGGTCACGGCGCGACAGCTGGCCGTAAGCCGGAAAGGACGGCACGTTGAACAGCACATGGCCTTCGGCAACATAGGCATGGCCGTTGGCGATCAGGCGTTCGATCATGCCGATGATCGCCCCGATATGCTCGGTGACCTTCGGCTCGATCACGGGCGGCAGAACGCCGAGCGCGCCCATGTCGTCGTGATAGACCGCGAGATATTTCTCGGTGATGGCGCCGATCGGCACGTTCTGCGCCCTGGCCGCGGCGTTGATCTTGTCATCGACGTCGGTGACGTTGCGGGCGTAGACGACCTTCGGGAAAGTCTTCTGCAGCAGCCGGAACAGGGTGTCGAAGACAACGGCCGGCCGCGCGTTGCCGATATGGGCGTAGTTGTAGACGGTGGGGCCGCAGACATACATCGTCACCCGCTGCGGATCGCGCGGAACGAAGACTTCCTTCTGCCGGGTGAGCGTATTGTAGAGCTGAATTTGCATGGCCAAGTCTGTCCCGGCCGGAAATATAGGGGACGGGGCGCCCGGCGCAACCGGCAGGATGCCGGCGGCGGCGGGATTCCCCTAAAAAAGCCCCTCAGCGCAGGAAGTTGACCAGTGAGAGCTGCAGGCTGTCGCGGGTGATCACGTAGCTGGCTTCCAGCGAGGTCTGCAGGTTCTTGATGTTGACCGAGACCTCGGCGATGTCGGCATTCTCGATGCTGCCGATGCGCGTCTTCAGCACGTCGAGGCTGCGGTTGTGCCGCTCCTGGATTTCCCTGAGCTGCTGCTGCTTGTAGCCGTTGCGCGAGGCAATCGACTTCAGCTCGGTGATGGCCGTGTTCAGCTGCTCGCGTGCGTCGTCGATGCGCAGCTGGTAGGTTTCCGGCGCCGCCGTCACGTCCGCGGTGGCGTCGCGGAAGCGGATCAGCGCATCGGCCAGCCGCTGGAAGCCGCTTTCGCCGGCGGAAACACCGTAGCTGACCTGCTCGCCGTCATCGGAATAGAGGGTCGTGCTGGCGGTATTGAAGAAATCGTCATAGACGGCCGCCGTGAACGGCGGGCCGTTGTTGAGGAAAAAGTTGGCCCGGGCGCCGTAGCCGGCGATCGGGAAGTCGGCATCGCTCGTGACCGGCGTGAAGGCGCCCGGCACGGCGCCGGCGGCATAGGCCGTGGGCAGTCCCGAGAGCTGGCCGTTGATCGGGTTGGTCGTGTAGTTGGCACCGCCGAACAGGAACCGGTCACCATCCCTCACCTGCAGCAGGTTGCCGAGGCGGTCGAGCAGCGTCTCCGCCTGGGAGCGCGGCGCGGCGGTCGCGGCGAAGAAGGGGTCGCGGTTCTTGATCATCGTGTCCTGCGCTTCGGTGGCGAGGTCGATGATCTCTTCGATGGTGAAGGCATAGATGTTGACGCGGTTGACCACCGACTGAACGGCGTCCTTGTAGTTCTCGACCGTTCCCAGCTGCGACTTCAGCTGGCCAAGCTCGAGGGCGCGCGCCGAAACGCCGATCAGGCCGTCGACGATGCGGCCGGAGCCGAGCTGCTGGTTCTGCCTGGTGAGTTCGAGATTGAGCAGCCGGATGCTGCGCGTGACATCGAGCTGCAGGGCGTACTGGGTGGATCCGACGAGGGCTACCATGATTTACCTCCCGATGTTGACCAGCTGGTCGAACATCTGCGTGATGGTGGTCATCACATTTGCAAGAGCGGCGTAATTGTTGGTCAGGATCTGCAGCTGCGCCAGCTCGTCGTCGATGTTGACGCCGGTGAGATTGCGCAGCTTCTGGTCGACGGTATGCTCGATGCGCTCCGCCGTGTCGCGGTTGGCCTCGTTCTGCGCCGCACTGCGCGCATGATGGGCCAGGATGGCGTTGGCCAGACCGAAGATATTGAGATTGCCGATGGCGAGGCCGTTCGGGTCGCTGGCGCGGTTGATGTCGGTTGCCGTCAGCACGGTGTTGCGCATGGCCTGCTGCACGGCGCCGGCCCGGGCGGCATCCAGGGTGGACGGATCGGCGGTCAGGGCGGCATTCACCATGATGTCGCCGGCCTCGAAGTCGGCCGTCGGAGTGGCGAAGAAGTCCGGCGGCCCGCCATAGGCGGTGTTCACGACGGTGACGAGGTTGGCCGCGAAGGAGTCCAGCTGGTTGAAGTATTTCGCCAGCATGCCGCGGTTGGGGTCGGAGCTTGCCAGCGCCGTCGCGCTGTCATCCAGATAGTCCAGGGAGGCGCGGATCGAGCCGTCGAGGAAGCCGTCGTTCAGCACATGCGTGCCGCCGACATTCCGGATTTCGTTGGTCAGCGTATCGTACTCGAACTGCTGCGCGACCGTGCCGACGATCTGCACGCCGCCTTCGGTATAGACGAACAGTTCGCCGCGGTCGTTGGTGATGGTGCGGATGCCGACCTTGTCGGCCAGCCTGGCCACCTCGGCATCGCGCAGATCTTCGAGGTCGCCGGTGGGCGCGCCGCCGGCCCTTTGCGAGGCGATCTGGGTATTCAGCTTCGCAATCTCGATGCTGGCCGCATTGATGTCCTGGATGTCGAGCTCGATGGCCTCGCGGCCGCGGGTCAGGAGCTGCGACTGCAGGCCGTTGAGCCGGCGGATTTCTGCAGTCAGTTCCTGGCCGCGGAGCACGACCTGGTTGCGCAGGTCGAGATTCTCCGGCGTCGCTTCCAGCTGCTTCCAGGCATCCTCGAAGCGGGTCAGCATCGCCAGCAGGACCGGCTGCCCGCCGGTGGTGTTCATCGCGTCCAGCGTTTCCGCCAGCCCGCGCGAGTAATCCAGCTGCTTCTGCAGCCGGCCGAAATCGGCCGTGGCCTCATAGAGATCCTGGCGCAGTTCGGCATTGGCGAGGCGGGTGACGCTGGCGACCAGCGGGCCCTGTGGCAGGCCCTCGGCCACGGGCGTGGTGAGGGCCGCGACCTTGCGGCTGTAATGGGGGTTCTGCGCGTTGGAAACGTTGCCGGAAACCAGACGGGTCTGCTGCTGCAGGGTCTGAAGGCCGGTGACGGCGACGTTGAGGGCGGCACTCAGGGACATGCCTTGGTTTCCTTCGCTGCAACCGGCGGCGCATGCTGCGCCGCGCGGACGTGTGGAGTACCGGGCGGCTGGGCCGCCCGGCGCTCAGGTCAGTTAGCGGCGGATATTGATGGTCTCCTGCAGCAGTTCGTCGGAGGCCGTGATCAGCCTGGCATTGGCCGAGTAGGTGCGCTGCGCGACGATCAGCTTGGAGAATTCCTCCGCGATATCGACGTTGGAGCCTTCCACCGCCGCCGAGACATAGTCGCCCGCGCCGCTTGAGCCGGATTGCGACAGGACGGCGGAACCGGAATTCGGCGTTTCGACGAAGGCGTTGCCGGCGACGCGGTCCAGTTCGGTCGGATCCCGGAATTTGGCCACGGGTATCTGGTAGAACTGCTTGACGTTGCCGTTGTCGAAGGTGACCGAGACGTAGCCGTCCTGGTCGATGGTCAGGCTCTTGAAGTTGCCCTGAGGCACGCCGTTCTGACTGAAGTTGTTCAGTGTCAGCGTGTCGCCGGCATACTGCGTGGTGCCGATCGAGTTGCCGTAGGAGCCCAGGTCGAGGCGGACGGTCTGGGTGCCGGAGCCGTAATCGAGGTCGAAGGTGAAGGACGCATCGTCGTTCAGGCCCGGCGCCGACGCCGTCAGGCCGCCGACGCTCTGCAGATCGGAGATCGTGCCGGGCGTTGCGACACCGCCGACCGTACCGCCGAACGTCACCGTCGCGGGGCCGAGAACGGCGGCGGTCGTACCGCCGGCGCCGCCACCGGGCGCGGTGACCTCCAGAGTCCACATGTTGGTGCCGATGCGGATCCATTCGAGGTTCAGCGTGCGGGCGTTGCCCAGCGCGTCGAAGATCTGGATCGAGCTGGCCGGCAGGGTGGCCGGCAGGCCGCCCGAGCTGTCGGTCACGTTGGAAGGCAGGTTGGCGGCGTAGTCAACCACGCTGGTGGCGACTGGCGCGTCGAGCAGGTTGGACACGCGGACTTCCTCGGTCGCCGAGCTGTCGACCACACCGGTGACCGGATCGACTGGCCAGCCGCGCAGGAAGTAGCCCGACGAGTTAACCAGGTAGCCGTCGCTGTTCTGGTTGAAGTCGCCAACGCGGGTGTAATAGGAGGTCGTCTCGAAGGTCGGCAGACCGGTCGCCTGGTCGTTGCCGTTCTTCTTCGAGACCGGGATGAAGCCGCCGCCAACCAGCGCGATGGAGGTCGTGGACGAGACCTGCTGGATCGCGCCCTGGGCGTTATTGGCGAAGAAGGGCTGGTTCAGGGCGCCGCCGGGCGAGTGGGTGTTCGCCTGGGCGCTGGAATTGGTGATCAGCGTCTGGAAGCGCGATTCCACCTTCTTGTAGCCGATGGTGCCCGCATTCGCGACGTTGTCGGAGATGTAGCTGATCGCGGTCGACTGGCCGGTCAGGCCGGTGATCGCCGTCTGCATGGAACCACTGATGGACATAACACTGCCTCCTGGCTGGTAGACCGATTTGCCAGTGGAGGAGCAAGCCGCGTGCCAGTTTCCGGCAGGACGGTAATTCTTTGATTTTCCTCGGATCTGCTGCCGGAAACGGCTGGCAACTTCTGCCGGTCGACGCCGGCGGGGGATTCCGCCCGGCAGTTTTTGCCGGGGCGGACCTAGCCGCGATTGAGGCCGGGAACCCAGAGAATGTCGGCCTCGCCATCCCGGTTGGCATGGCGCGAGGCGACGAAAAGATGGTCGGACAGGCGGTTGATATAGGCCAGCGCCGCAGGGTTGACCGGCTCGGCTTCCTGCAGCGCGGTGACCAGCCGCTCGGCCCGCCGGGTGATGGTGCGGGCCAGATGGAGATAGGCGGCCGCCGGCGTGCCGCCCGGCAGCACGAAGGAGGTCAGCGGCTTGAGCCGGGCATTCATGGCATCGATTTCCGCTTCCAGGCGGTCCACCTGGACCTGGGCGACCCGCAGGGCCGGCCGGCGGCGGCTGTCCTCTTCCTGCTCCGGGGTGGAGAGATCCGCGCCCAGATCGAACAGGTCGTTCTGGATGCGCGACAGCATGGCATCGAGATCGGCGCCGATATCGCCCAGCGCCGCCACGTGCAGGCGCGCCAGCCCGATCGCGGCATTCGCCTCGTCGACGGCGCCATAGGCCTCGACGCGCAGGTCATGCTTGGGCACCCGCTCGCCGTTGCCCAGCGAGGTCATGCCCTTGTCGCCGCCGCGGGTATAGATCCTGTCAAGTTTGACCATGGGCTGCTCAGGAGCGGAAGACGAAGGTGGCCACGCCGATCAGGATGATGGCGATGAATTGCAGCAGAATGCGCCAGCGCATCAGCAGGTTGGAATAGGAGCGATTGAACCGTCCGCCGCGGAACAGGGCGAAGATGCCCACGCAGAGCACCAGGAAGGTGGCAACGGCGAAGACCGGAATCAGGGCCTGGACGATATTCTGCATGGGCGGAGGATATAGCGTGCCGGGGCCCGGGTCCAACCGCGGCCGGCCCCGGCGGCAATCTGCCGCAAATCAGAGATCGCGCAGGACCTGCCGCAGGCCGGCGATGCCCGCCTCGTCGCGGCGGTAGAAGGTCCATTGCCTGATCCGCTTTGCCCTGATCAGCCCGGCCTGGGCCAGGATCTTCAGATGCTCGCTGGCGGTGGGCTGGCTGACGCCCAGCTTTTCGGCGATCAGCAGGCCGCAGACGCCGTCCTTCACCAGATCGCCGTCGGTCTGGGGCCGGAAATGCGCTTCCGGGTCTCGCAGCCATTCCAGGATGGCGAGGCGCTTTTCGTTGGCCAGGGCGCGCAGGGCAGGCAACGGAGACATATTGCTAATTAGCCAATATTCTAATTATAAGTCAAGGCGATTTGGATTCAGCGGAGAGGGCCACATGGCAGTGCAGATCGATCGGGCGGGGATTGCCGAGACGGCGAGGCTGGTCGCACCCCATGTCCGCCGCACGCCGGTGATCGCGGTCGCGGGTGCCGATTTCGGCCTTCCGGTGGCGCAGCTCCGGCTGAAGCTGGAACTGCTGCAGCATTCCGGGTCCTTCAAGGTGCGTGGCGCCTTCGCCAACCTGCTGCGCCGCCCGGTGTCCCCGGCGGGGGTGGTGGCGGCCTCGGGTGGCAATCACGGGGCGGCGGTGGCCTATGCCGCGATGGTCCTCGGCAAGCCGGCCAAGATCTTCGTCCCCAGCATTGCCGCACCGATGAAGATCGCCCGGATCAGAAGCTACGGCGCCGATCTGGTGGTGGGCGGCGACCGCTATGCCGATGCGCTGGCGGCCTCGGAAGCCTGGCTGCGGGACAGCGGCGCCATGGCGGTGCATGCCTACGACCAGCCGGAAACGCTGCTGGGCCAGGGCGGCGTTGGCCTGGAGCTGGAGGAGCAGGATCCCGATGTCGAGACGCTGCTGGTGGCCGTCGGCGGCGGCGGGCTGATCGGCGGCATCGCGGCCTGGTATGCCGGCCGGGTAAAGGTCGTCGCCGTCGAGCCCGAAGCGGCACCGACGCTCAACATGGCGCTGAAGGCCGGCAGGCCGGTGGAGGCCCCGGCCGGCGGCATTGCCGCCGACTCGCTGGCGCCGAAGCAGATCGGCAGCCTGATGTTCCCGATCGCGCAGAAACATGTTGCCGAATCCGTCCTGGTGCCGGACGACGCGATCCGCGCCGCGCAGGTGACGCTGTGGGACAAACTGCGACTGGTTGCCGAGCCGGGCGGCGCGGCCGCCTTCGCGGCGCTGCTCAGCGGCGCCTACCGGCCGGAACGCAACGAACGCGTCGCCGTGCTCGTCTGCGGCGGCAACCCGACGACGACGGATTTCATCTAGCCCGGCGATCAGCCGTTGCGCTGCTCCAGCAGACGGCGGGCGATTACCTGCGCCTGGATCTCGGCGGCACCCTCGAAGATGTTCAGGATGCGGGCATCGCAGAGCACGCGGCTGATCGGATATTCCTCGGCATAGCCGTTGCCGCCATGCACCTGCAGCGCATTGTCGGCATTGGCCCAGGCGATGCGCGCGGCGAGCAGCTTGGCCATGCCGGCCTCGAGATCGCAGCGGCGGCCCTGATCCTTCTCGCGCGCGGCATAATAGCAGAGCTGCCGCGCCAGCATGGTCTCCACCGCCATCCAGGCGATCTTGCCGTGCACGCGCGGGAAGCTGTAGATCGGCTTGCCGAACTGCACGCGCTCAAGCGCGTATTTCAGCCCGAGCTCGAGCGCGCATTGCGCCACGCCGAGCGCGCGGGCGCCCGTCTGGATGCGGGCGGATTCGAATGTCTCCATCAGCTGCTTGAAGCCCTGGCCCTCGCGCTGGCCCAGCAGGTTCTCCGCCTTCACCTCGAAATCGTCGAAGCCGATCTCGTATTCCTTCATGCCGCGATAACCGAGCACCTCGATCTCGCCGCCGGTCATGCCCTTGGCAGGGAAGGGATTGGAATCGTCGCCGCGCGGCTTCTCGGCGAGGAACATGGACAGGCCCTTGTAGCCCTTCTCGCTGGGATCGGTGCGCGCCAGCAGGGTCATCAGGTCGGTGCGCGCGGCATGGGTGATCCAGGTCTTGTTGCCGGTGATCCTGTAAACGTCGCCATCCCTCACCGCGCGCGTGCGCAGGCTGCCGAGATCGGAACCGGTATTCGGCTCGGTGAAGACAGCGGTCGGCAGCGTTTCGCCGGAAGCCAGCTTCGGCAGCCATTTCTTCTTCTGCTCTTCCGTGCCGCCGCGCAGGATCAGCTCGGCGGCGATCTCGGCGCGGGTGCCGAGCGAGCCGACACCGATATAGGCGCGGCTCAGTTCCTCGGAGACAACACACATCGCCATCTTGCCGAGGCCATGGCCGCCGTATTCCTCCGGAATGGTCAGGCCGAAGACGCCGAGTTCGGCCATCTCCTGGACGATCTCCATCGGAATGAATTCGTCCTTGCGGTGCCAGTCATGGGCAAAGGGCGCCACCTTGTCCTCGCCGAAGCGGCGGAACTGCTCGCGCACCATGGTCATGGTCTCGTCGAGGCCCAGCTCGCCGAAGTCGCCGGTCGAGAGGCCGTCGCGGATCAGCGCGGCGATGCGGCTGCGGACGTCGCTGGTATTGCCGCCGCGGATCAGGCTGTCCACCGGGGCGGCGTTGCGGAACGCACGCTGGGCGTCATCCGTGATCCCGAGATCGGCCAGGCGGCAGACCTCGACCTGGCTCATGGCAATGCCGCCCGCCATCTGCGCCAGATACTCGCCGAAGCCGGCCTGCAGGATCAGCATTTCCAGTTCGCGCAGCCGGCCGTCCTGCTGCAGTCGCTCGGCCCAGTGCAGCGTCTCCTTCAGCGTGGCGACGTAGGTCGCCAGCCAGGCGAGCCCGTGGGCGGCGAACTGCTCTTGCTCGAGCCTGGCGGAATCGATCTGTCCATCGGCGCCGCGCACCAGCTGCGCCACCGACGCCGTCGCGCTGCCCAGCAGCTGCTCGGCCGCTTTCAGTGCCGCCGAACAGGTCGGCAGCAGGTCGTTGATCAGCAGGGTTTCACGGGTGGGAGCGGGTTTGGCTGCGGCAGACATGGTGTGATCTCGGATTGGCAAATCGGCCGGCAGGATCGCTCCTGCCGGCCCATGAGGAAATACCGGACGGTGTCGGGAGGCTAGCTGTTGCCCGCCTCGATCGCGTCCTCGATGGTGCGCAGGCCCGGAACCTTGGCGCTGACCAGCACAGCCATGTTGCCCGGCTTGTGCTGATTCTTCCACATCTTGGTATGGGCGCGCGGAATGTCGGCCCAGGCGAAGACCTCCGACATGCAGGGATCGATGCGCCGTTCGATCACCAGCTGGTTGGCCTGGCTGGCCTGCAGCAGGTTGGCGAAATGGCTGCCCTGGATGCGCTTCTGGCGCATCCACACGAAGCGGGCGTCGAAGGTCAGGTTGTAGCCGGTGGTGCCGGCGCAGAAGACCACCATGCCGCCGCGCTTCACCACGAAGCAGGAGACCGGGAAGGTCTGCTCGCCGGGATGCTCGAAGACGAAATCGACGTCGTTGCCCTTGCCGGTGATCTCCCAGATCGCCTTGCCGAACTCGCGCACCTTCTTCATGTAGGCGCCGTATTTCTCGGCATCCAGCACCGGCGGCAGCTGGCCCCAGCAGTCGAAGTCGTTGCGGTTGATGACGCCCTTGGCGCCGAGGCTCATGACGAAGTCGCGCTTGCTGTCGTCGGAAATAATGCCGATCGCGTTGGCGCCCGCGGTGGCGATGAGCTGGATCGCCATCGAGCCGAGGCCGCCGGCAGCGCCCCAGACCAGCACGTTCTGGCCCGGCCGCAGGATATGCGGACGATGGCCGAACAGCATGCGGTAGGCGGTGGCCAGCGTCAGCGTGTAGCAGGCACTCTCTTCCCAGGTCAGGTGCTTCGGCCGCGGCATCAGCTGGCGCGACTGAACGCGGGCGAACTGGGCGAAGCTGCCGTCCGGCGTCTCGTAACCCCAGATGCGCTGGGTCGGCGAATTCATGGGATCGCCGCCGTTGCACTCCTCGTCGTCGCCGTCATCCTGGTTGCAGTGGACGACCACTTCGTCGCCGACCTTCCAGCGCTTCACGCGGCGGCCGACCTTGTAGACGATGCCCGCGGCATCCGAGCCGGCGATGTGGTATTCGGCCTTGTGCACGTCGAAGGGCGAGATCGGCACGCCCAGGCCCGCCCAGACGCCGTTGTAGTTGACGCCTGCGGCCATCACGAGGATCAGCACCTCGTCGGCATCGATTTCCGGGGTCGGCAGCACTTCCAGCTGCATCGACTGCTCCGGCGGCCCGTGGCGGTCGCGCCGGATCGCCCAGGCGTACATCTGCTTCGGCACATGGCCGAGCGGCGGGATTTCGCCGACCTCGTAGAGGTCCTTGTAGCCGCCCTTGGCCTGGACACCGTTGCTGGTCTGCAGCGCGACTACCGATCCGACGGGGTTGGACATGCGAAACTCCTTGGCTTCCCTGACGAGATGAATTCTGTGTTTCGCAGCCTGCTCCCGGTGTGATCAGCCCGGGGCGGGCCGAAAAACGCTGTTGTTTTGCCCGATGCCTGCTATCCTTTTGCAAATGCGTAAAGACGGCAAGATCGTTTTGCAATGCAGCGGAGGTTATGTTATTTCTTTCAACCTCCGCAAGGGGAAACATAATATCCCTACGTCAACTTGACACGGAATAAAATTATGTCCGCGACTCGCGATTCCGGCCAGAAACTAAGCTCCTTGTCTCGCAACCGCGAAAAGCCCTGGTTGTTCCGCACGTATTCGGGGCATTCCTCGGCCCGGGCGTCGAACGAGCTTTACCGGACGAACCTCGGCCGCGGGCAGACCGGCCTTTCCGTCGCCTTCGACCTGCCGACCCAGACCGGCTACGACAGCGACCACGTCCTGGCGCGGGGAGAAGTGGGCAAGGTCGGCGTGCCGGTCAGCCATCTGGGCGACATGCGGGTGCTGTTCGACCAGATCCCGCTGGCCCGGATGAACACCTCGATGACGATCAACGCGCCGGCCGCCTGGCTGCTGGCGCTGTATATCGCCGTCGCCGAGGAGCAGGGCGCGAAGCGCGCCGAACTGGCCGGCACGGTGCAGAACGACATCATCAAGGAATATCTCTCGCGCGGCACGTATATCTTTCCGCCGGCGGCCTCGATGCGGCTGATCACCGACGTGATCGCCTTCACCTACCGCGAGATGCCGAAGTGGAATCCTACCAATGTCTGCAGCTACCATCTGCAGGAAGCCGGCGCCACTCCGGTGCAGGAGCTGGCTTACGCGCTGGCGACCGCCGTTGCCGTGCTGGATGCGGTAAAGGCCTCGGGCCAGGTGCCGCCGGAGGATTTCGCCCAGGCCTTTGGCCGGATCAGCTTCTTCGTCAATGCCGGCATCCGCTTCGTCACCGAAATCTGCAAGATGCGCGCCTTCGTCGATCTCTGGGAGGAGATCGGCCGCGAGCGTTACGGCGTCACCGATCCGAAGGCGCTGCTGTTCCGCTACGGCGTGCAGGTGAATTCGCTGGGTCTCACCGAGCCGCAGCCGGAGAACAACGTCTACCGCATCCTGCTCGAGATGCTGGCCGTGGTGCTGTCGAAGAAGGCCCGCGCCCGCGCCGTGCAGCTGCCGGCCTGGAACGAGGCGCTCGGCCTGCCGCGCCCCTGGGACCAGCAATGGTCGCTGCGCCTGCAGCAGATCGTCGCCTACGAGACCGACCTGCTGGAATATGACGACATCTTCGACGGCAATCCGGCCATCGAGGCGAAGGTGACGGAACTGAAGAATGCCGCCCGCGCCGAACTGAAGCGCATCGAGGACATGGGCGGCGTCATTCCGGCGGTCGAAAGCGGCTATCTCAAGCAGGCGCTGGTCGAGAGCAACACCGCCCGCGTGCGCGGTATCGAGACCGGCGAGATCACCGTCGTCGGCGTCAACAAATTCACCGAAAGCGCACCCTCGCCGCTGGTTGCCGGCGAAGGCGGCGCGATTATGACGGTCGACCCGGCGGCGGAGGCCGAGCAGATCGAGCGGCTGAAGCAGTGGCGCGCCCAGCGGGACGCGAAAGCCGTGGAGAAGGTGCTGGCCGAGCTCGAAGCGGCGGCGCGCGAGAACCGCAACATCATGGAACCGAGCATCAATGCGGCGAAAGCCGGCGTCACCACCGGCGAATGGGCGGCGACGCTCCGCAAGGTCTTCGGCGAATACCGCGCGCCGACCGGCGTCGGCGCCGCCGGCACGGCGCTGGTCGATGATGGCATGGACGAACTGCGGGCCGAGGTGAAGGCGGTCGCGCAGCGGCTCGGCCGGCCGGTGAAGCTGCTGGTCGGCAAGCCGGGACTGGACGGCCATTCCAACGGGGCAGAGCAGATTGCCGTGAAGGCGCGCGACTGCGGCATGGAAGTGGTCTACGAGGGCATCCGCCTGACGCCGGAGCAGATCGTCGCCGCCGCGCTGGAAGAGGGCGTGCATCTGGTCGGCCTGTCGATCCTCTCGGGCAGCCATGTCGAACTGGCCACCGAGGTGATCGAGCGCATGCGCGCCGAGGGGATCGGCGACGTGCCGGTCGTCGTTGGCGGCATCATTCCGCCCGAGGACGAGAGGCGCCTGAAGGCTGCCGGCATCGCCGGGGTCTTCACGCCCAAGGATTACGACCTGACCGCGATCATGCGGGCGATCGTCGCCCTGGTCGATCGCAGCTGGTCGCAGGCCGCCTGAGGTCCGCACGATCCTCTTGCGCTGGGTCAATGCCGCGGACGGCCGCGGCAGTAGACTGTCCGCATGATTGAGGACAACCCGGCCGATATCGCCCAGCTTTTCGATCCGCCGCCCGACGCGGTGATCGAGACCCATATCTCGAAAGTCTTCCTGTGCGGCGATCGCGCCTGGAAGCTCAAGAAAGCGGTGCGGCTGCCTTATGTCAATTTCTCGACGCGCGAGCTGCGCCGCATCGCCTGCGAGCGCGAGGTGGCACTGAACCGGCGCACGGCCCCCGAACTCTACCTTGGCGCCCGTCGGGTCTGCCGCTCTGCCGACGGCAGACTCTGTATCGGCGGAAGCGGTGAGCCCGTCGACTGGCTGGTCGAGATGCGCCGTTTCGACGCCAGCCGGACATTCGATATCCTCGTGAAGGACGGCGGCCTTTCCGCCGATCACATGGAGGCGCTCGCCGAAGCGATTGCCCGCTTCCACGCGGTGGCCGAACCGGCAGGGGAGGCCGACGAGGAGCCCGTGTCGCTGGCGCTGAAGCTGAATGCCGAAGCTTTCGCCCGGCTGGATCAACGGGCGCTGCCGCAGGACCAGCGTGCGGCCTTCGAGGCGGCGCTGTCGGATGAAATGGCCCGGCGGCGCGCGCTGCTGCAGGCGCGGCAGCAGCGCGGCATGGTGCGGCGCTGCCATGGCGACCTGCATCTGCGCAACATCGCCTTGATCGGCAACGCGCCCGTGCTGTTCGACTGCCTGGAATTCGACGACCGTCTCGCCTGTATCGATACGATGTATGATGTCGCGTTCCTGCTGATGGACCTGCTGCATCACGGCCGCCGCGATCTCGCCAACCGCTGCCTCAACCGCTATCTGGAGGTCAGCGGCGATTACGAAGGCGCCGCGCTGCTGCCGCTGTTCATCGCGGTACGGGCGGCGATCCGCTGCCATATCGCGGGCCTGAAGGAAGACTCCTGGCCGGAGGCGCGGCGCTATCTCGCGCTGGCGCTGACCGTCCTCGCGCATAGCCGGCCGTTGCTGGCGGTCGTTGCCGGGTTCTCCGGAACCGGCAAGACCACCGTGGCGCGCCGGCTGGCCCCGGAGGCGCATGGCGCCTGCGGAGCGGTGATCCTGCGCAGCGACGTGATCCGGAAGAGACTGCAGGGCATCGATCCGCTGCAGCGCCTGCCGGCGGACAGCTACACGCAGGAGGCCAGCCGCAGGACCTATGACGCGATGCTGGATCGCG
The DNA here is from genome assembly GCF_035304305.1 of Ferrovibrio sp. Taxonomy (GTDB): domain Bacteria; phylum Pseudomonadota; class Alphaproteobacteria; order Ferrovibrionales; family Ferrovibrionaceae; genus Ferrovibrio. The sequence goes on from NZ_DATGQG010000019.1 coordinate 22,233, forward strand.
CCGCCCTGCTGCTGCGCGGCGGAAGCACGGTGATCCTCGATGCCGTCTTCGGCCAGGCGGCCGAGCGCCAGGCCGCCGAGGCGCTCGCCCGGGAATGCGGCGCCGGTTTTCTCGGTCTCTGGCTCGAAGCGCCGCTCGCCACGCTGGCAGCCCGGATCAGCAGCCGGCGCAATGACGCATCGGACGCGACCGCCGAGGTGGCACGCTGGCAGCATCAGTCGCTGACGGCGCCGCAGGACTGGCATCGCGTGGATGCTTCCGGCGGGCCCGATCAGGTCGCCGGCGCGGCGATCCGGCTGCTGACGGCAGCGGCAAGCTGATCTAGGCTGCGGCTCCCAGTTCCAGTGCGGGTATCGATGCGGATGAAAGCGCCAGCCACCATCGCCGGACGTATCGCGGTCAGCCTTGCCGCCGGCATCGCCGTTCCGGTCGTGCTGATCGGCATCCTGCTGCTGCGCAGCCTGGGCAACGAGCCTCAGGGCATGTGCACGCGGGTGGAAGGCACGGGCGGCACCCTGCCGATCGACATGAGCCGTGGCGGCGACGTACCCTATACCTGCGATCTCAACTGGGATTACGTCTTCTTCAATATCGGCCTGCCGGCGCTCGGCTTCGCCGTTCTGGCCTATCTTCTGCTGACCCTGCTGCGCCGGACCGAGACACAGTAAGGACCTGCAGCGTCCGGGATACGCCACGGGCAAAACACAACTGGGAGGACGTGCCTCCGGTAAATCGGGATGAGGAATACAACCGGATACGGAAACCTCCGTATACGTCGTGTGTTGCTCAGCTTTCCCGCTGGAGGCCTGTTTGTTTTCTTCTCTGTCTGCTGTCCGCGTCCGCCGGATTCCGCTCTACCGCATCCTCAACCGCTTCCGGTTGTGGATGGAGATTTCGGCGATCTTCCGTCGCCTGAAGCGGAGCCGCACAATGCAGGAGACGCACCGGCATCTCTACCGGCCCGACATCTCGCGGCATCTGCGGCAGAGCCGGGAGGGTTCCGTCTTCGAGATGGCGGATGTTTCAGCCTGCATTCGTCAGTTGCGCGAGAACGGGTACTGGCAGGGGCTGCAGCTGCCGGAAGACCTGGTGGCAGAGATCCGCCGCTTCGCCGAGGAGACCTTCTGTTCCCGTCATCCGCATGATCCCGAACGCTTCCTGATCGCGGAGGTCTGCAACGGCCGTTCGCCCCTGGGCGCGCCAGTGGCTGTCGCCGATGTCAACTGCGCGCTGCCCTGCGAGGCGATCGACCGGGTGGCGGCCGATCCGCTGCTGGCGGACGTCTCCCGCCGCTATCTGGGCTACGCGCCGAAGCAGGTGAAGACGCGGCTGTACTGGAGCCCGGTTTCCGACCTGTCCGACGAGGAGCGCCGCGAAAACGGCCAGACGGTGGACTTCCACTACGACATCGAGCCGACGCGCGCGCTCTACGTGTTCTTCTACATTACCCCGGCCGATCGCGAGAGCGGCGCGCATGTCGCCATGGCGCGGTCGCACCGCATCAAGAGCCTGCCGATGATCTTCTCCTCCAGCTTCCAGCCCGAGGGGCGGGTTTTGGCGCATTACGGCGAGGCCGCCCAGATCGTCATCGAGGGCGGCGCCGGTTACGGTTTCCTCGAGGACCCTGCCGCCTTCCACAAGGTGCTGGTGCCGCGCAAGCGGGAACGTCTGGTGCTGCAACTCCGTTATTCCTGACGGAACCGGACGCGAGGGACGACATTGCCGAAGAATGCGGATGCGCCAACGAAGGAAGCGGCAAGGAAGAACGGGGGATTGCGGCAGGAGGACATCGTTCACGGTGCGGATGAACTGCCCTGCGTAAGGGTCGAGAGCTACAATCTCGAAATCAGGGACGGCAAGGGCTATATCGGCGACCGCGCCAGCGGGCGCGCCTTCCGCGCCCTGCTCGACAAGGTGCAGGACGAGGCCGGCGACATGGCCGAGGATGCCCTCGGCGATGTGCGCGCCGCCGAACTGAAGAAGAAGGAATGGGACCGCCTGCTGACCGAGGGCGATGCCGACCAGGCCGCCATCATCCACAGCGCGGTCGAGGAATTCTCCCAGAACCTTGCCGCCGTGGTGCGGCGCTATCTGGATCACAAAAGCTGGAAGAAGGTGAGTCGCGTGGTGGTCGGCGGCGGGCTGCGGCGCAGCCGGGTCGGCGAGCTCGCGATATCGCGCACCGAGATGATCCTGCGCGGCGACGGGATCGAGATCGACCTGACGCCGCTGCATCATCATCCCGATGCCGGCGGGATGATCGGCTGCGTGCAGCTGCTGCCGCGGGATGCCTTCGAGGATTACGACAGCTTCATCGCCGTGGATATCGGCGGCTCCAACATCCGCAGCGGCATCGTGCTGCTGAACCGCGACAGGGCGAAGGATTTCAGCGCGGCGAAGGTTGCCGAATGGGAACTCTGGCGCCATCGCGAGGACAAGCCGAAGCGCGACGAGGCGCTGGATCATCTCGGCGGTATGCTGCGCCTGCTGGTCGGCCATGCCGAGGACCGCAAGCTGAAACTCGCGCCGATCATCGGCATCGGCTGCCCCGGCCGCATCGCGGAAGATGGCGGCATCGAGAACGGCACCCAGAATCTGCCCGGCAACTGGGAAGCGAAGGGTTTCCATCTGCCCGAGGCGGTGCGCGAACGGATGCCCTATGTCAGTGGCGAGAAAACCCGCGTGATCCTGCATAACGACGCGGTGGTGCAGGGGCTGAGCGAGGTGAGCCGCATGCGCGAGGCGAAGCACTGGGGCGTGCTGACCATCGGCACCGGTCTGGGGAATGCGAGTTTCACGACCCTTGACTGACGTCCGGCCGTCTTGAAACCGGGGCCGGCAGTCCCAATCTGCATGAAACCGGGTCCGGGCCCCTCTGGCGGCTGCTTTCAGGAAACAGCGGCCGTGATGTCGGACTCTTCCACCTGACGGGCTGTTGCCCCGATCCTGGGAGATCTGAATGCCTGCTGCTTCCGCCCAGTTCCATCAGACATACGGCTACCGTTCGGAGCGTAATGCCGAGGCGCGCCGCCGCCTTGAGACGCTGGCGCATCTGCTTGACAGCGCCGTCCGCATTCCCGGCACCGGGATCCGCGTCGGCCTCGATGCCGCGCTGAATGTGGTGCCCGGTGTCGGCCTGCTCACCGCCAAGGGCCTCGCCGGCTACCTGATCTGGGAGGCGCATCGCCTCGGCGTGCCCGGCAACATTCTGCTGCGCATGGCCGGCAATGT
>NZ_DATGQG010000020.1:0-9829 GCF_035304305.1 Ferrovibrio sp.
TGCTTTTCGGCCTCGGCAATCTGGTTGTCGAGATAGGTGGAAAGATGGGTTACGGTTTCATGACCTGCCTTCACCAGGGCATTCCGCGCCGCTTCCGGCAGGGCGTCGAACTTGGTCTTGTTCATGCCGATACCGATGGCCGGACTGCCGAACGGTATGCCCCGTGTAATCGACTTCGCGACCTCCTGAAGCTTGTACGGATTGAGGCTGATGGCGGCCAGCAGAGTGCCGTCCAGAGTGCCACGCTGGATGCCGAGGTAGATTTCCGGTGCCGCCATCGCGACCGGCGTGGCGCCCACCGCGGACAGCGTGATGTTCTGGATGCCACCGCCCGACCGGATCTTGAGGCCGCGCAGCGATTCCGGCTTCTCGACCTTTCCGGTGCGGAGAACCATCTGGTACGGAGGCATGACGATAAACGCCATCGGAACGACGTTTCCGTCGAGGAATTCTTTTCTCAGCAGCCCCTCCTCGTTCAGGAGCGACCAGTAGGCCTGTGATCCGTGCTTGGACGTGGAGTTCACGCCGGGAATGTCGGCCACCCCGTTGAGCGGCAGCTTGTCGGTGAAATAGCCGTTGGCGATGTAACCGGCATCGACCGTACCGCTGCTGATCGCGCCGAACAGCGCCCTTGCCTTGACGAGCTGCTCGGCCGGGTAATGGGTGAACTTCACGGCTCCGCCGCTGAGTTCCTCGGCACGCTTCATCCAGTAGACCATGCCCTGCTTCGACAGGTCGTGTGAAAGCGGGAAGGAGTCGGCAAAGCGCAGTTCGATGCTGTCGGCATGGGCCGGTTTGGCGCCGGCGAAGCCGGAAGCAACGGCAAACAGGACTGAGAGCGCGGACACAGCGATGGTGCGCCGGGTGCAGGACAGTTTCATGATGTCACCTTTGATTTCGGGAAACGGAGCTGACGCTCAGACCGCAATGCCTTCCTTGGGGTTTTCCATGTAAGGCGGCGAGTAAATGACCAGCACTTTCACGGGCTCGTCGCTGATGACGGTGAAAACATGCGGCTCTCCCGCAGGAAAGAAGCAGGCGTCGCCGGGGCCGAGTTCCTGGACCTGGCCACCCACTTCGGCGCGCGCTCGGCCTTCGAGGATGTAGCAGGCCTGTTCGATGCTGGGATGCTTGTGGGGCGTCGCCCCGTTCCCCTTGGTCGCCACACCGAGGAGCACTTCCAGCGATTTCGAGCCAACCGTGTCCGGGCTGATGATCCGGCGGTTGACTGTCCCCGTGTGGTTGGCCGGGCTGTACGGCTGGCTATCGGCCGCCTTGACGAAATAATTCCGGGTCATTTATTTCCTCCGTTCCAATATGTGAACATTGTTTGGATATACGAATGGTACGCAGCCGACTGACGGCGGGTCAACTGGGTTCATTGCTCGCAGCCGCAGTTTTTCCGGAATCCGTGCACAACTGCCGATCTTCACGAGCGCATGGGTATGGAAGCGGGTACTTCAGGATGCAGAATGTCGCGCCGAGGCATGCTCTGACCCAGACAAGGCTGGGAATGCGCAGCAGGCCCGCCATGTGCGACTCGCCCTGCTGGCAGGCGGATCGGAGATGGTTTGCCGGCCGATAAGGAGCGTTGCGGCCGATGCAGGATTGGCGGTCGGGAGGCGACGCGATCCTTATCGCAGGTGCATATGCGTCAAGCCATATTTCTGCGGTTTCAGCCCAGTCCCGGCTGGTGATTTCCTGCCGGACCCATATGTCTTAAATAGTGACGAGAAAACAGATGCCTTACCCAGGTTCTCCCTGATGTCCGACCATTCCCAGCGCGCCGCGGAAGCGCAAAGCCTGCTGTCCGACCTCATCGCCATGGCCCGCAAGGCCGGGGCCGAGGCCGCGGATGCGGTCTACCATGAGGGCCGCTCGCTCAGCGCCACGGTGCGGATGGGCCAGCCTGAGGATGTCGAATCGTCCGAAGGTCGCGACTTGGGTCTGCGCGTGCTGGTCGGCCAGAGGCAGGCCTGCGTCTCGACCAATGACTTCTCGACCGACGCGCTGCAGGAACTCGTCGGCCGCGCCGTCAGCATGGCCAGGGCCGCGCCCGAAGACAAATTCGCCGGCCTGCCCGATGCCTCGCAGCTCGCCACCCGTCCGGAGGGCCTGGATCTGGAGCTGTTCGACGGCGTGGAGCTCGAGATGCCGCAGCTGCTGGAGCGCGCCCGGGCAGCCGAAGCCGCGGCGCTCGCCGTTACCGGGGTCACCAATTCCGAAGGCGGCAGCGCGGGACGTTCTTTCGGGCTGATCGGCTATGCCAGCAGCCTGGGTTTCACCGGTGTCGAGTGGAGCGGCTCGCACAGCATCTCCGCATCCGTGATTGCCGGCCGGGATACCGGCATGGAGCGCGACTGGGAATATGATGCGAAGGCCCATTTCAGCGATCTGCGCGATCCCGAAACCGTCGGCCGCAGGGCCGGGGAACGCGCGGTGCGCCGGCTCAATCCTCTGAAGCTTGAGAGCGGCGCGATGCCGATCGTTTTCGACCCGCGGGTCGCGACCAGCCTGGTCGGCCATTTCGCGGGCGCGATCAACGGCGCCTCGGTCGCCCGCGGCACATCCTTCCTGAAGGACAAAATGGGCCAGAAGGTCTTTGCCGACGGGGTTTCGATCATCGACGATCCGCTGCGCAGGCGCGGCTTCCGCTCGCGCTGGTTCGACATGGAGGGCGTGGCACGCCGGAAGCGGGCGCTGGTCGAGGATGGCCGGCTGACCACCTGGCTGCTGGATTGTGCGACTGCGCGCCAACTCGGCCTCACCAGCACCGGGCATGCCTCCCGCGGCACCGCCTCGCCGCCCTCGCCCGCGCCGACCAATGTCTATCTCGCGCCGGGGAACCTGACGCCTGCCGAACTGATGCACGACATCAAGCGCGGGCTCTACGTCACCGAACTGATCGGCATGGGTGTGAACGGCGTCACCGGCGATTACAGCCGCGGCGCGGCCGGGTTCCTGATCGTCGATGGCGAACTGGCGGAGCCGGTCTCGGAAATCACCATTGCCGGGAATCTCAAGGAGATGTTCGCCCGTCTCACGCCGGCAAACGACCTCGAATTCCGCTTCGGCACCGATGCGCCGACCCTGCGTGTCGACGGCATGACCATCGCGGGCCGGTAGGCGCATCATGGCGGTTTCCCTCAGACAGGATCAGGAACTTCTGCTGGCAGCAACCCGGGAGGCGGGCGCGGTGGCGCTGCGCTTCTTCCGCAGCGGCGTGAAGTCGTGGAACAAGAAGCCGAACGATCCGGTCTCGGAGGCCGACATGGCGGTGGATGCCCTGCTGCGCGAGACACTGCTGCAGGCGCGGCCGAGCTATGGCTGGGTCAGCGAGGAAAGCGAACGCGTTCCGGCCCGGAACGGGGATGTCTGGGTCGTCGATCCGATCGACGGCACCCGGGCTTTCATCGAACACAAGCCGGAATTCGCCATCTGCGTTGCGCTGCTGCGCGGCTCCCGGCCGGTTCTGGCGACGATCTTCAACCCCGCCAGCGACGAGTTCTTCGATGCCATGGCAGGCGGCGGCGCGCGGCTGAACGGAAAGCCGATCCAGGCGTCCGGCCATGGCAGCCTGAACGAGGCCCGCTTCCTCGCCAGCCGCCGCACCTTCGAGCGCCATGGCTGGATCTCGCGCACGGCAAAGGCCGATTTCGCCTACCGCAATTCCATCGCCTATCGCATGGCGCTGGTTGCGGCCGGACGATTCGACGCCGCGATCAGCCTGACCGAGAAGAGCGATTGGGATGTGATCGCCGCCGATCTTCTGGTGCATGAAGCCGGCGGCCGCGTTGCGACGGCGGACGGAACACCCCTCAGCTACGGCATCGATAGGTACCGGCACCCCTCGGTGATCGCCACCGGCGCCTATATCTTCGACGATGTCGTCGACCTGCTGAAAACCCGCAAGGCCTGAATTCAGCTGCGGCCGTAAACCGGGATCGCCCCGCCGGTCGTCACCTTGTTGTCGGGCGACGCCAGAAAGGCGATGGTCGCGGCGATCTGGTCCGGCTTCGGCCAGGCATCGTGATCCGCCCCGGGCATGGCAGTGCGGTTGGCCGGGGTATCGATGATCGACGGCACCACGGCATTCACCAGGATGCTGCGCGGCGCCAGTTCCGCCGCCAGCGCCTGGGTCAGCGCGATCACCGCCGCCTTGCTGGCAGCATAGGCGCTCATGCCGGCGCCCTGCCGCGGCTCCAGACCGGGCCGGGCGCTCACGTTGACGATGCGCCCTTCGCCCCTCAGTGCTCGCACCGCCGCACGGCAGCAGAGATGGCAGCTGACCAGATTGGTGTTCAGCATCTCCATCAAGCCGTCCTTGCCGGTATCTTCCAGCGGACTCATGGCAAAGCCGCCGGCGATATGCACGGAGGCCCAGAGATCCTCGACACCCGCATATAGCCGCGCGACATCCGCCTCTTCGGTCAGCCGGCAGGGACCGACCAGCGTGACGCGATCCCTGTCGGGGAATGCCTCCGCTTCCGCCTCGTCCAGCCAGGAGAGCCGGCATCGCGCGCCCGCCGCCAGCAGCGCGGCAACGACGGCGCGGCCGAGCGCCCCGGTGCCTCCGGTGACGATGACGGTGCGGTTGCCGAAATTCATGCCAGCCTCCTCACGCCGGGCGCACCCAGATCGCGTTGTCGTGGAAAGCGGCGCCGCCATTGGGCTGGGCCGGATCGGCGCCGGTCAACGCGTTGATGCCGATGCCTTCTTCGAAGGCGCTGTTCGGCCAGATGCTCTCCACGATCACCACACCCGGCTGCACGCCGTCGAACAGATGCGCATGCAGTTTCACGGTGCCGCGCCGGTTACCCAGCCGCACCAAACCGCCCTCCGCGATGCCGAGCCTCGCGGCGTCTTCAGGATGGATGAAAGCGGTCGGACGCTGCTCCCGCTTCAGCGAGGTCGGCGTTTCGGTGAAGCTGGTATTGAGGAAGTTGCGTGCCGGCGCGGTAACCAGCCGGAAGGGATGCTCTTCCGAGGCGAGCTCGATGCTGTCCCACTGGTCCGGCAGCCGCGGCATGCCGTCGTGGTCCGGCCCCATGGCCGACCAGTCGGCGGCAAATCGGAATTTGCCGTCGGGCCAGCCGAAACCGTCAAGGAAATGGCTGGTGCGGAAATCCGGCTGGCAGTCATGCCAGCGCTGCGCCCGCAGCGTCGCCACATCCGGCCAGCCCGAAGCCTTCAGCGTACCCTCGACGATCTCGATGGCGCTCATCCGGAAACCGGGATGCTCGGCGCCGAGCCGCTTCGCCAGCTCGCAGATCACGTAATGGTTCTCGCGCGCCTCGCCCGGCGGCTCGACCAGCTTGGGCCCTAGCAGGATGCTCTGCTGGCCGCCCGCCTGGTAGATGTCGTCATGCTCCGTAAACATGGTGGCGGGCAGCACGATATCGGCCATCTTCGCGGTTGCCGTCATGAACTGCTCGTGTACGCAGACGAAAAGATCGTCGCGGGCAAAGCCGCGCCGGACCAGGTTGGAGTCGGGCGCAACCTCGTAAGGGTTGGTGTTCTGGATCAGCATCGCCGTCACCGGCGGACCATGTTTCAGCGCCTCGGAATCGCCGCAGAGGATCGGGCCGATCTGCGACTGGTCGAGCTTGCGGATCGACGGATCGCGGACGTCGAGCCCCTCGATCAGCGTCTTGTCCCAGCGGAAGATCGCGCCGTTATTGTGGAAGGCGCCGCCGCCCTCGTACTGCCAGGCGCCGGTGACGCAGGCGATGCTGGTGGCGGCATGCATCGCCGTGGCACCGTTGCGGCTGCGCGAAAAGCCGTAGCCTAGCCTGATGTAATGCCGCTTCCGCTGCCCCAGCAGATGCGCGAAGGCGGTGATCTCAGCCGCCGTAAGCCCGGTGATGGCGGCGGCCCATTCCGGCGAGCGGCTCTGCAGGTGCCGCTCCAGCTCGTCCGGCACGTCGGTGTATCGCGCCATGTAGTCGCGGTCGGCATAGCCGTCGCGAAACAGGACATTCATCACGGCACAGGCGAGCGCGCCGTCGGTACCGGGCCGCAGCATCAGATGCATGTCGGCCTGCTCGGCGGTGGCATTGCGATAGGGATCGACGACCACGATCTTCGCCCCGCGCTCCTTGCGGGCACGGATCGCATGCGTCATCACGTTGACCTGGGTATGCACCGCGTTGGTACCCCAGATCACCACGCAGTCGCTTTTGGCCATCTCGCGCGGATCGGGACCGCGCAGGTTGCCGGTCCCGGCGATGTAGCCGGCCCGGGCCAGCGTCACGCAGATGGTCGAATGCTGGCCGGAATAGCGCTTGGCATTGCGCAGACGCTCGATCCCGTCGCGCTGCACCAGCCCCATCGTGCCGGCATAGAAATACGGCCAGATGGCCTCGCTGCCGAACTTCGCCTCCGCCTGCCGGAAGGCCTCGGCGGTACGGTCCAGCGCTTCTTCCCAGGAAATCTGCCGGAACTGCCCGGAGCCTTTTGGTCCCACACGCAGCAGCGGGTGCAGCAGGCGTTCCCGATGATTGGCGCGCTCGGCATAACGGGCGACCTTGGCACAGATCACACCCGCGGTGTAGCCGTTCTCCGCCGCACCGCGGACCTTGCCGATCTGGCCGTTCGGCAGCAACTCAATCTCCAGCGCGCAGGTCGACGGGCAATCATGCGGGCAGGCGCTGTACCCGGTCTTCGGACTGGCGGTGGAAAAAGGTGCGTTCATCGACTGCCTATCTCAGGCGCGCGGGACTCAGGTCTGCCTCGGTCAGGCCGAGATCCGCCACATCCTGCGGCAAACTCCGGCCCAGGGCCAGAGCGCCGGCGACCCGGCTCATGGCGGCCGACGTTTGGATGCCGTAACCGCCCTGTCCGGCCAGCCAGAAAAACCCCGGCGCGGCAGGATCGAACCCGCAGACGATCGTCCGGTCGGCGACGAAACTGCGCAATCCGGCCCATTTTGCCGCCAGGCGGCGCACCTGCAGCGTGGTCGCAGTTTCCAGCCGGTCGACAGCAATGGCGATATCCATCTCGTCCGGCTGGGCATCGCAGGGATCGCTATCGGTTTCGTCGCAGGGCGACAGCAGGATGCGCCCGGCATCGGGCTTGAAATAGAAAGTCTCGTCGGCATCCAGAACCATGGGCCAGCCATGGATGTCGGCGCCGTTCGGCGGATCGAAGGTGACGGCCGTACGGCGCTTCGGCTGCAGTCCCACCGGCGCGACGCCGGCGATACCCGCCATCACGTCGGCCCAGGCACCGGCGGCGTTGATCAGGACGGGCGCGCTGAAATTTCCCTGGCTGGTTTCCACCTGCCAGTCCGCGTCATTCCTCGCGATGCCGGTGACTTCGGCGTCGGTAACGATCCGGCCGCCGGCCGCCGTCATGCCGCGCAGGAAGCCGCGATGCAGGGCATGCACGTCGATATCCATGGCTTCGGGCTCGGCGAGCGCTCCGCCGGTCACCGTTTCCGGCCGCAGGATCGGCATCTGCGCCAGCACCTGCTCCGGCGTCAGACGCTGCAGGGAGGGCACGAGCTTGCGCATCTCGTCGTAGGCTGCATCGAGCTTTGCCGCGCGGTCGGCGCTGCCGACCTGCAGCACGCCGCGGGGCGTGAGGATGGGCGCATCGGTGAAACCCGCCGGCGGGCTGATCAGGAAGTCGCGGCTGGCAACCGTGAGCGCACGAATGGGACGGTTGCCGTAGGTTTCGGAGAACAGCGCAGCCGAGCGCCCGGTCGTGTGATAGCCCGGCTGACTTTCTCGCTCGAGCAGCAGCACGAATTTCCCGGCATTGGCGAGTGCGTAGCCGGCACCGGCGCCGGCGATGCCACCGCCGATGATCACGAAATCGCTTCTGGTCACGGTCAACTCCGATCAGCCTGGGGAAAAGGCGGGATCATTATAGGAAAGCAGGGAAGTCATGCCCAATGCCTTGAAGGCATACGGGCATGACCGAAAACCAGACGCTCAGACGCCGCCGAGACAGAGATATTTGATCTCGATGAAGCTCTCGACGCCGTATTTCGAGCCCTCGCGGCCCATGCCGGATTCCTTCCAGCCGCCAAACGGCGCTTCTGCCGTGGAGATCAGGCCCTCGTTGATTCCAACGATGCCGTAATGCAGCTTTTCGGCCACCCGCCAGACGCGGCCGATGTCGCGGCTGTAGAAATAGGCGGCCAGACCATAGGGCGTGTCGTTGGCGATCCGGATCGCCTCATCCTCGTCCCTGAACCGGAACAGCACGGCGACGGGGCCGAAGATCTCCTCCTGCGCACAGGCCATGTCTGTCGTCGCGTCCGCGATCACGCTGGGCTGATAGAAGGTGCCGCCGCGCTCATGACGGGCACCGCCCAGCAGCACCTTTGCGCCCTTGCTCTTCGCGTCGGCGACCAGGCGCTCCACCTTGTCCAGCGCATCCTTGTTGATCAGCGGTCCCTGGCTGACGCCCTCCTCGAAGCCCGGGCCGGTCTTCAGCTTCCTGGTCGCCTCGACCAGCCTGGCGGCGAAGGCATCGTAGATTTTGTCATGCACCAGGAGACGGTTGGCGCAGACGCAGGTCTGGCCAGTATTGCGGTATTTCGAGATCATCGCGCCGGCGACGGCCGCATCGAGATCGGCATCGTCGAAAACGATGAACGGCGCGTTGCCGCCGAGCTCGAGCGACAGCTTCTTCAGCGTATCGGCGCTCTGGCGCATAAGGATCTTGCCGACTTCGGTCGAGCCGGTGAACGAGACCTTGCGCACGATTGGATTGGTGGTGAGTTCAAGGCCAACCTCGGCGCCATGCGATGATGTGACGACGTTGAAGACGCCCTTCGGCATCCCGGCATCCTCGGCGAGTTTCGCCAGCGCCAGCGCGCAGAGCGGGGTATCCTCAGCCGGCTTGACCACGACCGGACAGCCGGCCGCCAGCGCCGGGGCTACCTTGCGGGTGATCATCGCGACCGGGAAATTCCACGGCGTGATCGCCGCCACGACGCCGATCGGCTGTTTCAGCACCAGGATGCGCTTGTCCGGCGCATGGCCCGGGATCACATCGCCGTAGATGCGGCGACCTTCCTCGGCGAACCACTCGACGAAGCTGGCGCCATAGACCACCTCGCCCCTGGCCTCAGCGAGCGGCTTGCCCTGCTCCAGTACCATGAGCGCGCCGAGATCCTCCTGATGCGCCAGGATGAGGTCGTACCATTTACGCAGGATCGCGCCGCGCTGCTTGGCGGTCAGTGCCGCCCAGGCCGGCCAGGCGGCGTTGGCGGCTTCGATGGCGCGCCTGGTTTCCGCCTGTCCCATATCGGGCACTTCGGCGATCAGGCTGCCGTCGGCAGGATTGGTGACCTTGAAGCTCTTGCCGCTGTCGGCTCCCACCCAAGCACCATCGATGTAAGCCTGCCGGCGCAGCAGATCAGCGTGTTTTAACTGGGTCATGGCGTCCTCCTGTATGCCGGCAAAATAGTGCCGCGGACGGATGGGGAGAAGCGTTTACCCTAGCCTGGGAACGGACTGCGTCAGAATGCCGGCGGCGGCACTACCGCGCGTTCTTCGCAGGCGACCACGGCCAGAAGCCCCGGGGCCCTGACTTCTCCGCGATACTGACTTTGAAAATTACAGCGCCAATCATCATACATCTCGGGCGGCCGTGATCAGTAAACCCGGTTGCCATGATAACAAAATCAGAATCTTATATGGTAACGCCCCGCCCCGTTCGTCTTCCAGCTTCGAACTTGTCATACAACTAGCCTCCTGCTACATCACACTGCATGGAGGACGCACGGTGACGGCCCTGCAGCGACGCGAAACCCTGACATCCCAGCTGATCAGATCCCTCACCGAGTGGATCGTGACCGGCCGGATCAAGCCGG
>NZ_DATGQG010000021.1:0-25914 GCF_035304305.1 Ferrovibrio sp.
AGCGCGTGGAGAGGGCTGCTGCTTCAGTGCCGGAGGCTGCAGTTTGCTTCTGGGCGGCAAACGAGCACGCTTCAAGGATTGCGTCCCATTTAGCTGAGAAGGAATTGCGCCCTGTTGTTGTAGATAACGCTCGCTCAAAAATCGGGACTTTCCATTTGGGTTTTTCAACGCCGGTGGCAAGGCCCATCCCCGAGCAGTTGCGTAGTCGTCACATCATCTTTGTTCTGTGTTCTCCTTCTTGGAATTCTGAGATTCGAAAACAGATTTCCGCTATGGATTTGCGCTCCTACGAGATTATCCCTGGTGTTGTTGAGGAGAATTAATCTTTTGGGATGGCTACCGATTATACTTTAATTTCCATTATCCAATTCTCCTTGTTCATTACGGCATAGCCTTGCTGATGCTCTAAAAGCCAGAGCTAAGCCTTTCCGGCAAATTAATGCGCTATCTGCGCGATCTGATCGGGCAAAAGCCCGGCCCGCCGCTCAGGACGGCCGGCTGGCCGTCTTCCTGTCGCGGCCTTTCCGCCCGCCCTCCCGTCCCGGCGGGGCGCCGAGCCGGGTGCCCGTCCAGGATGGCGGATCGCTGGCGGGGAAGGATTCCAGCATCGCTTCCAGCACCGCATCCGAAACCGGTACGGCTTTCCGGGGCGCGGCGCTGTCGCCGGGCGTCGTCTTGCTGATGGCCATGCTGTCCTCGACGGTGATCGGGCGGTTGGTCGCTCTCCAGCTCAGATAGAGCGCTGTTTCCCGAAACCAACCGCGCCGGCACTTCACCGCTGCAGATGCGCCAGCACCAGCGGCGCGATCTCGTCCGCGCGGTCCCGCGCGAAGCCGTGATCGCCGCCGGGAACCACGTGCAGCCGCGCATCCGGCAGCAGGCTGTGCAGATGCTGTCCCACGGCCACCGGGCTGACCGGATCGGCATCGCCCCAGAGCAGCAGGGTGGGCGCTTTGATCCTGCCGATCCCGGCCGTATGGTCCGGCCGTTCCGCGGTAATCCAGTCGGCGGCCTGCGGATACTCGGCGCGGTAGTCGCGGCGCCAGTCGGCCGCCTGATGCCTGTCCATGGCCACGCCGCCCGACGTGGCGGCCAGTACCAGATGCGTCACGCGGTCGGGGAATTGCAGCGCCAGCCGGACGGCGACGGTGCCGCCCATCGACTGCGCGATCACCACGCTGCCCTGCGGATCGAGATACCAGGCGGCGAAGCGGGTGTAGTCGGCAAAGCTGCGGATCGTGGGGTCGTGCCGTTCATGGCCCGCGCCCGGCCAGTTCAGATAGACCTTGCGCCAGTCGCGCGGCAGCCGTTCGCCCAGCGGATGCCAGAAGGACGCCGCACCGCCCGCGCCGGGAATGAAGAGAATGTGGGTCATCTGTTCTGCTGCCGCGCCACGCAAGAAACCCGGGCACCAGACGGAAGAGTTCCGTCGGCGGGAAAAGTTCTAGCGCCGGTGCGATCCCTATGGCCAGCCCGGCAGCAGCGGCGCGGGGCAGGGTTACCGGATATCAATCCGTGCAAGTTCCACCGCGATCCGCGCCGCCAGGGCAGCGTTGTTGCGGACCAGCGCGGTATTCGCCTTCAGGCTGCGGCCGCCGCTGGCGGCATTGATGCGCTCCAGCAGGAAGGGCGTCACCGCCTTGCCGGCGATGCCCTGGGTTTCCGCCTCGCGGATCGCCCCGGCGATGATGCCGTCGATCAGCGCCGGCGCCAGACTGTCCTCTGCCGGAATCGGATTGGCGATCAGCATCCCGGTGCCGGAGCCGAGCCGGCGATGCAGCGCGACGGCGGCGGCGATCTCGGCCGGCGTATCCAGCCGCTGCTCGGCGCGGATGCCGCTGTCGCGCGTGTAGAAGGTCGGGAACTCGTCGCTCTGATACGTGATCACCGGCACCCGCTGGGTCTCCAGCACTTCCAGCGTCTTCGGAATGTCGAGGATCGATTTCGCCCCGGCGCTGACCACGGCGACCGGCGTGGTGCCGAGCTCGATCAGGTCGGCGGAGATGTCGAAACTCTGCTCGGCGCCGCGATGCACGCCGCCGATGCCGCCGGTGGCGAAGATCGGAATGCCGGCCAGCGCCGCCAGCCGCATGGTGGCAGACACCGTCGTGCCGGCCGAGCCGCCGCGCACCAACAGCGCCGCGAGGTCGCGGCCGGACGCCTTGCCGACCGACTTGTCCCTCGCCAGCCGCTCGAAGGCGGCGTCATCGAGGCCGATGCGGCACCGGCCGTCGATTATCGCGATCGTCGCCGGCAGCGCGCCGTTGTCGCGCACCGCCTGCTCCACCGCCCGCGCGGTCTCGATATTCTGCGGCCAGGGCAGGCCGTGGCTGACGATGGTGGATTCCAGCGCCACGAGCGGGCGCCGCTCGCGCAGCGCGGCGGCGACTTCGTCCGAGATCTGCAGGAGGTCGCTCACGGCCGGGTCACGACTTCCAGTGCGGCGGCCAGGTCTTCCGGATGAGCGGCAAGGCCTTCATGCGCTCCATCCAGGCGGCCATCCGGGGCGGAAACAGATCGGCGGGAATGGCGTCCGGCCTGCGCAGGCAGAAGCGTTCGATGATCGCCAGATGCGGATACAGCGTGTAGTCGGCGACCGACACGCCATCGCCGGTCAGGTAATCCGCCTTCAGCTCCGGCTCCCAGCGCGCGATCTCGTCCTTCAGCGCCGTAACGGCCTGCGCCAGCTTCACGGCATCGGCCTTCTCCGGCGGCGCGAAGACGGCGGCGAAGAGATGCTCGACGGCGTCGGCGACGTAATTGTCGGCCTCGCGCACGATGCGGCGCTGCTCGGCGCGCAGCCGCAGGTCCCTGGCGAAGAGCGGCGGCTCGGGCCAGCGCTCCTCGACATATTCCATGATCGCCGCGGACTCGCGGTAGGCGAGGCCGTCATGCACGAGCGTCGGCACCCGCTGGCGCGGATTGAGCACGGTATATTCCGGCGTCTTCAGGTCGCCGTCGCTGAAGGACAGCAGCTTCAGTTCGTAAGGCACGGATTTGTGCTCCAGCGCCAGCCAGATGCGCCAGGCATAGGCCGAACCGGAACCGTAATAGAGCGTGACGGACATGACGGTTTCCCCCGCATTGATGATCCGCCCTGAGGAAGGGCGGCGGCGCGAAAGGTCAAGCCGGGTCAGGCCGGCCGCTTCTTCACCAGCTGGTTGCCGAAGAAACTCATCACCGTTTCGCCCTTCTGGTTCTCGATCCAGTATTTCATCTTCACGATGCCGCGGTCGGGCTTCGACTGGCTCTCGCGCTTGCTCTCGATGCTGCATTTGCCATACAGCGTGTCGCCCGGCCGCACCGGCTGATACCAGCGCAGCTCGTCCAGCCCGGGCGAGCCCATGCTGCCCTTGCCGAGCAGGCCCGCCTGCAGCAGCATGCGGAAACCCAGCAGGCCCGTCTGCCAGCCCGAGGCGATCAGACCCTTGTAGATCGACGCCTCGGCGGCCGCCTTGTCGAGATGGAAGGGCTGCGGATCGTAGCGGAAGGCGAAATCCAGAATGTCGGCCTCGGTGATGGTGACGCCGGCGGCAACGATCACCTCGCCGACGTCGTAATCCTCGTACCAGCGCTCACTCCTGCTCACCTCAAAGCCTCCGTCCCCTGAAGAAATGCTGCACGTCCTCGACGAAAATCTCCGGCTGCTCCATCGCCACGAAATGGCCGCCGCGTTCGAGGTCGCGGCGATGCGCCACATTGTAGCCGCGCTCCAGCCAGCCCTGCGGCGGCGGCGGCACGAGATCCCAGGGCGGCAGCAGGAAGCCGGTCGGCGCCTTCACGAACTCGTCCGGCTGCAGGGCGAGCTCGCCGCTGCGCGCCGCCGCGCCGTACAGCCAGGTCGAGGTCGTCGCCGTGTCGGTCAGCCAGTACAGCGCCACGTTGGCGATCAGGTGATCCATGTGGAAGGGCGGCTCATGCTCGGCCGGTCCGCGCGGGAAGCCCTGGAACTTCTCGACGAACCAGCCGGCGAGGCCGGCCGGCGAGTCGCTCAGGGCATAGCCCAGCGAGGTCGGCTTGGTCGCCTGGATCGCCTGGTAGCCGCCCTCGGAGGCCTGCAGCTTCTTGGCGCGCGCGATCCATTCCTTCTCCGCCGCGGTGAGCGGCTGGCTCTCCTTCAGGATCGGCGGCCGCAGCGGCACCATGTTGAGATGCAGCGCCACGGCATGCTCGGCATGATCGACGCCGAGCCAGCTGCTGACGACCGAACCCCAGTCGCCGGCCTGGGCGAAGAAGCGGGGGAAGCCCAGCACCTCGACCATCAGGTCGCGCCACAGGACGGCGATGGCGCGCGGACTGATCGGCCGCTCCAGCGGCATCGAGAAGGCATAGCCCGGCAGGCTCGGGCAGATCACCGTGAAGGCATCCTCGACGCTGCCGCCATGGCGTTCGGGATGCGCCAGCGGGCCGATCACGTCGAGGAATTCCAGCACCGAGCCGGGCCAGCCATGGGTGAGCAGCAGCGGCCGCGGATTGTCGCCCGAGCCGCGCTCCATCATGAAATGCACCACCTGTTCGGTGCCGGTATCGGGACGCTTCAGCGGAACGCTGTAATGCTCGTAGCGGTTCAGCCGCGCTTCCCATTGCCGCCAGTTGAATTCGTCGCGCCACCGGCTGATGAAGCGCCGCATATAGGTGCCGTTGCTGCCGTATTCCCAGGCGGCGCCCTGGGGCTCGATCGGCCAGCGCACGCGGGTCAGCCGCGCCTTGAGGTCGGTGAGCGCCGATTCCGGAATGCTGACGGTGAATTTGGTGGCGGAAGCAGCGAGGCGCATGCCCCAGCTTCCCTTTCGTGTGCCGCTTTGGCAAGCCCTCAGCCGTCGAGCCCTTCCACGGCCAGCGCGGCATAAGTGGCGAGCCAGTGTTCGCCGCCGTAATGGCCGCTCTCGAGGAAGGGCAGGCTGGCTGTTTCATGGGCAGCCGCAATGTTCAGCAGGGGCAGCCTTTCGGCCTCCGGCAGGCAGGCCGCGATGCCGCGCAGGCACCAGGCGCGCGACAGGTTCAGCCCGTCGAGATGCACGCCCTTGGCATCCGCGCGATCGGCAACGATGGCCGGCCGGAAGACATCCGGCTCGGGCAGGAAAGCGCGCCACCAGTGTGTGAAATCCCCCGCCGGCAGCAGGCGCGCCATCAGCAGGGCCTCGACCAGCGCGCCGGACAGGAAGTCGTCGCCATTGGGCTCGTAGCGGGCGGGATAGTCCGTGTCCGCACCGAACACGCGCCGCGCATAGGCCGCGATGGCCGCGGCGAGCCTGTCATCCCGCATGACATGGGCGTAATGCAGCGCCAGCAGCAGGCCGAAGGCGGTGTTGAAATGGGTGCCGACGCGGATCGGATAGGTCAGCCGGTCCATGTAGGCGGGAAAGCGCGCCGTGATCCGCTCTTCCAGGGGCCCGAGCGCCGCACGCCAGCGTGACGCCTGCGGATGCTGCCATTGCTCCAGTTCGGCGCTCAGCATCAGCAGCCAGCCCCAGCCATAGGGCCGCTGCCAGGTCTGGCGGCCGGGTGCATCGAGATAGGCGGCTTCCGCTTCGCCGCTCTCGGGCCGGAAATGGTTCTCGTAGAGCCCCTCGGCCTCCGCGGCCTGCGCCAGATCCGGATGCCGCCGCAGGCAGCGCGTCAGCAGCCACCAGCCATGGACGCAGGAATGCCAGTCATAGGAGCCGTAGAAGATCGGATGCAGCAGATGCGGCGGCTGCACGTCTTCGGGGCCGTTCAGGAAATGCGCCAGGCTGTTGGGATACTCACGGGTCAGGTTGCGCAGCGGCAGGGCGGCAAAGCGCTCGGCCTGCGCGCGGGTGAGGCGGGTGAAGGTCATGCGCCGATGATGGCACAGCCGGCAGACACCAACAAAGACGTCATGGCCGGGTCGGGCCCGGGCCATGACGGTCTGGTAAACGAGGTCGTGAGCGGCGGCATTGCTGCCTGCGTCACTTGCCGTGGCAGTATTTGTACTTCTTGCCCGAGCCGCAGGGGCAGGGGGCGTTGCGCGGAGTGGTCTTCCAGGTCGCCGGATCGTTCGGATCGACCTGGGCGCGGATCGGCCTGGCCGGGAGAGCGCCGGCATCGGCGGCATCGTCGCCGCCCTCCAGTGCCTCGCCGCGGCTTTCATGCATTTCCTGCGGCGCGCGGGCGAAGAGCTCCGGCGGCGGCGCGGCCGGCTGCAGCTCGACGCGGGCGAGGATCGAGGTGACCTGCTCGCGCACGCGCACCAGCATCTGCTCGAACAGCGAGAAGGCCTCGCGCTTGTATTCGTTGAGCGGATCCTTCTGCGCATAGGCGCGCAGACCGATGGCCTGGCGCAGGTAGTCCAGATTGTGCAGGTGTTCCTTCCAGACCTGGTCGAGCACCTGCAGCAGCAGGCTGCGTTCCACCATGCGCATCACGTCGGGGCCGAAATTGGCGGCCTTCTCGGCCATGCGGCGGTCGGCGGCGTCATGCAGCCGCTCGCGCACCTCCTGGTCGGCGATGCCTTCCTCCTTGGCCCAATCGACGATCGGCAGATCGAGGTTGAGCACGCGCCGGACTTCCTCCTGCAGGCCCTCGGCGTCCCACTGCTCGGCATAGGCCTTTTCCGGGATGTGGCGCGCCACCATCTCGTCGATGATCTCGCGCCGCATGTCAGTGATCGTATCGGCGACATTGTCCGACTGCATGATCTCGATGCGCTGCTCGTAAACGACCTTGCGCTGGTCGTTCATCACGTCGTCGAACTTCAGCAGGTTCTTGCGGATCTCGTAGTTGCGCGCCTCGACCTTCTGCTGCGCCTTTTCCAGCGCCTTGTTGATCCAGGGATGGGTGATCGCCTCGCCTTCCTGCAGGCCGAGCCGCTGCAGCATGGAATCCATGCGCTCGGAGCCGAAGATGCGCAGCAGGTCGTCTTCCAGGCTGAGGAAGAATTTCGATGCGCCGGGGTCGCCCTGCCGGCCGGAGCGGCCGCGCAGCTGGTTGTCGATGCGGCGGCTTTCGTGGCGCTCGGTGCCGATCACGTAGAGGCCGCCGGCGGCCAGCACTTTCTCCTTCTCGGCGGCGACCTCGGCGCGGATCTCCTCGGCGCGCCTGGCGGCGGCCGCCTCGTCCATGCCCTGCGTCTCCTGCAGGATGCGCATCTCGGCGTTGCCGCCCAGCTGGATGTCGGTGCCGCGGCCGGCCATGTTGGTGGCGATGGTCACCGCGCCGAGCCGACCGGCCTGCGCCACGATGAAGGCTTCCTGGTCGTGATGGCGCGCGTTCAGCACGTTATGCGGAATGCGCTTTTCCTTCAGGAAATTCGACAGCAGCTCGGACTTCTCGATCGACACCGTGCCGACCAGCACCGGCTGGCCCTTGGCGCGGCATTCCTCGATCAGCCTGACGATCGCCTGGTACTTCTCGTTCGCGGTGCGGTAGACCTCGTCGTCGGCATCCTTGCGGGCGACCGGCACGTTGGTCGGGATCTCGACCACTTCGAGACGATAGATGTCGGCGAACTCCGCCGCTTCGGTCGAGGCCGTACCGGTCATGCCGGCCAGCTTGGGATACATGCGGAAGTAATTCTGGAAGGTGATCGAGGCCAGCGTCTGGTTCTCGGTCTGCACCGAGACGCCTTCCTTGGCTTCCAGCGCCTGGTGCAGGCCGTCGGAATAGCGCCGGCCCTCCATCATGCGGCCGGTGAATTCGTCGATGATGATGACCTTGTCGTCCTTCACGATGTAGTCGACATCGCGGGTAAACAGGGTATGCGCGCGCAGAGCCTGGTTGGCATGGTGCACGACGGTGATGTTCTCGATGTCGTACAGAGAGTCCGACTTCAGCAGGCCGGCCTCGCGCAGCAGCTGCTCCATATGTTCCGTGCCGGCCTCGGTGAAGCTGACGGCGCGCTGCTTCTCGTCCTTCTCGTAATCCTCCGGTGTCAGCTTCGGGATCAGCGCATTGACCTGCACATAGAGGCTGGACGTGTCCTCCGACGGGCCGGAGATGATCAGCGGCGTGCGGGCCTCGTCGATCAGGATCGAGTCGACCTCGTCGACGATGGCGAAATTGAACGGCCGCTGCACCATCTGCTCGCGCTGGAACTTCATGTTGTCGCGCAGATAGTCGAAGCCGTATTCGTTGTTGGTGCCGTAGGTCACGTCGCAGGCATAGGCCTCGCGGCGCTCCTCGTCGGTCAGGCCATGCACGATGACGCCGACGGTAAGGCCGAGGAAGCGGTAGATCCGGCCCATCCATTCGGCGTCGCGGCGGGCGAGGTAGTCGTTCACGGTGACGACATGGACGCCCTTGCCGGTCAGCGCGTTGAGGTAGACGGCCAGGGTGGCGACCAGGGTCTTGCCTTCGCCGGTCTTCATCTCGGCGATGCGGCCGTCATGCAGCACCATGCCGCCGATCAGCTGCACGTCGTAATGGCGCTGGCCCAGCACGCGCCTGGCGGCCTCGCGGGTGACGGCGAAGGCCTCCGGCAGCAGGTCGTCGAGATCCGCGCCGTCAGCCAGCCTCTGCCTGAACTCGACCGTCTTGGCCTGCAGGGCCGCATCCGACAGCGCGGCAATGTCCGGTTCCAGCGCGTTGATCGCCTGAACCGTCTTCATGTAACCCTTTACCGCGCGGTCATTGGCCGAACCGAACAGCTTTTTGGCGAGCGCGCCGAACATGCTCCAACTCCCGCGTATTCCGGCCCAGAGATTTTTGGCTGGAGAGACCTAAATTGCCGCCGCGTAACGGAAACCGGCGGCAGGAACCCGCGTGACAGATAAGCGCTGCCCCCTTTGATGTCAACGAAGCGGCCGGGCGGTGCGCGGCTGTCGCGGCCATCCGCCGGGGCGCATTGACCCGCGCCGGATCAAGGGGTTACATCGCCGCGTCAACAAAAGGTATGCCCGTGCCCGCTGCTGCCGCCACTGCCTCCCGCGACCCCGCGCTCCATGATCCGGTGACCCTGGCCCAGGCGCTGATCCGCTGTCCCAGCGTGACCCCGGAAGACCGGGGCGCGCTCGGTGTGCTCGAAGCGGCGCTGACGCCGCTCGGCTTCGAGTGCCGCAGGCTGCGGTTTTCCGCCCCCGGCACGCCGGATGTGGACAACCTCTATGCCCGCTGGGGCCAGCCGGGCCGCGGCCGCAATTTCTGCTTCGCCGGCCACACCGACGTGGTGCCGGTGGGAGACGAGAAGGCCTGGACGGTGCCGCCCTTCGGGGCCGAGATCATCGACGGCCAGCTCTATGGCCGCGGCGCCGCCGACATGAAGTCGGCCATCGCCGCCTTCGTGGCGGCAGTGCAGCGCTTCCTGGCCGCCCGGGAAGGCCGGCTGGACGGCTGCATCAGCCTGCTGATCACCGGCGACGAGGAAGGTCCCGCGATCAACGGCACCGTGAAGGTGCTCCAGCATCTGGCTGAGCAGGGCGAGAAACTCGATGCCTGCGTGGTCGGCGAGCCGACCAATCCCTTCCGCCTGGGCGAGATGATGAAGATCGGCCGCCGCGGCTCGCTCACCGCGCGCATCACCGTCCATGGCATGCAGGGCCATGTCGGCTATCCGCATCTGGCCGACAATCCGATCCCGCGGCTGCTCGACATCCTCTCGGCCCTGAAAGGCCGGCGGCTGGATCGCGGCAATGCCCATTTCGAGCCGTCGAATCTCGAGATCACCACGATCGATGTCGGCAATCCCGCCAACAACGTGATCCCCGCCTCGGCGAAGGCGGTGCTCAATATCCGCTACAACACCGAGCAGACATCCGAAGGCCTGAAAAGCTGGATCAGGCGTTGCTGCGAGGCGGTCTGCGGGCGCGAGGAGAACGGCGCCCGCTTCGAACTCGTGCTGGAAGACGGCGCCATGCCCTTCCTCACCGAGCCGGGGCCCTTCGTGCGCGCCATGGCTGATGCGGTGAAGGCGGGCACCGGCCGCGAGCCGGAACTCAGCACGACGGGCGGCACCTCGGATGCCCGCTTCATCCAGGCCTATTGCCCGGTGGTCGAATTCGGCCTGGTCGGCCAGACCATGCACAAGGTGGACGAGCGCGCTGCCGTTGCCGACATCCGGGCGCTGTCCGATGTTTATGAAGGCATGCTCCAGCGCTTCTTTGCCGGCTGATCCGCATGGGCATTCCGGGCGGAGGTGAGATTTCGGCCGCCCTGCGGGGCCTCGCATTCGTGCTGCGCGGCGATCCGCGCGCGCTGCACTGCTACGACCTGACCGCCGACGGTTTCTGGCGCTCCTTCGTCCTGCCGCTGGTCGCGATGGCGCTGTATTTCCTGCTGCAGCAGCCGACGGAGATGGAGCTCGCCGGCTGGGAGGGCAACGAGATCGGTTTCGGCCTGGTGCTGGCCGGCCAGTATCTGTCGACCTGGATCGCCTATCTCGCCTGCGTGCTGCTGCTGGTGCGCGGCTTCCAGCTGCAGGGCAGCTACCCGGCCTTCGTCATCCTCTACAACTGGGCACAGGGCATCACCCTCGCGGCGACCCTGCCGGTTCTGGCCGCCAGCCAGTGGGATCTGCTGCCGCCGGGCGCGCTCGAGGGCTGGCATTTTGCCCTGCTGGTGGTCTGGCTCTACATCGTGGCGCAGATCGCCCGGCTGGCGCTGGGCGCGGGGCTGGCTGCCGCAATGGCCGCGGCTTCACTGGATCTTGCGGTCACCATCCTGCTGCACCGGCTGTTCAGCCTGCTCGGCTGAACGGTATCCCGGGCTTGCGGAGCCGGTCCCGTCGGGTTACCCAAGGTGAGTCACAACCGGCCAGACTGCGATCGGACGAAAGATATGGACCAGAACCTGCGTCAGACCCTGCTCGACATGGTCGATGAAACGCGCCGCAAGCGCGCCGAACTCGCCGCCGATGGCAGCCTGTTCCTGGGCTACAATGCCGA
This sequence comes from Ferrovibrio sp., assembly GCF_035304305.1. Taxonomy (GTDB): domain Bacteria; phylum Pseudomonadota; class Alphaproteobacteria; order Ferrovibrionales; family Ferrovibrionaceae; genus Ferrovibrio. Next base: position 10,839 of record NZ_DATGQG010000021.1, read on the forward strand.
GCTGCGGGCGTTGCATAACGCCCAGGCGAAGACGCTGGCCGGGATCGTCGACCAGCAGGGCTGGCCCAATGTCGACAAGGTCGGCGCCGACGGGGCGGCCGCGGCCTGGATGGTGGTGCAGCAGGCGATCGGCCTGCCGAATTTCATGCGCGCCTGCCTCGAGATCCTCGAAAGCGAGGCCGCCGCCGGCCGCGTGCCACGCTGGCAGCCCGCCCTGCTGACCGACCGCATCCGCTGGCTGGAAGGCCGCGAGCAGGTCTACGGCACGCAGTTCGACTGGGACGAGAACGGCGAACTCAATCCGCTGCCCATCGAGGATGCCGCCAATGTCGATGCGCGCCGCGCCGCGGCCGAGCTGGTGCCGCTGGCCGACGGTATCCGGCAGCGCCGCTCCGAGGCCGAGCAGGCCGGCGAAACCGCGCCGGCAAACTGGGAGGCCCGCCGCAAGGAATTCGAGGACTGGGCGAAGGCGATCGGCTGGCGCAAATAGCGCTCAGTATTCCACCTTCATCAGCGTGAGGCCGTCCGCCGGCGCGGTCGGGCCCGCGGCCCTGCGGTCCTTCGCCTCCAGCGCGGCCTTCACGTCGGCGGCCGACCAGCGGCCCTCGCCGACGAATTTCAGCGTGCCGGTCATGATGCGCACCTGGTTGTGCAGGAAGCTGCGCGCCCGCGCCGTGATGTGGATCTCGTCGCCGGCACGCGACACGGCGAGATGGTCCAGCGTGCGTTCGGACAGCTTCGCCTGGCATTCGCTGGAGCGGAAGCTGTTGAAGTCGTGATGGCCGACCAGCACCTGCGCCGCCGCATGCATGGCTTCGGCATCCAGCGGCACCGGCACGTGCCACACGAAACCCGCTTCCAGCGCCGGCGGCGGGCGGCGGTTCAGGATGCGGTAGAGATAGCTGCGCGATTTCGCCGACAGACGCGCATTGAACTCCTCCGGCACGACCGTCGCCTCCAGAACGGAGACTTTCTCCTCGCGCAGATGGAAGTTCATGCCGTCGCGCAGGCGGTCGGCGCGGAAGTCGCGGGCGAGATCGAAATGCACCACCTGGCCGCGGGCATGCACGCCGGCATCGGTGCGCCCGGCCACGATGGTCTCCACCGCCGCGCCGGTGATCGCCTGGATCGCTTCCTCCACGGCCTGCTGCACCGAGCGGCCTTTGCCCTGGCGCTGCCAGCCGACGAAGCCGCCGCCGTGATATTCCAGCGTGAGTCGGAAGCGCGGCATCAGCTCAGGCGCGTGCCTTTGGGCAGCGGGAAGCCGCGCAGGAAGGCGTCGATGTCCAGCGCGGCCTTGCCGGCGCGCTGCAGCTTCAGCAGCCGCAGGGCGCCGTCGCCGCAGGCGACCAACCCGGCATCGTCGAGCAGCGTGCCCGGCGCGCCGCGCGCATCCACCGGCTCGGCGGCCAGCAGCTTGATGCGCTCGCCGTTCAGTTCGAAATGGGTGCCCGGGCCGGGATTGAGCGCGCGCACCATGCGGTCGATCTCGGCGGCGCTCCTCGTCCAGTCGATGCGGCCTTCGTCCCTGCCGAGCTTGGCCGCATAGGTCACGCCCTCGGCGGGCTGCGGCCGCGGCGCGATCCGGCCCTCGGCATAGGCATGCACGGCGCGCACTATCAGGGCGGCGCCCTTCGCGCTCAGTTCGTCATGCAGCTCGCTGATCGTCATGCGCGGCGTGATCGCCACCCGCTCGCAGTCCAGCACCGGACCGGTATCGAGGCCTTCATCCATCTTCATGGCGCAGACGCCGGTTTCCGCATCGCCCGCCAGCAGCGCGCGCTGCATCGGCGCGGCGCCGCGCCAGCGCGGCAGCAGCGAGGCATGCAGGTTGAAGCAGCCGAGCCTTGGTGCCTCCAGCACCGCTTTCGGCAGGATCAGGCCGTAGGCCACCACGATGGCGGCATCGGCATTCAGGGCTGCGAATTCCGCCTGCGCCTCGGCGTTCTTCAGCGAGACCGGATGGCGGACCATGAGGCCGCGGCCTTCCGCGAAGGCCTGCACCGGCGAAGGGGTGAGTTTGTGGCCGCGGCCGGCGGGGCGCGGCGGCTGCGAATAGACGGCGGCGATCGTGTCGCCGGCCTCGAGAAAGGCGCGCAGCACCGGCACGGCGAAATCCGGCGTGCCCATGAAGACCAGGCGCAGGGACATCGGAAAACCGGCCCGTCAGCCGGCGACGGCGAGGCGCTTCTGCTTCAGCAGCCGGCGCAGGATCATGTTGCGCTTCAGCGCCGAGAGATGGTCGACGAACAGGATGCCGTCGAGATGGTCCATCTCGTGCTGCAGGCAGGTGGCGAGCAGCCCGGTGGCATGCAGCTCCCGGCTCTCGCCGTCGCGGTCGAGATAGCGGACCTTCACTTCCTTCGGCCGCGCCACGTCGGCATACTGCTCGGGTAGCGACAGGCAGCCTTCCTCGTAGACGGAATCCTCGTCCGAGACCCAGGTGATCTCCGGGTTGACGATGAAAAGCGGCTGCTTCTCCTCGTTCTCGCGGGAAATGTCGATCACCAGCATGCGCTTGGGGATGCCGACCTGGATCGCGGCCAGCCCGATGCCGGGCGCGGCATACATCGTCTCCAGCATCGAATCGAGCTGGTCGCGCACCTCGTCGGTCACCGCCTCCACCGGGGTGGAGACGATCTCGAGGCGCTTGTCCGGCGCCGTGATGATCGGCAAAAGGGCCATAAATCCAACTCTTATCGGCTTTTTCGCTGCGCGAATTAGGACATGCTCTGGCGGTCCGTCAAGCCCGCTGTTATGTAACATCCATGGATATAATGACGATTCTGGCGATCTCCAGCGGCCTGATCGTGCTTTTGCTGCTGGCGCTGCTCTGGCAGCTGCGCCGCCCGGCGGCCGATCCCCGGGCTCTGACCGATCTCGCCGTGGCGGAAGACCGCGCCGCCTCGCTGCGGGCCGAGCTGGAGAGCCTGCGCGGGGAACTGGAATCCGCCCATGCCGCCCGGCTGGAAGCCGAGAAGCAGGCGGCCAGCCTGCGTAGCGAGCTGGCGGTCAAGACGCAGGCCTTCGAGAAGCTGGCCGAGACCGCCACCCAGGCGGCCCGCGCCGCCGCGGTGGAATCCGCCGCCCAGCTCTCCAACAAGCTGCTGGCCGACCACAAGCGCGAAGCCGAGGCCCAGAAGGAAGAAGCCGAGAAACGGGTCAAACAGACCACCGAGGGCCTGTTCCAGAAATTCACCGATGTCAGCGGCCTGGTCGCCGGCCTCGCGGCGCAGCTGCAGGACCGCAACAGCCGCGTCGATGCCATGTACCGCATGCTGTCGCATCCCGGCGGCGCCGGCCGCATGGCCGAGATCGGGCTGGAGAACACGCTGAAGGCCTTCGGCCTGCAGCCGGGCCATGACTTCCTCGTGCAGTATCATGCCGCCGGCGATGCCGAGCGCGGCGCGCTGCGTCCCGACGCCGTCGTCTTCCTGCCCGGCGACGCGGTGCTGGTGATCGACTCCAAGGCCTCCAAGCTGCTGCTCGATCTCGCCGAGGCCGAAGGCGTGGAGGCGGAAGCCGCCGCGCTGGCGCAGCTCAAGCAGCGCATGAACGCGCATCTGCGGGCGCTGTCGGGCAAGGATTACGGCAATGCCGTGCTGGCCACCTACCGCGAGACCAAACGCGGCGGCGCCCTCCGGCGCAGCATGACCGCGATGATGCTGCCGAATGATGCCGCCGTGGAGAAGCTGCGCATCGCCGATCCCGATTTCGAGCGCCGCGCCGCGGAATGCGACATCGTCGTCGCCGGACCGTCCGCGCTTGCCGCGATCATCGCCGTGTCGCGCCTGCAGATCGACAGCGGCCGCCAGGCGGAGAATCTGGAGAAGATCGTCGAGGCGGTGACCGCCCTGATCGAGTCCACCGCCACCGCGCTGACCCTGGCCGAAAAGGTCGGCAAGGGCCTGCAGACGGCGACCGAGCAGTTCGAGAGCTTCAGCCGGTCGGTCAATGCCCGCCTGCTGCCGCGGGTGCGCCGGCTGGCGCAGTTCGGCATCCGGCCGGCCAAGGCGCCGCCCGCCGCGCTGCCGAGCTTTGCCGTCAACGTCACCCGCAGCGACGTGATCGAGGCCGAAGTGGAAGAGGTCCCGCTGCTGCCGGACCAGGGTCGGGGCCAGGCATGAGCAGCGGCCAGGACCGGCCGATCAGCGAGATTGTCGGCGAACTCTGCCAGGGCGAGGCGGACGACCGCATCACGCTGGAAGATCTGCTCTCGGCGTTCGGCCTGCGCGCCTTCGGTCTGCTGGTGCTGGTCTTCGCGCTGCCCAACGGCGTGCCGGCGCCGATCGCGCCCGGCCTCTCGGCCATTCTCGGTGCGCCGCTCCTGCTGATCGGCGTGCAGATGGTGCTCGGCTTCAACTCGCCCTGGTTTCCCCTTTCCTGGCGCGCGCGCAGTTTCCGCCGCGCCGATGTCGCCCGTCTGCTGCGGCCGGCGATTCCCTGGCTCGTGCGGCTGGAACGCTATATCCGGCCGCGCCTGCCGGTGCTGACCGGCTGGGCGGCCCGGCGGCTGATCGGCGCCATGGTGCTGTGGAATGCCTTCCTGCTGTCGCTGCCGGTGCCGTTCGGGAACCTGATCCCCGCCTGGGCGATCATTCTCACCGCGATCGGGCAGGTGGAGCGCGACGGCCATCTGGTGCTGGCCGGCGGCATCGCCAGCCTGCTCGCCACCGGCTGGGTCTGGTTCCTGATCGATGTCGGACTGGCCCTGATCGAGAGGCTTTTCACATGACCGCAGACGAGATCATCGCCGCGCTGAAGCTGCAGCCGCATCCCGAGGGCGGGCATTTCGTCGAGACCTTCCGCGATGCCGCCACCGATGCGCAGGGCCGTTCGCGCTCGACGGCGATCTACTTCCTGCTCAAGCGCGGCGAGCGCTCGCACTGGCACCGCGTCGATGCCGTCGAGATCTGGCATTTCCATGCCGGCGCGCCGCTGCAGCTGCAGATCGCGGAAAAGCCCGGCGCCGCCATCACGAGCATCACGCTGGGCAGCGATATCGCGGCAGGCCAGAGACCGCAGGGGATCGTGCCGGCGCGGCACTGGCAGGCAGCGGAAAGCCTCGGCGACTGGACCCTGGTCGGCTGCACCGTGGCGCCCGGCTTCGACTTCGCCGGTTTCGAACTCGCGCCGCCGGGCTGGAGCCCGGACAAGGGCTGAGCCATGGCGCTCGACGCCGCCGAGATCGTCATCCGGCGCGGCGAGCAGCGCGATATCCCGGCCGTCGCGGCCCTGCTGCACGAGACCTGGCATCACACCTACGATCCGCTGATGGGCGCCGAAGCCGTCGAGCGCATGTCGCGGGCCTGGCACCGGCCCGAGGCGCTGGCGCGGCAGCTGACGGCGCGCGGCGCGCGCTTCCTTGTGGCGGAATGCGACGGCGCCATCGTCGGCCATGCCTATGCGCGGGCCGGACGGCAGAACGCGGTCTTTCTCGCCCGGCTGTATATCGACCCGGCGCATCAGCGCCGCGGCATCGGTACCGAGCTGCTGGTGCATCTGCTGCCCGGCTTTCCCGGCGCGCGGATCCTGGAACTCTCGGTGGTGAAGCAGAATCGCGCCGCGGTGGATTTCTACCGCCGCTGCGGCTTCGTCATCCGCGGCGAGTCGACGGAAGACGGCGTCGCGCTGCTGCTGATGCGGCGGGACATCGAGGCGATACCGGGTGTGTAGCGGCTCATAAACAATCGTCAGACGGGCTGAGAGAGCCCGGACAGCCGGACGTCACCGCCCGCGCGCGAAATAGCGCTTCGGCGTGGTGCCCAGCGCGCGGCGGAACATTGCCGTGAAGGCGGCCGCCGACCCGTAGCCGAGATCATGCGCCACCAGTGCCACCGGCCGGCCGGTGCTGAGCTGGGCCAGCGCTTCCGCCAGCCGCGCCTGCTGCCGCCAGGCGGTAAAGCCCATGCCGGTTTCGCGCTGGAACAGCCGCGCCAGGCTGCGGCTGCTCAGGCCGGCATCGCGGGCGAAATCCTCCAGCCCCGTCGTCGCGCCGGGATCGTCGAGCACGCGGCGGCAGACCGCCTGCAGGCGGGGATCGCGCGGCTGCGGGAGATGCAGCGGCTCGGCCTCGATGCCGCGCAGTTCGTGCAGCAGCAGCGCGGAGATGGCGGCACCGCGGCTGCCGGGCTCGTATTCCACCGGCTCTTCCATCGCCGCGAGGATCAGCGCGCGCAGCAGTTCGGAGACGGCGATCACCCGGCAGTCGCGCGGCAGGCCGGCTGCGGCCTCGGACGCGATGTAGAGCGTGCGCATGGCCACCGCGCCGCTCATGCGGATTTCGTGGGTGACGCCGGGCGGAATCCACAGCGCCCGCTGTGGCGGCAGGATCCAGGTGCCCCGGCCGCCGGCCTGCGACGCCGCGCTGACCCGCATGACGCCGCGCACGGCATGGACCAGCTGGCCGCGCTCATGGCTGTGCGGCGGAATGTGATGGCCGGGCGGGAAATCCTTCGGCATCGCCGCCACGGGATGGGGGACCCGCTGGTAATCCTGGGGATCGGTGCTCCGGGGGCGCATGTCCGTTTCGCGACAGAAAGAGGCAGGACAACGCCTATCAGACAGACTTATGGTTCGGTTCGCAACAACCAACCTGCCACGGATCATCCATGTCCCAGCCCGTCCCCCACGCTGTACCGGCCCGGAATGTCTCGGCGCGGCGCGTGATCGGCTTCGTCAATCTCGCCCATCTCACCGACCACATGTTCATGCTGATCTTCCCCACCGCCGTGCTGGCGATGGAGGCGGATTTCGGCCGCTCCTACGGCGAGCTGCTGGCGCTCTCCGTCGGCGGCTTCATCGCCTTCGGGGCGGGATCGCTGCCGTCCGGCTGGCTCGGCGACCGCTGGAGCCGGCGCAACATGATGGGCGTCTTCTTCCTCGGCATCGGCACGGCCGCCATTCTGGCCGGCCTGACCTCCTCGCTCTGGCTGCTGGCGGCCGCGCTCACCCTGATCGGCGCCTTCGCTTCGATCTATCATCCGGTCGGTACCGCCATGCTGACGGCCCATGCGGAATCGCTCGGGCCCGAGACGATGGGCCGCGAGATCGGCCTGAACGGCGTCTGGGGCAATGTCGGCGTCGCCTGCGCCGCGCTGACCACCGGCGCCATCGCGCAATATCTGGGCTGGCGCCATGCCTTCATCCTGCCGGGCATCGCGGCGATCGTCGCCGGCATCGCCTTCCTGGTTCTGGTGCCCGATCACCCGAGCCCGAAGCGCAAGGGCGGCCAGCCGGCGCCGGCGGTGCCGCGGCATATCGCGATCCGCGCCTTCGGCGTGCTGGCGCTGGTCGGCGTCAGCGGCGGCATCGTCTTCAACGCCGCCACCATCGTGCTGCCCAAGCTGTTCAGCGAACGCATGCTCGACGTCACCATCACGCCGGTGGGCGTCAGCCTGCTGGTCTTCGCCGTCTATCTCTGCGGCGCGCTGGCGCAGCTGCTGATCGGCCGGCTGGTCGACCGCTTCACGCTCAAGGCAATCTTTCTGCCGCTGGCGGCCCTGCAGGCACCCTGCCTGCTGCTCGCCGGCCTGCTCGATAACTGGCTGCTGGTGATTCCCGCCATCGGCGTGATGTTCGCCATCTTCGGCCAGGTCACGATCAACGACGCCATGGTGGCGAAATACACCGCCGATACCTGGCGCGCGCGGGCCTATTCACTGCGTTATCTGCTGTCCTTCGGTGCCTCGGCGCTGGCGGTGCCGCTGATCGCGCTGGTCTACGAGTACGGCGGCGGCTTCCCGACCCTGTTCGGCGTGCTTGCCGTGCTGGGCTTCAGCGTCTTCCTCGGTGCGGTGGCGTTTCCGAACCGCCGCGAGGAGATCGAGCCGAGGCCGCAGACGGCCTAGCCGGCCTCAGCCTGGCGGGCCTGCGGGCGTTCGACGATGCGGTCGCTGCCGGCGTTTCATGCCGCGGTCGCCGCCCTGCCGGTCAGCCGCCGTCCTGGGAGTCGCTCATGCGGCGGATCTCGACCCGGTAGCGCTGGCCGTCGCGGGTGGCGTCGGCCGTGATGATCTCGCCGTCCATCTCGATGTTTTCGATGTTGCTGTAGCCCTGGCTTTCCAGGAAGGCACGCACTTCGCCTTCATCGGCCGGCATGGCGTCATTTTCCAGCGCAGGGTCGCCAGCGGAACCGGCGGCGGCGCTGCCGGTCTGGTCGCTGTCTGCGGTCGGCGTCTGCGCCAGGGCGGCCGGACTCAGTGCCAGCAGGATCGCGGCGGCGAGGGCAGGAAGGGGGCGGGACATGACTTTCTCCGTTGCGCGGATCTGGGGAAGCCAGGCCGGAACCCCGGGGCCATCGGCGCCGTTCCCGCGCGGCGTGGCGGGGGAACAACAATGCTGTGACTTCGCAGACCGCGCCGGGAAATTCGCGCTCAATGCGGGCGCAGCCGCTCGAGGAAGGGCTCGCGCTCCTGCGCGTCGTTCACGGCCTTCTCGAGCGCCAGCACGACACCGCGCAGGCCGCTGCAGTTGATGTCCATCAGCTTGCAGATCACCAGATCGGGATCATCCCAGGGATTGTCCAGCACCTCGTCGGCGTCGACGGGTTTGGCCGCATAGGCGGCCCAGGCCAGCATGCGCGCCTCTTCTTCGGAGGCGGCATAGACCAGGCAGGTGCCGGAATAGGTGCTATCCTTCCAGGCCGAGTGATACGGGTCGAGCGGCCGGAGGATGAAGGCGCGCGTGGCCATGCGGACCAGCTACCACCGGGAGAACGGATCGCACTGCATGAGAAGCAATATGGCGCAGCTGCATCGGCCGGCCGTGACGTTGCTGTGGCCTTTTCTGCAGATACCCTCACCCTCCCGTCACCGGCGCCCACACGGTCAGCATCGTCGCCCTTGCGCGAAGCGCGAGGGTCCATCCCGGCCATCCGCGTGACGGATGGGCAATGGATCCCCGGCTTGCGCCGAGGGTGGCGGTCTTTTGCGGAGGGATCGACCTCAGATCTTCGCCACCAGCTCCGCGAGCTGTTCGGTCACCTGTGCCCAGCCTTCGTGGAAGCCCATCTCCTCGTGCTGCTGGCGGCTCTCCGCGGTCCAGTGCATGCAGCGCGCGGTGTAGCGGGTCCTGTTGCCCTCCAGCCGCTCGAAGGTCAGCACCGTGGTCATGAAGGGATTCGCCGAAGGCTCCCAGGCCGAGACATAGGCATCGGTGGTGACGATCTTCTCGTTCGGCACCAGCTCGAGATAGATGCCGGGGCAGGGGATCTCGGCGCCGTCGGGCCCCTGCATCACGAACAGGCTGGAGCCGCCGGGACGCACGTCCATCGCGGTGCGGGTGATCTTCCAGGGATGCGGCGCGAGGAACCGCTTCAGCAGTTCGGGGTCGGTCCAGGCGCGATACAGCGTCTCCGGCGGCGCGTCGAAGACGCGGGTCAGGGTCAGCTCGCGCTCGTAGGCCGCGGTCACGGTGCCGCCGGCATGGGTTTTGGTGGCGAGCGGGGCGGCAGTCTGGGTCATGGCGTTCATGTCCTCTCTCTCCTTCGGCGATTGCGATATGGCGCTGTGTCGATGTCCGGAGGACGGCGTCGCCCGCCGCGTGCCGACAGGATCCTGAAAATTTTTCGCGCTTGATCTTCCGTCCGGATTGTACTATTTTTGTTCTTCTCCGCTGTTGAACATCGTCCATATCGCTTCGCCGGATCGGAAAGGGTCCGGGTAGTGCATATCCACGTATGCCCATCGGTCCGGATCAACGGGACTCAACGGGATTCAACGGGATTCAACTGGCTTCCAACGGGACTCAACTGGCCCCGAACGGGACTGAACTGGCTCTCAACGGGATCGAACTGGCTCCGAACGGGCTCCAACCGGCGCGGGCCGGGGGCCCGTCCGGATCAGCAGATTCAATGGCCTGGAGGTTTCAGGCCGGCTTTTTGCGCAGATCGCCGGTGCCCAGCAGCGCCCCGCCGACGATCAGCGCGCAGGCCGCCGCAACCTGCCAGCTTGCCTCGCCCTGGCCGAACAGGATCAGCAGCAGGGTCGACATCAGCGGCGCGGCATAGGCCATGGTGCCCAGCGCCCGGATGTCGCCGCGCTTCATGCCATGGTCCCAGCAGAAGAAGGCGAGCCCCACCGGCCCGAGGCCCAGAGCCGCCACGGCGGCCCATTCCTGCCAGGCGGCCGGCCAGACCGTGGTCTCGAAAGCGGCATGTCCCAGCCAGGAGAGCAGCGCGGTGGCGGCGCAGAAGGCGCCCACGGCATCGGTCGGGGTCGCGGCGAAACGCCGGCTCAGCACCGAGTAGCTCGACCAGGTGAAGGCGCAGGCGAAGGCCGCGGCATAGCCGGCGAGGTAGCGCGGATCGAAGCCGACCTCGCCCTTGCCGAGGATGAGGATCACCGTGCCCAGCAGGCCGAGGCCGGCGCCGGCAAGATGGAACCAGCGCATGCGCTCGCCCGGCAGCAGGGCAGAGAGCACCACGATCAGCAGGGGCCAGAGATAGTTGATCAGGCTGGCTTCCAGCGGCGGCGCCAGCTTGAGCGCGAGGAAATACAGCGCGTGGTAGCCGAACAGGCCGGAGACGCCGAGCGCCCAGACCTTCGCCGGCAGGCGGAAATGCCGGATCACGCCGTCGCCGCGCAGGCTCCACAGCGCCATGGCGGCCAGGGTCGAGAGGGTGAAGGTCATTGCCGTCAGCTGCAGGGCCGGCAGGCTCGGCGTCCAGGTGGTCAGCAGCGCGAGCGAGGCCCAGAGCAGGATGGCGACGGTGCCGATGAAGGTGGCGCGCGCTCTCGCGGAAAGGGCGGGCGACGCGGTCTGCGAGGTGGTCATGATGGCGATTTCCGTAACGAAGACTGCGGGACACGGCAATGCGTGGCGCCGCTATGCGTGACGCATCGGGCGCTGGCGGGACGGATATGCAAACCGCAATCGGGCGGCCGGTTTTAGGCGCAACCGGGCGGCCGGCGCAAGAGCATCGGGCCCCGCCGCAAAGATCGGCTCTTCCGCCGGGCCCGGATCGGGTATAGAGGCGGAAGCATGGTCGCTACTCCCCAGAACGGCGAATCGCCCGCGACACGGCCCGGTCCCCGGTTGGCCAGACAGGGCTGGCCGCTGGTTGCGGCGCTGTCGGTGGCGCAGCTGGTCTCCTGGGGCACGATCTACTACGCCTTCGCGGTATTCGTCGTGCCCATGGAGGCCGAACTCGGCTGGAGCCGCACGGCGCTGAACGGCGCGCTCTCGCTCGGGCTGCTCACCGCCGGGCTCTGCGCCTATACGGTCGGCAGCCGGATCGACCGCCAGGGCGGGCGGCTGCTGATGAGCCTCGGTTCGCTGCTGGCGGTGGCGCTGCTCGTCGCCTGGTCCTTCGTGCAGCATATCGCCGCCTTCTACGCCATCTGGTTCGGCCTTGGTGTCGCCATGGCGATGACGCTCTACGAGCCGGTCTTTGCCGTGCTGACACGGCTGTTCCCGGAGAATTACCGCTTCCGCATCACCATGCTGACGCTGACCGGCGGCTTCGCCAGCACGGTGTTCATCCCGCTCTCGGCCTGGTTCATCGAACTGCTCGGCTGGCGCGACGCGCTGCTGGCGCTGGCCGCCTTCAACCTCGTCATCTGCCTGCCGGTGCATGCGCTGCTGCTCAGCGACCGCGAGGCGCCGCCAGCGCCGCAGGCGGAGACGGAAGCCACCATCGGCGATCCGATGCGCCGGGCGCTGCGACATCCGGTCTTCTGGGGCCTGGCGCTGTGCTTCACCTTCTACTACGCCACCTTCTCGGCGCTCACCTTCCACTTCTTCCCGCTAATGGACGAGCGCGGTTTCTCGCTGGCGCTGGCGGTCGGCGTGTTTGCGGTGATCGGCCCGGCGCAGGTGGCCGGCCGCATCATCCTGCTGGTCTTCGGGCGCAACATCAGTGCCGCCACCACCGGCCGCATCATCGTGGTGATGTTTCCGGTCTCGGTGTCGCTGCTGATCCTGTTCCCGTCCTCGGTGACGGCGCTGTTCGCCTTCGCGGCGATCTATGGCTGCGCCAACGGCATCATGACCATCGTGCGCGGCACGGCGGTGCCCGACCTGCTGTGGCGCGAGGGCTATGGCGCCATCAACGGCGCGCTCACCCTGCCGTCCAATCTCGCCAAGGCGCTGGCGCCCTCGGTGGCGGCGCTGATCTGGAGCGCGACCAGCGACTACCGCCAGGTGCTCTGGGTGATCGTCGCCGGCGCGCTGGTCTCCGCCGCCGGTTTCTGGTTCGCCGCGGCGAAATCCCGGCGCTGAAAGATGCGCGAAATGGAAACGGCCGCGGGATGGACCCGCGACCCCCGTTCGTCCAAATAGAAACGGCCGCCGGATGAACCGGCGGCCGTGGGAGTTACGCTAGCGTTTCTTTTTATAGGCGGATCAGCGCGTTTTCCGTTTCGCCGCCGCCTTTTTCTTCGGCGCCGGCAGCAGCCGGGCGACGAAGTTGGGCAGCGCGAAGGCGCCGAAATGGAGTTCGGGGTTGTAGTAGTTCAGCCCCTTGAGATTCGCCCTGGCAAAGCGCTGGAACACCTTGCGCGGATCGACGTCGGTGATGTCGTTGTCCGAGGCCCAGGTCAGCGACATGAAGCCGCAGACATAGGTCGGCACGACCGCCAGATAGGTGCCCGAATGGGCCCAGATCTGCTGGAACAGCTTCACGGCGTCGGTCAGTTCGGGGCCCTGCATGTGCGGCACGCCGTTCTGTGCCACGAGGATGGCGCCCGGCTTCATGACGCGCTGGCAGTTCCTGTAGAAGGCCTTGCTGAACAGCACGGTCGCCGGGCCGATCGGATCCGGGCGGTCGACGATGATCAGGTCGTAACGCTCGTTCGTCTCGGCCACCCATTTGGCGCCGTCGCCGACGATCAGGTTGGTGCGCTTGTCCTCGAAGGCCTTGCCGCAGATCTTCGGCAGGTACTTCTTCGCGACCTTGATCACCATGTCGTCGATCTCGACCATGGTGACCCGCTTCACCGACTTGTGCTTGAGCACCTCTTCCAGGATGCCGCCGTCACCGCCGCCGACGATCAGCACGGACTGCACCTTCCCGTGCGCCATGATCGGCAGGTGGGTCAGCATCTCGTGGTAGACGTATTCGTCGCTTTCGGTGCACTGGACGACGCCGTCGAGGGTGAGAATCCGGCCGAAATGGCCGGATTCAAACAGCTTCACCTTCTGGTACTTCGACTTGCCCTCGAAGAGGACTTTCTTGATGGCGTGGCTCTGGCGGAAACCGGGATAGAGCGTCTCGTTAAACCACGTCGTCACAGAATCAGTCCCCTTTTCAGCTCAGTACACTGGATGTTGTCCGGCAGGAACGCACGGCGCAGCACCGGAATCGCGTTCTGCGGCTTGCAGTCGCCGCAGACGAACACGTCGAGGGCCGCATAGCCTTTCTCGGGCCAGGTATGGATCGAGAGGTGGCTTTCGGCCAGCACGGCGACACCGGAGATGCCGCCGTTCGGCTCGAAGTGATGCAGGTCGATGTTCAGCAGGGTGGCGCCGATCTCGGCCACGGCTTCGGTCAGCGTCTGCTTGACCAGCGCGAGGTTGTCGAGATTCTTGCCGCCCCACAGATCGATGATCAGGTGCATGCCGGCGTAGCGCATGCCATCCTTGCAGATGAAATGCTCGTCCGCCGCGTCCTGCGCCGGCAGGGCCGGAACTTCATAGAGTGCGGGCTTGGTTGCCTTCTTGGCCATCAATGTCTCTCCACCAAGGGGACTGCGTACAGTCCGGTAAAATGAGCCCCTGAACGAGGGGTGTCCGATTGGCAGAGAGACTGTTGGGAAAGCTTCGTGGTCCCGCTCAGCATGCTGTTAACGCGGGCGGGCCAGTGCGCCACTTTCCAAACAGTCTCAAGGAGGGGGTATGGGGCCAAACCCCCCCTGATGCAAGTAAAAATTTCCCTACCGGGGAAATTTTTTAACCTGTGGTGCAGGGGTCACATTTCGGCCCGATTCGGTTGCGGAAAGCCAAGCGCCACAGCCGTTTACGCGAAGCTGCCCGCCAGGGTGAAAACCTCGCCGTTCAGCCCGAGCTTGAAGCGCGCCACGCCGGCGCCGCGCTCGGTGTCGACGCCGCCGAGATCGAGCTGCGTCACGCCGCGCTGCTTCAGTTCGGCGATGGCGCGCCAGAGCAGGCGGTAATGCGCATTCACCAGCCGGCCCGCCGCATTGCTCCAGCCCATGGCATAGGTCGCGCCCCGCCCGTGGCGCAGGATCAGGATGCCGGCGATCGGCCGCACCTTGCCGAGATGCGGCCCGGCATGGGCCCAGAGCAGCATGGCATCCTCGCCATCGGCGCCGCCGCCCACCGGAACGGCGTCCGCGAAAGCGGCGTAGAAGCCGCCATCCGGTCCGCGGAAGCCGCGCTCGATCCGGTGCTCGTCATGCTCGGCGAGCAGGGCGCGGAATGCCGCATCATGCCAGGTTCCTTCGGCGCGGCTGCCGAATTCCACCAGCATGGGCGACTTTTCCGCAGCCCTGAGCGCGTTGCGCCATTTACCGTCCAGTCCGGCGCGCAGCCGCTCCAACGGCGGCGTGAGATCGAGCCGGATCGAGGAATAGCCGGTCATCATCGGCTGCAGGCCGAGCGTGGCCATGGCGGCTTCAGAATCGCTGCCGCCGTTCAGCTCCGGCAGCCACCAGAGCAGGCAGCGCTGCCGCCAGGGCCAGGCGGCGCGGATCGCGGCCAGCGCCGCCTGGCGGTGCTCCCGCGCCAGGCCGGAAACGAAGAGCGGGCCGCGGACCAGGCGCACGAAGCGGCCAAGCGGGGCGACGCGACGGACGAAAACCTGCGCCAGTCCCAGCGGCCCGGTTCCCCCGGCGGCGATCAGCCAGCGTTCCGGCAGCACCCGCCCGCGCGAGGCGGCGCGGACGGCCTCGCCATAGGCCCAGCTCTGCTCCAGCACGCTGTGGCGCATCCGGTCATGTGCGGCGATCCAGCGCCCCGGATCGTCGCAGGGCAGCAGCGCGACCGTCATGGCGCTGCGGCCCGGACCACCGGCGGGCCGACATGGTCGGTCGGCGTGTCGGCGAAGATCTGACAGGCCATCAGGATGTCGACGGTGACGTGATCGCTCGCCAGCGGCAGCCAGATCGCCTCGTAG
>NZ_DATGQG010000022.1:0-75475 GCF_035304305.1 Ferrovibrio sp.
TGCCGCACTGCTGGTCGAAAAGCAGATAAGCGGGGTTCCCGTCGTGGATGACAAAGGCGCCGTAATCGGCGTGGTCAGCGAGACGGATATGCTTCACAGGAAGGAGATCGGTACCGGGCACCGTCATTCCTGGTGGGCATCTCTGCTGATGAGCGATGCCGACCTGGCGGACGAGTTCGTCCGCTATCGCGCAACAAAAGTCGGAGACATCATGAATCCGGAGGTCGTCAGCATTTCGGAAGATGCAAGGCTTCAGGTCGCCGCGGATCTCCTTTCCAGAAACAATGTTCGTCGTGTGGTCGTGGTGCGAGGCGAGAAACCGGCCGGTGTGATCACCCGATCGGATATTGTCCGCGCTCTATCCCAACACAAGGCTGCGCCCGGCGAGCCTGCCAGGAGCAGCACGGATGACGCGATCCGGCGCAGACTTGCCGAGGAGATGGCCGCCGAAGCCTGGGCGAGGACACCTTATATCAGCACGCTGGTGCATGATGGCGTTGTCGAGCTCAGCGGATTCGTCGATTCCGCCAGTCAGAAGAAAGCTCTGCGGGTGCTGGCCGAGTCGGTGCCGGGTGTGCAAGCCGTTCGCGACCGTATCGAAGTTGGTGCCCCCACTCCAGCCTCACTCTCCTAAGCGCCCTGTAACACGGAGAAATCATGCGACACAGAATTCCCCGGACATGGATTGTTGTCGTCGACGGCCGGCATGCGAAGGTATGGGAATGCAGAGATACTTCCGGCGCCATCGTCCCCGTACCGGAGATGTCGCTCGAGGCAGCTGACCAGAGCAGCTTCTCGCGGTCCCTGAAGTCCGATCGTCCAGGCCGCGCGTTTTCGAGCATGGGCGAGCGCCGTTCCGCCATCGAGCCGAAATCTGATCCCCATACCTTCGAGAAGGCGGTCTTCGCCAGAACAATTGCGGAGAAGCTGAACGAAGCCTTCCAGAAGCAGGCATTTCGGCGGCTCATCCTGATTGCCCCACCTGCGATGCTCGGGCATCTTCGGAAAATGCTGCCGGAAGCGGTAACCGACACCCTTGTTGGTGAGGTCGCAAAGGAGCTGGCGCATCATGACGCTGACGAGATATTTCAGCGGGCGAGACCCTATCTGCTCAATACGGCCACGGCCTGAAGGGAACGTGCACTAAATCGCCAGCCCCTGTGCCGAAAGACATCCCATTTGGTGGCGACGGGATCTATCCGCCGAACGCATGCCGATGCGGAAAGCATAATCTTACTCGCTTTCGGCCCCGCGATATATGGCCGTTGTTCGCCCTCTCTCCCGGAATGCAATCCCGTATCGTAATCCGGAGGGGTCTTCCGTATAAAGAAAAGGCGAATCAACAGGGCGGGAGACATACGGTGCCAAGACCAGCCACTGGACCCGGTCCGGAAGCGGAGTATCGCGCCTTTCTCAGCCAGGGGCGCTTCATGATCCAGCGGAGCGTCTCTACCGGCCAATATGTCTTCTACCCCCGTGTGGCGGCGCCTGGCAGCGGGGCAACCGACCTGGAGTGGGTAGAGGCTTCCGGACTGGGCCGAATTTACTCGATCACCGTCAATCGCGCGCGCACTGGTGACTACAATATTGCACTGGTGGAACTCGATGAGGGACCGCGACTGATGACCCGGATCGAGGGTGTCGAGACCGCTGCCATCGGCACGCGGGTGCGGGCCCGCATCGCCGAACTGGGTGGCGAGCCGGCCGTTGTGTTCGATGTCGTTGCCGAGGAAAGCAGGTCATGAGCGGTCTCTCCGTACGCGGCAGGACCGCCATTGTCGGGATCGGCGGCGCAGGCTGGGGCGAGGCGCCCGGTCGCACCGCCATCGAACTGCTGGGTGAGGCGGCACTGGCCGCAATCGCCGACGCGGGGCTGGAGCTGAAGGATATCGATGGCATCTGCGCCGCGACCAGCACCCATGCCTTTCCGACCCTCTCCGTGGCGGAGTATCTCGGTATCCGGCCAAGCTTTTTTGACGGCACCAATATCGGCGGCTCGTCCTTCGAAATGCATCTTCTGCAGGCAGCCCTGGCTTTGGAAGCTGGCATCTGCAACGCGGTCCTGATCTGCTACGGGTCGAACCAGCGCACCGCAGGCGGACGGCTGGTGTCCATGAGTGAGCCGCAGTGGCATGAGATACCCTACAAACCGCGCCACCCGATAACCGCCTATGCGCTCGCCACCCAGCGCCACATGTACCAGTACGGCACCACGCGGGAGATGCTGGCGGATGTCGCAGTTGCGGCGCGGCAATGGGCCAATCTCAATCCCGCAGCGTTCGCGCGGGGGCCGCTCACCCGTGAGGATGTCCTGAATGCCCGTATGGTCAGCGATCCGCTCACCACCCGAGATTGCTGTCTGGTGACTGACGGAGGGGCGGCCTGTGTGATGGTGCGCGCCGACCGGGTAAAGTCCCTGAAGCAGAAACCGGTCTATCTGCTCGGTGTGGGAGGTGCGCATTCGCATCGCTCGATTGCACAGATGGAGGACCTCACCCGCACGGTAGCAGCCGACAGCGGGCCACGTGCCTTCGCCATGGCCGGCCTGAAGCCGGCCGATGTCGATCTCGTGATGCTGTATGACGCTTTCACCATCACGACGCTGCTATTCCTCGAGGATCTCGGCTTCTGTCCGAAAGGTGAGGGTGGACGCTTCGTGCAGGGCGGCGCCATTGCTCCCGGCGGCAAGCTGGCGGTGAATACCAGTGGCGGCGGGCTGTCATGCATTCATCCGGGCATGTACGGCATGTTCCTGATTCTTGAGGCGGTGACCCAGATTCGAGGGCAGGCGGGGAAGCGCCAGCTCGAGACCTGTGACGTCGCGGTCTGCCACGGCAATGGCGGCACCCTGTCCAGCCAGGTCACGGCCCTGCTCGGCAGCGAGGCGACGCTGTAAACAGCAGCATTCCAGCCGTTGCAGCATTCCAACTGTTATGTGGCGCAGGGGCCGGCGACCGGCATTTGCGGCAGTGCCCGGTGCCTCCAATGATAATTGACATATTGCTATAACAATAGATAGAGTTTGGCCCATGCAGTTGGCCAAACGCAATCCTGCGACTCTGCTGAGCATTGATGACCGGCTCAAGACGCCGCTCTATCACCAGATATTCCTGATTCTGCGCAGTCAGATACAGGAGGGGCGGCTTAGTCCCGGTGCTCTGGTGCCGGGCGAGGAAGAACTGGCCCGGCAATTCAAGGTCTCGCGGATCACCGCACGGCGTGCGCTGGCCGAACTTGCGGCTGAAGGGCTTGTGACCCGCGGCCGGGGGCGTGGCACTCATGTGACAGCGCGTGGCGAACCGCCGCCGATCCGTGCCGGTGTGGAGGGGTTGCTGGAAAATCTGTTTGCTATGGGACTCAAGACGCAGGTTAAGCTGATTGAGTTCGATTTCGAACCTGCAGCACCGGATGTTGCCGCCGCGCTTCAGATCGGCGCTGGCCAGGAAGTGCAGCGGGCCGTTCGGGTCCGCTCTCTCGATGCCGGTCCATTCTCCTATCTTACTACCTACGTGCCGGCGGATATAGGGCGCAAATTTTCCCGTAAGGCGCTGGAACAGCAGCCGTTGCTCTCGCTGCTCGAGCAGTCGGGCATCACCATCGGCGGTGCCGATCAGACCATATCGGCGACACTTGCAGATACCCGTGTGGCGCCGTTGCTGGAAACCGCCGTGGGCGCCCCTTTGCTGCGCATCAGTCGCGTGGTTCAGGACGGGGCCGGACGGCCAGTCGAATACATTATCGGGCTTTACCGGCCTGATCGATATCAGTTCCGCATGAGCCTCGATCGTGTGCGCGGCGAGGAACAGAACACCTGGTCGGCCCGCGTGGCGCCGGCGGCAGGGGGAAAGAGGTCGCCACGCCTTATCCGCAGGGAGAAAAGCAGATGACTGTCGAACGTAGCCGATTCCGCGTATCCCGTCGCCGTTTCCTGGCTGGCACCGCCATCGGCGCCGCCGCCGGTGTCTCGGGTTTTCCCGCCATTCTCAAAGCGCAGCCGAAAACTATCAAGGTCGGCATTCTGCATCCAGTTACCGGGCCGATCGCGCCTTCGGGCCAGCAATGCCGTCTCGGCGCCAGGCTCGCGATTGAAACCATCAATGCCAACGGCGGTATCGCCTCCATGGGCGGAGCCAAGCTTGAGCCGATATACGCCGACGCACAGTCCAAACCCGATGTCGGTGTGGCGGAGGTCGAGAAACTGAACGAAGCGGGTGTATCCGCCATCGTCGGTCCGTTCGCATCCGGTATCGCGCTTGCCACAACCCAGGCGGCGGCCAAGCACGGCATTCCGCATATCGTCGATGTCGGTGTCGTGGATCAGGTGGTCACCCGGGGGCTGACCAATACGTTCCGTTTCGGCCCGGGGCTGAGCAAGATCGTCGATACGGCACTGCAGAACCTGGTTGCCCTGAACGATCAGGCCGGCAAGCCGGCCAAGACAGTCATGATCGTGCATGAGGAATCGGCTTTTGGCGCCGGCATGGCCAAGACGCTGAACGAAAGGCTGCCGGGCATGGGTTTTGAGGTTCTGGAGACTATCTCTCATGCCAACCCGACGCGCGACTTCAACAACATCGCGCTGAAGATCAAGGGCCGCAATCCGGACCTGCTGATCCCGTCGAACTACTACAATGAGTTCGTTCTGCTGGCCCGCACCCTGCGACAGCAGAAGATCCGGCCGAAGGCTATCTACGCCATTCTTGGCGGCGCGGCCTCGCAATATCGGTTCGTGCAGGAATTCCCCGATGCCGCGGAGTTCATCATGGATTGCAACCATTGGTTCGATCCGCGCAACCCTGTGGCCCTGGAGCTGAAGAAGAAGGTAGAGGCCGAGAAGGCGTTCTTCTCCTACGAAGTGTTCCTGAACCATGAGTGCGTCCGCCTGCTGGCCGATGCGCTGGAACGTGCGGCGTCTGCCGATCGGGGCGCGATCACGCAGGCACTCGCCGCTTCGGGTTGGTCGAACCACTTCATGCCCTATGGCCCGACGAAGTTCGTCAATGGCCAGAACGAAGGGGCCGCGCCGGTGAATACCCAGGTGCTGCAGAAGGATATCAAGGTGATCTTCCCGAAGGATTTCGCCAACGCGAAGCCGGTCTTCCCCGCGCCGAAGGCGTGATTCCATTGTGGCAACGGGGCCGCTTCGACGGCCCCGTTGCATACCCATCCTGCGTCCCTGTGACGGTATGCTCGAATTTTCCATCCTTCTGCCGGCTATCCTGAACGGCCTCACGACCGGCGCGATCTATGCTTTGATTGCGCTGGGGCTGACGCTGATCTACGGCGTTCTGCACATCATCAATTTCGCCCATGGAAGCCTGCTGATGCTGGCGCTCTATGGTGTGTTCTTCCTGCACAGCCTGTTCGGTGTCGATCCGTATCTTGCCCTGCCGATAGCGGCGCTGGCCCTGTTTGCGGTCGGTTATGGCCTGCAGCGCTTTGTCATAGGCCATGCCAGCCATGGAAAGGATGAGAATATCCTGCTGGTTACTCTCGGTTTGTCGGTGATCATCGAGAATCTGGCGCTCTATCTGTGGCGCTCCGATACCCGCACCATCGAGACGCCATACTCCTTCGAGGTGATTGATTTCGGTGTGGCATTCATTGCCGTTCCGAAGGCCATAGCGTTTATCGGCGCGCTGCTGGTCGCAGCCCTGCTGTGGCTTCTGATGACGCGCACCGATCTCGGCCGTGCGATCCGCGCGCTCGCTAGGGAGCGGCAGGGCGCCAGACTGGTTGGCATTAATGTCGAGCATATCTTTGCCATGTCATTCGGCATCGGCTGCGCCTGTCTCGGCATCGCTGCCTGTCTGCTTCTGCCCAGCTTCTACGTCAGCCCCCAGGTGGGACACGCCTTCGTGCTGGTGGCCTTCACTGTAGTCGTGCTGGGCGGTATGGGCAGTTTTGTCGGAGCCCTGCTGGGCGGTCTGATTATCGGCGTCACGGAGAGTCTGGGGGGATTGTTCCTTGGTGAGAGCCTCGGCCAGCTCGGCATTTTCCTGATCTTCATCATCGTGCTGTTGTTCAGGCCAAACGGCCTGCTGGGGCAGCGGGTCTGACCATGCGCAATCTGGCGACAATCATCATCTTCTGCCTGGTGATGGCTCCGGTGCCGTTGCTCATTCAGTCCGATTTTTGGATCACCTGGCTGACGCTTGCGCTGTTTTATGCCTACCTCGGCCAGGCCTGGAACCTGCTGGGTGGTTATGGTGGACAGTTCTCCTTCGGCCATGCGCTTTTTTTCGGCACCGGCGCGTATTGCACGGCGATCCTGCAGATCCACTTCCACATTAATGCCTGGGGCGGCTTCGTCCTGGCCACTGTTGCCGGTGGCCTTATCGGAGCAGGTACCGGCTGGCTTGTCTTCCGCTATGGATTGCGCGGCTCCTACTTCGCCCTGGTCACGCTGGCCTTCGCCGAGGTCTTTCGCATTCTGGCCAACAGTTTTGACTTCACTGGCGCCGGTGTCGGTCTTCTCGTTCCGCTACAGCCCGGCATTGCCCAGATGCAGTTCGAGAGCAAGGCCGGTTTTTTCTGGCTGCTGCTGATGCTTGTGGCGGTAGGCCTCCTGTTCACATGGTGGCTGGAGAATGCCCGTTTCGGTGCCCGGCTGATGGCCGTGCGGGAGAACGAGGATGCGGCGCGCGCGCTTGGCGTCGATCCTTTCGATACCAAGTTGCGGGCTATTGCCATCTCAGGCGCAATGGCCGGGTCTGCCGGTGCAGTATACGTGCAGCTTTTCCTCTACATCGATCCCAATATCGCCTACGGCCCTGCCATGTCGGTGGAAGCGCTGCTGGTACCGATCATCGGAGGGCTGGGCACCATCTTCGGGCCTGTGCTTGGTGCTTTCGCCCTGCACGTCATTGCCGAGATCGGCCGGCTCGCTTTCGGGGAGGCTCCGGGCCTGAATCTGGTGCTCTATGGCATTCTGCTTGTGCTCATGGTGCTTTTCCTGCCCAACGGCCTGTTCGGCCTCGGCAGGGTCAACTTTAGTACCGCCAGGCTGCGCCGCCTGTTCAAACGGGGCAGCCATGCTTGAGATCCGCAATCTTTCCAAACGTTTCGGTGGCCTGGTGGCCACGAACAATGTCAGTATTACGGTCGATGCAGGCAGCATCTCGGCGCTGATCGGCCCCAACGGCGCCGGCAAGACGACGATCTTCGCCCAAATTTCCGGTTTTCACCGGCCCGACTCCGGCGATATCCGCTTCGAAGGGCAGTCGTTGCTCGGGCTCCTGCCGGAGAGGATATGCCTGCTCGGCATCGCGCGCACCTTCCAGATCGTCCAGCCATTCGCCGGACTGAATGTGCGCGAGAATATCGCCGTCGGGGCCCATCTGCATCGGGCCAGCCGGCGTGCCGCGCTGGAACATGCAGACGCCATTGCCCATCGGGTCGGACTGGGTGCGCAGCTGGACAAGCCCGCTGCGGCGCTCACCGTGGCCGGGCGCAAGCGCCTTGAACTCGCCAAGGCCTTGGCGACCGATCCGAAACTGCTCCTGCTCGATGAGGTCATGGCCGGTTTGAACCCGGCCGAAATCGACGAGATCATCCCCATCATACGAGGCATCCGGCAGTCCGGCGTCACGATCCTGCTGATTGAGCATGTGATGCGGGCGGTCATGAACCTCTCCGACCACGCCTGGGTGCTGAATAACGGCACCCTGATCGCCAGCGGCACGCCATCACAGATTGCCTCCAATCCCAAGGTGATCGAGGCCTATCTCGGCCATGGTGCGGCGGCCCGCATGCAGGAGCAGGCCGGAGGAGCGCGTCATGCTTGAAGTGCGTGGATTGCGGGCCGGTTACGGCGAAGTCGAGGTTCTACGGGGAGTTGATCTCGATGTCGCCAAGGGTGAGATCGTGGCTCTTCTGGGTGCCAACGGTGCCGGAAAGTCGACGCTGAACAACAATCTCTCAGGCATTTATGCTCCGCGGGCGGGCAGGGTCGTCTTTATGGGCAAAGATATTACGGCGGCCGGATCCGACCGGATCGTCGATGCCGGCCTGATCCAGGTGCCCGAAGGGCGTCGCGTCTTCCCGAACCTGAGCGTGCAGGAGAATCTGGAGCTCGGCAGCTATCGCCGGGGCAAAGGCAGACGGGTGGCCAATCTCGAGCGGGTTTACGGGATATTTCCGCGCCTGAAGGAACGCATGAACCAGCCGGCCGGCACGCTTTCCGGTGGCGAGCAGCAGATGCTCGCTATCGGCCGTGGTCTTATGACGGATCCGGAGCTGCTCATTCTGGATGAACCCTCGCTGGGCCTCTCGCCATTGCTGGTGGAAGAGATGTTTGGTCTGGTCCGGCAGCTCAACCGTGACGGATTGCCGATCCTGCTGGTCGAGCAGAATGTGGTCCAGTCTCTGGCCATCGCGCACCGCGCTTTTGTACTGGAGCACGGCACGATTGCCATGTCTGGCCCGGCGTCTGTTTTGTTGAATGATCCGGGGCTGAAAGCCTCGTATTTGGGACTGTGAGTGTGGTTCAGTTGATGACTCTTGCCGAGAAGCTGGTCGCCCGCGCCGCGGGGCAGGCGCAGGTGCGCCCGGGCGAGGTTGTCACGTGTCGTGTCGATCTCGCCATGATGCATGACTCCGGCGGTCCGCGCCGGGTGGCGCCGATGCTGGAGCGTCTGCAGGCGAAGCTGTGGGACCCTGACAAGGTGGTGGTCGTCTCGGATCACTATGTGCCGGCGGTGGATGCCGAGAGCGCCGGAATCCTTGATCTCACCCGCAAGTGGGTGAAGGCCGCACGAGTGACGAAGTTCCACGACATGCAGGGCATCTGCCATGTCGTACTGCCTGAACGTGGTCATCTTCGGCCGGGTATGTTCGTGGTGGGCGGCGATAGCCATTCGCCCACTGGTGGAGCCTTCGGAGCCTACATGTTCGGCGTCGGCGCGACCGAAATGTGTGGCGTGCTGGTCACCGGGGAGATCTGGTTGCGGGTACCCGAGACGATTTTGCTGCACTGGAGTGGCAGGCTCGGGAAGGGAGTTGCCGCGAAGGATATGATTCTCGCCATGTGCGCGAAGCTGGGCATGGATGGCGGCCGCTACCAGGCGATCCAGTATGCCGGCGAAACGATTGCCTCGCTGCCCATGCAGGAGCGCATGACATTGTCCAACATGGCGGCCGAGCTTGGCGCGCAGGCCGGTCTGATCGCACCCGATCAGGTAACGCGGAAATACCTGATCGGCGCCGGTGTGCCGGCTTCGGAGATCGACATCGATACCTGGCAGAGTGATCCGGGTTCAGTGGTTGGGGAACGGCATGAATTCGACGCATCGATCCTGGCGCCAATGGTGGCTGCTCCGCATAGTCCGGCCAACAGCGCAGCTGTAACCGAGCATAAAGGCGTGGCGATCGATCAGGCCTATATCGGTGCCTGCACCGGCGCCAAGATCAATGATCTTCGCATGGCGGCAAGCGTGCTCAAGGGCCACAAGGTGGCCAGCGGCACCCGGCTTCTCATCGCGCCGGCTTCGGCACGCACCACGGCGGAGGCTGCTGCCGACGGTACTCTTGCCGCGTTAACGGAAGCAGGTGCAATCCTGCTGTCGTCGGGCTGCGGCGCCTGTGCCGGGTATGGGGCCGGCGTGCTGGCAGAAGACGAGACCTGCATCGCCTCCACGGCACGCAACTTCAAGGGGCGTATGGGGGCAGGCTCCTCAAAGGTCTATCTCGGCTCGCCTTACACCGTCGCGGCGTCCGCCATCGCAGGCCGCATTGCCGATCCGCGGGAGTTCCTCTCATGACTGCTAAGATTACCGGACGGGTCTGGAAGTTCGGTGACAATATCGACACCGATGCCCTGGCCCCGGGCCTTTACATGAAAGGCCCTCTGGCCGAGCTGGCGCGTCATTGCCTGGAGGCGGTCGAACCACGCTTCGCCAGGGAGGTGAAGCCTGGCGACATTGTTGTCGGCGGCCGCAACTTCGGCATGGGGTCCTCGCGGGAACAGGCGGTGATGGCGCTGCGCGAACTCGGGGTCGGTGCCGTAATTGCCTTGTCCTTTGCCGGCATCTTCTACCGCAATGCCCTCAATCTCGGTCTTCTGGCTCTGGTCTGCGCCGATGCGGTGAAGATCCGCGCCGATGCGGTCCTGGATGTTAATGCTGCTGCGGCGGAACTGCGGGATGTCGAGACCGGTGCGACCTATGCCTGCGAGCCGATACCGTCGCATCTTCTGCAGATGATTGCCGATGGCGGTCTTATCCCGCATCTGGAACGTCGTCTCGGGAGGGTTGAATCATGACAACGCTGCGGGACCGCCTGCGGGGTGATGAAGTCATCATCGCGCCAGGCGTGTATGATGGCCTGAGCGCGCTGGTGGCAAGCCAGGCGGGTTTCGAGGCGCTGTATCTGTCTGGCGCGAGCATTGCGTATACACGGTTCGGGCGCTCCGACATCGGCCTGGTATCGATGACTGAGGTGGCGGACACGCTAGGCGCGATCCGCGAGCGGGTGGAGACGCCGATCATCGTCGATGCGGATACCGGTTTCGGCAATGCGCTCAACGTGCAGCGCACGGTCCGCCTGTTCGAGCGCAACGGGGCGACCGGAATCCAGCTCGAGGACCAGGCGAGCCCCAAGCGCTGCGGCCACCTGGATGGCAAGTCGCTGGTCCCGACGGCGGAGATGGTGGGCAAGATCCGGGCGGCACTGGATGCGCGGCGGTCGGAGGAGACGCTGATCGTGGCGCGCACGGACGCGATCGCGGTGGAGGGGTTTGAAGCCGCGCTGGAGCGGGCTGGTCGCTACATGGAGGCGGGTTGCGACGTGCTGTTCGTTGAAGCGCCCCGGAATGTGGAAGAAATGCGGCAGGTGACGAGCCGGTTCGGCAGCCGGGTACCGCTGCTGGCCAACATGGTGGAGGGCGGCAAGACGCCGCTTCTGTCAGCATCCGAGCTGGGAGAGATCGGCTACAAACTGGTGATCTTCCCGGGGGGGTTGCCGCGGGCACTGGCGCACTGCATGAGCGGGTATTTTGCCTCCCTGAAGCAGCATGGCACGACGGCGCCGTATCGCGAGCGAATGCTGGATTTTGCGGCGCTGAACGCGCTGATCGGCACGCCGGAGCTACTGGAGCGGGGCCGCGCCTACGATCCGTCCCGCTTTGAGGAGGACAAGCCATGATCGACCCGATCACGCTGGCGGTGCTGAAAGGCCGCCTGGAGCAGGTGGCCGACGAGATGGATGCGACGCTGTTCCGCTCGGCCTTCAACCCGATCATCGCCGAGGCTCATGACGCGAGCCACGGGCTGTATCACGCCGAGACGGGCGAGACGCTGGTGCAGGGCAAGTCCGGTCTGCCGATCTTCGTGGGCGCCATGGCTTTTGCGGTGAAGGCGGTGATCGACAAGGCGGCCCGGGACGGCGACCTGACTGAGGGCGACGTCTACATCTTCAACGATCCTTACGACGGCGGCACGCATCTGAGCGACTTCAAGCTGGTGCGACCGTTCTTCCGCCAGGGCAAGGTCTTCTGCTACTTGGCCTCGGTCGGACACTGGCACGATGTCGGCGGCAACGTACCGGGCAACTACAATCCGGTGGCGACGGAGGCCTTTCAGGAAGGCATGGTGATCCCGCCGGTGAAGCTCTATGCGGCGGGCACGCTGCGGCAGGATGTGGTGGATATTCTGCGCGCCAATACCCGCCTCCCGGACAGCCTGTACGGCGACATGAACGGCCAGGTGAACGCGCTGGAGCTGGGCACACGGCGTCTCAATGCGCTGCTGGATGAATACGGCGATGCCACCGTGGCGGAGGCACTTTCGGAGCTGAAGCAGCGGGCGGCGCTGCAGTTCCGCAGCCTGCTGCGGGAGCTGCCCGACGGGCGCTATGCGGCGGAGGATTTCCTCGACAATGACGGCATCCGCGACGAGGCGCTGCGCATCGGCCTGGAGATCGTGATCGAGGGTGAGACGCTGACGCTTGATTTTTCGCGCACCTCGCCTGCCTGCGCCGGGCCGCTGAACATTGCGCGCTCGACGGCGATCGCGGCCTGCTACGTAGCTATCAAGCATCTCTTCCCTGACGTGCCGGCCAATTCCGGCGTTTTGGAGCCGGTGAAGTTCGTCATTCCTGAGTCCAGCCTGATCAGCGTGAAGGCGCCCAAGCCGGTGGGCGGCTATACCGAGACGATCCTGCGAGTGATCGACGTAATCTTCCAGGCTTTCGCGCAGATCGCCCCGGAGCGGGTCAACGGCTGCGCTTATGGTACGATCAACGCGCTGTCGCTGGCGGGCCACCGGAAGGACGGCCGGCGCTGGGTGATGTTCAGCTTCTTCGGCGGTGGCCATGGCGGCCACCCCGAGGGCGATGGCCTCAACCATGGCAATGCGCCGATCTCGATGGCGACGATCCCGCCGCTGGAGATCCTGGAGGCGGCCTATCCGGTGATGTTTACCGAATGGAGCCTGCGGGCCGACAGCGGCGGCGCCGGCAGGCATCGGGGCGGTTTGGGTGCGGTCTATGAGATCGAGCTGCTGGAGGAGGAGGCGGACCTGTTCCTGTTCGGCGAGCGCGGCAAGCATGCCCCGGCGGGCGTGCTGGGTGGCCAGCCGGCGCAGCGCAACCGCTTCCTGTATCCGCAGGACGGCCGGCTGGTCGAGCCGGCCATGGTATCGAAGCTGCATAACGCGAAGCTGAAGAAGGGCGAGCGGATCCGGTTGGAGACGCCGGGCGGCGGCGGCTATGGTCCGCCGGTGGAGCGCAGGCCCGAGGCGATCGCCGAGGATCTGCGTCTGGGTTATGTGACAGAAGCGGGGCTTGCCCGTGATTACGGCCGCAATGCCAAGGAGGCTGCGGAATGACCAGGCAAGCCACGATCCCGCGCTTTGCGGTTGGCGTCGATGTCGGCGGGACCTTTACCGACGTCTTTTTCCTGGACGAAGCACAGGGCCGCATCGATGTTGCCAAGGTGCCGTCCACCCGCGGCGACCAGGCGACCGGCTTCATTGAGGGCCTGCGCGCGAAGGCCGAACCGAAGCAGGTCGCCACCGTGGTGCATGGCACGACGGTGGGTACCAATGCGCTGCTGGAGCGCAAGGGCGCACGCACCGGCGTGATCACCACACGAGGCTTCCGCGACGTGCTGGAGATGCGCCGGCGCGACCGGCCCAGCACTTGGGGCCTGTGGGGCCGCTTCGTGCCGGTGGTGCCGCGCGATCTGCGACTGGAGGTGGGCGAGCGTGTCCTGGCCGATGGCAGCGTCCGTCAGGCTGTCGATCCGGCCGAGGTGAAGCAGGCGGCGCGGGAACTTCTGGAGCGGGGTGCGGAAGCCGTCGCCATCGCCTTCATCAATGCCTATGCAAATCCGGAGAACGAGCGGGCTGCCCTGGCCGCCGTGAAGGAGGTCTGGCCGAATGCTTACGTTACGGCCTCGTCCGACATTCTGCCGGAGATTCGGGAGTTTGAGCGCAGCTCGACGGCGGCGCTAAACGCCTATCTGCAGCCGCCGGTGGGCAGTTACCTGCGCAAGCTGGAGGACCGCCTGCAGAAGGACGGTTTCGGCGGCCAGCTGCTGATCGTGCAGTCGAACGGCGGCGTGATGAGCGTCGAGAGCGCGGCCAGCCGGCCGGTGCGGACCGCGCTGTCGGGTCCGGCCGCAGGCGTGATCGCCTGCCAGCATGTCGCCACGGCTGCAGGTTTCCCCAACGTGGTGACCTGCGACATGGGGGGCACCAGCTTCGACGTATCTCTGATCGCCGACGGCGAACCGGCGATGAGCGCGCAGACCGCCATCGATTTCGGCATGGTGGTGCGGGCACCGATGATCGAGATCACCACGATCGGCGCCGGCGGCGGCTCGATCGCCTGGATCGATCGTGGCGGCATCCTGCAGATTGGTCCGGGAAGCGCCGGGTCTGATCCTGGTCCGGTGGCCTATGGCTTGGGCAATGACTGTCCAACGGTGACGGATGCCAATGTCGTCATGGGGCGCATCGACGCCGAGCGCCCGATCGGCGGCAAGCTGAAGCGCCTGGATGTCGAAGCCGCCAGGGAAGCAATCCGGAAGCACATCGCTGAACCACTCGGTCTCGATGTCATGGCCGCAGCCGAAGCGATCATCCGGGTTGCGAATTCGCGCATGGCCGGTGCGATCCGGCTGGTATCGATCGAGCGTGGCCATAATCCGCGTGATTTTGCTGCCATGCCGTTCGGCGGCGGCGGCGCACTGCATGTTGGTGCGCTGATCAAGGAGGTGGGGCTGGCCTCGGCGCTGATCCCGCGCTTCCCCGGTGTGACCTCGGCGCTGGGCTGCGTCATCGCCGACATGCGCCACGATTTCGTGCGCACGGTAAACAAGACGCTGGACGACATCGATCCTGCGGCTCTGGATGCAGCGATCTCTGAAGCAGCAGGCGAGGGGATGCGTCTGCTCGATCGGGCCGGCATCGCCTTTGAAGGCCGCTCTGTACTGGTTGAGCTGGATATGTCCTATCTGGGCCAGACCCATACCGTGGCCGTGACCGTGCCCGGCGATTTCACCAGGCCGGCCAAGCTTACCCGCGAGGGCATCAAGGCGGCCTTCGAGGCGGCCTACATCGCTGTCTTTGGCCGCGTGCTTGATAAGATCGGCATCCGCGTGCTGAACCTTCGCGTGGCCTGTATCGGCAAGCGCAAGAAATTCGACCTGCGCCTGCTGGCGCCGCCAGAGGAAGGCTCAGTCGAGGCGGCCAGACGCACCACGCGCAAGGTCTGGCTCGACGGTGCCTGGCACGAGGCCGGCGTCTATCGCCGTCTTGAACTGCCGCTCGGGGCTGTCATCCCCGGTCCGGCCATTCTGGAACAGCCTGACACCACGATCCTGATCGAAGCCGATCTCGTCGGTGAGGTGGATCGTTTCGGCAACTTGATCGTAAAGCGGAAAGCGGCATGAGCCCGAGCAAGCTGGATATCAAGCGCACGGCGCTGGTCATCGTCGATCTGCAGAATGACTTTCTTCATGCCAATGGTGCCTATGCGCGCGGTGGCGCGAACCTGCCGGGCGCGGCCGAGCTGATCACGAACATGAAGTCGGTCACCGACGTGATGCGCGAGGCCGGTGGCTGGATCGTCTCGACCCAGTTTACCCTGGTGCCGGGCCGTGGCGGCGAGCCGCTGATCAGCCCGCATCTGAGGCAACTGCGGCCCTTCCTGCGGAAAGGCGATTTCCAGCCTGGCGCCTGGGGGCATAGCCTGATCGATGAGCTGGCGCCGGCCGACTTTGTGGTGGAGAAGGTCGCATACTCGGCGTTCTATATGTCGCGGCTGGAATTCGTGCTGCGCAAAGCCGGCATTGATACCCTGCTGATCGGCGGTATCGTCACCAATGGCGGTGTCGCCAGCACGCTGCGGGATGCCCATGTGCGCGACTTCCATGCCTTTCTGCTGACCGATGGCAGTGCCGCGTTCAGTAAGCAGGCTCATGAGGCCTGCATCGCTTCGCTCGGCACGGTGGCGCCGACATTGACCTGCGCCGAAGCAGTGTCTCTGGTCAGGGCGGCATGAGCCCCAAGCGATGAGCAAGGTTCTCCCGGCTGCGGGCATCGAATTCCCCCTTTCCGTTCCGGTGCTGGTGATTGGCGGCGGCGCCTGCGGCCTGGTTGCGGCTTTGGCGGCGCATGATGCGGGTGCCGAGGTGCTGGTGCTGGAGCGCGATCCGTCGCCCAGCGGGTCCACCGCAATGTCCTCCGGCATGATTCCGGCTGCCGGCACCAGCCTGCAGAAAGCGCGCGGGGTGGACGATACGCCGGCGATCATGGCCGCCGATATCCAGGCCAAGGCCCACGGTGAGAACGATCAGATCATGGTGGATGCGATCTGCGCCGCATCGGGGCCGACCGTCGACTGGCTGGTGCAGCAGCATCAGGTACCGCTGAAGCTGGTAGAGGGTTTCCTCTATCCGGGCCATAGCAAGCCGCGCATGCATGCTCCCGCCTCGCGCAGCGGCGCTGACCTGATTGCAGGCCTGCTGTCCGCAGCAAATGCCGCCGACATCGATATCGTTTGCGATGCGACCGTGACCACGCTGTTCGCCGAGCCGGATGGCCGCGTGCGCGGCGTTGCCTTGACGCGCCCCGATGGTACAACCGAGCAGATCGGCTGCGACGCGCTGGTACTGGCCTGCTCAGGCTTTGGCGGCAATGCTGATTTGGTGAAGCGCCATATTCCGGAGATCACCGGCGCGCAGTATTACGGCCATACCGGCAACCGCGGCGATGCCCTGCTCTGGGGCGAAGCCTTGGGCGCGGCCGTGAAGCATCTCGGCGCCTATCAGGGCCATGGCTCGCTGGCTATGCCGCATGCCGTCCTGATCACCTGGGCACTGATGATGGAAGGTGGTTTCCAGGTCAATGCCAATGGCGAGCGGTTTTCCTGCGAACATGACGGCTATTCCGAGCAGGCGATGCGTGTCATCGCCCAACCGGGAGGCTTCGCCTGGAACATCTACGATGAGCGCTTGCACAAACTGGGCCTTGAGTTCGAGGATTACCGCGATGCCTTCAAGGGTGGCGCTGTGAAGAGCGCAGGGAGCATTGAGGCGCTGGCAGAACTTTGCGGAGTGCCGCCGGAGGCTCTGGCGGCAACGCTGGAAGAGACACGCAGGCTGGCAGGCGGACAGGGGCAGGACCGATTTGGCCGCGACTTTACGACCAAGCCGGCGCTAGAGGCGCCATTTTATGCAGTGAAGGTGACCGGGGCGCTGTTTCATACTCAGGGTGGCCTGAACGTGGATGTGGAGGCCCGCGTACTGCGGCCCGATGGAAGCCTTCTTCCCAATCTGCTGGCCGGAGGTGGCGCTGCCTGCGGGCTCTCTGGGCGCGGTCGCGACGGATATCTGTCAGGCAACGGCCTGTTGATGGCGACCGTGCTGGGCGCTAAGGCCGGCCGTTCCGCAGCTACGCTGGTCAGACAGGGAGGCTGAAGATGCCGGTGATCCGGGTATCGCTGATCGAGGGGTACGACGAGACGGTACGTGACCGCCTGCTGGAGGGCTATTCCGCAGTCACCCGCACGGTGCTGGAAGCCGTTCCGGATGGAATCACCGCAATCATTGAGGAAGCGAAGGCGAGCAACTACCGTCGCGGGAATCAGCGGAAGTCGCCGAAGGCGCCGCCGCCTGCACCGGAACAGATCGTGCGTGATTTCCTGGCCGCCATGGAGCGCCGTGATCTGTCGGCAGCATCGGCCTTTTTGGCCGGGAATTTTACGATGACTTTCCCCGGCGGAGCGACCTTTCGCCGACTGGAAGAACTGGTCGCATGGTCGAAGCCGCGCTACCGCAGGATTGCCAAAACCTACGAGCGCTTCGATACGGTACCTGGGATGGAGTTTGCAACTGTGTATTGTTCAGGCACTCTCCATGGCGAGTGGCCTGACGGGGAGGCATTCGATGGCATACGCTTTATCGACCGGTTCACCGTGAAGGGTGGGCTTCTGGTCGATCAGGCCGTTTGGAATGACCTGGACGCGAGAGTGAGAAAGCCCGGCTAACCGCCGGAACAGGGATCGCGCTCAACCGTTACTCCTCCACGCGCCGGCCGAGGATCGGCCCAGCAGGAGGAGCGGAGCGCATGAACAACATCATCTATATCGTCGGCGTTGTCGTTATCGTTATCGCCATCCTGAGTTTCCTCGGGCTCCGCTGAGTCCGGGCTTTTCCCAAGACTGCCGTATTCTGGGACGGCTCGCCGCCGGATGTGCTCCGGCGGCGAGTTCTCGATTCTCCTGAAGCTGGTTATGCGAACAGGACATCGAAATGGATGGTGCCGCTGTCCGTGCTGCCATCCTTGTCCGCGACCGTGTAGGAAACCCAGTCCTTGCCGACTCCGGGCTTGGGACGGTAGATCACCGTACCATCATCGTCGAGCGTGACACGCGCACCCTTGGCGGAGTGATCAGGGATATCCGTCACCTTGAGGTCGCCGTCAGCGCCCTTGTCGTTCTCCAGCAGGTGTCTCGCATTGAAGTAGTGCGACTTGCCGCCGGCGATCTTGTAGTGGTCATCGACAGCCATGACGGGAGTGTTGCCGCCGGTGGATGGTGCAGACGGGACGGGGGGGCTCGAACCATCCGACACCGGGACCGCAGTGCCATTGCCAACCTGCATATGGACGAGACCGGTGTCGGTGCTGCCATCCTTGTCGATCAGCGTGTACTCGATCGTATCCTTGCCCTGCCAACCCTTCAGGGGGGTGTAGATGGCAGTGCCGTTGCTGTCGAGCGAC
This sequence comes from Ferrovibrio sp., assembly GCF_035304305.1. Taxonomy (GTDB): domain Bacteria; phylum Pseudomonadota; class Alphaproteobacteria; order Ferrovibrionales; family Ferrovibrionaceae; genus Ferrovibrio. The sequence goes on from NZ_DATGQG010000022.1 coordinate 18,225, forward strand.
ACGGTCGCACCCGCGGCACTCTCACCCGCCACGGCTGATACCTTGAGCCCGCCATCGGCACCCTTGTCATTCCAGGTCAGGTACTTCGTGTTGAAGTACCATTTCTGGTCGACTCCAGTCTTGTAGCTGTCATCGACGGCGACAACCGGGTTGTTCTTCCCGCTATCGACGGGCGGAGTGCCGGAGACGCCTCCGTTGGACGAAGGCTGCGTGACGGTGCCGCCACCATTGCCGACCTGAATGAAGATGGTGCCGGTATCCTCGTCGCCATCCTTGTCTGCCACGGTATAGCTGATGGAATCCTTGCCCTGCCAGTCCTTCAGCGGGGTGTATTTCACCGTTCCGTCCTTGCCCCAGGTGACCGTGGCGCCGGCGGCGCTCTTCCCGGCAACTTCGGTGACCTTCAGGTCGCCATCCTTGCCGGTATCGTTCAGCAGCAGATGCTTGCTGTTGAAGGATTTGGCCTCGTTCGTGCTGACCTTGTAGTTGTCGTCACCGGCGACGACGGGATTGTCTTTCCCGCTATTCACCGGAGGAGGTGAATTGTTTTCTTTCGCCGGAGGGGGATCCTTCTGCTCGGGTGTGTCACCGGATTTAGCCGTCTTGGCGCGGTCGAGCCGCATGGCAAAATCCTTGTAGAAGGCTGCCTGGTGCTTTTGCACGGTCTCGGAGCCGTGATAGCCGCCATTGGCCAGAGACGAGGCCTTGTTGTCCGTCCAGTAGTTCGGACCATGGCCGGTCTTCACGAAGGCGCCGCCCCAGCTGTTGGCCGAGGGGTTATTGTTGTCGGCGCCATCGATCAGGTAGAGGATCGACGGTGTGTCGCCCATCTTCAGCCCCCAGGGCATTGCCTTGTGGAAATGCTCACCCAGAGCGCCGTGGCCCTTGGCGTCATTCATGTTCCAGCTGTTCTTGCCGTTGCCGTTGTCATCCACATACATGCCGCGGAAAGACGAGTTGTTCTCGATCCACCACAGATCCTTGTGACTGTTGTAGATGTAATCCCGGGCGGCCGGATCCTGCTGAGTGTTCCACGAGCCGATCGAATAGACCTTGATCTTGCTCTTGATCGAAGGGTCATCGTGCAGCGCCTGGGCCAGGTCGGTCATCGAGCCCCAGGTCAGGACCCAGAGCGGATCGCTCGCGCTGGCGGCATGGGCGGCCTTGATGATCTGCTTGGAACCCTCCGTCGTCGTGTTCCAGCCCTTTGACGGAGCCACGGAAATGCTGCCCTGCTTGGTGATCGACTTCAGATATTCCGGCGCCGGATAATCGTTCGACCAAGTTTTCAGTGTGGCATAGTCCTTGGCATATGAGTCAATCACCTGATTGATGTGGGATGCACGACCACCATGTTTGCTCGGGGTCGAGACAAGCCCAACCAGGTTCATCTTGTCGGCATACAAGAATGCATGGACCATGGACTGGATGTCATCGGGATCCGCGCCGCCGATATCGCTCGAAATGAGTACGCGAGGCTTGGCCATCTGAAATAAACCTTTCTTACTTTGCCGACCTCCACAATGAGGCGGGCATTTCTGCACTGTGCCCGGAGGCAGGGTTCAATCTGCATGTCTGCAATCGCATTGAAACCCCTCGAAACATCCCGTTATCGCTTCTTAAGTCAGACATCGTGTTTTCGTCACAAATGAAGTGGTGAAGCGGAGGAATCGACAAAATAATCCGCATTTTATGCGGCATTTCCATGACACGGCGGTGGGCATGAAAAACGCCGCCGGGAAGCCCGGCGGCGTTCAGATGACAGGTATACCGGAAGCTGTCAGCCTTCCCGCATACTCCGGCGAAGCGAGTCGACGAACGGCTGCGTAAGATACTGCCATGCGGTCCGCGTTCCGGTCATGACCATTGCTTCGGCCGGCATTCCGGGGGTCAGAACGATATTCGGACCTATCTTCGCCAGCTGGTCGCGATCAACCTCGATCCGCACCAGGTAGTATGGCGTGTTGGTCTGCGGGTCGACGATGCGGTCGGCAGAGACGCTGCGCACGCGTCCGTCGATTCGCGGCAGGTTGCGCTGCTTGTAGGCTGACAGAACGACCTGTGCGGTCAGGCCGGGATGCACCACGTCGATGTCGGTCGGTGCGATGCGGGCGTCGATCAGCAGCTCGTCGTCGCGCGGCACGATATCGAGGATCGGCTGGCCGGCCGTCACCACGCCACCGACTGTGCGGGCCTTGAGCTGGACGACGGTCCCGGAAACCGGGGCGGTGATCACCGTCCGGCGCAGGACGTCGGCGGCCGCGCCCAGGCGCTCCCGCGCGCTGGCCAGTTCGGTGGTTACCTGGGCGAGTTCTTTGCTGATCTCCTCCTGGCGCTCGGCCTCCAGGGTAATGATCTGCTGTTCCGCTTCGGCGATCGCCTGGTAGGCCCGGGCAATGGAGGACTGATTGGTGGCCTTCATGCCGGCGATCTCAGCCTGCTGCCTCTGCAGGGCGAGCAGGCGCGGCTTGCGCTCCAGGCCTTTTTCCACCAGCTGCATGACGCCCTTGGTTTCCTCGGCAATCAGTGCGAGCTGGCGCGTCTGGCTGGTGATCTGCGCATTCAGGCCGGCAATCTCCTCTGTGATCTGGGTGATCTTCTGCTGCAGCAGGGTCCGGCGCTGCTGCAGGGCGCTCTGGCGCTGCTGCATCAGCTGCAGCTGCGTGCGCAGCAGCACCGCGACCTCCGGTTCGGCTGCGTGGTTCAGCAACTCGGCCGGAAAACGCGGCTCGGTCTCGCCCGCACGCTCGGCCAGAAGCCGGGCCTCGACCGCCATGAACTGGCGGGTCTGCACCAGCGCGAGCTCATGCGCGGCGCGGGCCGCCTTGTCTTCCAGGATGATCAGCGGGTCACCGGTTTCCACCAGACTGCCATCCTGCACCAGTATCCGCTCGACGATGCCGCCTTCAAGGTGCTGGACGGTCCGGCGGCTTCCGTCCGGGCTGACGACTCCGGGCCCCATGGCTGAACTGGCAAGCGGCGCCAATGCAGACCAGGCGGTCAGGCCCCCAAAGAAGGCGAGGCATATCACGGCGCCAGCCAGGATGGGGCCGCGCACGATGCGACGCAGATTGGGTGTATCGGTGCCATGAAAAGCGGTCATGACGGTTTCCTTCACTGGCTGGATGCGGTGTTTGCTTGATGGGCGTGTACCGGCACGGGCTGGCCGGTCAGGCGCGCCCAGATGGCCTCGGCGGGACCGAAGGCCTGCACCATGCCGTCACGCAGATAGAGGAGCAGGTCGGCCTGTTCGAGCATGCTGGGGCGATGGCCGACCATCACCACGGTACAGCCCTGCTGCTTCATGGCGGCGAGGGCCGATAGCAGGGCCGCGTCGCCTTCGCTGTCGAGATTGGCGTTCGGCTCGTCCAGTACCAGCAGCTTCGGGTCGCCATAGAGGGCGCGGGCCAGACCGAGCCGCTGACGCTGCCCGCCCGAGAGCTGTATGGCACCGTTGTCGAGACGCGTTTCGTAGCCCTGCGGCAGGCGCAGGATCATTTCATGGACGTTGGCGAGGCGTGCCGCGCGTACGATCTTCGCCGGATCCGGATCGCCCATGCGGGCGATGTTCTCGGCAACCGTGCCGGCAAACAGTGTAACCTCCTGCGGCAGGTAGCCCAGGTGAGGCCCGATTTCGGCGCGGCTCCAGGCGCTGAGATCGGCGTGATCCAGCCGCACATGACCGGCGCTCGGGGCGAGTGCGCCGACCAGCAGACGACAGAGCGTGCTCTTGCCTGCGGCGGACGGACCGATGATCCCGAGCTGCTGGCCAGGTTTCAGCGCGAAGGACACACTCCGAAGCACCGCGCGATCGGTGTTCGGCGGGAAGAAGGTCAGGCCTTCCACCGACAGGACACCCTTCGGCTCGGGCAGAGGCATGGATTCGGCCTCGGCCGGGAAGCGGTTCAGCAGGGCCGCAACGCGGCGCCAGCAGTCGCGCACCGAGATGAACTGCTTCCAGCTTCCGAGCAGCTGATCCACCGGGGCCAGGGCGCGGCCGAGCAGGATCGAGGCGGCGATCATGCCGCCGGACGTCAGTTCGCCGCGCACTACCAGCCAGGCTCCGAGGCCGAGAATGGCCGTCTGCACCAGCATGCGGATGCCCTTGGTCAGGCCTTGCAGCACCAGGCTGCGGTCTGTGGCGCCCTGCTGGGCGTCGATGGCGCCGGCCTGCTCGCCCTGCCAGCGCTTCAGCAGCGACGGCATCAGGCCCATGGCCTGCACCAGATCGCCATTGCGCAGGGTCGCCTCCGCCACCCCGTAGGCCCGCATCTGGCCGGCTTCGCCTTCGCGAACCGGTTTCCGGGTCAGCAATTCGCCGGCAATCATCAGCAGGAACAGCAGGATGGCCGAGACCAGCGCGAAGGCCCCGAGCCAGGGGTGCATGAACCAGAGAATGGCGAGGAAAACGGGTGCCCAGGGAGCATCGAACAGCGGTGACATGGCCGGGCCGGCAAGAAAACCTCGCACCTGGGCCAGGTCGCGCAGCGGCTGAGTGCCGGTCGGCTGGCCGGCAAGAGCGGCAGCGACACCGGCCTTTATGAGCCTGGTGGCCAGCACGCGGTCGAGCCAGGCGCCGAGCCGGGCCATGATACTGCCGCGCGCCGTCTCCAGGGCGCCATACGCGATATAGGCCGCGGTGGCCAGCAGCGTGAGCCACGCCAGCGTGTCCAGATGTCCGCTCGTCACCACGCGATCAAAGACCTGCATCATGTAGATCGGTGACGTCAGCACCAGCAGGTTGATGGCAAGGCTGAAACCGGCAGCCGCAAGAAATGCCCAGCGGAAGGGCGTTATGACGGCCGGCAGCAAGGCGGTGGGGACCGGGCGGGACTGGGAATTATTCATCGCGGAAACTCTCCGTGTACGTGACGGAGCGAGACATCGCCGTTGGTGCCCGCGATGTAAACGTTGGAATTCCGCTAGTTACTGATTGTTAAGTTTCCCAGCTTGTTTTGGTCACAACAACGGCCGCTGTGACAGTTGAGGTTACCGTTTCTTCACCTCGCGACTAACCGCATTTTCATTTTTGCTCTGAATGCAGACGCCACGTCAGCGGCGCACGCTCTGCATCTGCTGCGCCCAGGCTTCCTGGGCTGCGGTATACCCGAGCAACGACGCCTGGTAGTCCATGGTGTCGCCCTGCACGTAAAGCTGGATACCGCGGCGCAGCTGATCTTGCATCGGATCCTCGGCGCTGAGCAGAATATGGCAATGAAGATTCTCGCAGCCATTGTGGCTTGCGGGCGGATTGCCATCGACGCGCAACTCGACCCGGCTCCCCAGGGAATAGCCGCTTTCCATTGACAGGCTGACCAGCCGCTGCCCGGCAACGGGCTGGACCCCGAGAATGCCGGCCTGCGCCCCGTTCGGAGCCTTCAGAATGGTGAAAGCCAGACAGAGCGGGGGGCCCTGATGGGTCGGCCGGCACTGGACAGTCCAGTCGCGATGCTGGCGCCGGACGAGATTGTCCTGCGCCCGGGCGGAACCGCCCGGAAAGGCGGGTGGCAGGAGAAAGATACAAGCCAGCACAAGGCTGCCGGCGGAACGGAACCATCTCAGCATGCGGTCAGAATACGGCGGCAAAACACGGATGCCCGCGACAATGGTGTGGCAGAGCGGTGGCCTCTGCCGGAACATTCGTGCCGCACTTGCCGTTTAGTTGGCCAGCAATCCGGAGGACAGGAATGGAAAAGCCGCTGCAGATCGCCTTCAAGGATCTGGATTCTTCACCCTACTTGGAAGGATTGATCCGGGAACGCGTCAGCCGGCTGGAGCGTTTTCACAACCGGATCATAGGATGTCGCGTCGTGGTAGATATCCCGCATCGGTCGCCTCGCAGTGCCAAGCAACCGATTGGCATTTCCGTCGAGGTAGAGGTGCCGGGCCGCAATACCATCGTGGCCAAGGACGAGGAGAATCGCCATGACACCAAAAACGACCAGACGGTGGTGATCAATCGGGTCTTCGACGCCGTTCAGCGGCAGCTAGAGGACGCCGTCGAAATTCAGCGCGGCGACGTGAAGTTGCATGACGGCGAGATGGAAACCGGCCTCGTCGTGCGGCTCTTTCCCGAACAGAACTACGGCTTCATTGAGGTCAAGGGCGCGCCCGATCTCTATTTCACCCGTAACGCCGTTACCGGCGGCGATTTTGACGATCTCTCCATTGGCACTATCGTCCAGGTGACCCGGGCGACGGCCGAAGGGCCGATGGGGCCGCAGGCAAGCTCCGTGCGGCTGCTCAACGCCCGGCGCAGCCCGTCATGATTCTCCGGGCGCTTGGTCTTGGCACCGATCCGGCTGGCGGGGTGGTGGAGTCCGGATCCGGCGGCCGCGCCGCCACACATCTCTTTTCGGATCGCCGGGATGCCGGCCGTCAGCTGGCTGCCCGTCTGGAGCATTTCCGCGAGCAGGAACCGGTCGTTCTGGGATTGCCGCGGGGCGGCATACCGGTTGCCTATGAGATTGCCAGAAGCCTGGAGGCGCCGCTCGACCTGCTCATGGTCCGCAAGATTTGCGCGCCCGAGCAGGCGGAGCTGGCGATAGGTGCGGTTGTCGACGGCGCCACCCCTCAGGTGGTTCTCAACGAAGATCTGGTGGAACGCCTGGGTGTGTCCAAGGACTACGTCGCAATGCAACGGCTGGATCAGCTGGCAGAGATCGAACGCCGGCGCCAGCTCTACCGCGGTGACACACAGGCGGTCGACACGGCGGGGCGGCTTGTCATACTGGCTGACGACGGGATTGCCACCGGCGCATCTGTGAGGGCCGCGCTGCTGGCGCTTTCGCGTACCGGTCCGGCGCACCTGGTCCTTGCCATCCCCGTGGCCGCACCCAACGCATTGCAGGCGATTTCATCAATGGCAAACGAAACCATCTGCCTGGCCACGCCGGAGAGTTTCGATGCGGTCAGCCGCTACTATGCTGATTTCGAACAGACGAGCGATGAAGAGGTGATCGACCTGCTTGCTGCATCCCGCTACGGGATTTGACCTGAATGCGGTCAGCAGCAGGCGACGAGAACGCCCGTTAAGTTCTTCAAATCCAACTGTCGGAGCCCCAGCCGAGAATGACGATACTCCACTCGGTTTTGGGAATGTTAATGCAAAGTGGCATTGGAATAGGCATTCCGCCGACGAGGAGGACAGCCAATCGCCAAATCCGCACGGTGATCCAGCAGCCTCACCGACTTCCGGAAGCGGACTAGGACCTGCCTGCTTTGAAACATTGCTTCGACTGCGTGGAGTTGGACGCAGGAACAGATCCACAGCAGCAACAGGACCTCCGTTCCGGGAACCTGCCCCGGAATCCGGCGTTGGGGTTTTCATGAGAAGGCAGGTTATCCTTACAATTGTCGGGATTACGGCGAGCTGTGTCGGGCTCTTCCTGCTGTATCGCGTTTTTCAGAAGAACGACCTGCGCGAAGTTCTGGCGGTGGTCGCCTCTGTGCCGCCGCTCGTGGTGATCATTGCCGTCATTTTCACGGCCTGCAGCTTCCTCTGCATTATTGTTCTCGAGTCGCTGGCCGTACGCTATGCCGGGCAGCCGGTTTCGGCGGGAAGAGTAGTGGCGACATCCATTGCGGCGATCGGCGTAGGACACGCAATCGGTTTGGCGGCGCTGAGCAGTGGTGCGGTCCGCTACAGGATGTACAGCCATGCCGGAATGAACCTGTTTGCCGTCGGCAAGGTGGTTGTATTCTCAGGTATCAGTGTTGCGTCCGGCTATGCTCTTGTCGGCGGAGCAGCATTGTTGTGGCGTGGAGAGTTCCTGGCGCCGCTTCTCGGGTTTCCCGCTTCAGTCATTCGGGGATTCGCTGCTGCAATCCTTGTCGCTCTACTCATCTACATTCTGCTCTGTGCATTCCTACGCCGCACAGCGACCATCCGTCGTCACCGGTTTCGTTTGCCGTCACTGAAGCTTGCCCTTGGGCAAGTGGTGGCCAGCAGCGTCAACCTGCTGTGCGTCGCTGCCGTGCTGTATATGGCTCTTCAGAGCTTCGCTTCCGTTGACTATCCGGTTGTTGCAATGCTTTATGTTGGCTCGGATATGTCTGCTGTTATCGGCCATGTTCCCGGCGGCTGGGGTCTGCTGGAATTCATCATAACGAGTGCACTATCCGAAGAGGGGCATCAGGTGCTTTCCGGAGTCATCCTGTTTCGAGCAATATATTACCTGTTGCCGCTTCTGGTCGGATTGCTGGTATTCCTTGCTGACGAACTGCGTCGCCGCCACGTGAAGCGAGCCGGGGAGCCGGCCGCCTGCCGGACCTGAGGCGCCTATGCCTCCGTTGCGGGTCGTCACCTACAACATCCATTCCTGCGTCGGGAATGATCGCAAGTATGACCCTGCCCGTACCCTTGCCGTGCTGAAGGAACTCGATGCCGATATCATCGCTCTGCAGGAGGTCGGCGGTTATCCAGCTGACGGTGGCGAGCAGATAGACTTCTTCGCCGAACAGCTTGGCATGTCTGCCGTATCAGGCCTGCACCTCCGCCGACGACGGGTGCAGTTCGGCAATGCCCTGCTGGCGAAAGGCGAGATCCACGTCACGGATCAGATCAATCTGAGCGTCTCGAGACTGGAGCCGCGCAGCGCGATCGATGCTGTCGTCGAAACCCGAAATGGTAATCTGCGTGTCATCGCCACCCACCTTGGTCTGCTGCCCCGCGACCGCAGGCGCCAGATCGATCTGCTCGCGGCGGTGCTGCAGCTGCGCGTGATGCCGCTTACCGTTCTGATGGGTGACTTCAACGTCTTCGGTCGTGAGCGCAAGGTGCTGCGCCGCATCGGCGCGCCGCACCCGTTGCCCGTGCTGCGCAGCTTTCCGTCGCGCCGCCCGCTGATGTCTCTGGACCGCCTCTGGACCCTTCCGAATGCGAACCTGCTGAGCCTCGCAGTGCATCGCACGCCTCTGTCAGTGGTCGCGTCCGACCATCTCCCGCTGATCGCCGAGATCGATCCCGCTGTCGCAGAGGTAGCAGCCGAGGATTCGGACGACCTTCCGGCTGGACTCCCCGAGCCGGCAGAAGCGTGGCCGGCTCGCTACTTAAGGTGGCGAAAGGCGTCACAGTAATGTCTTGAGTATTCCGCGGCGCGCCTCCATGCATTCCCATCTCAGTAGACCGCCGTTCTGCGGCGTGCCTCGCAGTCAACGATGGAGAAAAGCCATGAAGCGCAATCTCGCAATCGTTTCAGCCCTCGGACTCGTGTTCCTGACCTCTGCTCCAGTCCTCAGCCAGGAAGCGCCACCGACGCCGGGTGATCGCCCCAGCGCCGGCACCGGTATTGCAAATCCCCCGGCGGCCCGTTCAGGCACAATGACCTCACAGCCCGGCACCGGCACCGCGGAGGTGAGGGGCAACCGCCTGATTGGTGCCGACGTGAAGAGTGCCAATAACGAAAAGATCGGCGATGTCAGCGAGGTGCTCGTCAGTACCGATGGTCGGATCAACGCCATCGTGGTGTCGGTGGGCGGGTTCCTCGGCATGGGCGATCGCAAAGTGGCCTTGCCGTGGGAGCAGCTTCGCTTCAGCAGCGAAGGCAACGATCTGATCGTAATGGCTTCGGCAACGAAGGAATCGCTGAAGGAGATGCCTGAATATCGTGACCCGCCACGCGCACGCGGAAGCGGCGAGCGGGCCGCTCCCCGGGCCGAAGGTGGCTCCATGCCTGGCGCCGCCGGCAATCGGGATACATCCCGGCCGGTGCGGCCGGTTCCGACGGAGTAAAGAGTAAGAGATGACGGGAGGGGCGGCTGCACATGCGCAGCCGCCTCTTATTGTCTGTTCAGCAGCGCTCGTTGCTGAACAGCGATACGGGCTGACGCGCGGCGTAGTTCGCCGTCAGATTGGTCATACCGCCGTTGCGGCCATAGCCGGTGCCGAGCTGGCTCTGTTTGGTGGCGCCGCGGATGATGGCGTCCAGCAGGATTTTGTTCGCATCGCGTGCGGTACGGACCTTCAGTTCGTTTACCTTCCCGACTTTCTGCATGTCGTTGAGCAATTCCTCGAAGGCATCGCGCTCGGCGGTCGTGGCGTTGGTAAGGACTTCAGGGTGACGTTTCACCACCTGCTGCTTTTCCCGCAGCAACCCTGCAATGATGCGCTTCTGCTCTGTCAGGCGGGGTAATCCGTCATAGTCATACCGGTCAAGCGCCTCGTTCTCCTCCGCCATGATGTCGCGGAGCTGAATGACGAGGTCGCTCAGTTCGGCGATGGTTGGCGGCAGAGCGCCGGCGCCGTGATTGTCGACCATGCGTGTTGGCAACGGCGCAGCGTTGCGCGGTGATGGCCTGGCTGGCATGGGGCGGGTGGGCTGGCTCACGAAGCGGCCTCCTGCAACTTGAGGATCTGATCGTAGACCATGTCGGCAATGCCAAGGCCGCGGCCCTTGGCCATCTGCCGGCCATACTGGTCATTGAGGAAAGAGCGCCAGGTCGTTTCCGCCTGACCGCCGCCGAATGTTTTGTCGGGCTGGATATTCGAGGTCATGACTTCGACGATCTGGCTCAGGAAGAAGGCTTCGAATTCCTCGGCCGCCTTGCGGGCCTTGGCTTCGTTCATGCCGCTGCCGAAGCTGGTCGCACGCTGGGCGCGCGCCTGCTCGACGGCGTAGGAGTTGATGGCGGGGGCGGCGAAGATTGCATCCGACATGACGACCTCACATCACCTGGATTTCAGCCTGCAATGCGCCGGCGGCCTTGATCGCCTGAAGGATGGTGATCATGTCACGCGGGCCGACACCCAGCGCGTTCAGGCCATCAACCAGCTCCTGGAGCGACACACCGCGGTTCAACACACCCAGCCGGCGATCGGACTGGTCATCCACCTGGATATCAGTGCGGGGCACGACGACCGTCTGGGCACCGCCGCCGATCTGGCCGGGTACGGTGGGCGTGCCGGTGCCGGGCACGGCCTGGGTAATCGTGTCGAAAACGAAGTTGCCGAGCGCATCGCGGACGGGCTGGCCGTCGGGGCCAATGCGGGGCACCTGCACGGTACCGGTTGCCGGCGAGGTGCCGGCAATGCCGGCCACGCCGACCGGGCCCGGGGCGAAGGGATTGGGCTGCGAGACCTGCGGGGTCTCGGTGATGCGGACGGTCAGCTGGCCCTGGGCGATGGCGACGGTATCGATGCGGACATTCGGACCCATGACGATGGTGCCGGAACGCTCGTCGATGACGACGCGGGCCATCTGGTCTGCTTCGACCTGCAGCTGCTCGATGGCGGTCATGAAACCGATGATGTCGTTCCGCCAGTGATCGGGGATGTCGATCTGGACGGTACTCGGATCCATCGCGCGGGCCGTGGGCACGCCGGCGAGGGTGGAAATGGCCTGGCTGATACGCCGGGCGGTGGTCAGATCAGGGTTCTTCAGTGCCAACCGCAGCACCGGCAGCGACGTCAGCTCAAAGCCGACTTCGCGCTCGACGATGGCGCCGTTGGCGATGCGGCCGGAAGTCGGCACGCCGCGGGTGATCTGGGCGGCGGCGCCCTGGGCGCGGAAGCCGGAAATGGCAATCGCACCCTGGGCGACGGCATAGACCTCGCCATCGGCGCCGAGCAGAGGGGTGACCAGCAGGGTGCCGCCCTGCAGGCTCTTGGCATCGCCCATGGTAGAAACGGTGACGTCGATGCGGCTGCCATGGCGGGCGAAGGGGGGCAGCACGGCGGTAACCATCACGGCGGCCAGGTTGTTAGTGCGGAAGGTACCGGCGTCGCGGATGTTGACGCCGAAGCGCTCCAGCATGGCCTGCAGGCTCTGGCGGGTGAACGGGGCGTTGGTCAGGCTGTCACCAGTGCCGTCCAGGCCGACCACCAGGCCGTAGCCGACCAGCATGTTGTCACGGATGCCCTCGAAATCGGCGATGTCCTTGATGCGCGAGCCGGCCCAGGCGGGGGTCGGCAGGGCGATCAGGGCAGCAAGCAGCAGCACCAGGACCTTGCCCGGCAGGCGGCGGATCTGCAGTCGTTCGGCGAAGCGGGTCATCGCATCTTCCTTCAAACTCGCGGACGGCCAGAACGGACCATCCCGCAGAAGATGGATGCGAGTTCCGTGCCAGAGGGTATTTTGTTGATTTTCCTTGCTTTTGTTGCAGGACTAGGGCTGCCCGGCGGCAAAATTTGCCGTCTTTACCTGCGCAGCCTTCTCAGGCACCATGGCTTTCAACAAGGCCGAAATCCCATGAGCATCAACAAGATCGGCGGGCCGGGCGGGATCAAGCCCGGTGCCCCCAAGCGTTCGTCCGGCACCGGTTCAACCGGTGACACCAGCTTTTCCAGCCTGCTGAAGCCGGTAGAGAGGCCGTCCGGCCAGGTCGGCCAGACGGCGCCCGTCGCGGCGCTGGACGCCATGCTGACGGTCCAGTCCGTGGACGACCAAGGAGGGGGGAACCGCAGGAACCGGCAGCGCGCTTTCGAGCGCGGCTCCGGGCTGCTGGAGCACCTCGATGAAATCCGGCTTGGATTGCTGGAAGGACGCCTGCCGGCGGCCAAGCTGCAGGCGCTGGCGCAGCTGCTGCGGAGTGAAAAGCTCCATGTCGAGGACCCCCGCCAGGCGGAGGTTCTCGCCGAAATTGAACTCCGCTGTGCCGTCGAGCTGGCCAAGCTCGGCCTGTGACACCGGCGGGCAATCCGTTTCTTCCTGAAAAATCAAATACTTAAGGCGTGATCGACGAGCTTGCCCCGGGCGGGCCCGATTCATATACTCCGCGCGCCGCGACGGGGTGTCTTGAGTCGTCGCAGGTCTGTCGGAGGGGTTTCGAATGGGAATTCAGTTAAAAGCGAATTATCGGCCGACTGAGAACGAGCCCTTCATGAACCCGCGCATGAAGGAATATTTCCGGCGCAAGCTGATTGCCTGGAAGGAAGATATCCTGCGGGAGTCCAACCAGACGCTGCAGCATCTGCAGGAGGATACCACCCAAGAGCCGGATATCGCCGATCGCGCGTCGACCGAAACCGACCGCGCGCTCGAGTTGCGGACCCGGGATCGCCAGCGGAAGCTGATCGCCAAGATCGACGCCGCCATCAAGCGGATTGAGGACGGCTCCTACGGCTACTGCGAGGAGACCGGCGAGCCGATCTCGCTCAAGCGTCTCGAAGCCCGTCCGATCGCTACCCTGTCGATCGAGGCGCAGGAGCGGCATGAGCGCCGCGAGCGCACCCATCGCGACGACCTCTGAAGCCGCCGCCGCTGCAGCCAGAATGACGAAAAGGCCGGTCTTCTGACCGGCCTTTTGCGTTGCTGCGCCCCTGGCGTTCTTGCCGCGGTCCGCTTCCTGCGGTCCTTACGCGCGTTCTGGCGTGCCCGGATCTCCGGACGGGGGCGGAATAATCCTGGCTTAGAACGGGAAGATGATGTCGTAGATCTGCTGGCCCCAGCGGGCCTGCTGCACGTCGGAGAGCTGGCCGCGGCCGCCATAGGAGATGCGGGCTTCCGCCATCTGGGTGTGGTTCACCACGTTCGTCGCGGTGATATCCTCCGGCCGGACGATGCCCTGGACCAGCAATTCGCGGATCTCGTTGTTGACGCGGATTTCCTGACGGCCCTGCACGACGAGGTTGCCATTCGGCAGCACCTGGGTGACCAGCGCCGCGACGTTGACGCGGATCTGCTCCTGCCGGTTGATCTGGCCCTGCCCCTGGACCTGGCTTTCGGATTCGACGCCGACCGCGCTGGAAGGCGTGATGCCACTGAAGATGCGCTCCAGGGCCCCGGTTTCGATGCCGAGGAAGTTGGGCAGGCCTGCGCTCTCGCTGTTGCCGCGCGAGGTGGAGGTATTGTTCTGCACCTGGGCGCGATCCTGCAGGTCGACGCTGACGGTCAGGATGTCGCCGACCTTGGTGGCGCGCTGGTCCTTGAAGAACTGCCGCGCGCCGGAGCGCCACAGGGAGTTGGCATGGCGCGGCTGCACTTCCGGCGCCGGCATCGGCAGGCTGACCGGACGATAGTCGCGCCGCTCGGTCGGGTTATCGATCTTGCTCATCTTCGGCGGCTGGCCGATCTCCGCGAGGCGGTCGAGATTGCCGCAGGCGCCAAGCGAGACGGCGAAGCCTGCGATCGCGAGCAGACGGAGCGGGGGGAGGGTGCGGATCATGACGGCAATCCTTTCCTGAATCCTGTGTCAGTTCGAGGCGATCACGCGCGGCGCAGTATTCACCTGCACCTGGTTCGATCCGATGATCGTCGCCTGGATGGTCTTCTTGCTCTGCAGGTTCATGACCTGCACGACATCGCCGATGCTGCCGCCTTCCAGCGAACGGCCGGTGGTCGTGATCGTCATGCCGGGGCCCTGGGCAATCATGGTGACCAGCGCATTCTTCGATACGGCCTCCGGGCGGCCGACATCACCGACGCGGATCGGCGAACCGGCGAGCAGCGGCCGGCGCGGCGTCTGCCCGACCAGGTCGCTGAGCTGGTCGACGTAACCACTGCCGTAGCGGCCGGCGGGCACCTGGATCCACTCGATATCGGCACGCGTGATCACTTCGCCGGCGGCGACGCGGTTCTTCAGAACCGGGATCGATTCCACCGGCTGGGCGCGGCCGCTGACCTTCATCGCCTCGGTCCGGCCGGGAGCGGTGACTGCCGCATAGAAGCGGCCGCTGCGCCGGTCGTAGGTGAAGCTTTCCACCTGCAGGGTGGCGGGGCCGTTGCCCGGCACTTCCAGATCGTTGCCGATGCCGTGGAAGTTGATCTCCACCGGCTGGCCACCATTGCGCTGCTGCACCAGCTCGGCCATGCGCTTCGCCACCTCCCGTTCGGTAATGACGCGGCCGGAGGAGAGTGCCGCGACACGCTCCTGCGCCATGGCGGCTGAAACGACGCCGTCCGGCTGGATGGTCGCGACCGCGAGGCCGGCGAGAAGAAGGATGCGAAACGAAACCATGACCAGTCTCCTGAAATCTGCTGCGGTTAGCGCAGGCGGCCCGCGGCCTGGAGCATTTCGTCGGAAGCGGTGATCACCTTGGAGTTCATTTCATAGGCGCGCTGCGCCGTTATGAGGTTGGTGATCTCCTGCACCGGGTTCACGTTGGAGGTTTCCAGATAACCCTGGCGCAGGGTACCGAAACCGGCGGCGTTCGGATTGCCCACGGTCGGCTGCCCGGAAGCGGGGGTCTCGAGGAACAGGTTGTCACCGGTAGCCTCGAGGCCGGCCTCATTGATGAACGTGGCAAGCTGGATCTGGCCGAGCTGCTGCGGCTGCGCCTGGCCGGCCAGCCGCGCTTCGACGATGCCGGTCGCATCGATGCTCACCGACAGCGCCCCCTGCGGCACCTGGATGCCGGGCTGCAGCAGATAACCGTCGACCGTCACCAGCTGGCCCTGACCATCGACCTGGAACGAGCCGGCGCGGGTATAGGCGGTTTCGCCGGAGGGCAGGGTGATCTGGAAGAAGCCCTTGCCATTGATCGCCAGATCGTAGGTGTTGCCCGTGGTCGTCAGGTTGCCCTGCTCGTGTATGCGGTAGACGCCGGCGGCACGCACGCCGACGCCGATCTGGATGCCCGAAGGCACGATCGTGTTGGCGTCGGAGGAGGTGGCACCCGGACGGCGCAGGTTCTGATACAGCAGGTCCTGGAACTCGGCACGCTGGCGCTTGAACGCCGTCGTGCTCATGTTGGCGATGTTGTTCGAGATCACCTCGACATTGAGCTGCTGGGCCATCATGCCGGTGGCGCCGGTGCTGAGGGAACGCATCTTGATCTCCTCGTTCTCTAAATCTTGCCGTTAAGCGGAGGTGCGGCCGAGCCGCTGGATTGCGCTGCGGATACGTTCATGCTCGCTGTCGAGCATGTTCTGCGTGCTCTGGTACTGCCGGAGCAGTTCGATCATGTTGGTCATCTCCAGGATCGGCTCGACGTTCGACGCCTCCAGCACACCCTGGGCGATGGTGCTGCTCGCCGGGGCCGGCTGGGGTTCCTGCGCGGTTGCATAGAGGCCCTGCGCGGTCTTGCGCAGTTCCTGCTCGCTGGCGAAGTTCACCAGGTCGATCTTGGCGATCTGCTGCTGGCCGACATTGATCGTGCCATCGGTGGCAATGGCCGGGGTCTCGGCAGCATCGGCCGGGATGACGATCTCACGGCCACGGTTGTCCAGGATCGGGTGCCCGCCGGATGTCACCAGCCGGCGGTCGGCGTCCAGACGCAGATGGCCGTCGCGGGTGTAGCGGCGGCCCTGCGGGGTCTCGACGGTCAGAAAGCCCGGGCCCGTGATCGCAAGGTCGAAGGTGTTCCCGGTATGCTCCAGCTTGCCGACCTGCATGTTGCGCAGGACGCCGAAGTCGGTGACGAAGCTGTGCTTTTCCCGGTGGTTCGGGCCTTTGAGGAATTCCTCGAACATGACCCGCTCGCCCTTGTAGGCGTTCGAGTTCATGTTCGCCAGGTTATTGGCAATCACGTCCATCTCGCGCCGCATGGTCGAGAGGCGGGACAGGCCGATATAGCTCACATTCTCCATGGCACCTACTCACGGTTTGCCGTTGCTGGCCCTCCCTTTGCAGGTCGCATGCCACTCTGTAAGCCACTGATTTTTCATATGTATTTTTGGTTATCAGCCTTGACGGGCAGAATTTGACTGGGTTCCCGAGGGGCGCGCCCGGCAAAAACTGCCGGGCGGTGACAAAGTATTAACGGCTCGGCCGTACCAATGGCAGCGTGAAAGTGGACTCGCAGTCCCGGGGAAGCGGCAGGCATGAGTGACGAGACCGAAGGCCAGTTCGAGGGCGACGACCTCGAAGGCCAGGGCAAGAAAAAGCGCGGCAAGCGGGCGATCATCATCGCCGCAGCCGTGGTGGTCCTGCTGCTTGTGATCGGCGGCGGCGGCGCGGCCTATTATTTCCTGTTCGCGGCGCAGCCCGAGGAAGCCGAAGTTGCGCCCGAGGCACCGAAGGTGACGGTCTTCTACGATCTGCCTGACATCCTGGTGAACCTGAATTCAAGCGGCCGTCAGGCGTCCTATCTCAAGCTGAAGATCGCTCTTGAGCATAATGACCCGCTGGCGGTGACCAAGCTGAACGAGCTTCTGCCGCGTGTGGTGGACAATTTCCAGATTTATCTCCGCGAACTGCGTCCGGATGATCTGGTCGGTTCGGCCGGTCTGTACCGGCTGAAGGAAGAACTGCTGATCCGCGTCAACCAGGCAGTCGCACCGATCAAGATCAACGACGTTCTGTTCAAAGAGATGCTGATTCAGTGAGGCAGGTCAGTCATGGTGGATAACCCCGGCGAAGCTGGCGCGGAATGGGCCGGTGACGACGACGGCGGGGGTGGTGCGCCCTCCACCCGTATCCTCAACCAGGATGAAATCGACAGCCTGTTAGGCTTTGACGCCAGCGTCGAGGACGATGCTGACAAGGCCGGTATACGTGCGATTATCAACAGCGCGCTCGTCTCCTACGAGCGTCTGCCGATGCTCGAGGTGGTGTTCGACCGCCTCGTGCGTCTGATGACGACCTCCCTGCGCAACTTCACATCCGACAACGTCGAAGTTTCGCTCGACAACATCACTTCGATCCGGTTTGGCGACTACCTGAACTCGATCCCGCTCCCGGCAATCCTGAGCGTGTTCCGGGCCGTGGAATGGGATAACTACGGCCTGCTTACGGTCGACAGCTCGCTGATCTACTCCATCGTGGACGTGCTGCTCGGCGGCCGTCGCGGCACGGCGGCGATGCGTATCGAAGGGCGTCCGTATACGACCATCGAGCGCAATCTGGTCGAGCGCATGGTCAATGTCGTGCTCGACGACATGCGCGCCGCATTCGAGCCGCTGGCGCCGGTCAACTTTTCCTACGACCGCATCGAAACCAATCCGCGCTTCGCCACCATTGCGCGCCCCGCCAACGCGGCAATTCTTGCCCGTCTGCGCGTGGACATGGAAGACCGGGGCGGCCGTCTGGAACTGCTGCTGCCCTATGCGACGCTGGAGCCGGTCCGTGAACTGCTGCTCCAGATGTTCATGGGTGAGAAGTTCGGCCGGGATTCGATCTGGGAAAACCACCTGGCGACCGAGCTCTGGTCCACCGATGTCGAGATCGAGGCGGTGCTGGACGAGCAGGTGATGACCCTTGGCCAGGTGATGAATCTCGAGGTCGGCAAGACCGTGATGTTCAACGCCACCCCGGAGTCGGTGATCATGATGCGCTGCGGCGGCATTCCCATGGTGGAGGGCCGCATGGGCCGCATGGGCAACAACATCGCCGTGAAGATCGAACGGACGCTGAAGAATCTGGGGAGTGTGTGATGACGCTGACCCTGATCGTCGAGATTGTCGTTGCAGTTCTGCTGCTGATCACGCTCGGCATTTCGCTCGTCCTCAACCGGCGGTTAGGTAACCTGCGCGCCAACCAGGAAGAGATGCGTCGCCTGATTTCCGAGTTCGACAAGGCGCTGGCCAAGGCTCGCGCCGGCATGACGGAGCTGAAGACAGCCTCTGCTGCCGCCGACAGCGCCCATGAAGAGCGGATGAAGCAGGCCAAGACCCTGCGTGACGAACTCGGCTTCATGATCGAGACGGCTGATCGTCTCGCCGACCGTCTGGCCGGCGAAGCCAGCAGCAACCGTGCGTTCAAGCAGCAGCGCGGCGCTCCGGCCGAGCGTGCGGGCGAGCGCCCGGCAGAGGCCGCCAGGTCGCAGACTCCCGTCATGCCTTTCCCGGCGCGCAAGCCACCGTTCGATGCAGGGGCGCGCGAATTCAGGCTGGAACCGCGCTCGGAAGCGGAACGTGAATTGCTGATGGCGCTGAGGCAGGCGCGATGAGCAGGACGACTCCGCGTCCCTCGGCGCCGCCAGCGGCGGCGCGGCAACCGCTGCGCAGCCGTGTGCGCGTGCTGCCGCTGACCATTCTTGCGGTTGCGCTGCTGCTCGGTCTCAAGATCGGCGCTTTCTGGCAGGGCAGGGGAGAACTTTTCGTCACGCCGGCTGGCGCGCAGCAGGCTGCCACTCCGGGCGCGACACCGGCCACCTCCGGGCAGCCGATGCAGCTGACTCCACCTCGTCCGGCCGCGGAGCAGAGCGCGCAGGCGCCCCAGCCTGCCGGCCAGCAGCCGCCTGCGGCGCAACCGTCGGTTCCAGCTCCGGCTCCGGCAGCCGAACCGGCGAGCCCCGCTGCGGCACCGTCTTCCACGATCCAGTCGCTGGCCACCCGTGATCCCACTACCTATACCCGCGCTGAAATTGAGCTGCTGGCTAACCTGGCACAGCGCCGCGAGGTGCTGGAGCAGCGCGCGCGTGAGATCGACCTGCGCGAAAGCCTGCTGGCGGCAGCGGAAAAGCGCATCGACGAGCGGATTGCCGAGCTGCGCAAGCTGGAAGCCAGCATCAAGCAGATCGTGCAGCAATACGACAAGCAGGAAGAACAGAATCTGCAGGGCCTGGTGAAGGTCTATGAAAACATGAAACCGAAGGACGCGGCGCGCATCTTCGAAAAGCTGGAGCCGAATGTCCTGCTCGGTGTCGTCGAGCGCATGAAGGAAACCAAGCTGGCTGCCATCCTGGCCGACATGCCGCCGGCTGCGGCGCAGGACATCACTGTGCGCCTGGCGACCCGCAAGCAGATCCCACCCACTCTGCGTGCCGGCGCGGAGATCCAGACCCAGGCGCCAGTGACGCGGCAGTCTGCGGCAAACCCGTCACCTGCTGCCCCCGCAGCGCCACCACCCGGGGTGGCAGGGCAGGGCCCCCAGGGTGGTTAACAAGTGGTTAAGCCCCTCTGATTCCTGCGAATTCGCAGTCTTGTGGCGGTTGCGAGTCATGCTAGGATGATGATTGATCAGAACCGCCCCAGAATCGGGGGCGCGAAACCCAGTTGCGTCAGTGCCGCAGGAGGCAGGCAAGGATGGCAATCGACCTCAGTATACTTCTCGGTGGCAGCACCAGCATGGCGACCATGTCGCCGCTGGCGATGTACAAGAAGCTGCAGAAGACCGCGGCTGAGAACCAGGCTGCGCGCAGCGATACCGATGCCGAGAAGGCTGCCGCTATTGTGCGGGATTTCAATAACGCGGCCATTCGCGTGCGCAACGCACAGTACAGCGCCGAGAACGCACGGGTCGAAAACGATCTGACCTATTTCCGGAATCGCGCCGCGACCGCGACCACGGTTGACGAACTCATCAACGACGATCGTTTCCTCAGGGTCCTTGCTTACGCGAACGACTTCAAGGATCTCTACAACAACGACATCCAGCGCCTTCGCGATATCCTGACCAGCGATCTGAACGATCCGAATTCGGTGGCACGACAGGGCAGTCTCAAGGAACTGGAGCTCGCCAAGAAGTACAACTTCGGCGCAACCGGCACCCAACTCGATTCCGACGGGAATGTCGTGGGTCTGGATGCCGATGGCATTCCCGTAAACGATGGTACTGCGGTAACCCCGCTGCCTGCCGGACTTGCCAAGATCCGCCGTCTGGCAATCGACATGAACGGCGCTGCCATGCTGTCGGACGGCAAGCTGCTGGCCGGCCCCGATATCATCGGCGCGGATATTGCGAAGTATTCGGGGGCCTACAAGAAGACTTTGCTCCAGGAGGAGAAGGCGCCGGAGAAGCGGTTGGCGCCGTCAGCCTATGAGTTCGATGGCCCGGACTTCGAGAAATTCCGGTCCCGCCGGGACGTCCAGGCGGAGATCGAGTATTACCGGGAGAACATCAAGGACATTCAGTCGCTGGATGACCTGTTCGGCAACCATCGTCTTCTGAAATTCCTGCTCTCCTCCTATGACCTGGAGAGCGAGATCCAGTATCCCGGCAAGATCCGCAAGATCATCGAAAGTGATCTCAGCGATGTGGATTCGCTGGCAAACCGCTTCCAGGACCCCCGTTTCCAGCAGCTGGCGAAGGACATCAACTTCCATATCCTCGGTGTCTCGAAGCTGAAGATGGTTTCGACCACGGACGATATCATCCGGAAATACGAACGCCTCGCCTATGAGCGTCATCTGGACGAGCAGGCGCCCGGTGTCCGCGCCGCCATCGAGTTCGAACGCCGGATCAAGGATGTCAGCAAGACGGTTCAGGTGCTCGGGGATGCGGTCCTGCGCGAAGTGGTGACCGTCGCCAACAATATTCCGAAGGAACTCGCCTACCAGGAAGTGGACAGCCAGGTGACGGCGCTGGAAAAGCGGATTGACGTCAACGCGCTGAAGAACGATCCCACCGAGATCGAGAAGATGGTCCTGCGCTATCTGACCTTCAAGGACAGCGGTGGCATCGGCAGCTCGCAGAGCTATCTGCTGGACCTGTTCGGCTGACCCGGTTCGACCGGCAATTTTGCCGAAAGAACAATCCGTTAAGAGTTTCCCCCTACCCTGCCACACTCCTATAATTGTGTTCCGCGGCTCCCAGTGCGGCCGCGGTAGCAGGAAGCATGACGAACAGGCGCCTCACGCCAGGCAAGGATAACCAGCGGCATCGCCGCCCCAGCATGACCGGCCTCGTCCTGGCCGGCACGCTTGGGCTGCTGTCGCCGGCAGCGGCGCAGCAGGCAGTACCGCAGGCCAATACCCCGCCGCTCGGCACTCCGGCGCCGGCTCCAGTCGCAGCGCCCAACGTGACCATTGTGCCTCCGGCGGCTCCTGTCGTCCCGCCGCAGCCGGCCGTTGCGCCTGTCCGCACCCGCGCTGGTGAACACCCGACCTTTACGCGGCTTGTTTTCGACTGGCCCGAGCGCGTCGATTTCGATCTGGCCACCGAGGGCAACAGCGCCACGATCCGCTTCAACCGTGCCGTTCCCGTAGATCTCGGGCGACTGCCTAATTTTCCGCCGCGCGGCGTGAGCAAGCTGAGTGCGACGCTGGCCGATGGCGGCAGCATCGTCCGGTTCGATATCCCCGATGGTGCCACGGTGAAGTCGTGGCGCGACGGCGCCAAGGTGGTGGTGGACATCGCGCAGCCGGAAGCGGCCGCGGCAAAGGCGGGGAGCAAGCCCGCCGACCCGAAGCCTGCGGACGCGAAGACCGCAGACATCAAACCGGCTGAAACGAAGATTGAGGCCGATACGGCGGCAGCTGAACCGAAACCGGCGCCGTCGAGTACACCGCAGCCGCCGGCACCGGCTAAGCCCCCGCAAGCCGCGCCTGCGCCGGCCCAGGCACAGAAACCGGCGCAAACTCAGCCCCAGGCTCAGGCTCAAGTTCAGCCGCAGCCTCAGGCGCAGTCCCCAGCCCAGCCGGCCGCGTCGCCGGTTCCCGGTGTCCCGGCTGCCGCTCCGGTGACGCCGGTCCATGCGGCGCAACTTGGGACCTTCATGCCGGCGCCTCCGACCGGCCCGATCAGCGGTGAGCCCCTGGTGCCCGGAGTCGATTCCAGCCGTACCGGCCCGCTGCTGCATTTCCCCTGGACGCGGCCGGTCGCGGCTGCCGCGTTTCTGCGCCATGGCTATCTCTGGCTGGTCTTTGACCGTGCTGCCGCAGTTGACCTGCGCCCGATTACCACCCGCGAATGGAACGGCGCGATCAACGGCGTGGAGCAGCTGCCGATTCAGGGTATGACGGTGCTGCGGCTGGTGGTACCCAGCGGCACGACGGCGGGATTCTCGCGGCGCAATGCCGGCTGGCAGGTCACCATCAACACCATACAGCCGGACCAGCTCGTTCCGAAGGACGGTGACACCGCGGCCGAAACCGACCCGGTGCCAACCGGCCGTCCGCAGGAGATAGACGTTCGACGCCAGCTGGACAGCGACGGCGGTGCCAAGCTCTTCTTTGCCGCCAACGAACCATCGCCACCTCTGCAGGTGCCTGATCCGGATACCGGCGATGTGATCACGGTGGTGCCTTTTGCCGGCGCCAATGGCGGCGTGCCGAACCGACGCGATTTTATCGAGCTCAGCGTCATGTCGAGCTTCCAGGGCTTCGCCATCGAGCCGCATGTCGATGCACTCGACATTCGCCGCTTTCCGCGCGGCATCGAGATCGGCACGTCGAACGGTCTGTCGCTGTCGGCGCCGCGCGGCGCTGACCCGCACAGCGGGATTGTGGAAATCCTCCAGTTCGCCGAGTGGCGCAAGGTGCCCGGTGAAACCTATGGCGAGCAGGAGGAGAATCTCCTGCGCCGCATCGCCCAGTCTACGCCGGGGCAGCGCCAGGCGGCGCGCCTGGCGCTGGCGCAGTTCTACTCTGCCAACGACATGCATCCCGAAGCTCTGGGTGTTCTTGCGCGGGCGCGGCTCGAACAGCCGGATCTCGAGCGCGACAAGCTGTATCGGGCGCTGCGGGGCATCGCCAATCTGCGGCTCGGGCGACTTGCTGATGCGGCCAGCGATCTCGATTCGAAAGTGTTCGACGACGATCCGGATGTGCTCGCCTATCGTGGCGTGCTGGCGGCTGAACGTGACGACTGGCCCTCGGCGCGGCGCGCCTTCTCGCTGTCGGGCGCTGCAGTGGCGAAGTTTCCGCCTGACCTGCGGGCACCGATACGGCTGACCATGGCCCGTGCCTGGCTGGCCGGCGGTGACGTCGCCGCAGCGACGGCAGAGCTGCGTGCGCTGGAGGGTGACACGCTGAGCCGCGGTCAGGCGGCCGAGGGCAATTACGTCCGTGGCCTGCTCGCCGAGGCGACCAACAAACCCGAAGATGCGATCCGCTGGTTCGACCTGGCAGCCAGCAGCGGCGACCGGCGCGTCCGCGCACTGGCCGAGTTCGCCAGGACAGAGCTCATGCTGAACCGCAAGCAGATTGACACGACGCAGGCGATCGAACGGCTGGAGCAGCTGCGCTTTGCCTGGCGTGGCGGACCCTATGAATTCAACCTGCTGCGCCGCCTGGGCGAGCTGCAGTTCTCCACGGGCGACCTGCGCGGCGGCATCACCACCTTCCGCCAGCTGGTGAAATACTTTCCGAAATCGCCCGAGGTGCCGCTGCTCACCAAGCAGATGAGCGACGAGTTCGCCCGGCTGTTCCTCGATGGCGGTGCGCAGGCGTTGCCGCCGCTGACGGCACTGGCGCTGTACTACGACTACCGGGAACTGACGCCGGCAGGGCCGGAGGGTGACGAGATCATCGGCAAGCTGGCCGACCGCCTGGTTTCCGTCGACCTGCTGAACCGTGCCGCCGAGCTGCTTGAGCACCAGATCACCTATCGCCTGCGTGGCGAGGATCGCGCCCGGGCCGGCGCGCGGCTGGCGGTGGTCTATCTGCTCGATCGCAACCCGGATTCCGCGCTGAAGTCGCTGCACGCTACCAATGCGGCTGGATTGTCGCCGGCGGTGGCGCAGGAGCGCCGTCTGCTAGAGGCCCGAGCGCTGGGCGATCTCGACCGCTTCCCCGAAGCGCTCAATCTGCTCGGCCAGGACCAGAGCCCGCAGGCGATGGGCCTGCGCGCCGATCTGCACTGGCGGGCCCGGGATTGGGTCGCCTTTGCGCGCGTCGTTGGGCAGATCCTCGGCGACCGCCACGCCGATCCGGCGCCGCTGACCGCGGATGAGCGCAAACTGGTATTGCAGCTGGCCGTGGCCCATGCCCTGAGCAACGACATCACGGCGCTCGACACGCTGCGGCGCAGTTATGAAGAGAAGCTGCGCGATACGCCTGACGCGGCAACCTTCGCGGCTGTTGCCAGCACGATCAGTCGTGCTCCGGGCGACCCGCGCGAACTGGCCGCTACTATCGCCCAGGTCGGCCAGTACGAAGCCTTCATGAGCCGCTACCGCGAGCGTGTCGCCCGCGGTGGCCTGAGCGCGATCAACTGAAAGCGCCTGATGTCTACTTCCTCGGATTGCGTGAAGGCCCGGCCGCGATAGCGGCGTAGGGGCCGGAACGCCGGCTATCTTGCTCCGAGGAAGCTCTCCACAAGCGCGGCGCAGACGAGATTCCAGCCGTCCACCAACACGAAGAAGATCAGTTTGAAGGGCAGGGAGATCATCACCGGCGGCAGCATCATCATGCCCATCGACATCAGCACGCTCGCCACCACCATGTCGACGACGATGAACGGTATGAAGAGCAGGAAGCCGATCTCGAAAGCCCGTTTCAGTTCGCTGATCATGAAGGCCGGCACCAGGACGCGCAGCGAAAGGTCCTCCGGGTTGGCCGGGGGCGGCAGCTGAGCAAAGTCGGAGAACAGCGCCAGATCCTTTTCGCGGACCTGGCTCCGCATGAAGGCGTGGAAAGGCGCGATGGCGCGGTCGAAGGCGGTCGCCTCGTCGATCTGTTCCTCGATCAGCGGCTGAATGCCTTCCGTGTAGGCACGTTCCAGGGCCGGCTGCATGATGAAGAAGGTGAGAAACAGCGCCAGACTGATCAGCACGGTGTTCGGCGGGGTGGTCTGGGTGCCCATAGCGCTGCGCAGGATCGAGAGCACGACGACAATGCGCACGAAGCTGGTGATTACCACCAGGATTGACGGTGCCAGCGCCAGTACGGTGGTCAGCGCGACAAGCTGAATGACCCGACCGGTCAGCGTTCCGCCGCCCTCGCCGAGATCGATCGTTACCGACTGGGCGAAGGCGGGCAGCGGCAGCCAGATCAGCGCGCCAAGCGCCAGCGCGAATGCAGCACTGACCGCGACGCAGTGGCCGCGGCTCAGCTGCGCCGACCGGCGCAGCAGCCAGGATTTGCAGCGGTCAAACATCGCGGTCGAACCTCGGTGGTTTGCGGTCGAAGACCGGCACTTCACGTTCCGATGCGGGTCTGCGCCGGCCTTCGCCGTGCGGTGCGGTCCCCGGTTCCTCGGTCTGGGACGGGATGCCGGTTTCGATGACCAGATCACCCTCCCCGCCCAGCAGCAGCAGATGCTCGACATCGTCCCGGCGCACCAGCACCAGCCGGCGGGAGCCATCCACCTGGGCCGCCTCCACGACGCCGATCCGCTGTCCCGGGCGCCATTTGCCGAAGCGGCCCGACCCGGACAGGGCGCGCATGCCGTACCAGAACAGGGCCAGCAGGATCAGCAGGCCGCCAAAGGCGATTGCGATCTGGGTGAAATCGATGGAGGTCATGATCCATTCCGTAATTGCGGCAATGTGGAAGCCGGGCCCGAGTCGGGTCAAGCGACCCTTCGCCGATCACTCCGGCGGGCCTTTCCCCTGGGTGCGGTAGATGTAGCTGAGTATTTCAGCCACTGCCGCGAAGGCCTCCAGCGGGATCAGGGCGTCGATATCCAGCTTGGCGAGGATTTCAACCAGATCGGAGTCCTGGCGGACGGTAATGCCGTGATCGAGCGCGATCCGGATGATCTGGTCGGCGACAAACCCTTGACCGCTCGCAACAATCCGGGGCGCCTCCTCGCGCCTGGGATCGTAGCGGAGGGCAACGGCCCTGTTGCGGATCGGGGGTGAAGGGGGGGGCTCGGCCACGGGCTTTCCTGATCTGGTGGGGCGCACACTATCAGTCGGGGCTTAACTGAATCTTTACGGCTCCGGCCCAGTCTGCAAACCGGACTCAAAGGCCTGCGGGACCGGCGTTTCGGGGCCGGCTGGCGGCAAGGATTTGGGCATGGATCTCGATCGTATCGGTCTGCTGAAGGCTATCACCCGGCGCATGGACTGGCTGGGCGAGCGCCATCGCGTGATCGCCGAGAACATCACTCATGCGGACACCCCCAATTACCGCGCCAGGGACCTCAAGCAGGTCAGTTTCGGCGAGCTGGTCCGGGGGAGCCAGCTGGGCATCACCGCCCGCGTCACCCAGCCGGGCCATCTGCGGGGCCTGGGCGGCAGCAACAATCAGTGGCAGCGGACCACGACCGGCGCCTATGAAACGGCGCCCAACGGCAACACGGTCAATCTCGAACAGCAGATGATGAACATGGCCGAGACCCAGGCCGACCATAACCTGATGACCAACCTTTACCGCAAGCAGGTCGGTCTGCTGCGCAAGGCGCTGGGCAACCGGCAGGGTTAAGGCTGCAGGGCGAAGGTAGCGGAGCAGGCGCATGGAACTGAAGAATGCGATGAAGATCTCCGCCTCGGGCATGCGGGCCCAGGGCGAGCGTCTGAAAACCATCGCCGAGAACCTGGCCAATGCCGATTCTCTGGCCAAAACGCCCGGCGGAGACCCCTACAGGCGCAAGGTTGTCAGCTTCAAGTCGGAACTCGACCGCGCCACTGGCGCCGCCCTCGTGAAGGCGCAGAAGCCGATCCCCGATCGCTCGGATTTCGAGCTGAAATACGATCCCGGCCATCCCGCCGCCAATTCCGACGGTTACGTCAAAATGCCGAACGTGAAGACGGTGATCGAAATGGCCGACATGCGCGAGGCCCAGCGTACCTATGAAGCCAATGTGAATGCCGTCGATACGGCCAAGCAGATGATCAATCGCACGATCGACCTGCTGCGCAACTGAACGGAGTAAGAATTATGGCCGATTTGACCATCGGAAGCCGCATCGCTGGGTTGGCACCCTCTCTGGGGGCTGGGAGCGCGACCCAGGCGAAGCCGGCCCAGGGTTTCGGCGAGATGCTGACCGAGGCCCTGCAGAATACCGTGGACGCCTCCCGCGCCTCGGAAGCGATGGCCTCCCAGGCGGTTGCCGGTAAGGCCGATGTGACCGACGTGGTCACCGCCGTCACCAATGCGGAAATGGCGCTGGATACGGTCGTCTCGATCCGCGACAAGGTCATCTCCGCCTACCAGGAAATCCTGCGCATGCCCATCTGATTGGGCCGAGCCGCATTTTAAGGTAAGGTCGGCGGCGGAGAACGATTCGATGACGGCCGTCGAAGTAGTGGACGTTTTGCGGGAAGGCATCTGGGTGCTGCTCAAGGTAGCCGGCCCGGCGATGATCGTCAGTCTGGCCATCGGCCTCGCAATCTCCCTGATTCAGGCGCTGACCCAGCTGCAGGAACCGACGCTTACCTTTGTGCCCAAGGTGCTCGCGATTTTCGGTACCCTGATCATCACCATGCCCTTCATGATCGGCACCATGGTGACCTTCATGGAGCACCTGGCGCAGCGCATTGCCGGCCTGCAATAGCGGGGCGGCATGCTCCAGGACCTGGTCGCGGGCAACGTCTACGCATTCATTCTGATTTTCTGCCGCCTCGGGGCCGCCATGATGACGCTGCCCGGAATCGGCGAGAATTCGATCACGCCCCGCGCGCGGCTGGCTATTGCGCTGCTGACCGCCGCTCTGACCGTGCCGGTGCTCGGGCCGCTGCTGCCGCCGCTTCCGGCGCAGCCGTTCCATCTCGCCTTCCTCGTGGTCAGCGAGATCGGCTTTGGCCTGGCGCTCGGGCTGGTGGCAAGGCTGACCGTTTCGGCCATGCACATCGCCGGCAGTATTATCGCCATGCAGGCTGGCCTTGCGGCCGCCATGTTCTTCGACCCCAACCAGGGCTCCCAGAGCGCACTGGTCAGCAGCGCCCTGGTTTTTCTAGGGGTCGCGCTGATTTTCGTGACCGATCTGCATCTGCTCGCCATCAGGGCGGCCTATGACAGCTACACGCTTTTCCCCCCTGCCCAGGCGCCGGCCTTCGGAGATTTCGCCAGGGTCGCGACGGATCTGGTCGCCACCAGCTTCGCACTCGGGCTCAAGCTTGCGGGTCCATTCATTGTTTACGGTATTGTGTTCAATGTTGCTCTCGGCCTGCTGAACCGCCTGATGCCGACCCTGCAGATATTCTTTATCATGCAGGCACCGCAGATCGCCTTTGCGTTCCTGCTGCTTGGTCTGGCGCTGACGGCGATGGGCCTGTCGTTCACGTCCTATGTCGAGGAACACCTCTCGCAGTTCCTCGCGCCGAAATAGGGAAGGGGCATGGCAGAAGACGCCGACCCAGAATCCAAAACCGAAGACCCTTCCGCGAAACGGCTTTCCGAAGCGGCAGATAAGGGCAATGTCGCGCGTTCGCAGGAGGTTGGGTACTGGTTCACCTTCCTCGCTGCGGCGGTCGCACTGTGGATGCTCCCGGAAATGATGGGCGATCGGGTGGTGCGGAGTACGCGCGTCTTCTTCGAGCAGCCGCACCGCATCCCGGTCGATGCCAGCCACCTCAGCAACGTGCTGATCGATCTTTTCGTCGGCATGAGCAGCGTCATGATGCCAGTGCTCGGGCTGTTCATGGTATTCAGTCTGGCCGGTAGCGTCCTGCAGAATCCGCCGCATTTCAGCCTCGAGAAGATCAAGCCGAATTTCTCCAAGCTCTCGCCGATGAAGGGCCTGAAGCGGATCTTCTCGCTGCAGGGTCTGTTCGAGTTCGTCAAGAACATTCTGAAGGTGACCATCCTCGGCTCCATTCTGTTTGCCGTGATCTGGCCGGAACTGGATTCCCTCGAGGCCCTGGTCGATCTCGACCCGGCGGTACTCATCCCACTCTGCCTGAAGCTGGTGATGCGGCTAATCGGCGTGCTGATCGCGGTCATGTTCGTGATCGCGGTGGCCGACTACGCCTACCAGAAATACAATTTCCTGAAGAACCTCCGGATGACCAAGCAGGAGGTCAAGGATGAGCACAAGGAGACCGAGGGCGATCCGCTGATCAAGGCGAAACTGCGTCAAATCCGCATGCAGCGCGTGCGCAAGCGCATGATGGCAGCCGTACCCGAAGCCAGCGTCGTCGTCACCAACCCGACGCATTACGCCATCGCGCTGAAATACGATCCCGGGAAGATGGATGCGCCGACCGTGGTGGCCAAGGGCGTCGATGTGCTGGCCCGGCGTATCCGCGAGATCGCCACGGAACACAGGGTGCCGATCGTCGAGAATCCGCCGCTTGCCCGCGCGCTGTACAAGGTGGAGCTCGACGATCCGATCCCGATCGAACATTACAAGGCGGTGGCGGGCGTGATCAGTTACGTGATGAAGCTGAAGGATGGCCTGGCTGCGGAATACCGCCCGGAGGCTGGCTGAGCCTATGGCGTCTCCAGGGATCTGGCTGGGCGGACTGCTGAAATGGCGGGCACGCCTGCTCGCTGAAGCCAGCCCGTATGCCCGGGTCGTCACCCGCGGGCAGGAGGTGGTTGCGGCCAATGCCGCCTATCGTGCGCTGGCGGCCCGCCTTGGCATTGCTGGCACACCGTCGCCGGAACGGCTGCTGGCCAGCCGCAGCAGCAACGCCGCCCTCCTGGCGAGCATGCGCGACACGCTGAAAAGCGGCGGGGCCGCCGAGCAGGAATGCCAGGTGATGGCCGATGGAACGCTGCTCAGCCTGCGGCTGGCGGCGGTCAGCCGACCCGGCTGGCGCGGTTGCATTGTCTGGGATGTGCAGAATCAGTCCGAGCGTGACGCGGCCGTGGCTGATCTGCGCCGGCAGCGCGATGAGCTGGCAGCCTTTCTCGACAATGCGCCGGTGGGCCTCTATTCCGTGTCGCCCGACGGCCGGTTCCTCTTTGCCAACCGCACTTTCGCCGCTTGGCTGGGCCGGATGCCGGAGCAGCTCGTGACTGAAGGCCTCACCATTGCCGATGTGCTGCAGCATGCGGACCCTCGGGAGGGCGAGGTGATGACGCCAGAATGGCCCGGCGGCGAGGCCAAGCTGAAGGCCGCTGATGCGGAAAGCTTTCGCCTCGTGGGCGTCAGCCAGAGCCCCGTGCCGGATGCAGCAGGCCGGCCGCTGCGCTACAGCGCCGTGGTTCACGACCTCGGGCTAGAACTGCGCCAGCGTGGGACCCTGCGCCCCGTGGAGGCCGAGTTCCGCCGCTTCTTTGACCAGGCGCCGATCGGCATTCTGGTGCTGGATGCCAACGGCGTCATCCGCGATGCCAATGCCGCGTTTGCCGCACTCTGCGGCCGCGAGGACTGGCTCGGTCAGCGACTCTCGGCGCTGGTGCGCGAGGAGGATGCACTGGCGCTGACCCGCCACCTGGTCGCCCTGCGCAAAGGGGCCACTTTCAGCCGGCCGCTCGAGGTGCATCTCGCTGGTCCGCGCGAGCGGGTAGTCGAGGTGTTTGCCGCATCCTCAGCCGAGCGCGACGACGGCCAGTCGGCCCAGCTGGTCTATCTCGTGGATACGACCGAGCAGCGCAACCTGCAGACCCAGTTTCACCAGAGCCAGAAGATGCAGGCGGTGGGGCAGCTGGCCGGCGGCATCGCCCATGACTTCAACAATCTGCTCACCGCCATGATCGGTTTCTGCGATCTGCTGCTGCAGCGGCATCAGCCGGGCGACCAGTCCTTTGCTGATGTCATGCAGATCAAACAGAATGCCAGCCGAGCGGCCAACCTGGTGCGCCAGCTTCTTGCCTTCTCGCGACAGCAGACGCTGGTGCCGAAGATCCTCGATGTGACCGACGTGCTGGCAGATCTGCGCAACCTGATAGGCCGGCTGATCGGCGAGACGATCACGCTCAGGATGACGCATGGCCGCGACCTCGGCCTGGTGCGTGTGGATCAGGGGCAGCTGGAGCAGGTCATCATCAATCTGGCCGTCAACGCGCGCGATGCGATGGCGGAGGGTGGCGAGCTGCGTATCCGGACCAGCAACTGGCATGCCGATGCTCCGACCCAGATCGGGACCGAGACCGTGCCGCCCGGCGACTACGTGCAGATCGAGGTATCCGATACCGGGCACGGCATTTCGGCCGGCAACATCAGCAAGATTTTCGATCCCTTCTTCACCACCAAGGCGGTGGGCGCCGGGACCGGCCTCGGGTTGTCCACCGTATATGGGATCATCAAGCAGACCGGCGGCTTCATCGAGGTGGAAAGCGAGGAAGGGCAGGGAGCCTGTTTCCGCATCTACCTGCCGCGGTATCGCCCCACACCCCAGGAGCTCGCCGCCTCGCGCGAGGATCAGCGCGCTGATGCCCGCGACCTTACCGGGCAAGGCCTCGTCCTGCTGGTGGAGGACGAGGATGCGGTGCGCAGCTTTGCCGCCCGGGCGCTGCGCAACAAGGGCTACACCGTCATCGAGGCTGCTTCGGGCGAGCAGGCCCTGGCTCTGCCGGCCGAGCAGCTGGAGCGGGTCGAGCTGCTGATTTCCGATGTGGTGATGCCCAATCTGGACGGGCCGAGTCTGGCTGCCGAGTTGCGCCGGCGGCGGCCGACCCTGAAGGTTCTGTTCATTTCGGGTTATGCGGAAGACTCGCTTCGCGTGTCGCTGGCGAAGTCGCCGCACGTGAATTTTCTGCCTAAACCCTTCTCCCTGAGCCAGCTGGCCGGCAGGGTGAAGGAAGTGATGGGTGCGTAAACAGAGGGAGGATAGGCCGATGGCCGAGAGCGAGTTGTTCAGGAAGGGACTGGAAGCCCGTCGGGAAGTGCTGGGCGCGGACTATGTCGATGGCAGCCTTGCCAGGGCCGATGATTTCATGATGGCGTTCCAGCGCATGACCACCGAGATGTGCTGGGGCTATGCCTGGACGCGCGAGGGACTGGACCGCAAGACGCGCTCGATGCTCAATCTCGCCATGCTGACGGCGCTTTCAAAGCCTGCGGAGCTCAAGCTGCACGTCAAGGGCGCCCTGACCAATGGCGTAACGGTTGACGAGATCAGGGAAATCCTCGTGCATGCCACCGTTTACTGCGGAATTCCGGCCGGTCTCGAGGCTTTCAAGGCCGCCCATGAGGTATTGAGGGCGGAAGGCGCCCTTCCGGCAGCGGGAACGCCCGAAAAGGCCTGACCTCAGGCGTGGACAGGGCGACGCAGGCGTTGGCAGAAATCCTCGAATTCCTCCTTGGTGATCGCGAAGGCGGCCAGCGTCTCGAAGCGCTGCAGGATCTGCCGCCATTTGGCCTCGGAGGAGGTCAGCACGCCGTCCTGGATGAACGTCACCAGATAGCCCCGCTCCAGCGCGGATTGGGCTGTCTGCCTGATCGAGGTCACACCGTCCATGCCGACGATGAACAGATGCTCGATTCCGTTCTCGCGCAGGAAGCTGTTGAGTCGGGTGCTGGAAAAGGCATCCGGCGTATGCTTGAGGAAGACGTGCTGCGAGGCGCGCCGGAGGCTGATCCCGGAACCGGGGAGGGTGTCCTGGGCATCGCTTGCGTTCCCCTGCGGTTGCGGCAGATGCCTGCCGTGACCGGACTCACGCTGCGCATAAAGCACCATTACGCCTGAGCGCGCCGCAAGATTCGAGAGATCGTTGATCGTTTCGATGAGCCGGTTGCCGGCCGCTTTGATCCGCGCATGACCGGTCGGCGCGCCGGCCGTATCGGGAACATCGATGACCAGCAGGGCATGACGGCTCGTGGCGGATACTGTCCGCTTGCCTTCGTCCCGCGCGGGAGTGCTGGCTTCCTGAGTGCCTGAGGACCATGTGATTGCGCCGGTCGGTGCCGATTGATAACACTCGAACTCGGCCGAGAAATAGGTCCCCTCTGTGTAGCCGTAACTCGCGTGTTGCCGTTCATTCACCATGGTGATGACCGAGCCGGCAAGGAACGCGCCGGCGCGCCGTAGCTTTTTCGCCGTTGTCGCGATGGCGTCTCGCGGTGTGCTGCCCCACCGCACGGCCATGACTGTCGCGTCGGCATGCTGCGCCAGCAACACGGCTTCCGATGCCGAGAGAACCGGGGGCGCGTCCACGATCACGAGATCATAGCGATCCCGAAGCGAGACCAGCAGTTCGGAAAGCCGGCGCGTCCAGGCCAGAAGCGAACCGCGCGAGAATCGGCCCGGCAGCATGATGTCGGCGCCGGAAACGACGTCGGATATGATGACCTCGCCGGGACTGGCCGAATTCTCGAGAACTTCTGCAAGGCCGGCCCCGGTGCGGATCCCAAGGGCTTCACTTGTGCCCTTCTTCCAGAAGTCCGCATCCAGGAGCAGCACCCGGTTGCCGCACTGCGCCGCCAGCGCGGCCAGGCCGAGCGCCAGTGTGGTTTTTCCTTCACCCGGAAGGGCCGAGGTAATCACGGTTACTCTGGGCGCGTCATTTGTGGAGAACAGGGTGGCATAGGCGGCCTTGAGAGCCTCGCGATAGGCGGAGCCGTAGCGCGCTGCCTGTGCGGGCGACAGCCGGGCAGATTCGGAGATCGGAAGCATGCCCAACCCGGCAATCCTGAGCTGGGTTTCAAGCTCTTTCAGGCTCCGGATGCTGCGGTCCGACCGTTCGATCAGATAGATCACGAGTCCGGCAGCAGTCAGGGCTCCTATCCCGGAGACCAGGATCAGGAGCCCCTTTCTGGGACGATCCGGGACGACCGGCAGTTGCGCGTAGGACGCAATCTGCACATCGGGTTTCTGCCACGATGTGTCGGCATTCTGGCTGGTTGTCGTCAGGCGCGCCATGAAGTCGTCGAGAATCCGGCGGTCGGCCTCCGCGGCACGCTCCAGCGCGCGGAGGGTCACGTCGGCATTGTTCATCCGGGCGACATCCTCCTTCAGAGCGTTCAGACGCTTCCGCAGATCGTCTTCCTTCATGCGTGCGACATGCAGGTCGTTCTCGATGGAGGTGATCACCCGCTGGCTCTCGCGACGCATGGCCGCATGGATATTCCTGAGCTTCTCCCGTAGTCCCACTGTCGGCGGATATTTGTCACCGAACTCCGCGGACATTTCGGCCAGTTGCTGCTGGACTTTGGCCTCCTCGGTCTGCAGGGCTTCCATCAGCGGAGAGTCGACCACGTCGGCGGTCAGGCGGCTCCGACTGGCAGCGTCAATGGAGGCACGGTATTGCCGCAGACGCGCCTCGATGGCGGCGCGCTCCGTTTCGGCGGTTGCGAGTTCTGCCGTGACATCCGTCATCTGCTTGAGCAGGAGCGGCGAGCCGCCCGGCATGGAGAAAAGTCCGTGACGAGAACGGAATTCCTCCACAGCCCTTTCCGCTTCGGCAACCCTGGTTTCCAGTTGGACTATTCTCTGCCGCAGCCAGTCGGAGGTCCGCTTGGCCGATTCCGCGCGCAGTTCGAGCTGCCTGTCGATGTAATGATCGACCAGCGCATTCGCCACGCGCATGGCCAGCTCGGCATCCCGCGATTCAAATGCGACGTCGATCATGCGGGAATTGTTCCGTACGCTGACCTGCAGATGAGACAAAAAGCCCCGGATTGTCCGGGAGATGCTCGCCGTCGGGCCATCGGGTTCTTCGACCGACTGGGCGCCGGGAAGCAAGGCCCGTATCTGTGACACCATGCGCCTGATCCGCGCCATGAAGCCGGCCTCGTCGGGCCCGGCTGCCGCAGGGTTGAATTCCGGGTTACTGTCCAGCCCGAGATCGCGAATGACGGCCGCCGCCAGTTGCGGCGAGTGGAGGATTTCGACGGCTGTCTGAACGGCGCCGGTGTCCGGCGGAGGAATGGGAACTGCATCGCGGCTTGCCCGGTTCGTTTCGGACGGATCGCCCAGTACGACCAATGCATGAGCGATATATCGGGGCGGCAGCTGGACGATGATTGCTGTGGCAAGGCCGGTTAGCAGGACCGCTATACCCAGGAAAAGGTATTTCCGGCGCCACAGCGTGCGCAGGATTGCCGCGTAGTCGAGCGCGTCACTGTCGTCGGGCGAGCCGGCGCCGAAGTCGTCACGCAGCTGGAACTGACCGCTGGGCGAGCGGGGATGGAAGCCGCGGGGATCGGGGAGCAACTCGCCCGCACGGGGTTGTCCGGGCATTCTTCCCGGGTGATTCGACCGCCACACTCCGCTTTCGCCCATCTCACCCTCCGTCTCGGCCGCCAAGGCACCCTGACACCCCAAACGCGCGGATCTTTTGCCTGCGTACAATTTGTCGCTTGTGTCCTCGCGCGTGACTCGATAAGAAAAGAAAAGAAAAGAAAAAGCAAGAACAAGTTCGGGGCAACGACCAAGGCCGGGAGCGGGGAGGAAAACGATGTCTGGCGGTGGCGATGTTCTCTACGGGCCCAAGCCCGCCCTTCTGGAACGCCTGCCGTTCCATCTGGGGGAAAGGTCATCGCCGCATAAGCCACGGATCCCGTCGGCGACAGACCTGCAGACCCGTCTGCCGGGGCTGGTGCTGGTCTGGGACTGGCTCGGGATTGCCGCAGCGGGACTGCTGATCGATGTCCTTATTGATCCGGGCGTGGCCCAGCCGTCCCGCTATCTCGATATAGTGCTGGGCGCCACGCTCACCGTAAATTACCTGCATCTGCTTCGCGGCTATTGCGTTCCCAGCATGCGCAAAGTGGCGGTGCAGGTCGCCAAGGCTTCTCTGGCGTGGCTCGGCGCCTTCGCCAGCCTGGCGCTGATCGGATACATGGCCGGTTACGCAGCGGAATTCGGAGAGGCGTGGGCAGGGCTCTGGTTCGCCGGCGCGTGGCTGTTCATATGCGCGACGCGTTGGCTGGTGGGAAGCATGCTGTCACGCTGGCAGAAAGACGGCCGGCTGGCCCGCAGGATCGCGGTGCTTGGCGCGGGACAGACAGCATCCGTGCTTGCCCGCAGATTGCAGGCCCATGGCGAGGAAGCCGCGGTCGTGGGCTTGTTTGCCGAAAGCAGCGGTGCGGCCCGGGCAGGCGAAAATACGGGAAATCTCGACCTCCTCACATCGCTGGCCAATGCGGGAGAAGTGGATGAGGTAATCCTCGCCCCGTCCGACGACCCATCCACGGACCTGCGCCAGATCATGACGAGACTCGCGCAGACGCAGGTCGAAGTAAAAATCTACCCGCAGCTTCCCAATCTTGGTTTCCCGGTTCAGGGATTCAGCAAGGTTGCCGGCATATCAGCCCTGACGATCCAGGCGCGGCCGCTGGCCGGGTGGGGCGCCCCGCTCAAGCGCGCCGAAGACATCGTTCTGACCAGCATCCTGCTTGTCCTGCTGGCACCGTTGCTGCTGCTCATTGCCGTGCTCATCAAGCTGGACAGCCCCGGGCCGGTGATATTCCGGCAGGAACGCCACGGATTCAACAACAACCGGTTCCGCGTCTTCAAATTCCGTACCATGCACCATGAGCCGGATCCCGATCCCAGCGTTCCGCAGGCGCGGCGCAATGACCCCCGCGTGACGCGCGTCGGCGCCGTCCTGCGGAGCACCAGCCTTGATGAGCTGCCGCAGCTGTTCAATGTCCTGCGGGGGGATATGTCGCTCGTCGGACCGCGCCCCCATGCGACGGCGCATAACGACAAATATGCCCCGCTCATCGATGGCTATCTGGCACGGCATCGCGTGCGACCGGGCATGACCGGCTGGGCCCAGGTGAACGGCTGGCGTGGCGAGACGGATACGCTTGAAAAGATGCGCAACCGCCTCGAGCACGACCTGTTCTACATCGCCAACTGGTCGCTGCTGCTGGATCTGAAAGTGCTGCTGCTGACGCTGCCCGTCATCATGCGCGGGACAAATGCCTACTGATCGGAACGGGACAGGCCGAAGGTTGGTGGAGCTCAGGCGCCACTGCGGCGTCGGCTAGGGTAGCCTTCTCCGGCGGGTCATCTTGCGGCTTTCCAGGATGCGCTCGATTTCCACCCGTGTGCTGGCGCTCGAGCGCAGCAGCCGGTCGGTGGCGAGGAGCAGTGCCTCGTAATTCTCATCGCTGTCATTGAGAGAAATCGCATCCATTCCTGCCAGAAACGATGCGATGTCGCTGCTGACGCGGTCCCAGATTTCCTCGGGGGAACGACGTATCGGCTGGATCCTGCTGCCGACGGAGACAACCTGAGCCGTGGTGCGATCATTCTCGCTGCGGACAGGAGGAGGACTCACAGTGTGATCGGCTTTTGCCGGAACCTGATCGGCTCGGCGAACGATGTAGCGGATCGCCGGTGCCGTGCACTCATAGCTTCGCGCAATGTCAGCCAACGTCTCCCCCTTCCGGAAGCGCGCCATGATCTTCGGCCATTCTTCTCGCCGGATTTTTCCGCGGATTCTGGCTTTGCTCAATTCAGCTGACCTCATCGTACCATACGCACGAATCACTACATGCGCGTCGCGCGTGACCAAACGGTGATATAGGCCCTTAAGTACGTTCTTACAAGAACGCATTTTCTCTGCCTCATCGTTGTCTTATTTTTTTCTTTTCTTTTCTTTTCGCCATTGATACAAAAGTGGCCAGTATTGATGCCAACCGTCGTACCAGCGGTCGCCCATGACAAAAATGTTTCATGAAGCAGATGCATTGGCGTCCGGTGTGACGGTGGGGAGGAAGGCAATTGCCCGACGGCTGCGACCGCCGCCGGTGGCGATCCTGGCCGGTGGTCTCGGCACCCGGCTTTCCGAGGAGACAGGTTCCCGGCCGAAACCCCTCGTCGAGATCGGCGGCAGGCCAATCATCTGGCACGTCATGAAGCACTACGATGCCCACGGGATGAACGAATTCGTCATCGCCCTGGGCTACAAGAAAGAAGCGGTCGTCCAGTATTTCCTAAACCTGCATACCTACAGCCGAAACCTCACTGTCCGTACCCGGGACGGCTCCACCTCGCTCCATGAGCCTGCCGAGGGACCGGACTGGACCGTCCATCTGATCGACACCGGCGCTGAAACGGCGACAGGCGGTCGCATCAAGCGGCTGCAGCCCTATCTCGGCGACGGGACCTTCATGCTCACCTGGTGCGACGGAATTTCCGACGTCAATCTGGATGAACTGCTGGCCTTCCACCGGGCCCACGGGAAACTCGCGACGGTAACGGTCGTGCGCGCACCATCGCGTTTCGGCTTCGTAGAGATGGCCGGAGACAGCAAGGTACAGCGTTTCACGGAGAAACCCGACCAGGGCGAAGGCTGGATCAACGCGGCCTTCTTCGTGCTCGAGCCGGGCATTTTTGACTACATCGCCGGCGACGACACGATGTGGGAGCGCGAGCCGCTGCAGGCGCTCGCCGCCGACGGCCAGCTCATGGCTTACACGCATCGCTCCTACTGGCAATGCATGGATACCCTGCGGGAGAAGATTCTTCTTGAGGAACTCTGGTCCAGAGGCGCCGCGCCCTGGAAGACGTGGAAATAATCAAAAGGGGGAGGAAATGAAAGTTCTTGTCACCGGTCATACGGGCTATATCGGCACCATCCTCACGCAGATGCTGCTGCAGAGAGGCCATCAGGTTGTGGGTGTCGATACCGGGCTGTTTGCAGGATGCACGTTTGGCGCCGACACAGCCTCGGACGTCATTACGATCAACTCGGACATACGTGATCTGACGGTCGTGCAACTCCGCGCCGTGGATGCCGTCGTGCATCTCGCCGGGATCTGCAACGATCCCCTCGGCGACCTGCTGCCGGAAACCACGATGGATATCAACGATACGGCGACGATCCGGCTGGCGGAGCTGGCCCGGGACGCCGGTGTTGAACGCTTTGTTTTCTCGTCCACCTGCAGCGTCTACGGCGCGGCAGAGGAGGACTGGGTGGACGAGGCATCGCCGCCCAATCCCGTCACGCCTTATGCCGTTTCGAAATATCGCGCGGAACAAGGCCTGCTTGCCCTGGCCACCGACCGTTTCTCTCCCGTGTTGCTGCGCAGTGCCACAGCCTATGGTTTTTCGCCGCGCATCCGGTTCGACTTGGTTCTGAACAATCTGACGGCACATGCCGTCACCACCGGGCGGGTATTCCTCAAGAGCGACGGGATGGCCTGGCGGCCGCTGGTTCATATCGCGGATATCAGCAGGGCATTCATCGCAGCCGTCGAGGCGCCGCGGGAGGCGGTCCATTGTGAGACGTTCAACGTCGGGTCGACGGCCGAGAACTATCGCGTGCGCAGCATAGCCGAGATCGTCCGGAACACGGTGCCGGGATCGGCAATCGCCTATGCCGAGGGTGCCGCGGCTGATAAGAGATCCTACCGAGTCAGTTTCCGGAAAATCGAGAGCAGGCTTCCGAATTTCAGACCGCAGTGGACGGCCATGGCAGGCGCGCTGGAACTGCACGCCTGCTACACGAAGTATGGGCTCGCGCTCGAGGATTTCGAGGGGGAGCGTTATCAGCGTCTGGCTCATCTGAAATCGCTGCTGGCGGCAGGCATTCTCGATCGGTCTCTGCGCCGGCTGCCGCAACCCTATGAACGGATGTCCGATGCTGCGGGCTTCGTACCTGCCTTCCGTGACGCACAGGCCGTGGATATCCAACAGGCGGAGTGAGGCGGACGTGACAACGAAGCGTTGCCCGAACTGCGGAGCGGAAGACGGCTACATCTTTCACCGGGTGCCTGGAGTGCCGGTGAACAGCTGCCTTCTACTCTCCGATCGCAGCAGCGCGGAAGCCATGGCAACGGGCGATATCGATCTCGCCTTCTGCGACACCTGCGCCTTTGTATTCAATGCCGCCTGGGAGAGCGGGGCGACGGTCTACTCCGATCTGTACGAGGAGACGCAGGTTTTCTCAGGAACTTACCGCGCCTATCAGCAGCGGCTGGCAGAGGATCTGATCGGCCGCTATGACCTGTTCGGGAAGGATATTGTCGAGATCGGTTGCGGAAAAGGTGCTTTCCTCCGATTGCTCTGCGACATGGGGGGGAATGCCGGCGTCGGATATGACCCCAGTTTCGTGCCTGAGCGGGCGGAGGCGGGAGCGGCGCGCGTCACCTTCAGGCGGGAGTATTTCTCGGAAACAACGGATCAGGCACCGCCGGATCTGGTCTGCTGTCGCATGACCCTCGAGCATATCGCCGAGACGCAGCGTTTCGTCCGCGCCGTCCGGCGGATCGCCTCCCCGGAGCGCGGCACCATCGTGTTTTTCCAGGTTCCCGATGTCCGGCGCATCCTCGCCGAGGGCGCATTCTGGGACGTCTATTACGAACATTGTTCATACTTCTCGCCCGCTTCCCTCGGATACCTCTTCCGCAGTGCCGGTTTTGAGGTTCTGCGCATGGACAGCGGATATGACGACCAGTACCTCACGATAGAGGCCTACCCGGCCGAACCAGCGTGTGTGGCGGATGCCAGGGCAGGGGACGGAAGCCTGGAACAACTGGCCCGCGGTGCCGCGACCTTCTCGGAGGTGGCCTCCGATGCTGTGGCATACTGGGATTCGCTGATCAGAACCGTCTCCCGCGCGGGCGGCCGAATCGCTCTCTGGGGTTCCGGATCGAAGGCCGTGGCCTTCCTCTCTGCGGTAAGGGCGGGCGAGGATGTCGAGTATCTGGTCGACATCAATCCTTTCCGCTGGGGGAAATTCGTTCCGGGCACCGGCAAACAGATCGTGGGGCCTGAGCATCTATCCCGCTTTCCGCCGGATCTGGTGATCGCGATGAATCCCATCTACCGGCGGGAGATTGCCGCCGATCTTGTCCGGTATGGCTGCGGCGGCGCCACCTTGGGGGCATTGGGTGACCTGCAGGCCGCGCCGGTTTCCGCCAGTGCGCTGATTTGAGTGAACCGCGCACCGCGCCATGTCGGGCGGCAAGCAGTAGCAGGGGAAGATGCCCGCGCCGTCCTGGCGCACGGGACCGTATCGGAGGAGGACGTTATGCATCCAAGGGCAGATGTGCTCGGTGTCCCTTTGAGTGCGCTGACCATGGATGAGGCTCTGTCCGCCATAGACGGTTGGATCAGCGGGGCGCAGCGCCAGTATATCTGCACCATCGATGTCCATGCGCTGGTCGAAAGCCAACTGGCATCGGATGTCCAGGCCATCTACCGCTCGGCGGCACTGGCTGCGCCGGACGGCATGCCACTCGTCTGGCTGCTGCGCCGGAACGGTTATCGCAGTGCGGACCGCATCTGCGGCCCCGATCTGATGCCGGCGCTCTTCCGCCTGTCCGAACAGCGTGGATATCGACACTTCCTCTACGGATCCTCGGAAGACACGCTGCTGCGGCTCCGGCAGGAGCTCAGCCGGAATTTCCCCGGGGCCAGGGTCGTCGGCCATTACGCGCCGCCCTTCCGTCCGTTGACCCGCGACGAGGAGCAGGAGATCAACACGCGGCTGAATGCCGCCGATCCGGATATCGTCTGGGTTGGTCTCGGTGCCCCGAAGCAGGATCGCTGGATGGCGGCGCACCGCGGCGCGCTGAACGCGCCGGTGCTGATCGGCGTCGGAGGCGCATTCGAGATGATGGCGGGCAAGGTGAAGCGTGCACCGCGCATACTGCGCCGCACCGGCTGCGAGTGGATGTTCCGCCTCGCGCAGGAGCCGCGCCGCCTTTCCGGTCGTTATTTCCGCTCCAATCTCCAGTTCGTCATGATGCTGGCGAATCAGAAATGGCGGCCGCCACGGCCGACAGTGGATGCCTGAGAAGTGTTCGCTGATCGTCAACTTTTTCCCCAGCTTGAGCAGGAGAAACGGTATGCGTGTCCATGAATGCAGGTCCTGCCAGAGTCCCTCGCTCCGGGTCATTCTTGATCTGGGGTGCCATCCCGGATCGAACGCCCTGCTGTCGTCGATTCCCGGGGAGGGGGATGAGGCGCGTTACCCGTTGCAGCTGGCCCTTTGCCAGGAATGCGCCATGCTGCAGCTGACCGAAACCGTGCCGCCGGAAATTCTCTGGCAGCGCGACTTCCCGTACTACTCCTCCGCGTCGCCCGCCCTGCTGCGGCATGCCTCGTCGATCGCCGAACGCCTGATCCGGGAGCGAAAGCTCGGTCCGGACAGCCTGGTTGTCGAGGTTGCGAGCAATGACGGCTATCTGCTGCGCAACTTCCGAGATCACGGAATTCCGTGCCTAGGAATCGATCCGGCCGATGGTCCGGCCGAGCAGGCGCGTCAGGCCGGCATACCCACGCTGACCGATTTCTTCTCTCTCGCCCTGGCGGATCGTCTCGTGTCGGAGGGGCAGCGCGCCGATGTCATTGTTGCCAACAATGTCCTGGCCCATGTGCATGCTATCAACGACTTCGTCGCCGGCTTTGCCAGGCTTCTGGCAGATGATGGCATCGCTGTGTTCGAATTCGCCTATGCCGTCGACATGATCCAGAAATGCGAATTCGACACCATCTACCACGAGCATCACTTCTATCACACCCTACACGGTCTCATTCCGCTCTTCACCCGGCATGGCTTGAACATAAATGACGTCGAGCGTCTTCCCATCCATGGCGGCTCGCTGCGCCTCTGGGTCGGCCGGAGTGTCGAGCGGAGCCCTGCGTTCATTGCGCTGCTGAACTATGAGCGCGAGCTTGGAGTTGACCGCATCGGCTGGTACGAGGGCTTCGCCGAACGTGTTGCCGAGCTCCGCGCATCGCTGACAGGACTGTTGCGCGCCGAGAAGGCTCGCGGCCGGCGCATCGCCGCCTATGGTGCCGCAGCCAAGGGATCGACCCTCGTGAACAGCCTCGACCTCGATCCCGGCTTTTTCGAGTTCGTGGCCGACGCTAACCCGTTCAAGCACGGCAGGCTGACGCCCGGGCAGCATATCCCGATCGTCCATCCCGACCACGTGCTTGAGAGTCAGCCGGATCTGGTGCTGCTGCTCGCATGGAACTTTGCCGGTGAGGTCTTGCACCAGCAGGCCGCATACCGAGCAGCCGGAGGGCGTTTTCTCATTCCCATTCCGCATCCCCGGATCATTGAGCCAGACGAACGCATTCCTGACACGCAGTTTGCGATTGGCATGCCGGCTGCCCAGTACATTCCTGCTGAGCCGGCGATGTCGAAGACCCGTCCGGAGAGCCCGGCAATCTGTCAGTCAGTTCCGCCCGCGGTACCGCAAGCCCTCCCGCTATGAAGCCGGTACGGTCCGTCATCTCCCTGGCGCTGGACTGGGTGGTGCCAAACCGGCTGATGAAGTTTGCCTTCATCGACCAGATCGTGGCGAGCGGGGGAAATTTTCTCGGCGTGATCCTGCTGGCACGCGCTCTCGGCATGTATGAGCTGGGGCGCTTCACCCTCGCATGGATGCTGGTCGAGTTCATGGCGACGCTTCAATTTGCGGGAATCATCCAGCCGATGCTCAATATCG
Organism: Ferrovibrio sp.; assembly: GCF_035304305.1. Classification (GTDB taxonomy): domain Bacteria; phylum Pseudomonadota; class Alphaproteobacteria; order Ferrovibrionales; family Ferrovibrionaceae; genus Ferrovibrio. Next base: position 61,842 of record NZ_DATGQG010000022.1, read on the forward strand.
GTCCGAAGCAGGCTGAGACCGACAGTGTCAGGTATTACCATGCCGTCCTGGCCCAGCAGTTGGCCGCCGGCCTTCTGGTCGGCCTTCTGGTCGGAGCCGGCGTTGGGATTACGGGCTGGCTACTATCCAACCCCGGGGTTTCGACGTTGGCGCTGCCGCTTGGTGCGGCCATCATTGCCTATCAGCTGTACGAGTTCTATCGCCGTTATCTTTTTGCCCGGGGCCGCCCGGGAGCGGCGCTCGGTGTCGATTTGCTGCGGTTTGGGCTGCAGCTCGCCGCCATCCTGACCCTGCCCTTTGTCTGGCCCGGCGCCACGGCCGAGGCCGGAATCTGGATCATTGCGGCCGTCAGTGCCGTGGCCATGACCCAGGGGGCTAGGCTGTATGGCAGGTTCGAGTGGAATGCTGCCACCTTCCACAGTGTCCTGGTCCGCCACTGGCGCTTTTCAAAATGGACGCTGCCTTCGGGGCTCATGTTCTGGGCAACAACGCAGGCCTTCATGGCGATTTCCGGAATCATGCTGGGGGCCGCGGCAACCGGCGCATTGCGGGCGGCGACCACGATTACCGGGGTGATGAATCTTCTGCTGCTGTCGCTGGACAATTTTGCACCGGTGCAGGCTTCCCGCGCACTGCATGTCGGCGGACCCGCCGCGCTGCGCTTCTATATCGGCCGCCTGACGATTCTGAGCGTAGGCCTGATGGGCGCCGCCATAGCAGTCCTGAACATCGCGCCGGATTATGTCGTGCACCTGCTTTATGGCGAGCAGTACGAGGGACTGGGCTATCTCGTGCGGCTGTTATGTGCGCCGACCGCCATCTACGGGATTGCTGCGGTCCTGGTGATATGGGCCGCAGCCCTGGAGCGCACCCGACTTATCTTCTGGTCCTACGCCGCTGCAACGCCCTTCAGCATCATAGGGGCATTCCTCCTGGCGGAGCATTGGGGGCTTGCCGGCCTGGTGCTTAGTTCCCTTCTGGTCGAATGCATCCGGGTCGCGGTGCTTCTGGTTCCGCTGCTCCGGTGGAGCAGGAGAGATGGCCTTCAACCTGCACAGATGAGTCCCCTGCGGGACAACCCGGCAGCATGAGGAGGGCGGGGCGGTGATTAAACGCGAACTCCTCCGCTATGCTTTCTGGTCGACATGGGCCACCGGCTTGCCCCGCCTGATGGCCCTCCGCCATGCGGGGCAGGGCGGGATACTGTCCTTCCATCGCGTGTTGCCGCACAGCAGCCAGACTTTCGCCAGTCAGGCGGTACCCGTCACGCCCGAGACATTCCGAAGCATAGTCCAGACGCTCGCCGATCGTGGTTATCGCTTTCTGTCCATGAGTGGGCTCGCGGACTGGCTGGAGGATCCGGATCAGCCGGGAAAATTCGTCTGCCTGACTTTTGACGACGGGTTTTCTGATACCTACAGCCAGGCATTCCCCATCTGTCGTGAGTTCGGCGTACCCATGACGGTCTATCTGGTGCCGGGTTTCGTCCGGCGCGAGTTTCCTGTCTGGGTGCTGGGTCTCGAGGCCGTGCTTGCCGGCAATCATGAGACGCTCCGCTTCGCCTGGGAGGGACAGGAGTTGCAGTTTCCCATCCGCACCGAACGCCAGAAGCGTTTCGCTTACGCCGCCATTGCGCCGCTATTGTCTGCGGCGAAGCCGGGGCAGGTCCGACAGGCCTGCAGCGAACTGGAGCAGCGTTATGGCATCGATTTCGCAGCATTGGGAGACCGCAATCTTCTGACCCCGGCGATGATTGCCGATATGCAGGCAAGCGGCCTGGTGGAGTTTGGAGCGCACGGCGTACGTCATCTCTGTCTGGGACGCCTCGACGAGACGGAGGCCTATCGCGAAATAGCCCAGAGCAAGCAGGAATGTGAAACTCTGCTGGGCGTTCCGGTGGAGCATTTCGCCTATCCCTATGGCGACAGTCAGGCCGCCGGCTGGCGTGAGGCCGAAATGTGCCGCTCGCTTGGATTCCGGACAGCGGTTACCACCGAGTGCAACACGATATTTCCCACCGACCGGGAGCGACCTTTCCTGCTGCCGCGTCTCACCTATAACGGCAGCTTCCAGGATACCCCGCTGCTCGAACTTCTGCTTTCCGGAACCTTGCCGAGAGTGCGGCGCGTTCTCCAGGCCGATGCATACGAGCGGGCACGACGCGCCGGAGAGGGATGGGACTCCACGACAAAGCAGGCTTAGTGTCTGCGGGGAGGCTCAGAGATCTCCGGTGGCAACGGCGGCTGCCATCGCGGTCCGGCCTTGTATGGCTTCCGACCCGGCTTCCAGGCGCTTCAGAACAACGAATGCGTGATCGACCAGGCCGGGAGCCCCGAAATGGCCGGGATCGCGGCCAGCGTTCAGCATCGCCTTGCGGAACAGGGGATTCGGCGCGAGCCGCACAATGGCAGACAGAGCAATGCGCTTGGCCAGCCCCATCGCCCGCCGCCCCTTGTGATTGACAAGGGAATACTGGGTGATGGCGAGCGGGAATCTCTCCTGCAGATACTCGAATGTCCGCCTTGTCCAGAAGATCTGATGCTCGAACAGATTTGTGTAGTACCAGCTGCCGGGGTCCGGAACCGTGCGCCAGTCCCCGGTTTCGATGACGAGGTATCCGCCGCTTTTCACGAAAGCAAGTACATTGGAAACGGCACTGTCAGCCTCAAGAAAGTGCTCAAAGACGTCGAAAGCGGTCACGACGTCGTAGGGCTGATTGGACCATGTCACACCCTTCTCAAGCTGCCCGATGATGTACTCGCCCCGCCCGTCTATGACGGCTTTGCACGGTGCATACTGAACGATGTCCATGGCCGATAGTCGCCGCGCACCGATCTGGGCCAGAAGGTCTCCGTTGGAGGCGCCAATATCGAGGAAGGACTCCGCACCCTCCATATAGGGCCGCATCATTGGCAGGGCAGGATGCTCGCCCGTCTTGGGGCGCCAAACATCGGTGGCACCATTCAGCATTACCGCATCGCAGGACTGGGCCGTAGGAGTCGCGGATTTGAACAGCAGCGAGCAATGCGGACATTCGAGCAGCGCGACGCCGGTCCGCGGCAGCGGGATTTCGAAGCGGGCAAAATAGTAGCTGGGGCGCCGGAGCACTGATCGCTCGGCTCCATCCTGCCCGCAGAGCGGACAGCAGGTGATCTCCTGATAGTCGATGTCGAGTCGCCGGAATCCCACCTTGCATTCCTCTTTCGGATTGATGCTACTCCGTCCGTGCGGGTTGTGACTCACTCTGCGCGCTATGCGGCTGTGACAAATCCATGACCGGCGCGAACCGACTGATAATCTTCCAGGCACTGGGCAGCTGTGTTCTGGAGAATGTACGCTCGACGCCAACTGCATACTGCCGCAACGACCACGCGACATCGCTCATCTTTGTCAACTGCCCCGCGATAATCTCGGGCGTACTGCCTGCTACAATCATGGCCACGTTCGAGAGAGCGACATCATCTCCGGGAGCAACAGGTATTCTCGGGTCGATCAGGATGCAGTCGCGCGCCCGATAGACCGGGCTGTTGTGCTCGTCCTGCACGACGACGGCGAATGCAGTGGTCGGGAAGACAATGAGATCCGGCCGCGGAGCAGCCGCAAATTCGTCTTTGACGTGCAGCGTCCAGAAGCCAAGCGGCGCCAGTGATGCACGCAGCAACGGCAATGCTGTACCCTCGGAGCTGGCCCATGGCAAGGCGGCTACGTCATCAATTCCGACATCGTCTGCCGAGAGCCGGCCCTCGATCAAACCAAGGAGCTGAGGCTCGCCGATCTTCAGGAATGACGCGGCTTTTTCGATCTCGCCAGGCTGAAATCTCCTCCTGCCCTTGATCAGCTCGTAGACGCGGACAGGCGGAAGTCCGAGGTGACGGGCGAGATCCGATGCAGTGGCATTCACTGCCCGCAGACGCGGGCGAAGCCATGGCATCGGCTGTCTCGTCACTCTCCGTTTCATCGCAAGGGCCTTCCAAAATCAGAGACTGCAGGTTGGCGTATAAAATCCGTGACCGGGTTTACGATTACCGGAAATTAACGTTGGTCGTTCGGCCCGACTGGCTAGGTTCCGATGCACCGGAGACGTCATTGCAGCTGCGCCGCGCGTGCAGCGGTGATTGTCCCTGGTGATCTCGCGCCGTCGTCGCTGTCCCCCTCAGGCGATGACTGTTGATTACCCAACCGGCTCTCAGTGCCGGCATTTGAAGGAGTAGAGTTTTGGCCGTATCAATTCAGAGTCTCGTGCAGTCGGCTGCGCCGGGTTCCACCGTCACTGTTCCTGCCGGCACCTATAATGTGTCCGGCCTTGTGGTGCCTGGAAACATCACGCTGAAAGCGGGTGGCAGCGTCACCCTGAATGGCAGCCTGACCGTGGGCAGCAACACGACCCTCAGCGGTTTCACCTTTGCCGGCGGCCCCGTCAACATCGGCGGCACCACCGGCGTCACGATTGAGAATTCCGTCTTCAAGGGCGGCAGCCGGGCAATCAATCTCGACAACGCGCGTTCGGCGTCGATCGTGAACAACGAGTTTCACAAGGTTTCCGGCAACGTCATCGCGGGCTGGGGTCTCGACCAGTCGTCGATTTCCGGCAACAAGTTCTATGACTCCTGGCAGCCCATCAACCTGAACTTCAACAACAACCATTCCCAGGGCCGCGACATCAAGATCGAGAACAACTACTTCACCGGCACGCAGCGCATGCCGATCGAGGTCGGTCCGAGCGAAGCCTATACCCTGAACATGGTGGTGAAGGGCAACTGGTCGGAGAACATGAACAATGCCGGTCCCGACCGCGGCTGGAGCACCGACGTCGCCTACTCGCTCGTGCAGGGCAATGGCGTCAACACGGTGATCACGGGCAATTATGCCAAGGGAATCGGCACCGGCGTCGGCATCGAACTGAACGGCTCCGGGGAGATCTACGGCAACTACATCGATAACTTCTGGTACGGCACGATCGTTTACGGCAAGGGCTTCAACGTCCACGACAATGCATATGTCGGCCAGTATATCGAGCGGGTGCTGAACTACGGCAACCAGTCGGGGACGATCGCCAATAACAAGACCTCTGGAAGCGGCTTTCCGATGCCGCAGAAGCCGGGGTCGGCGCCAACCCAGCCCAAGCCGGCCGAACCCGAACCTGCCGATCCGGTGCCGCCGCCGGGCAGCGGCGATACTGGTGGTGAGGGTACCGGTCACCCGGTGATCGCTGGCGACGACAACTACAAGACCGGTGTGAACCAGTCGCACTGGTTCAATACCAAGTACCTGCTGCTCAACGACGTGGGCAAGGATGGCGGCCTCAAGGTCACCGAAGTGTCCGCCAAGAGCGCGGCGGGCGGCGCAGTCACCTTTTCGAGCGACGGTACGGTGAAATACACCCCTCTGAAGGACTGGCAGGGCAAGGATTCCATTGAATACACCGTTGTCGATCGGGACGGCAGCAAGGATACGGGCACCGTGTTCATCCAGGTCGGCACCGGCACCTCGACGCCGAAACCGATCGAGCCGGCGCCAACCAATCCGCCGGCCAGCGGCGGTGGCACCGGCCATCCGGTCATCGCCGGCGACGACTTCTACAAGACCGGTGTCGACCAGAAATGGTACTTCAACACGAAGTACCTGCTGCTCAACGACACCGGCAAGGATGGCGGTCTGAAGGTAACTGCCGTGGCTTCCAAGTCGGCAGCCGGCGCCACCGTCACGCTGGACAGCACCGGTACGGCCATCTACACCCCGCTGAAGGGCTGGCAGGGCAAGGACTCCATCGAATACACGGTGGTGGACAAGGATGGCAGCTCCGACACCGGCATCGTTTACATGCAGGTCGGCGACGGTACCGCAACGCCGACGCCTCCGGGCGGCGGCACCAGCAATCCGCCGCCGTCGACCGGCAGCGGCAACCCCGTTGTCGCCGGCGACGATTTCCACAAGGCCCAGGCCGGTGCGAAGTACTACTTCAACAGCAAATATCTGCTGCTCAACGACACCGGCAAGGACGGCGGGCTCAAGGTCACCGACATCGAGGACGAGACCGCAAAGGGTGGCAAGGTCACCTGGGATACCGCGTCCGGCACGGCCATCTACACGCCGAAGGCCGGGTTCACCGGCAAGGACACGGTCGACTACACGTTGGTTGACCGCGATGGCAGCCAGGATACCGGCACCATCCATTTCGACGTGCTGCTGGCCTGATCGGGACTGCAACTGACGCCTCCTGGCCGCCGGAGCAATCCGGCGGCCTTTTTTATTCTATGCTCGCGGGGCAACTGGTGGCCGGCGTTGCGCGCGACGTCAGCTGCCGCCGGAGCGCTATCCCTCGCCGCGCTGGCTGACGATCGGGTGCAGGGCCGGCTTGTATTTCCGCTGGCGTGGCAGCCCGACGACGGCACCGGTCAACCTCTGCCACTGATGGCCGCGGGTGGCCGCCCGGTGCGCCACGGCATAAAGACAGGCGCAGCGCTGCATCAGGGGAAGCTCGGCGGCAGCCGCCACGCGGCAATAGGCGAGAAGCAGACGGAGCTGCTGCACGAAGATCGAGTCCCGCCGCCCCGAGAACCACGCGGCGCGATAAGCGCCTGAGACCTGCGCGCTGAACTGCTGGGCATGGCAGCGCCGAAGGAACAGCGTCTCCGGCCCGAGCCAGAAGCGGCCCAGCAGGCTCATGCGGGCCAGAAAGACCTTGTCGGCGCCGCTGAACGAACCCTGCGGCAGGGCGCGCAGGAGGGCCGGACGCCGCATCAGGCCGAAGATCTCGACGCACATGAACATGTTCAGCATCACGGCGCGGAACCGCCGCACGGGATCGCCCGATGTGAGATCACTGTTCTGCTCGGGCAGGGCCGGCCAGCAGACGCCCATGCGATCCACGATGCCGCCGCGTTCGGGGGAGTAGGGCAGGGGCATGCCGGCCTCGTCGACCAGGGTCGTGGCCGGCATCGCAAGCACAAGCGACGGGTCGCTCTCGAGGGCGTCGAGGCAGGCCTGCAGGAAGCCGGGCGCCAGCAGGTCGTCATGCGCGGCCCATTTGAAATACGGCGTCTCGCACAGGCCGGCCACGAAATTGTAGTTCGCGGCGGCGCCGATATTGCGCGGCTGGCGGATGTAGCGGATACGCTTGTCCCGGCGGGCATAGGCGCGGCAGATCGCGGCGGTGCCGTCGGTGGAGGCGTTGTCGGAAATCACCAGGTCGAAATCGGGGCAGGTCTGCCCCAGGATCGATTCTATGGCGGCGGCCAGGTAATTGGCGCCGTTATAGACAGGGAGCCCAACCGTGATCTTCTTCATGCCAGCCGCCCCAGTTGCGCCCCGGAATCCGGAGCTGCCGTCCTGAAAGGATGTCAAAACTCGAAAAGAAAAAGAAGTCGTTTTTTTGCCATTTTTTTCTTTTCTTTTTTATCCCGGTCTGGCATCGTTTTTCCGCGCGACGAGGAGGCACGGCTTGAAGATCCTGCTTTCCGCCTTTGCCTGTGAGCCGGACAGGGGCTCGGAATATGCGGTGGGCTGGAACTGGGCGCTGTCCCTTGTCCGTGCCGGGCACGAGGTGGTCGTGCTGACCTGCTCCGAGGCGCGGCCGGCCATCGAGCGCACGCTAGAGCGCATGCAGCTCGGGACGCAGCTCCGCTGCGCCTATTTTGACGTTCCCAAACCTTTTCGCTGGCAGGCCCGCGGGCCGCTGCACCTGCATGCCGCATTGTGGCAGTGGCTGGCGGTGAAATTCGCCCGGGAGCTGCACGCGCGGGAGAAATTCGACCGCGTGCATCATGTGACCTATGCCGGCCTGCGGATTCCCAGCTTCATGGGCCGGCTCGGCATCCCCTTCGTCTTCGGTCCGGTCGGCGGCGGCGAGCGCGCGCCATGGCGGCTGCGCTGGGGCTACAGCGTCTACGGGCTGATGCATGACGCCGCCCGCGACGCCGCCAACATGCTGATCCGCTTCACGCCCTTCATGACCGAGACCTTCGCCCGGGCCGAGCGCATTTATGTCACCTCGGCCGAGACCCTGCGCCTGCTGCCGCAGCGCTTCCGCGACAAGGCGCGGGTCGAGCTCGCCATCGGCGCCGAGGATATGGAGGCGGCGATCGGCCGGGCCGTGCCGCGGCCGCCACGGCAGGACTGCTTCCGCGTGCTCTATGCCGGTCGCTTCGTTGACTACAAGGGCATGCATCTGGGCCTGCCGGCCTTCGCCCGGCTGGTGCAGGCGGTTCCCTCCGCGCGACTGACCATGGCCGGTGACGGTCCGATGAAGCGCCGCTGGCAGCGCATGGCCGAGAATCTTGGCATCGCCGGCAGCATCGACTGGCTGCCCTGGCAGGACCATCACGGCATGGCGCGGCTCTATGCCGGACATGACGTGCTGCTGTTCTCGGCCATGCACGATACCGGCGGCATGGTGATCCTGGAGGCGATGCATCACGGCCTGCCGGTTGTCTGCCTCAAGCTCGGCGGGCCGGCGGCGCTGGTGGATGCAAGCTGCGGCTACGCCGTCGACACCACCGACAAGAGCGCGGCGCAGGTGATTGCCGAGATGGGCGACGCGCTGATCAGCCTCGCCCGCGAAACGACGCGCCAGTCGCTGGCCCAGGGCGCACGGCAGCGCTGTCAGGCGTTTTCCTGGCGCGAGAAGGTCATCCGGGTCCACGGGCTGGCCTGATGGGCACGGTGTTCGACCGGCTGAAGGTTTCCTCCCTGCTGGTTCTGCTCGCCGGGTATCTCATCCTCGGCTACGCCTTCATGCTGCTGCGGATTCCGCCGACCGGCTTCGGCATTCCGTTCGGCGAGATCCTGCTGGTGGTCGTGCTCGCCGGGATCAACCCGCGACTGGCGCTGCAGCGCATGGGCAATGTGGTGATCCTGGCGCCTTTCCTGATCTGGTGGTGCTGGGGGTTCGGGCGCCTGGCCTTCGACGCCGCCGGGCACGGCATGTGGGCCCTGCGCGATGCCACCTCGCTGATCGAGTCCCTGTTCATCATCGTGGGCTTCAGCCTGGCCGCCGATCCGCGGGCCGTCCGGCGGCTGGCAGACTGGCTGCGCCCGATCATCATTGTGGCCTGCGGCTACAGTCTGCTTTTCGTCTTTGAAGACCAGCTGATTGCGATATCGCCGACGATCACCGGCGCCTCGGGGCAGGCCGTGCCGATCTTCGGATCCTTCGCCACGGCCGGCACAGTGCTGATCTGGGCGGCTTTCGCCTGCCTGATCGCGCCGGAGGGCCGCCCGGGCAAACGCCTGCTGCTGACACTCATCGCCGGCTTCCTGATCGCCTTCGTCCTGATCGTGCTGCAGAAGCGCACCAGCTATCTGCAGATCGCGAGCCTGGCGGCGCTGCTCTTCTGGCTTCAGCCGCGCGCGCTCGGCCGGCTCGGCATTACGCTGCCCCTGCTGGGATTTCTGCTGCTCGTCATCTCGGCCTTCGAAATCCGCATTTCCGGGCGGCTGACCTCGGAAATCTCCTTCTCGTTCTTCCTCGACCATATTCTTGCGATCTTCGGAATCGGCGCAGAACAGCAGGGTGGCATCGCCGATGCGGCAAGCGGTGTGCCCCTGCGCCTGCACTGGTGGACGCGCATCTACGAACAGCTCACCTCCGATCCCATCGCCCTGATCGGGGGGCTCGGCTACGGCATTCCGCTGACCGATTTCCGCGACACGCTCGGCGTCACTACCCGCGAGCCGCACAATTCGGTGATCTCGGTGGTGGCGCGGCTCGGCCTGATCGGCCTGGTGGCCTGGATCTGGATGCAGGTCGAATTCTTCCGCGCCGGCCTCCGGGCCTACCGGCAGCACCGGCGTCACGGCAGTTCCGAGACCGCGCGCCTCATCCTGCTGGTGGTTGCCTTCGCGATCCTGATCCTCGTCGGCTGCGTCGGCGAGGACAACATGGAGAAGCCGTTCTTCGCCATTCCCTTCTATACCTTCTGGGGTTTCGTGCTGCGCATCGCCTACCAGTGGCGCCGGGAGGTCGCGGCCGAGTATCCGGATCAGCCGGCGGAAGACGTGCTGCGTGCGCCGCGTCCGGACCATCCATGAGAACGCCGTTCGCCGCGGCACGGCTGCTCGTCCTGCTCGTCGTGATCTGCAGCCTTCCGCTCGGCTGCGCGGCGGGGAATGCGGGCCGGATCGAAGAGGCGGTCCGGCGGGCGGAGCCGGGCGCCATCATCTACATCCCCCCGGGCACCTATCGGGTCGCCGATCTCGAGATCCCGCCGGAGGTGACGCTCTACGCGCCAAGCGGTGCCACTCTGGTCGGCAACCTGGTCGTCCGTGGCCCCGGCACCGTGATCCGCGGTCTTACTTTCGACGGCGGCAGCATCGATATCTCGGAGTCCCGCGCCGTCACCATCGGCGACTGCGCCTTCCGGGGCGGCGAAACCGCGATCCGGCTCGACGGCGCAACCGAGGCGCTGATCATCAACAATGACTTCCGCGGCGTTTCGGGCGGCGTCATCACGGGGTGGGGGCTGGACCGCTCGACCATCTCCGGCAACCACTTCGCCGGCTGCGGCCAGTGCATCAATCTCGCCTTCAACAACGACCGCAGTCGCGGACGGAACATCGTGGTCGAGCGCAACCGCTTCCGCGGCGTTGCCCGGATGCCCCTGGAGGTCGGTCCGCTCGGGGCCTATACCGAAAACCTCGTCGTGCGCGACAACTGGGCAGAGGATTTCCGCAATCGCGGCCCCGATCCGGGCGACACCATGTCTACCTTCGTCGCCTATTCGCTGGTGCCGACCAATGGCGTCAACACGGTGATCACGGGCAATTACGCAATCGCGGGCCCCCGCGGCCGCGGCGATATCGGCATTGAGCTGGCCGGCTCGGGCCAGATCGCGGGCAACCATATCGAGGATTTCCGCTTCGGTGCGATCGTTTACGGCGCCGGTTTCAGCGTCCACGACAATCTCTTCCTGAACGCGACGGACGCGGCCGTGCTCAATTATGGGAAGCAGGCCGGGCGGATCGATCTCACGGGTATGAGTCCGAAGATCACCCGCCCGCCCGAACGTCGCGACTGGCCGTGCCGTCCGGCGGGGGCGGCGCGGCAGCATGTCCGCCTGCCCGACTGGCCCTGCGACTGAATGCGCCGGCATCCCGTTTCATGGCGTGAACGGGCGTAGCGGCGGATGGTCGAGGGCTTCTTCACGCGACTGACCCATCTCGGCGATCCGCTGCTGCTGCTCTTCTGCGGTCTGGGCGTGTTCCTCCATCTGTGGGGCGCCGACGAGCGCCGCGCTCTCGCCCGCAGCTGGGCCCTCGCTTTCGGCGTCTGCCTGCTGCTGACCGTCGCCGGAAAATTTGTCCTCCATCTCCTGCGCTGGAACGAGGGCAGCGCCCTGCGCCTGCTGAGCCCGAGCGGCCATGTGGCGATCGGTACCGGCTTCTACGGCCTCAGTGCCATGATGATTGCGCCGCAGCTTGGTCGCATTGCGCGCGCGCTGCTTTGGACCGGCATTGTGTTGCTGCTCACCCTGATCGCCATCAGCCGGCTGGTGCTTGATCTGCATTCAGTGCCGGAGATCATCCTCGCCTTCGCGATCGGCGGTGCGTCGCTCGCCGTCTTCGTCGTCCACGCCCGCAATGTCCGTTCCGTCAGGCTCGGTACCGGACAGCTTGTCGCACTGGTCCTGCTGATCGCAGTTGCCTTCGCCATGCCGCGCGTGAGCGGAGAGGCGGTGATCCTGCATCTCGTCCGCAATCTGGTTGACACACCTTAAGGAGAAAAATAGCCGTTTTTCGGCATTAATGCGCAGCAATGGTTGTGCGCTCCGGTGCCCGGATTCGGCCGGCCCCCAGCCGGCCTTAAAACCGGAACATCTGCGGCCTCCCGGGGACGTGAGGGGAACAATACAAAAATATCCAGCGAAACCAGTCATTTGCCGATTTCACTGGACAACGGCAACGATATGGGAACATATGAGGCCTGAAGCGCGTAAAATTGCAATTGCCACCACCCCATGAAAGGATGCCGCCGCAATGTCAGCCGCCAATCTTCGCGTCGTGGAAAAGGACAGCATGGACAAGAGTAAGGCGCTGGAGAGTGCGCTTTCGCAGATCGAGCGCACCTTCGGCAAGGGATCGGTGATGAAGCTCGGCGCCCGCCAGAGCATCGAGATCGAGTCGATCTCGACCGGCTCGCTCGGGCTCGATATCGCGCTGGGCATCGGCGGCCTTCCGCGCGGCCGCATCATCGAGATCTACGGCCCGGAAAGCTCGGGCAAGACCACCATCGCCCTGCACTGCATCGCCGAATCCCAGAAGAAGGGCGGCACCTGCGCCTTCATCGATGCCGAGCATGCGCTGGATCCGGCCTATGCCCGCAAGCTGGGTGTCAACGTCAACGAGCTGCTGATCTCGCAGCCGGATACAGGCGAGCAGGCGCTTGAGATCGCCGACACGCTGGTGCGCTCGGGCGCCATCGACGTGCTGGTAATCGACTCGGTTGCCGCCCTGGTGCCGAAGGCGGAACTGGAAGGCGAGATGGGCGACAGCCTGCCCGGCCTGCAGGCCCGCCTGATGAGCCAGGCGCTGCGCAAGCTCACCGCGTCGATCTCCAAGTCGAACACGATGGTGATCTTCATCAACCAGATCCGCATGAAGATCGGCGTGATGTTCGGCAATCCGGAGACCACCACCGGCGGCAACGCGCTGAAGTTCTACGCTTCGGTCCGTCTCGACATCCGCCGGGTCGGCTCGATCAAGGGCCGCGACGAGGTGATCGGCAACCAGACCCGCGTGAAGGTGGTCAAGAACAAGGTGGCGCCCCCGTTCAAGGTGGTCGATTTCGACATCATGTACGGCGAGGGCATCTCCAAGACCGGCGAACTGATCGACCTGGGCGTGAAGGCCAATGTGGTCGAGAAGTCCGGTTCCTGGTTCTCCTTCGACAGCCAGCGGATCGGCCAGGGCCGCGAGTCCGCGAAGCAATTTCTCAAGGAAAATCCGGAGGTTGCTGACCGTATCGAAGCGGCCATCAAAGCCAATGCCGGCATCGTGGCGGCGGCGATCGACGCCGGCGCCGATGCTGCCGGCGAGGACGACTCGGATTGATTTTCACCCCTGCCGCGCTACTTCAACCGGCAGGGATTTGCCCTCATCGGGCTGCATTTTAGAGCGTTAACTTTTCCCAATCTCTCCTCCATGGGAACCCCGGTACCGGACCTCGGTACCGGGGTATTTTTTGACCTCCGCACGCCGCTACCTGATCTAAAGTGTCAGATCACTTCCATTGCCCTCTCTTGCCGCACCCTTGCATCTCTCTAGCTTATGTGCTATATTTGTTCTTATTATTGAGCCGGAAGCGGGGCATTCAATGATCGGCTCTAGTGCCGGAGAAGGTTAACTTAAGCCCGGATAAGCACCAGATAAGAGCAAATAAGACTCGAATAAGCCCGGATTGACGCGCGTAAGCGGTGACCAGCGTGCTAACGCGCAAGGAAAAGCGGCCCGGCGCAGCATGGGGACCGGCATCCCGATGCCCTGAATTCCCCATCCGGCCAAGGCACTTAGGGATGGCGAGCTTGCTGGACAGGGGTGGGGTGGAACGGTAATTAAGGCCCCTTGCCGGGGTGGGTCCGGCTCATGACAATCTGTCCAGTTTCATGCGGCGCCGCTCGCCGGGCCGTCGACCAGGGATG
>NZ_DATGQG010000023.1:0-55095 GCF_035304305.1 Ferrovibrio sp.
CGTGCATCTGCCGAACGGCCCGGCGCGGCTCTATGTGCGCCCCCATGATCTCGAGATGGAAGCCAGCGCGGACGGCCGCGCACTGGTGCGCTTCGTCTCGCCCATCGGCGCCGTGGTGCGCAGCGAGGTGGAACTGCCCGAGGGCCAGCTGGTCGAGGTGATGCAGCTGCACGAGCGCTTCGAGCAGCAGCCGCTGCAGCCGGGCGATCGCGTCGTGCTTACCGCCAAGCGCGGACAGGTCTTCCCGCCCGCGTCCTAGCCGTTTCCGGCTACATCCGGACCGGCGCGCGCCAGTCGTAACGGCCGTTCCGGAAGCCGGCGAAATGCTTCTTGATGTCGGGATGGTTCACCGGGCCGGAATCGGGATCCGGCAGCAGGTTCTGCTCCGAGACATAGGCCACGTAGGAGGACTGCGCGTTCTCGGCCAGCAGGTGATAGAAGGGCTGGTCCTTGCGCGGCCGCATGTCGGGCGGAATGGACAGCCACCATTCCTCGGTGTTGTTGAAGACCGGATCGACGTCGAAGATCACACCGCGAAAGGGAAACAGGCGATGCTTCACCACATCGCCGATCGCAAACTTGGCCTGACGCGCCTCAGCCATCGATACCCACGCCCCCACTCATCCTCTGTTTGACCGATCCTCAGTATGTTGCCCGTCCGCCGCTCAGGTCGAAGACCGCGCCGGTGGTGAACGAATTCTCCGCCGACAGCAGCCAGGCCACCATGGCGGCGATCTCGTCCACCGCGACGAAGCGGCCGCGGGGAATCTTGGACAACATATAATCGATATGCGTCTGCGTCATCTGGTCGAATATGGCGGTTTTCGCCGCCGCCGGCGTGATGCAGTTGACCGCGATATCCTGCCCGGCCAGCTCCTTGCCGAGCGACTTGGTCAGCGCGATCACGCCGGCCTTGGCCGCCGAATAGGCCGCGGCATTCGGGTTGCCCTCCTTGCCGGCCACCGAGGCGACATTGACGATGCGGCCGTAGCCCTGCTGCTTCATCAGCGGCACCACGGCCCGGCAGCAGTAGAAGACGCCGTTCAGGTCGATGTCGACGACCTCGCGCCAGGCTTCCACCGGATATTCATGCAGCGGCGCGTTCGGCCCGGCGATGCCGGCATTGTTCACCAGCAGGTCGATGCCACCGAGCGCCGCGCTGCTCTCCTCCGCCGCCGCCTCCACGGCCTTCCAGTCGGTCAGCTCCACGCTGAGCGGCACCACCCGGCCGAGGCTGCCGAGCTCGCTCGCGGCTTTCTGCGCCAGCGCGGCGTCGCGGTCCCAGATCGCCACGCTGGCGCCCGAGCGCAGCAGCCGCTCCACCACAGCGCGCCCGATGCCCTGGGCGCCCCCGGTGACCACCCCCCGTTTGCCGTGCAGATCGATCTGGTTCATGGTCTCTCCCCTTTTGCGCGAAGCTAGCAGAAGTTCTCGCGCATTTCACTGCTGGGATTGCGGCCGCGAAGCCCGTAGACTTCGTGCCGGGAGGAACGATGCCGGACGCTGCCGAATGGACGGGCGCCGACGCCTGGCTGGCAACCCTGCCGGCCCCGCTGGCGCTGTTTGTCGACTACTGGCAGGGACTGCGCGATGCCGCGGGCGGCGTGCCGCCGCGCAGCGCCGTGGACCCGCTGCAGATCCCGCGCAGCCTGCTGCCCAATATCGGACTGGTCGAGGCCCGCCCGGCAGACGGCCGCCTCAATCTGCGCTTCCGCCTGCTCGGCACCGGGCATCGGCGCGCTACCGGCCGCGATTACAGCGGCCGCAGCTTCGACGACCTCTACACGCCGGAACAGGTTGCGGCCTTCGAGCGGGAATACGGTGCCGTACTGGCCGGCGGCGAGCCCCAGCTGGCCCGGCGCTCGTCGCTGAAACTGAACCGGGAATTCATCACCTTCCGGAGAATCCTCTGCCCTCTGCTTGATGAGCAGGGCATCCCACGCCATGTCATCGGCTACTGGCACTGGGAGAACGACCAACCGTGAGCATGGACAGCACCGCCCCGGACGGAATCACGCCGGCCGCCATCCTCGATTTCTGGTTCGCCCGCGGCGATGGCGCGACGCTGCAGCCGCGCAAGGAATGGTGGGAGAAGAATCCCGCCTTCGACCGCGAGATCGAGCGGCGCTTCGGCGCGGCGGTGGAGCAGGCCCTGGCCGGCGCCTTCGAAGACTGGACCGCGACCGCAGAGGGCGCGCTGGCGCTGATCATCCTGCTCGACCAGTTCACCCGCAACATCTATCGCGGCCAGGCGAAATGCTATGCCGGCGATGAACGCGCCCGCGGCATCACCCATGCCGCGATCGGGCGCGGCTTCGACATTGCCGTGCCGCCGGTGATGCGGCAGTTCTTCTACATGCCGCTGCAGCACAGCGAGACGGTGGAGGAGCAGAATCTGAGCGTGCTGCTGTTCACCGCGCTGGAGAAGGAGCTGCCCGGCCATGACCTGCTGCACTGGGCAGAGCGGCACCGCGACGTGGTGATCGAGTTCGGCCGCTTTCCCCACCGCAACGTGATTCTCGGCCGCGAGAGCACGCCGCCGGAAATCGAGTTTCTCAGGCAGCCTGGCTCTTCATTCTGAGCACCCGCGAGGGTGGCGGCGGAGGCGGCGTGGTGATCCGGATGAAGCGCGGCACCGGCGGCTCGCTGACATCCAAGCACTCCAGGAAGAACGCCACCGCGCGCGGATCGCCTTCGAAGGCGATATGCCCCTCGCGCCGCGCCTTCTGCAGGCTGCCATGGCCATGCACCACGCGGAAGAATTCCAGCAGGTCGGCCCGCACCGTGACATCGGGATCGAATCCCATGTCGGTATAGCAGAGATCCACGGTGCCATCGCGCAGGATGTACCACCATTGCCGGATCTTGTGGTCGCGGCGCGGCACGTTGCTGAAGTCGAAATGGATGACGAAATCCCTGCCGCCCGGCGTCGGCACGCCGAACAACACCCGCATCGACCACATCAGATGCGCAACGTTGCGATCATTGTCGTCGATATGCGGCACGCGCCACTCGTTGCCCCAGGCGCCGAGCTGGTCGATCAGCGGCCGCAGCGATTCGCCTGCCGGCGTGAGCCGGTAGATGTGGCCGCGCAGGCCCGGCTGGCTGATCCGGTAGATGATGCCGTCGAGCTCGAGTTCGCGCAGCCGGCGCGCCAGCAGGCTGCGCGGCATCAGCGGCACGCCATTCTGGATCTCACCGAAGCGCTCGCTGCCGCGCATGAGTTCATACAGGATCAGCGGCGTCCACCGCCCCGTGATGACCTCGGCGGCTTTCGCCACCGGGCAGAATGAACCGTATCGAACCGCCATGACGCATGGTTTACCGCTCCGGCGAAAATCTGCCTAGTTCGAATTTTGAACTGTAAACGGCAAATGGCCGCGCGCATGGTGCGCCCCCTTCAACGAAGAGGTTTGCCATGCGCATTGAACAGTATGCGGAGCAAGTGCCGGCGGCATTGGCCCTGCTGCAGGGCTTCCCGGTCGGCTGCGGTGATACCGGACAGGGCATACCGCTTGTGCTGCTGCATTGCTCGGGCAGCGACCGCCAGCACTGGAGCCGCTGCCTCGGCGCCTGGTCCGCCGCCGGCCTCCCGCCGCGCCGCTTCCTGATGCCGGAACTGTTCGGCTGCGGCGGTACCGCCCCCTGGCCGTTCGACGGCCATCCCTCGCTGCAGGACTACGCCGCCCTGGTCGGCCACGCGCTGGCGCATGTGGATGAGCCGATCGATCTGGTCGGCCATTCCTTCGGCGGCGCCGTCGCGCTGCAGATCGCCCGCGACCGGCCGGAGACGATCGCCTCGCTGACCCTCATCGAACCGGCGGCCTTCTTCATCCTGCGCGACCAGGGTGAACGAGAGAGCCGCCTTCTGGCCGAGTTCGAGGCGCTCGGCGCCGTCATACGCGACGCCGCGGCGGAACGGGATCGCACCGCGCGGCGCCATGCCATGCGCTGCTTCGTGGAATACTGGAACGGCGCCGGGCGGTGGGATGCCTTCACGCCTGCCTTGCAGGACGCCATGACGGACATGCTCGGCGTGGTCGCCCATGACATCGCCGCAGCCCTCACCGAGGACAGCCGCCTGCGCGACTATGCCGGCCTGCCCATGCCGGTCCTGCTGATCGGCGGCCAGCATTCGCCGGCACCCGTGCGACACATGAACGCGATGCTGGCCGCCGCTCTGCCCGTGGCGCGTGCCACGGCCATCGCCGGCGCCGGTCACATGACGCCGATCACCCACGCGCCTCTGCTCAGCCACCTGATCGCCGATCACGTGGATGTGAGCGCCCGACGCCACCGTGGTTCTGAAATGGAACTTTAGCGAAGCCGGACTCCGCGCAATCTTGCGCGCCCGAATTCCTGACAGGAGAGTCGCCATGAACGTCCACCTCAAGGACAGTACGAAAATCCGCAACGCCACCGAGATCGCCCGCGCGCTGGGCCGGGACTTTGCCGCGCGCGCCGCGGACTACGACGCCACCGACAGCTTCGCGGCGGAAAATTTCCGCGAGATCAGGGAGGCCGGTTTGCTGTCCATCGGCGTGCCTGCCGAACTGGGCGGCGGCGACGCCAGCTACCGCGAGCTCTGCGGGATGCTGCGCGAGACCGCGCGCCACTGCAGCGGCACGGCGCTGGCGCTGGCCATGCACACGCATCCGCTGGCCGCCGCCGTCTGGCGCTGGCGCAAGGGCGACAAGGCGCCGGTCGAAGGTCTGCTGAAGCGCGTTGCCGCCGAGAACCTGATGCTGCTGTCGACCGGCGGCAACGACTGGCTGGGCGGTTCGGGCACCGCCGAAAAGACCGAGGGCGGTTATCTCTTCTCCGGCCGCAAGCGCTTCGTCAGCGGCTGCGAGGCCGGCGACATCCTGATGACCATGGCGCGCGAGGGCGACACCGTGCTGCATGCCGGCGTGCCGATGAAAAGTAAGGGCGTGCGCATCGAGCAGACCTGGCGAACGCTGGGCATGCGGGCCAGCGGCTCGCAGGACGTCGTGCTCGACAAGGTCTTCGTGCCCGAGGCCGCCATCGCCGTGCGGCGGCCGGCCGGGGTCTGGCATCCCTTCTTCCATCTCGTCTCGGTCATCGCCTGGCCGCTGATCTACAGCGTCTATCGCGGCGTGGCCGAGAAGCTGCGCGACGAGACAGTGACGCTCGCCATGCGCAAGCGGCAGGATGGCGACACCCTGCAGCTGATCGGCGCGCTGGATACGGCGCTGGCCGCTGCCGTCGCCGCCCACGAGCAGATGGTCGCGCTGGGTGAGACGGCGACGCCCGGCGAGGCCGTCACCTCGACGATGATGACGCTGAAACGCGTGATGACCGAGCAGATGCTGGAAGCAGCCAGCATCGCCATGGATGCGGCCGGCGGCAGCGCCTTCTACCGCGCGGCCGGAATCGAGAAGCTGTTCCGCGACATCCAGGCCGCCCGCTACCACCCGCTCGCCATGCAGCCCCAGCACCGCCTGGCCGGCCGGATCGCGCTCGGCTTCACCGCCGACGGCGGCGAGCAGAAGTAAGGTTTCCTCCTGCCCCTCGGACTTAGGCTGAAGCGCCCGTGCGGCGCTTCAGCTTTTTCACCGCCTTGTGCCGGAAGCAGTCGGTGGTGTGGTCGTTGACCATGCCGACCGCCTGCATGAAGGCATAGACGATGGTGGGGCCGACGAAGGTAAAGCCGCGCTTGCGCAGGTCCTTCGAGATCGCCTGGCTGACCGGCGTTTCCGCCGGCACCTGCTTCAGCGACGCCCATTCATTCTGCTTCGGCTTGCCGTCGACATACTTCCACAGATAGCCCGAGAAGCCGCCCTTCTCGTGTTCCATGATCTCGAGCCAGCCGCGGGCATTGGCGACCGTGCCCTCGATCTTGGCCCGGTTGCGCACGATGCCGGGATCCTGCATCAGCGCCTCAAGCTTCTTCGGCGTGTAGCGCACGATCTTCTCCGGCTGGAAGCCGTCGAAGGCGCGGCGGAAATTCTCGCGCTTGCGCAGGATGGTGATCCAGGACAGTCCGGCCTGGAAACCGTCGAGGATCAGCTTCTCGAACAGCGCGCGGTCATCCCATTCCGGCACGCCCCATTCGGTATCGTGATAGTCCACATAGAGCGGGTCCGTGCCGCACCAGCCGCAGCGGCAGCGGCCATCCTCGCCGATGATCGAGGCTCTCCCCATCTTTCCCCCAGTCTAGTCCTTTGCCGGCGCCGGCGATGCGTAGTCGGGTCGGCGCGGCGTCAGCGCGACGCCCTCGCAGTCGAGCGGCGCGCCAGACTGCATCGCCTTCGCCACGACGTCCAGCCGCAGCAGCGCGAGGCCGGCATGTTCGAAACTGCTGCGCATCTCGCCGGCTTCCTGCCCGTCGAGGGTGATGATCGTGCCGGCCGGCGGCAGGACGCTGCCGGGCGCCGCCGTGACGATGTGCAGCTGCTTCTTCACCAGGCCGCGATATTTGGTGCGCGCGGTGAGTTCCTGGCCGATATAGCAGCCCTTGCGGAAATCGACCCCGTGCAGGTCCTCGAAATGGTTCTCCAGCAGCAGGCCCTTGCCGGTCTCGATGTCGCGGGCGCCATCGGGGACGCCGAGCGCGAGACGATGGCGCTCGTAGAGTTCGGGTTCGGCGATGGTCAGGTCGGGCGTGGCATCGGCCGGCAGCCAGAGCCGCCAGCCGAGAGCGGGATGGCGGGGATCGCGAAACAGCACGCCGTCGCCCGCGATCGCGGGTTCCGCCCCCTCGCCGAACAGCGCGAAGCCCTGCCAGTCCAGTTCCGCGATCTCGATCTTTGCCCGCAGGCGGTAGAGCATCAGGCGCTTCCTGAGGTCGGCGGCGCCGGCTGCGGCGACATCCAGCAGCAGGGCATTCTCCTGCCCGACCACGAGCATGTCGTGCAGGAACTTGCCCTGCGGCGTCAGCAGCGCGGCATAGGTCGCCCGGCCCGGCGGCAATGCCGAGACGTCGTTGGAGACCAGCGCGTTGAGGAAGCTGCCCGCCTCCTCGCCGGCGATGCGCAGCAGCGTGCGGGCAGAGGGCCCCTCGGTCAGCAGCGGCGTACAGGTCAGCACGGCATTCGCCTCCGAATCGGCTTGGAAGACTGGATCTGCTTGGATAACAGGCCCGGCGCCCTCCTGACCTATGGAAGACCGGGCCGCTTGGCAAGTCCGGGGCGCCCGCCTATAACCGGCCCAACTCTGACAGGCCGGGTATGCGCATCCTCTTCATCACTGCCAACCGGCTGGGCGACGCCATTCTGTCGACCGGCCTCCTCCAGGAGCTGCATCTCCGGTTTCCCAAGGCCCGCTTCACCGTCGCCTGCGGGCCGGCCGCGGCCGGCATCTTCGCCGGGATGCCGAATCTCGAGCGCCTCATCGTCATGGAGAAGCTGCCCTGGGCGCGGCACTGGTGGGAATTGTGGAAAAAGGTCGCGACCCGGCGCTGGCGGATCATCATCGATCTGCGCGGCTCGGGCATCAGCCAGTTCCTGCTCGCCCGGCGCCGGCGCACCTTCAGCGGCGGCAGCCCGCGCCACCACAAGGTCATCGCGCTGTCGCAACTGCTGAAGCTGCCCCGTCCGGCCAGTCCGACCGTCTGGATCGGCGAGCAGCACCGCGCCGAAGCGGCACGGCTCTGGCCCGATGACGGCCGGCCGGTGCTCGCGCTGGGCCCCACGGCCAACTGGGGCGGCAAGGTCTGGCCCGGCGAGCGCTTTGCCGAACTGGCCCGGCGCCTGACCGCTGCCGACGGCATCCTGCCCGATGCCCGCATCGTCGTCTTCGGCGGCCCCGGCGAGGAGCTGCTGGCCAAACCCGCTCTGGACGGCCTGCCGCCCGAGCGGACGCTGAATCTGGTCGGCAGGCTGGACCTGCTCACCATCGCCGCGGCCATGCAGCGCAGCAGCCTCTATATCGGCAACGACAGCGGCCTGATGCATCTGGCCGCCGCCAGCGGCGTGCCCACCCTCGGCCTGTTCGGCCCGAGCAGGGAGCAGATCTACGGCCCCTGGGGCGAAAAGACCGCCGCGGTGCGCACCGATCTGAGCTACGATGAGATCATCCGCCAGAAAGATTACGACTACCGCAAGCAGGACAGCCACATGCTCACCCTGAGCGTCGAGAAGGCGCAGCGCGCCGCCGAGCATCTCTGGCGCTACTGCCGGGACGAGTGACCATGAGTGCGCCGAAGCTCTCCGCGCTGGTGGTGGCGCATAACGAGGAGGCGCAGCTCGCCGACTGCCTGGAGCGGTTGCGTTTCGCCGACGAGATCGTCGTGGTGCTGGACCGCTGCACCGACCGCTCGGCCGAGATCGCCCGCGGCTTCGGCGCGAAGCTGATCGAAGGCGCCTGGCCGCTGGAGGGCGAGCGCCGCAATACCGGCATCGACGCCTGCAGCGGCGACTGGATCCTGGAAGTCGATGCCGACGAGCGCGTGCCGCCGGAAATGGCGAAGGAAATCCGCACCGTCATCGCCACGGCGCCGTTCGCGCATTTCCTCATTCCCTTTGACAATTATGTCGGCAGGCGGCTGGTCCGCTATGGCTGGGGCGGCTCCTTCGGCGTGATGATGGCGCCCCGCCTGTTTGCCCGCGGCGCCAAGCGCTGGGGCGACCAGCGGGTGCACCCCTCGCTGGAACTGAAGGGCGAGAAGCGGTTCCTCGCCTCGCGCATGGTGCATTACGTCGACCGCGACATCAGCGACATGATCGCGCGGCTGAACCGTTACACCAGCGCCCGGGCGGCCGATCTGCGCGCGCGGCGCGCGGCCGGGGAGGATATCGGCTCCTACGGCCACAACGTGCGCCGCATCTTCAGCCGCTTCTGGAAATGCTATGTCGGTCGCAAGGGCTACCGGGAAGGCCAGTATGGCTTCCTGATCGCGCTGATGGCTGGCCTCTATCCGATCCTGAGCTATCTGAAGGCCAATCTGGAAAAGGAAGGCTGAGCCGATGCGCTACGATCTCGTCATCCGCAACGGCATGGTGGCCACGCCCAACGGCATCGAGGCCATCGATATCGGCGTGCAGGACGGCAGGATCGCCGCGCTGGACACGCTCGCCCAGGCCGATGCGGGCGAGATTTTCGACGCCAAGGGGCTGACGGTCCTGCCGGGCGTGATCGACACCCAGGTGCATTTCCGCGAACCCGGTCTGGAACACAAGGAAGACCTCGCCACCGGTACCGCGGCGGCGGCGATGGGCGGCGTGACGGCCGTGTTCGAAATGCCGAACACCAAGCCGAGCACGGCGACGCTCGCCGAGCTGCAGGACAAGGTAACGCGCGCCACCGGCCGCGCCCATTGTGACTTCGCCTTCTATGTCGGCGCCACGGCGGAGAATGTCGAGCAGCTGCCGGAACTGGAGCTGCAGCCGGGCTGCGCCGGCGTGAAGCTGTTCATGGGCGCCTCCACCGGCGATCTGCTGGTGGCCGACGACGCGACTCTGGAGCGCGTGCTGCGCCACGGCAAACGGCGCATGGCGGTGCATTGCGAGGATGAATACCGCATGCGGGAGCGCAAGCATCTCACGGAGGTGTCGGACGCGACGCCGCATCTGCATCCGGAATGGCGCGATGCGGAAAGCGCGCTGATCGCGACCCAGCGCCTGCTGCGGCTGGCGCGCAGGGTGGGCCGCCGCGTGCACGTGCTGCATGTCACCACGGCGCAGGAAATGGCCTGGCTGGCCGGCCAGAAGGACATCGCCACCGTCGAGACCACGCCGCAGCACCTGACGCTTGCCGCGCCCGACTGCTATGACCGGCTGGGGACTTACGCGCAGATGAATCCGCCGATCCGCTCGGCCGAGCATCGCGCCGCCCTGTGGGAGGCGGTGCGCAACGGCGTGGTGGACGTGATCGGCTCCGACCATGCGCCGCATACGAAGGAAGAAAAGGCAAAGCCCTATCCGCAGAGCCCGAGCGGCATGCCCGGCGTGCAGACCCTGCTGCCGCTGCTGCTCGACCACATGAACCAGGGCCGGCTGTCGCTGCAACGATTGATCGACCTGACTTCTGCCGGCGCCCAGCGCGTCTTCGGCCTGCTCGGCAAGGGCCGCATCGCGCTCGGCTACGATGCCGATTTCACTTTGGTCGACCTGAAGGCAAAGCGCGTCATCGAGGAAAGCTGGCTGAAATCGAAATGCGGCTGGTCGCCGTTCACCGGCATGAGCGTGACCGGCTGGCCCATGGCGACGATCATCCGCGGCCGGACCGCCATGCGCGACGGCGAGCTGGGACCGGCGATCGGCCAGCCGCTGCGGTTCGGAGAGAGCCTCGGGCCGGGCGGTGATCACGCGTAACCCGTTGGAACTGCCCGGCTCTTCACCCATTAACGGGTCGCTAACAAAGCTGTCTTAACCTGTCCCTGCCCGCTCAGGCCTCCGAAAACGGATGAAGGCGTGGCGTCTTTTGAGCTAGTCTTGGCAACAATGCCGCAGAATGCGGGCATGACGGAGCGGACAGATGGATATTTTCGCGGCCCCGGCCAAACTGCAGAAGCTGACGATCGAGATCACCACCCTGTGCAATCTCAAATGCGCGGGCTGTCCGCGGACCATGGGCATCAACCATGGCACCTGGGTGGACCAGCACATGGATCTCGGGCTGTTCCGCCGCATTCTCGACGGCTGGCCCGTCACCGGCTTCGTGACCCTGCATGGCATCGGCGAGCCGACGCTGCATCCGCAATTCGTCGAACTGGTCGCGATGGCGCGCCAGAGCGGCAAGTTCCAGCGCATGAAGGTAACCTCGAACGGGATTACCCGTTCGCCGGACTATTATGCCGAGGCGGTCAGGGCCGGCCTGGATGAATTCTGGATTTCGGTCGACAGCTTCGACCCCGCGATCGCCGAGCGCATGCGCTCGGGCACCAAGGTCGAGAAGCTGAAGGCCAACATCGCCGCCTGCCTCGAGCGCAAGCTGCCGCTGCACATCTCGATGGTGGTCAGCGCGGTCAACTACCGCGACATTCCCGAGACCCTGCGCCAGCTGCGCGAACTCGGCGCGCCACCGGTCCACATGCAGGAATTCCAGGATTACGGCGAACCCTATGGCCTGATGTCCACGGAGCAGCGCGAGGAGTTCATCCGCCTGGTCCAGGCCGCGGCGCCGAGCTTCAAGGGCCTGCCGGTCCTTCTGCCCAATTTCACCCGGCCCAAGGGCCATATCTGCTCCGCGCCGTGGTTCCGCCCGGCGATCACGGTGCAGGGCTATCTCACGCCCTGCTGCACGACCTTCGATCCCGCCCAGTTCGGCTACACCAATGTGGGCGAGATGAGCTTTGCGGAAGCCTGGCAGCAGCCGGGCCTGCGCAACTGGATCCGCGAATTCGTTCAGGACAGGACGCCGATCTGCACCGGCTGCCCGCTGAACCCGCGCGCCTTCGGCAACGACGAGATGCTGGGCCGCTCGGGCAAGAGCGGCGCCGAACTGCACCACGTGGAAGCCACCGCCGTATAGCGACGAGCACCGCATGTTCTTCAAGAATCTCGTCGCGGTGGACCGTCCCAACAAGAAGTGGGACCTGCTGCTGCAGGGCGGCAACCTCACGGTGCGGACGAACCGGCTGTTCAATGCCTCGCACCGCTTCTTCACCATCGGCAGCTGCTTTGCCGAGGAAGTGCGCAAGGCGCTGACCGCGAACAACATCGTCTGCTACCCGGAATACCGCCGCATCAGGGTCGATCACGCGCGCATGCGCGTCGACACGCTCCCCGCGCGCGAGCACATGAACTACTACAACACCTTCTCGATCCGGCAGGAGATCGAGCGGGCGGCGGGGCTGTGGGTGCAGGACCGCCACGACATCTGGGAGGTGCCCAAGCGGGTTCTGGTCAACGGCATCCAGCAGCCGGGCGAGGGAACCCTGTACCAGGACCCCTACCGGCGGCTGGTCTTCGGCAAGACGCCGGATGACCTCTGGGAGGCGCTGGACCAGATCAACGTGGTGATCCGCGACGGCCTGCTGAACGCCGATGCCTGCTTCATCACGCTGGGCATGACGGAAGTGTTCAAAAAGAAGAACAACGGCCTGGTCTGCAACCAGATTCCCGTCTATGCCGGCGGCGCGGGGCTGCGCGAAACCTACTTCCACCAGAGCAGCTTCGCCGAGAACTACGACAACATGAAGCGCGCGCTGACGCTGCTGAGGCAGATGAACCCGCGCATCCAGGTGGTCCTCACGGTGTCACCCGTGCCGCTGGAACGCAGCTTCAACGAATACGACGTGTTCGTCGGCAACATGGAAAGCAAGACCACGCTGCGCGCCGTGGCGGCGCAGATCTGCCGCGAGTACGACTGGGTCCACTATTTCCCGTCCTTCGAGATCGTCTGGGGCATCGGCCGCCCGGCCTACCAGGCCGACATGGTGCACGTGAACCCGAAGGTCGTGGAGGCGATCATCGGGCTGTTCATGGCGAGCCATTTCACCGACCAGGCCGGAGCGCAGCCGGCGCCGGAGCCTGCGGTCGCGCAGGCCTGAGGCCGACTCAGCGCTTGATGAACAGCCCCTGTCCGGTGGGGCTTTCCCAGATCACGTCGCCCTTCGACTGCAGGAACGCCGTCTCCGCGTCGTGACTGTCGCGGTAGCGGCGGAAGCCGAAATCGTCGAACACTATCATGCCGCCCGGCACCATGCGGTCATAGAGAATCTCGAGCGCCGCCAGTTCCGGGGCCGCGACATTGAGGTCGAGCTGCGCGAACGCGACCTTCTCGGGAAGGCCCTGGGCGAAGCTGTCCGGCACCGCGCCCTTGATGACGCGGAAACGCCCGAGCGGCTCGACGCGCTGGCGCACCTGGTCGAAAAGCTGCGGCCCGTGGCCACCCTTGCGCGCTTCCTCCGGCGGATTCTCGAACATGTCGTACAGCCACCAGGTCTTGTCCTGTACCTGGTCGAAGCCGCAGTAGCGGGCCATGACCTCCACCGTCTTGCCGTCGTAGCAGCCGACATCCATGAAGTCGCCCGGCAGCTTGAGGCAGCTGGCGGCCGCCCAGCACAGCATGTAGACGCGCCAGATGCGCGCGCGCAGGATCGAATCGTTCGCGAACGGCCTGAAGGCGTCGGCGAACCGGCCCGGCCCCAGGAAGGCCGCGTTGCGGAACCACACCATCATGTCGTCCACCGCAACCGCCCCGGTACCGGGCTTGTTCGAGCCCATGATCGACGCGGCGCCCTGGATGTGCCCCATGAAGGTCTTGCGGACCGCCGGGTCCGAGAAGGGCGGCTTGTTGTATTCCTTGTTGAACAGGGTGAAGGTCGGCGCGATGAATTCGGCCGGCGGGGCGGCAGGCGCCGGCGCGGCCGGTGCCTCAGGCGCCTTCCCCACGGCGGCAAGCTGCATCTGGCGGATCTGCTCGAGGACGTTCTTCAGCCCGCCCTTCAGATGCAGCACGTATTTGCGCCGCAGGACCTCGTAGGGATACGACGCGTTCTTCTTGCTGAAGAAATAATTGTAGTCGCTGCAGGGAAGATAGCGGACAACCGCCCCGGCAATGAAGCAGCTGTCGGCCTCGCTGATCGCGCCGCGGATGGCGGCGGTGGCGTTCAGGGAAAGCTGCCCGCCGCGCCAGCGCTTGATGTCGTTGTAGAACCTGATGACACGCTCGTCCCGGCACAGCGCCTCGTAGGTCGCGAGGTAGCGCCAGAAGAAGGCCCGCGTGGCGGGAATGTCCCGCGCGGCGGCGAAGATCACGCCCTCGTTGAGCGGCACGAAGCCGGGATCGTCGCGGAAGGTGACCGCGACATCGAAGGGCAGCTGGAAAACCCTTCCCAGCGGATGGTTGGGGAAGGCGTCGCCATCGAGAAGGACGGTGTTCGCCGCGAAGGCCTTCGACTGCATGAAGCCGTTCACGGCGACCACGCGCTCGTACATCAGCCAGGCGGGGTTGAGCGGCAGCCGCACGACGATGACGTCGTCCGGCACGAAGTCGGTCTCGTCGGACTCGCCGGTGATGAAGACGATCCGGCAGTCGGGATGATGCGCGCGGGATATCGTGAAGAAATGCGAAAGCACGGACTTGTAGTCGATGCTGCCGTGATCGCCCTTCACATCGACATAATTGATGTAACGATGCTCTTCCGGCACCTTCATATGGAAGACGACGATGTTCAGCGGCGCGGCCGGACGTCCCTCCACGGCGGCATCGAAGCGCGGCACAAGCGAGGCGACGCGCGCCGCGACATCGGCCGGCATGGTGTCGGTCGCCTGCTCCGACACATGACCCAGCCACTGATCCATCGTCATGCCGGCGAACTGGTCGCTGCTCATAGCGGGCGCTCCACGCTGTCGACCCACTTCGCCAGCACGATGCTCGACCAGAGGGCGTTGGCGTTCAGACCCTTGCTCATGAACAGGCTGCCCAGCGCGGTGGGGCGTTCACGGAAGAAGCGCGTGCCCGAAAGGCGCTGGTAGGCGGCGTTCAGCTCCGCGTTGATGCGCTCGGCATTGTTGAGGAACACGCTGGCCGGCATGCCGAATCCCTTCTTCGGCGCCAGCGCAAGCTCCTTCGGCAGATAACGCATGAGCAGGTTGCGCAGCACGGCCTTCTGCACGCCCTGTTTCGTCATGCAGATACCCAGGCTGGCCCGCGAGGCGAGTCCCATGACGACCGGATGGAGGAACGGCGTCCGCACTTCCAGACCGTGCCGCATGCTCATGCGGTCGACTTTCGCAAGAACCGCGCCCGGCAGATAGGTATCGAAATCCAGCTGCCGCAGCGCATGCAGGGCCGGGCGATACAGATGCATGAAGACGGGGGCGAACATTTCGTGGAAGCCCCTGACGGCGCCGTATCCCGCGGGAAAAGCCTTTTCCACAGCCGCGGCGGGATAGACCGGCAGCCCGCGCTCGATATAGGCCTGCACCATGGCGACCGGATGGGCGCCCGGGGTCTGGTCGTAGGCGGCGGCAAAGCCGGGATAGCGGCTGTATCCACCAAACAGCTCGTCGCCGCCATCCCCGGAAATTGCCACCGTGACATGCTTCCGTGTGAATTCCGACAGCAGATAGGTCGGCACGCAGGAGCGGTCACCGTTCGGCTCATCCATCAGCGTTCCGATGGAATCGCAGATCCGGTCGAAATCCGCCGCGGAGAAGATGTGTTCGTGATGCTCGGTACCGAGGTGTCCCGCGATCGCCCGGGCGGCGTCGTGCTCGGAGCCGGCATCCCCCTCGAATCCGATGGTGAAGGTCTTCACCTTCCGCCCGAGTTTTGCCGACAGCAGGGCGCAGGCCAGCGCCGAATCCACGCCGCTGGACAGAAACATGCCGAGCGGCACATCGCTGTTCAGGCGGTCGGTCAGCGACTGGGTCAGCGACTGCTCGAGGGCGTCCGCATAGGCATCAATCTTCTCGGCGGGAACTTCCTCGTCCTGATTGATGCTGAAGACATGGAAGCGGCGGGCACTGATCCGCCCGTCCCGCTCGATCTGCATGATCGTTCCGGGCACCAGCTTCCGGATCGGGTCCAGGATCGAATAGGGCGCCGGCGTGTAGCGGAGCGTGAAGTAGAGCGCCAGCGCTTCCTCGGAAAGCGAAACCGGCAGCTCGTTCACCGCCAGCAGGGCCCGCAGCTCGGAGGCGAATGCGAAGAACCCGTCGCCCGCGGCATAGTAGAGCGGCTTTTCGCCGGCGCGGTCGCGCGCCAGCGTCAGGCGGCCCGTTTCACGATCGTAGATCGCCAGCGCGAACATCCCGTCCAGACTCGGAAACAGGTCGATGCCGAACTGGCTGAAGCCCGCCAGCAGAACTTCGGTATCGGTTCCGGTGCGGAACTGGTGACCCAGCTTTTCCAGCTTTCCGCGCAGCCAGCGGAAATTGTAGATCTCGCCGTTGAAGGTGATGACGTAGCGTTCGTCGTGCGAGGTCATCGGCTGATGACCCTCGGCCGAGAGATCGAGAATGCTCAGGCGCGTGTGGCCGAGATGGCAGTAGTTTTCCGGATCTGCCCATTGCCCGCGGTTATCCGGACCGCGATGCGCGATCGCGGCATTCATGCGGCTGATGGTCGCCTGGATGTCGTCAGGCGATCGCCGGTTCTGGAAATTTAGATAACCGGCAATGCCGCACATGCGCGTCTGAAGGGCCCTGGTATCTAGTCGCGGAAGTAGAAATTACCGGCCGCGTCCTTAATAAAGCGTGAAAAGCCGGCCGCCAGCATGATGTCGTGGATGGCGGCATGTTCCGGTATGGATTCCATTGCCTCCACCATCATGCTCTGCAGTTTCGGATTCTGCAGAAGCCGCGCCGCACCCCGGATGATCTGCGGCTCCAGCCCGTCCACGTCGATCTTGACATGATGCGGCACGATGCCGGTTTTCTCGATGAAGGAATCCAGGCTCATCGAGACCGCGCCCTGCGGGATCATGGCATTCCAGATCGGATCGTCCGACGGCCGCGCGTTGCCGTAATTGTTCAGCGATTTCCCCGCCGTGACGCTGGAGAGAAAAAGCTTTCCCGCCCCGTCCTGGTCCGATACGGCGATCGGATAGCAGAACATGCGGTTCTCGAGCTTGTTGAGATAGATGTTCCGGGTCGTCACGTAATAGCTGGCGAAATGCGGCTCGAAGGCATGCACCTCGCATCCGGACACGACCGCAGCGATCAGTCCGTACAATCCGTTATTGGCGCCGACATCGAAGAAAATCTCCCCCGGGCGGAAGCCGTAGATCCAGGCATTGGTCGCCGGCTCCCGCTCGTTGGCCGTCGCCGCGAACCCCAGGCATTTGAGGTTCGGCGTGCACATCGAAAACTTGTGGTCCTTGACCTTGACGGCCAGCACCGGCATGCGCTGCTCGTAGGTTTCCACGAGCTTCTTGAAATCCTGGAAGGTGAGTCCTGCCATGCCGACTGTATCCCTGAACCGCGGCAATGGGGCCGCACCCCTCCGCTGTCCGGCGATATCCGCCAGGCGCCATGCGGGCAGGCACAGTTAGAAAGATTCTTTTTAAGAAAGAATGAACCCGTCGCCGTTCCGGCAGGCGACTCACCCCGCCAGCCGCGCTTCCACCTGTTCGCAGATGTAGTGATACAGGCAGCCGTGGATCTGCTGGATCTGCGGCGTGTGGCGCGAGGGCGCGGCGATCAGGATGTCGCAGAGCGGGCCGAGCCGGCCGCCGCCCTGGCCGGTCAGGCCGATCACCGCCATGCCCTTCGCCCGGGCCGCCTCGGCGGCCTGCAGCACATTGGCGGAATTGCCCGAGGTACTGATCCCCAGCAGCACGCCGCCGTCGCGGCCATAGGCCTGCACCTGACGGGCGAACAGCGAGGCGTAATCGTAATCGTTGCTCCAGGCCGTGGCGACGGCGGGGTCGGCGCCCAGCGCGATGCAGTTCAGCGCCCGGCGCTCCTTCAGGAAACGCCCGACCAGCTCGCCGGCAATGTGCATGGCATCCGCCGCCGAGCCGCCATTGCCGCAGACCAGCAGCGGCCGGTCGTCCTTCAGCGCGGCGGCGATGCGACCGATCGCGGCATCCACCTGCGCGGCGGTTTCCGGCGTGGCGGCCAGGCGGATCAGGTCGGCGGAGTCATGCAGATACTGGATGAGGGACATGGACAGCTCGGGCAGCGGCGGAATCGCCGCGCACCCTAGCATATCGGCCTGCCGGCTCCAGCGCCGGCAGGCCGGCCGGCTCGGGGTCCGGCCTAGTGCAGGTCGTAGCTGGCAGCGGCGGCGCGGTATTCCGCCGGGCTGACCAGCCGGGCCGACACCACCCGCACCGAATGCAGCTTGCCGTCCAGCTGGCTTTCCCAGAAGCCGAGGAACCGGTTCAGGGCGGGGAATTTCGGCGCCAGATCGTATTCCTGCCAGATATAGCTCTGCAGCAGCCGGGGATGGTCCGGCATGTGATACAGGATTTCCGCCGTGGTGAGATGGTAGCGCAGCAGCTTGTCCAGACGCTGCTGCTCGGGGGTTTCCGGTTCTCCGGGGACAAACGACAGATCGACCATGCTTGCCTCCTGCATTCTGCGGAGCCGCGCCCGCCGGCGCCCTGCAGGAGGATGCCGGACCGGACGGGGCCTGCCTCATACAATCCAAGCCTGCCGCCAATGTTCGGCGGTTTGCAATAAGAATTTGTTTCTAAAAGAAAAATTGGCACTCGTGACAGGCGGCTGCCAATAGAGGGCAGCGGCATCAGGCTTGACATTAGAGGATAATGTTCTATTATTGTTCTCTCTAACGCTGACCACCAGTCCTGAGCTGGCGTCAGGACTGGTTAAAAAAGAGCCTCTGACCGGCAGGCAAGGCGTCAAAGGCCGATACGACAGACGGAAATTCAATGGTTTGGCACGGGAGGCCAGTGGGTTATGCGGGATTCAACGGGACTGAACGGGACTCAACTGGCTCTCAACGGGATTCAACTGGCCTCCAACAGGACTGAACTGGCATCGAACGGGACTCAACGGGCTTCAACGGGATCGAACAGGCTCCGGACGGGACGCGGCCGGCGCTCCGGAAACACCCGGCGACACCGCATTCCCGGCCGGCGCCGCCCGTTGACTTGTTCCGGCCCGCACACTCTCTTAACCGTCAGAGAAAACACCCGGAGAATGGAGAGATAGATGACCGCCTGCATCGTCGGCTGGAGCCACAGCAAGTTCGGCAAACTCGACGGCCGCGACGCCGAGGACCTGATCGTCGAGGTCGCCGTCAACGCGATCAAGGACGCCGGCATCGAGCCGAAGGATGTCGATGCCATCTATCTCGGCCATTTCAACGGCGGGCTGATCGAGCAGGATTTCACCGCCTCGCTGGTGCTGCAGGCCGATCCCGCCCTGCGCTTCAAGCCGGCCACCCGCGTCGAGAATGCCTGCTCCACCGGCTCGGCCGCCATCTACCAGGGCCTCAACCTGATCGCGGCGAAGCGGGCGCGCTTCGTGCTCTGCGTCGGCGTCGAGAAGATGACCTCCACGCCCACCGACGTGGTCGGCAACATCCTTGTCAAGGCCAGCTACAAGAAGACGGAGGTCTTCAACGAGGGCGGGTTCGCCGGCGTCTTCGACGCGATCCAGAAGCAGTATTTCCAGCGCTACGGCGACCAGTCGGATGCGACCGCGATGATCGCGGCGAAGAACCACAAGAACGGCTCGAAGAATCCGCTCGCCCACATGCAGAAGGATTTCGGCTTCGAGTTCTGCAACACGGTCTCGGACAAGAACCCGCTGGTGGTGGGCGGCATGCGCCGTACCGACTGCTCGATGGTGTCCGACGGCGCCGCCGCGCTCGTGCTGACCGACGTGCAGACCGCGCTCGGCATGAAGAAGGCGATCGCCTTCCGCGCCGCGAAGCATGTGCAGGATTTCCTGCCCATGGCCAAGCGCGACGTCATCGCCTTCGAGGGTCCGGCCAAGGCCTGGGCCGATGCGCTGGGCGAGGCTGGCCTGAGCATCTGGGATCTCTCCTTCGCCGAGAGCCATGACTGCTTCACCATCGCCGAACTGATCGAATACGAGGCGATGGGCCTCACCAAGCCGGGCGAGGGCGCCAAGGCGATCAAGGAAGGCTGGACCCAGATGGACGGCAAGCTGCCGGTCAATCCTTCGGGCGGCCTGAAGTCGAAGGGCCATCCGATCGGCGCCACCGGCGTGTCGATGCATGTCATGGCCGCCATGCAGCTGTCCGGCACCGCCGGCGACATCCAGGTGAAGAACGCCAAGCTGGGCGGCGTCTTCAACATGGGGGGCGTCGCGGTGGCGAACTACGTCTCGATCCTCGAGCCGCTGCGGTAGGGTGCCTCGTCGTTCCCGCGAAGGCGGGAACCCGGTCTGTCCGTCGCTCTGGATCCCCGCTGTCGCGGGGATGACGATCAAAGAAGGTTGAAAGCATGGCCGAGACATTCCGCGCCGTCGTCATCGAAGAGGTCGACGGCAAGCCGAAGGCGGGTTTCAAGGAGCTGACCAAGAAGGACCTGCCCCAGCATGACGTGCTGGTCGAGGTCGCCTATTCGACGCTCAACTACAAGGACGGTCTGGCGCTGACCGGCGGCCGCATCGCGCGCAAGCTGCCGATGGTCGCCGGCATCGACCTCGCCGGCACCGTCGTCGTCTCGGCCAATCCGGAATTCAAGCCGGGCGACAAGGTGATCGTGAACGGCTACGGCCTGTCCGAGACGCAGTGGGGCGGCTATTCCAAATTCCAGAGCGTGAAGAGCGAGTGGCTGGTGCGCCTGCCCGACGCCTTCACCCTGCAGGAAGCCATGGCGATCGGCACGGCGGGCTACACCGCCATGCTCTGCGTCCAGGCGCTGGAGGATGCGGGACTCAACCCCAATGACGGCGGCGAGGTGCTGGTCACCGGTGCCGCCGGCGGCGTCGGTTCGGTCGCCGTCGCCCTGCTGGCGCGGCGCGGCTACAAGGTGATCGCCTCCACCGGCCGGCCGGAGACGCATGAGTATCTGACCTCGCTGGGCGCCAGCGGCTTCATCGCCCGTGAGGAACTCAGCCAGAAAGGCCCGCCGCTGGCCAAGGAGCGCTGGGCGGCGGCGGTGGATTCCGTCGGCGGCCAGACGCTCGCCACCGTGCTCAGTCAGATGAAATACGGCGGCTGGGTCGCCGCCTGCGGCCTTGCCGGCGGCGCCGACCTGCCGGCCAGCGTGTTTCCCTTCATCCTGCGCAATGTCAGCCTGCTCGGCGTCGATTCCGTGATGGCGCCGATGCACAGGCGCAAGCGTGCCTGGTGGCAGCTGGCGCAGGACCTGCCGCGCGGCAAGCTCGGCCAGATGACCGAAGTGCATCCGATGTCGGCGGTGCTGGATCTGGCGCCGAAGATTCTCGCCGGCCGGGTGCGCGGCCGGGTCGTCATCGACGTCAACGCGTAAACGTCCGGATTCCCTCTTGCGTGGCTTCGCCGCGCGGTTATGATCGGACCAAGATTGTAATGCTGCCTTACAAAACGAGCAGCAGGGAGGAAACCATGGGCGTCATTGCCGCCGAAAAGCCGCCATTCCTGCATCTGGAGCTTGCCACGCCGCGGATCAGGCGCACGCCGCTGCCCGGCGGCGGCTTCCTGCTGGAATCGGAGGAGGCCCTCGGCGACTACGATGCCCATATCGGCCTTCTGCTGCAGCGCCAGGCGCAGACGCAGCCCGACGGCCTCTTCCTCGCCGAGCGTGACGGCAACGGCGGCTGGCGCAAGGTCACCTACGGCCAGGCCTGGGCCTATGCGCGCAGCATCGCCCAGGCGCTGATCGATCGCGGACTGGACCAGAGCCAGCCGGTCCTGATCCTCTCGGGCAACAGCATCGATCACGCGCTGATGATGCTTGGCGGCTTCGTCGCCGGCGTGCCGGTGGCACCGGTCAGCGTCGCCTATTCGCTGATGAGCGACAATTTCGCCAAGGTGCACCACATCTACAAGCTGGTGCGGCCGAAGGTGGTCTTCGCCGAGAAGGCCGCGATGTTCACCCGGGTGCTGCAGAGCCTGCCGCTCGACCGCGTCGAGGTGGTCAGCTCCGACGGCGCGGCGGGCACCAGGCTGCAGGCGCTGCTCGACACCAGGCCGACGGACGCGGTCGATGCGCGCTTCGCCGCGATCGGCCCGGACTCGGTGGCGAAGTACCTCTTCACCTCCGGCTCCACCGGCCTGCCCAAGGGCGTGATCAACACCCACCGCATGATGGTGAGCAACCAGCAGGCGCTGGCCCAGATCTGGCCCTTCCTGGAGAAGAAGCGGCTGACGCTGCTCGACTGGCTGCCCTGGAACCACACGTTCGGCGGCAACCACAATTTCAACCTGGTGCTGCGCCATGGCGGCACGATGTATATCGACGACGGCAAGCCGGCGCCCGGGCTGGTCGAGAAGACCGTCGCCAATCTCGCCGACGTGTCGCCCAGCATCTATTTCAACGTGCCCGCCGGCTATTCGATGCTGGTGCCCTTCCTGGAGAAGGACGAGGAACTCTGCCGGCGCTTCTTCGGCAATCTCGACCTGATCTTCTACGCCGGCGCGGCCCTGCCGCCCGATCTCTGGGCGCGGCTGGAAACACTCTCGATCCGTACGCTGGGCAAGCGCGTCACCATGACCTCCTCCTGGGGCTCGACCGAAACGGCGCCGCTGGCCACCGCGGCGCATTTCCCGATCGAGCGCGCCGGCGTGATCGGCGTGCCGGTGCCCGGCGTGCAGCTCAAATGCGTGCCCTCGGGCGGCAAGCTGGAAGTCCGCGTCAAGGGCCCCAACGTGACGCCGGGCTATATCGGCCAGCCGGAGCAGACCCAGGCGGCCTTCGATCCGGACGGCTTCTACTGCATCGGCGATGCCTGCAGGCTGGCCGATGAGGCCGATCCCGCGCGCGGCATTGTCTTCGACGGCCGCATCGCCGAGGACTTCAAGCTCACCACCGGTACATGGGTGCATGTCGGCGGCATTCGCGTCGCGGCTCTGGCCGCCTGCTCGCCGCTGCTGCAGGATGCCGTGGTCTGCGGCCAGGATCGCGATTACATCGCCCTGCTCGCCTGGCCCACGGCGGCGGCCAAGAGCATGCCGGACGCGGATCTGCACCGGCAGATTGCGCAGAAGCTCGCCGCATACAATGCAAGCCAGAGCGGCTCCTCCATGCGCATCCGCCGCATCCTGCTGCTCAGCGAACCGCCCTCGATCGACGCCAACGAGATCACCGACAAGGGCTATATCAACCAGCGCGCCACGCTGGAGCGCCGTCACGCCGATGTGATGCGCGTTTATGCCGAACAACCGGACGACGGCGTGATCACCATCACCGACTGAGGACTTCCCTTCCCCGCATACTGACTCCATATCCCGTGCCACATCACGGACGGGATCACTCATCGGAGGTCAGCCAAATGCGACGCATCGCCGCCATCGCGGCGCTTGCCCTGACTCTGGCTGCGGGAATCGGGCTCGGTGCCATCGGCCGCCACCACACCACACAGAACGACACCGGCGAGACGGCCGCTGCCGCGCCTGTCGTCGTGCCGGTCAATGCCGAGGACGTCTCCGGCGCCGAACGCAACCTGTTTCCCGCGCCGCATACCGCCATCTTTCTCGCCAACGATCTCGGCCTGTCGCAGGACCAGCGGCTCCGGCTGCACGAACTGCAGCAGGCACTCGATGCCGAGATCGCCACGATCGGCCGCCGCATCCAGGCCGAGGAAGCCCGGCTCGACCGCGCCTTCATGGACAACGTCATCGATATCGGCCGCATCGACGGCCTGACCGCGCGGATCGGCGCGCTGCAGGCGCAGCGGCGCGCGGCGCGGCTGCGGGCACATCTGGCGACCCGCGACCTGCTCAGCCCCGAGCAGCTGCTGCGCTATGCCGAGCTGCGCGGCTTCCAGGCCGCCGAGGCCGACGCCTATGTCGACGAGCTGGACCGCTGAGCGGCGGCCGGCTGTGACATGCCGGTGAAAACCGACGCTGTCATATTTCCGACCCAATGACCGGACTATCTTCGCCTTCAGCCGCAGTAAATGCCCCGAAGGAGATGCCATGGTCCGTCAATGCAGCCGCGCCGAATATCTTGCCGATGCCGTGGTTCACCTGATCGGCCTGGCATTCGGCGTCGGCGCCTGCGTCACGCTGGCCATTCTCGCCCTGCTGCAGCCGGAATGGCCGCGGCTGGTCGGGCTCGGCATCTACGGCCTTGGCCTGCTTGCCATGCTGGCCTGCTCGGCCCTCTACAACATGACCCATCACATCACCTGGAAGGCGCGCTTCCGCCGGCTGGACCATGCCGCGATCTTCATCATGATCGCCGGCAGCTACACGCCGCTGGCACTGGTGGTGATCGGCGGCACCTGGGGATATGGCCTGCTCGCCTTCGTCTGGACCGTGGCGCTGGTCGGCGCGGCGATGAAGCTCTGCTATCCCCTGCGCTATGACGGCCTGTCGGTGGTGGCCTATCTGCTGCTGGGCTGGAGCGTCGTGGTGGCTTTCGAGCCGCTGCTGAACGGCGCCTCAACCGCGGGACTTATCCTGCTGAGCACCGGTGGCGCGCTCTACAGCCTCGGCGTCATCTTCCATCTCTGGGAACGACTGCCCTACCAGACGGCGATCTGGCACATCTTCGTGCTCGCGGCAGCCGCCTGCCATTTCTCCGCCATCCTGGTGGACGTGGCGATCAGCTGATCAGCTGCGGCCCCTGGCGAGAAAACCGGGATTGCGGAAACCCGGCTTGCCGTAGGTGAGCGGCTTGCCGTCCCAGGTCACCACTTCGCCGCCGGCCGCCTCAAGCACCGCCTGACCCGCGGCGGTATCCCATTCCGAGATGGAGGCGAAGCGCGGATAGAAGTCGGCCGCGCCTTCGGCGATGCGGCAGAATTTCAGCGACGAGCCGACGGAGGCCGTCTGCACCCGGTCCTGCCGCGCCAGCCAGGCCTCGACTTCCTTCTCGCGATGGGAGCGGCTGACCAGCGCCACCGCAGCGAAGGGTGGCGCCACGCGCGCGGCGACCGGCTCGCCGACGGAGTCCGGCGCGGTGAAGCGGAAGGCACCGCCGGGCCGGCCGAGCCAGGCGGTGTTGCGCTGCGCCGGCGCCAGCACCACGCCAAGGCGCGGCTTTGCCTCGCAGACCAGCGCGATGTTGACGGTGAACTCGCCGTTGCGGGCGATGAATTCGCGCGTGCCGTCCAGGGGATCCACCAGCCAGAACGGCCCCTCACCGATGGCCGGCAACCGGCCGGCGGCGGCCATTTCCTCGGCGATCACCGGCATGCCCGGCGTGAGGCGATCAAGGCCGGCCAGGATGATCTCTTCCGCCGCTTCGTCGGCATCGGTCACCGGACTGTGATCGTCCTTCACCCGCCGCTCGAATTCGGTGGCATAGACCGCCATCACGGCCCGCCCCGCATCATAGGCGAGCGTCAGGAGGGCCGGGCCGAGCTGTTCGATTTCAGAGTCCGTCATGCCGCGTCGTCGGGCTCGTCGATCGTCACGAGCGGCACCTGATCGGTGTTGATCAGCCGCTTGCCGGCATGAAGGAAATTCACGGTCACACGCGCACCGATGGCAGACTGCACCTGTCCGGGACCCCAGTCGGGCTCAAGCGGGTTTTCCACCCAGTCGCCCGGAGCATAGGGCGCCAGCATCGTCATTCCTGTCGGCTTGCCGTTGATCGCATGCAGCATCCATCTTAGACAGGGTTGCAGTGTCCTGCCACCATGCAGCGCCGTGATTTGTAGATTCTGCGATTTGCCGGAGAATGACGGATGTCCGCCGACGACCTCGATCTTGTCGCCCTGATCTGCTCGCGCCTGTGCCATGACCTGGCCGGCAGCATCGGCGCGATCAACAACGGCGTCGAACTGCTGGCCGAGGAGACCGATCCGGCAATGCGCGACGAGGCCTTCGGCCTGATCGCACAATCGGCTAGTGACGCCGCGCGACGGCTGGCCTTCTTCCGCTTCGCGCTGGGCGCCTCGGGCGGCACGGACGAGCCGATGGGCCTCGAGGAGCTGAACCGCGTCGCCAGGGACTATTTCGCCGGCGGCAAGGTTGCGGTCAGCACGCCCGATGCGACGGCGCAGAGCCTGCCGAAGCCGCTGGGCAAGGCCCTGCTGATCGGTCTCGCGCTGGCGGCCCAGGCGCTGCCGCGCGGCGGCAGCATGGCCCTGCTGCCGAACGGGACCGCATGGCAGATCGAGGCGCAGGGGCCCATGCTGCGCTGGACCGAGGAAGTGGCGGCGGCGCTGGACGGCGGCGCCGCGCCGCCGCGCGAACCGCATGGCGCCATGGCACGCTACGCCGTCCGTCTTGCCGCTTCCGTCAGCTATCGGCTGCAGGCGGAACCGACGGCCACCACGCTCGCCCTGCGGTTTGCGCCATGAGCTGGCGGGCCCGGGCGGCATCGCCCTTCCGGTGCGAGAAGCAGCCGGCGACCTCCAGCCGCGGCATGGTAGTGACCAATCATCCGCTGGCGTCGGCAGCCGGCGCCGAGATGCTGGCAGCCGGGGGCAATGCAGTGGATGCAGCGATTGCCGCGCTGTTCACGCTTACCGTCGTCGAGCCGATGATGGTTGGCATCTTCGGCGGCGGCATGGCGCATATCCGCCTGCCCGACGGCACGCATACCGTGATCGACGGCCTGAGCACCGCACCGGCCGCCACCGGCCCGGACACGTATCGCCCGGTCAGCGACATGCCCGGACCGGACTATCTGGAAACCGAAGGCCGCGAGAATGCCGTCGGCCCCCGGGCGGTCGCCGCGCCGGGCAATCTGAAAGCGTGGTGCGAGACGCTGGCACGCTTCGGCCGCCTGCCGCTCGGCGACGTGATCGATCCGGCCATACGCCATGCCTCGCGCGGCTTCGCGGTCACGCCCTATCTGTCTTCCTGCATCGAGGAATGCGCCGCCGATCTGGCGCGCGATGCCGAGATCGCGCGGCTTTATCTCCCCGGTGGCAAGCCGGCTCCGGCGGGGCACCGGCTGGTGCAGAGCGACTATGCGGGGACCCTGCGCGGCATTGCCCGCGAGGGTGCGGATATCCTCTATGGCGGTACGCTGGGGCGAAGCGTCACGGCGGCGATCGCGCAGGCCGGCGGCTTCCTCACGCTTGACGACCTGACCGCTTACCGCACCGTCGAGCGCGCGCCGGTGCGCGGTCCCTATCGCGGCTTCGAGATCGTCGGCCCGCCGCCGCCGTCATCGGGCGGCGTGCATGTGCTGCAGATGCTCAACATCCTGGAAGGGTATGACATCGCCGCCATGGGCTTCGGCTCGGCTGACCATCTGCATCTGGTCGCCGAGGTGCTGAAGATCGCTTTCGCCGACCGCGCCGCGGCCACCGCCGATCCCGCCTTCGTCCAGGTGCCGGTGGAGAGGCTGATCTCGAAAGACTATGCCGCCGAGCGGCGGGCCAGCATCGACCTCGGAAGGGCGCAAAGCTGGAGTGCGGGGGTCGCTGCCGGGGAATCCGCCAACACCACCCATGTCACCGTCGCCGACCGCGACGGTCATGTGATCAGCACGACGCAGACGATCAATTCGCTGTTCGGCGCGCGCTTCATCCTGCCCGGCACCGGTATCATCCCGAACAACTACATGTACCTGTTCGACCCGCATCCCGGCAAAGCGCTGTCGGTGCAGCCGGGCAAACGCATCACCACCAGCCAGGCGCCGCTGATCGCGCTGAAGGACGGGAAACCGGCCTTCGCGCTTGGCCTGCCCGGCGGCCTGCGCATCTTCGGCTCGGCCATGCAGGCGGTGATCAACCTGATCGACCACGGCATGAGCCTGCAGGAGGCTGTCGAGGCTCCGCGGCTCTGGACCCAGGGCCAGACCGTGGAAGTCGAGGAGGGCTTCGCGCCGGCGGTGCGGGAGGCGCTGCGGGAACGCGGCCATGACGTGGTGACGGTGCCGCATGTCGGTGGCGGCATGAATGCCATCGCCTTCCATGACGACGGCACGATGACCGGCGCCGCCTGCTGGCGCGCCGATGGCACACCGGTGGGCCTGAGCGGCGGCCTGGCCCGCGCCGACGCCCGCTTCTGGCCGGATCTGCGGCGATAAAAAAAGCCGGCATGAAGCCGGCTTTTTCAAACTCACGCGATGCTGTGCCTACCGCGCCATCGCCATCTGGCGTTTGCTGGAAGGCACCGGCTCGACCTGGTCGCGCAGCACATAGCCGCGGCCCCAGACCGTCTCGATGTAATTCTCGCCGCCGGTCGCAGCCGCGATCTTCTTGCGCAGCTTGCAGATAAAGACGTCGATGATCTTCAGTTCCGGCTCGTCCATGCCGCCATAGAGATGGTTCAGGAACATCTCCTTGGTCAGCGTCGTGCCCTTGCGCAGCGACAGCAGCTCGAGCATGGCATATTCCTTGCCGGTGAGATGCAGGCGGCCGTCTTCCACCTCGACCGACTTGGCGTCGAGGTTGACGGTCAGCTTGCCGGTCTTGATCACCGACTGGGAATGGCCCTTGGCGCGCCGCACGATGGCATTGATGCGGGCAACCAGCTCGTCCTTGTTGAAGGGCTTGGTGAGGTAGTCGTCGGCGCCGAAGCCGAGGCCCTTCACCTTCTTGTCCGCCTCGCCCATCCCCGAGAGAATCAGGATCGGCGTATTCACCTTTGCCGCGCGCAGCTTCTTCAGCACGTCGTAGCCGTGCATGTCGGGAAGATTGAGGTCGAGGACGATGATGTCGTAGTCGTACAGCTTGCCGAGGTCGAGACCCTCTTCGCCGTATTCCGTCTTGTAAACGTTGAAGCCTTCCTGGCCGAGCATCATCTCGATGCTTTTCGCCATGGCGGCATCGTCTTCAATCAGCAGTACTCGCATGGCACCCCCCAGCTG
Source organism: Ferrovibrio sp. (assembly GCF_035304305.1). Lineage (GTDB taxonomy): Bacteria > Pseudomonadota > Alphaproteobacteria > Ferrovibrionales > Ferrovibrionaceae > Ferrovibrio. Next base: position 28,217 of record NZ_DATGQG010000023.1, read on the forward strand.
GCCTGCCCGAATCGCCGGGCAATTTACCATGGTTAATAAATAAAGTTAATGTCCTTCGGACAATTCGGGGTGTAGCAGGCGCGCGGAAGCGATTCATATTAAGATTCGTAAAGGTTAACGGGTCTCAATCAGGCCCGGTTTTCCGCGCCGGACGGCCGGCTTTACCCGCAATTAAGGCTTTGACCTGTAGGCTCTTTTTCTTGACGCCATTCCGTTAACGCCAGGCCGCCGATGCACTCTCTCCTGATGGACCTCGACCGGATCAAGGACGTGAATTTCACCGGCCGGGTGACGTCCATCCAGGGCCTGCTGGTCGAGATTGCCGGCGTCGAACGCTATCTCTCCATCGGCAGCCGGGTCCGGGTCGCCACCCGCGACCATCGCGAGGTGGAATGCGAAGTGGTCGGCTTCCGCCAGAACCGCGCCCTGCTGATGCCTTATGGCTCGCTGGAAGGCGTCGGACTGGGCTGCCGCGCCGTGGTGGCCGAGGACCAGCCGGTGATCTATCCCGACCACAGCTGGCTCGGCCGCGTGATCGACGGCCTCGGCCGCCCGCTCGACGGCGGCCTGCCGCTCGCCAACGGCACCCGCCCCTATCCTCTGCGGGCCAACCCGCCGCCGGCCAATTCGCGCAAGCGGGTCGGCCGCAAGATCGATCTCGGCGTGCGCTCGATCAACACCTTCATTTCCTGCTGCCGCGGCCAGCGCATGGGCATCTTCGCCGGTTCCGGCGTCGGCAAGTCGGTGCTGCTCTCGATGATGGCGCGCTACACCGAGGCCGACGTGAACGTGGTCGGCCTGATCGGCGAGCGCGGCCGCGAGGTGCAGGAATTCATCGAGGACGATCTCGGCGAGGCGGGCCTCGCGCGCACCGTGATCGTGGTCGCGACCTCGGACGAGCCGGCGCTGGTGCGCCGCCAGGCCGCCTACATGACCCTTGCCGTCGCCGAATACTTCCGCGACCAGGGGCTGCAGGTGCTCTGCCTGATGGACTCGGTCACCCGCTTCGCCATGGCGCAGCGCGAGATCGGCCTCTCCGGCGGCGAACCGCCGACCACTAAGGGCTATCCGCCGACCACCTTTGCCGAACTGCCGCGCCTGCTGGAACGCGCCGGCCCCGGCACCGGCGATGGCAGCATCACCGGACTCTTCACGGTACTGGTGGATGGCGACGACCATAACGAGCCGATCGCTGACGCCACCCGCGGCATTCTCGACGGCCATATCGTCATGGAGCGCAGCATCGCCGAGCGCGGCCGCTATCCCGCAATCAACATCCTGCGCTCGATCTCCCGAACCATGCCGGGCTGCAACACCGAAGACGAGAACATGCTGGTGACGCGGGCGCGGCAGCTGATGGCGACCTATGACGACATGGCCGAGCTGATCCGGCTCGGCGCCTATCGCATGGGCTCCGATCCCAAGGTGGACGAGGCGATCCGTTACCAGCCGCTGCTGGAGGCCTTCCTCAAGCAGCAGAAGACCGAACGCGCCGACCTCGCCTCGGGCTATGCCCGGCTGGCAGAAATCTTCCTCGAAGGCGAAGCCGCGAACTGAGGTAACGGCAGATGCGCGGCGTGGATGGACTGATCCGTTTGTGGAAATGGCGCCTGGACGAGCGTCGGCGCATCGTCGTCGACCTCGAGATCCTGCGCAGCGGCATCGAGCGCCAGATGGTGAAGCTGGACGAGGAACTGGAACACGAGCGCAAGGTCGCGACGCAGCATTACGAGGCCAGCCTCGGCTTCGCCAATTACCGCAAGGCCAACCGCGAGCGCCGCGCCAATCTGGAAGCCTCGCGCGAGGAGGTGATCGACCGCATCGCCGCGGCCCAGGAAGAGGTCAACGCCGCCTTCCGCGAGCTGAAGAAATACGAACTCGTGCTCGAGAACTGGGAGCGCCGCGAGCGCCAGAAGCAGGAGCGCCGCGAACAGGCCGAGATGGACGAGGCCGGCCTGCAGGGCTTCCGCCGCCGGCAGGAAGCGCCGGAGAACACGCCGGGCTGAATATGCCCGTCAGGCCCGCGAGCGACGGATAAGAGACAATACCCGCCCGTCGATGGCGAGGAGGCCGAGCGCGATGATCGCCATGCCGGCGAAATGGCGCGGCGCCAGCTGCTCGCCCAGCACCAGCGCGCCGAGCAGGATGGCGCTGACCGGCACCAGCAGGGTGACCAGGTTGACGTTGCTGCCGGCCACCGTCATGACGCGGAAGTAGATCACGAAGCCAAGGGCGGTGGAGAGCACCGCAAGCGCGACGATCGCCGCGATGGCCGGCCAGGACGGCGTCGCGATCTGCCAGCTCTGCTCGACCAGAAGCGCCAGCGGCACCAGGATCGCCGAGGAAGCGATGAACTGGCCGCCGGCCACCTGCATCGGCGCCACGCCGAGCCGCGAAAAGCGGCGGCTGTAGACCGCGCCGAGGGCATAGGAAAGGGTCGCCAGCAGGCAGGCGCCCTGCGCCAGCACGTTATGGCCGATGCCCGACAGCAGATCGGTGCCGATCATCACCGTGACGCCGGTGAAGCCGATCAGCACGCCCAGCAGCCGGGGCGGCGTCAGCTTCTCGTCCGCGGTGAAGACATGCGCCACCAGCACCGTGAAGATCGGCGTCATCGCGTTGAGGATCGAGGCGAGGCCGCTCGGGATCTGGCTCTGCGCCCAGAAGAACAGGCTGAAGGGAATGGCGTTGTTGAGCAGGCCCGAGACGAGGAAGCCCTGCCAGACCTCGCGCCGCCAGGGCAGGACCAGCCCGGAGAGCCGCAGCACGATCTGCAGTATGACAGCCGCCAGCAGCACGCGGATCGCGGCAATGGTGAGCGGCGGGACTTCCGTGACCGCCACGCCGACGAAGAAAAACGAGCCGCCCCACAGCACCGAGAGGAACAGCAATCCCGCCCAGGCGCGGTTATCCATCTGCTGAGACATTGATGGCTTATAGGGCAGCCGCGCGCAAAGTGCATCCCGCTTCTTGCGGCCATCTTCCGCGAAGGCTCAGGCCTTCACCTCGGTGCTCGGCCCCGCGGCTTCGAGCTCGGGACTCGGCCAGGCCAGCGGCTTCTCGCGATCGTGGAAGCGGATGCTGCCGGTCATGCCGGTGACCTCCAGCGCGCTGGTGAAGATCTCCGTCACGTCGAGGCGGAAGGCGGGGCCGAATTCGCTTTCCGAGCGCAGGATGAGATCGAGCTGCTTTGCGCCGACGAAGCCGTCGAACTGGATCGGGCCGGTGCTTTCGAGGTCGAAATCGATGATGAAGCGGGTCTGCTGCTGTTGCCGCTTCGGGTCGCGCCGCCGCCGCATGAAGATGTGGATCGGCTCAACCCGGCCGCCGACCAGCATCGGCATGACCAGCGCCTGCCAGTCGCTGTCGCCCTGGCGCTGGTTAAGCCGCCCGAGCTCGCGGAAATCGTCGTCCAGCCGGCGCAGCAGATCGCTTCTGCCCGCCTGTTCGAGCTTGCGCGCAGCCTCCGCGCCCAGCCAGGCCTGCGCCGAACCGATCGCCGCGGCAGCCATGAACTGCAGCGCGGTCGAGGCCAGCCGCGCATTGGGCTGCGGCAGCAGATCGGCCTGCAGCCGCTGCGCCAGCGCGGGATCGGCGGCACGCAGGGCATCGAGCGTCTGCTGCAGGACCGGCCATTCGCCCTGCAGCCGGCTCAGCACACCGGCCAGCGGCGCCGGACCGACCTGTGTCGCCTGGGCCGACGGGCGCACCAGCGCGGCGAGCTCGAACGAGATCTGCGTGCCGGGCGGCAGCGGCTGCGGCAGGCTGAGCGACAGCACGCCCTGCGGCGTCGAGACGGGCACCTGCCCGGGTTGCCCCTGGCCCGAAACGATACCGGTGATCTGCGGCGGCATCGCGCGGGGCGCCGCACTCTGCTGCGCCATCGCGGCTGGAGACGCAGCAGCCGGCGGCTGTGGCGATGCCAGTGACGCATTCGGCAGTGTCGGACGCGTCTCAAGGGCAACATTCGGCAGCGGCGACACCGGTGCCTGCGCGACCGGCGGGGCAGCGGGCGTCGCGGTCGGCGCGGTGGGCGCCGCGGCCTGCGGCGCAACGGGTGCCGGTGCTGCAGGCTGCTGGACCGAAGCCGGCGGCGACACGGATTTCACCACCAGCTGCAGCTGGCTGCCCGGCGGCAGAGTCTGCATCGGCGGCGGTGTCGCACCGGATGCCGCCGCCGGTGCGGGCGGCGGCGCGGTCACCGTGGCCGACAGCGTCTGGCCCGGCTGCGGCAGGCTGGCCGGTGGCAGGGCGGCGGACGGCAGCGGCGGACTGGCCGCAAGCTGCATCTGCGCCGCGCTGGGCGGCTGTACCATGGCCTGCAGCGGCGGCTGCAGGCTGGCGCCATTCGCATGGGTGACGGTCGCCTGGTTCGGGCTGGCCGGATTGAGCTGAAGCTTCAGCGCCGCGTTCAGGACCGCGACATTGGCCTGTTCGAGCGCCGCGGCGAGATTGTTCAGCGCCAGCGTGGCGCCGGCCGCCGTGCGCACCAGCAGCGCCGCCTGGTCGCGTGCCACCACGGTCGCGGTGATCTGGCCGCCCTGGGCCAGTTCACGCAGGGCGGCGGAAATCTGCGCCGCCGGATCGGCGCCGGTCGGTGTTGCAGCCGGCGGCTGCTGCGGATTGGGCGGCGGCTGCCCGCCAGCCTGACCGGTCGGCGACGGCGGGACGGATTGCTGCGGGGCGGGTTGCTGCGGAGCGGGTTGCTGCGGAGCATGCTGTTGCGGAACCGGCTGCGGCGACGGCGATGCCGGCGGGCTACCGGCCGCCGGTGTTGTGGCCGGCGGAACGGACGGCGGAACGACCGGACCGATGTCGCTCATGGCGAATCACCCGGTCCGGCATCACGGCTCAGAGCCGCGCCGCGTGCGGCACGCGCGTCAGGCTCGCCGCCAGCGCTTCCACGTCCTCCGCCGCCTCGCACATCGGATGGCGCGTCAGCAGCGGCACCTGGTTGCGGATCGCATCCCGCACCTTGTCGTCGCGGCGGATCACGCCGGCCAGCGGCGGCGAGTATTTCAGGAAATTCTCCGATGCCTTGTTCAGCTTGGCATGGGTGCGCTCGCCCTCGCGCGTGGTCGGCGCGATATTGACCACGACGCGGACATCGGCGTTGCGGTCGGCCATGCGCGCCAGCTTGATATAGGCATAGGCGTCGGTCAGCGCGGTCGGCTCGTCATTGGTCACCACCAGCGTGATGCCGGCCGCCGCCGAGAAGGTGCGCACCACACCGTCCACACCGGCGCCGAGGTCGATGATCACCCGGTCGTAGCTTTTCGCCACCTGCATCAGCTCGTCGCGCAGATCGGTCAGCGCCGCCTGGTCGAGCGTCGCCAGCGACGCGGAACCCGACTTGCCGGCGATGATGTCGAAACCGGCCTCGGACGGCATGATGGCCTCGGCGATGCTGAAACGGCCGGCGATCACGCTGCCCAGGTCGCGATCCGGCATCAGGCCGAGCTGGATGTCCACATTCGCCAGGCCGATATCGCCGTCGAAGAGCAGCACACGCTGGCCCTGCCGCGCGAAGCAGTGCGCCAGGGTAACGGACAGCCAGGTCTTGCCCACACCGCCCTTGCCCGAGGCGATGGCGATCACATGGGGCTGTCGCAGCGCCGCCGCCGGATGGCGGGCGGGTCTCTGGGTGGTCGGAGGCGTGGATGTCGTCATGATGGTCCCGGTCATTCGGCGGCCTTCAGTGCAGCGGGTTTCAAATGAATGTGGTCGTCAGGTGCGGTCTCGTCGGAAGCGGCCGCATCGGGATCGGCCAGCAGGCGATGGGCCAGCGCGAGCGCGTCGAGGCGTTCGAAGCCTTTGCCGACGAAGGGGCTGGCACCGGCATCGGCAAAGGCCAGGCCGCCGAGATCGGCGGCCGCGAGCAGTCCGCCCAGGCGCCGCGCCGTATCCAGCCGCGTGGCGACATAGCGGCGCGCACCGAGCGCCACCGCCTGCGCGGCCAGCTCGCCGGTCTCCATGGCATCCATGCCGGCGGCAAAGACGGCGACGGGTTCGGCCCCGCTCGCCTGGATGATTTCCTTCAGCGCCTTTCGTTCGGCGGACGAATGCAGGTTGATGCCGGCGGTGTCGATCAGCAGCTTGGCATCGCCGGGGGCGGCATCGACGGTGCGTTCGAGTTCCGCGGCGTCGGCGGCCTCGGTGAACGGCGCCTTCATGATGCCGCAGAGCGCGGCCAGCTGGTCGCCGGCTGCCGCCCGGCTGACGTCGCAGGAGATTACCTGCACCGGCCGGCGCTCCATCACGCAGCGCGCGGCCAGCTTCGCCGTCGCGATCGTCTTGCCGCTGCCGGGCGGGCCGATGACGATCAGCGGGCGGTTGTCGGTGCTGAGGCCCGGGAAGCGGTACATCTCGTCCAGCGCCTCGGCCAGCACGCCCACGGGATCGTCGAGGCCGACCCGCTGCACGCCCTGGACCAGGCGGTCGGCCGTGCGCGATGGCACGCCATGCCAGGCCAGCACGGTGCGGATGAGCTCCACCGTCTGCTCGATGCCGCCGCCGAAATCCTCATCGGGAACGAACAGCCGGCCATTGCCCTCGCCGTAGCGCAGGCTCTGCGCGCCGCTGGTGACGAAGTCGTCCTCGACATGCTGCTCCAGCGCGGCGGTGATCTCGACGCCGCCATTGCGGTGCGTCAGCGTCGAAACGATGATCGCCTCGTCGCCCAGCGTCTGGCGCACGAGGTCCATCGCCTCGCTCATGGTTGCCGCCTGGAAGGTCTTCAGCCGCATCGCCTAAGCCCTCAGATCTGCCCCACCGTCCGAAGCTTGGCCTTCGGATGGATTTCCTGCTGCGACATCACGACCGTCGCCGGCCGGAAACGCTCGATGATGGAGCGCACATAGGGCCGGATGGTGGGGCTGGTCAGCAGTACCGGCATATGGCCCTCGCCCGCCAGACGCTCGAAGGTCTGGCGCACCTGGGCGATGAAGTCCTGCAGCTTGCTCGGCTGCATGCTGAGCTGGCGCTCCTCGCCCTGCCCGATCAGCGCCTCGGCGAAATTCTGCTCCCATTGCGGCGACAGCGTCACCAGCGGAATGAACCCGTCGGGGCTGACATTGGCATTCGAGATCTGCCGCGCCAGCCGCGAGCGGACATGCTCGGTGATCTGGGTGATGCTCTGGGTATAGCCGGTGGCTTCGGCGATCGCCTCGAGGATGGTGGCGAAGTCGCGGATCGACACGCGCTCGGCCAGCAGGTTCTGCAGCACGCGCTGGATGCCGTTCACGTTGATGCGGTTGGGCAGAACCTCCATGACCAGCTTGTCGTTGGTCTTCTTCAGCTCCTCGATCAGCTTCTGAGTCTCGGCGAAGCTGAGCAGGTCCGGCATGTTGTCCTTCACCACCTCGGTGAGATGGGTGGTGATGACGGTGCCGGGGTCGACCACGGTGTAGCCGCGGAACATCGCCTCGTCGCGCAGGGCCTCGTCGACCCACATGGCCGGCAGGCCGAAGGTCGGCTCGATGGTTTCCTGGCCCTGCAGCGCGATCCGCTCGCCGCGCGGGTCCATCACCAGCAGCATGTTCGGCTTCACCTCGCCGCGGGCGGCCTCCACTTCCTTGACGCGGATGACGTAGGTCGTGCCCGGCAGCTGCATGTTATCGAGGATGCGCACGCTGGGCATGATGAAGCCCATGTCGATCGCGATCTGCCGGCGCAGCGCCTTGATCTGGTCGGTCAGGCGATAGCCGCGCGCGTCGTTGATCAGCGGCAGGAGGCTGAAACCAAGCTCGAGGCGCAGGTCATCGATCGCCAGCGCATTGGTCACCGGCTCGTCCAGCGGATTGACCGGCGCCGGCGGGGCCGGCGGCGGCACGAAGGCCGCGGCTGCCGCCTTCTTCTCCTGCTCCCAGGCAAGATAGGCCAGGCCGCCCATGACGATGGCCAACACCATGAACGGCATGAAGGGCATGCCCGGGATGAGCGCGAAGGCCAGCGCCAGGACAGCCGACATGCCCAGTCCCTTGACCGAGGAGAGCTGCGCGGACAGCGCCTTGTCGGTAGAGCCGGTCACGCCGCCCTTGGACACCATGATACCGGCGGCCACCGAGATGATCAGCGCCGGGATCTGCGACACCAGGCCGTCACCCACGGTGAGGATTGAATAGGTGCCCACTGCCGCGGCAAACGTCATGTCGTTCTGCAGGACGCCGATCAGGATGCCACCGATCAGGTTGATGAAGGTGATCAGCAGGCCGGCCACGGCGTCGCCGCGGACGAATTTCGAGGCACCGTCCATGGAGCCGAAGAAGCTGGACTCATCCTCCAGTTCCTTGCGGCGGGTGCGCGCCGTCGCCTCGTCGATCAGCCCCGCGGACAGATCGGCGTCGATCGCCATCTGCTTGCCCGGCATGGCATCCAGGGTGAAGCGCGCCGAGACCTCGGCGATGCGGCCCGAACCCTTGGTGATGACGACGAAGTTCACGATCACCAGGATCGCGAAAACGATGATGCCGATCACCAGGTTGCCGCTCATGACGAACTGGCCGAAGGCCTCGATCACATGACCGGCGGCATCGGTTCCTTCATGACCATTGCCGAGGATTAGGCGCGTCGACGCCAGATTCAGCGCCAGGCGCAGCATGGTGGTGATCAGCAGAACGGTCGGGAAGCTGGAGAATTCCAGCGGCCGCTGGATGAACAGGCAGGTCATCATGACCATCACCGACGCGGTGATCGACACCGCCAGCGCGATGTCGAGCATCCAGGTCGGCATCGGCAGGATGAGAACCGACAGGATCGCCATGATGCCGATGGCGAGCATGATGTCGCCATGGGCGCCGAGCCTGAAGCGGCCGAACAGGCTGGACACGCTGCCACCGCCGGTCAGCGGCGTTGCAGGCATCTCTGCCGGCGCGTTCTCAGCCATGCTTGCTCCTTACCCCCTGCAGGCGGACGGCGGTCAGGCCGTTGCCCGTGTCCCCTCGTTGGCGGCCGGAATGACCAGGCCTTCGTCGGTATACTGCTTCAGCTTGTTGCGCAGCGTGCGGATCGAGATGCCGAGGATGTTCGCGGCATGCGTCCGATTGCCCAGGCAGTGTTTCAGCGTATCGATGATCAGGTCGCGCTCGACATCGGCCACGGTGCGGCCGACCAGCGAACCGGCCGATGCCTCTCCCGCAGCGCCGGTGGCAGCCGCGGCGCCGCCGCCGACCGCGTCGGCCAGGGCCGTGCCGTCGGGCAGGCGGATGTCGCCCAGCTCGATCTGCGCGCCGGTGGCGAGCAGCACGGCGCGGTGCATGGTGTTCTCGAGCTCGCGCACGTTGCCGCGCCAGGGTGCCTTGCGCAGCGCGTCCAGCGTCTCCGGCGCCAGCGGGCGCTCCGGCACGCCGTTGGCCTCGGCGTATTTCTTGATGAAATGCGTCGCCAGCAGCTCGACATCGGCCGGACGGCTGCGCAGCGGCGGCAGCTTGAGATTGACGACGTTGAGGCGGAACAGAAGGTCTTCGCGGAAAGTGCCCTTCGCGACCTCGTCAGCGAGATTGCGGTTCGAGGTGGCGATCACGCGGATATCGACCTTGACCGGCTTGCTGCCGCCGATGCGGTCAATCTCGCGCTCCTGGATGGCGCGCAGCAGCTTGGCCTGCAGGCGCACGTCCATCTCGCTGATTTCGTCCAGCAGCAGGGTGCCGCCGTTGGCCTCCTCGAACTTGCCGAGACGGCGGGCGACGGCGCCAGTGAAGGCACCCTTCTCGTGACCGAACAGCTCCGATTCCAGCAGGGTGTCGGGGATCGCGGCGCAGTTGACCGAGACGAAGGGCCGGTCGCTGCGCGGCGAACGCGCATGGATGAAGCGCGCCATCACTTCCTTGCCGGTGCCGCTCTCGCCGGTGATCAGCACCGAGGCCGAACTCGGCGCGATCTGCTCCGCCAGCTTGACCACCTGCCCCATGGAGGGATCGCGGAACAGCATCTGGTGGCTGTCTTCCGTCACCGCCTCCAGCACGGCGGCAATGAGATCGGGCTCGGGCGGCAGCGGCAGGTATTCCTTGGCGCCGGCGCGGATGGCAGCCACGGCGGCGCGCGCGTCGTTGCCGATGCCGCAGGCCACGACCGGCAGATTGATGCGCTCCAGCTTCAGGCTTTCGACCAGATGCTTCACGTCCAGGCTGACGTCGATCATGGCGAGATCGGCACCGCGGCCGGCCCGCAGCGCATTCAGCGCCTGTTCGATATCCTCGACCTGCGACACCTTGGCGCCGCGCTGCAGCGCGATACGCGTTGCCGCGCCGATCTGCCCGTTAAGCGTCCCGATGATGATCAGCCGCATGATCCGCCCCGAAGCCTCTTAATCCTGCCGCGGCATCAGCCGCTGCGTCCGCCCTTGATGATTTCCGTCATGGTCACGCCGAGGCGGTCTTCCACCACCACCACCTCGCCGCGCGCCACCAGCCGGTTGTTGACATAGATATCGATCGCCTCGCCGACCTTGCGGTCGAGCTCGACCACCGCGCCGCGCCCCAGCTTCAGCAGCTGGCTGACCTGCATGTTGGCCTTGCCGAGCACCGCCGAGACATGCACCGGGATGTCGAAGACGGCCTGCAGGTCGGCCGCCGTGCGTGCCGCAAGCGGGTCGTCCTCATCCATCATCCCCGGACCCTGGTCGAGGTCCTTCAGTTCGAGATCTTCGTTCTCAGCCATACTCACACCTCCCGCCGCGGCCGTGACGCGGCGAACGAATTACGGTTGCGGCTCGCCAAGCTGCCCCTGCAGCCCGGCGACATAGCGTTCGACCGCCTGGTCGACTTCCTGTTCCAGCAGTTTCTGCTGCCGTTCGGCCGATCCGTCGGCCCAGTCCACGCGGCAGTCCGTCGGCGCCATGGCGGCATCCGGCACCAGCACGACCTTGCCGCCGAAGCCCGACTGGGCGACCAGCTGATCCACGCGCTGGTTCAGCAGCTCCACCACCGACTCGGCAGCGCGCACCACCAGGCGCGGCTCGTCACGCATGTCATCCATGCAGCGCAGCACGAGGGCTTCGACCTCCACCTGCGGCTGGCGCGCGATCAGGCGGCCGGCCAGCTTGCGGGCGATCGCCGCCGCCAGCTCGACGGCTTCCTTGCGCGCGGCGATACGCGAGCGTTCCTCGGCACCGGCTATGTCGGCCAGGGCCGCCGCGATGGCCTGCAGCGCCTGCTCCAGATTGTGCTGGTGCTCGCCATAGGCAGCCTCGCGACCGGCCGCCTCGCCCTCGGCGCGGGCGGCGATCCGGGCCGCCTCGATGTCCTCGGCGGAGAATTTCGGCGGCGGCGGCTTCGGCGCATAGGAACGTTCGACGCGCGGCTTCGAGCCGTCGAAGGGCATGTCGAACAGATATTTCGCCTTGCTTGCCATGAATGCTTACGCCTGCCGTCCTCAGTAGATGAGTTCGTCTTCGCCCTTGTTGTCGGCCAGCATGATCTCGCCCTTCGCCGCCAGTTCCTTGGCGGTGTTGACCATGATCATCTGCGCCTCGTCGACATCCTTGAGGCGCACCGGCCCCATCGATTCCATTTCCTCGCGCAGCAGCTTGGCAGCGCGTTCGGACATGTTGGAGAAGAACAGGTCGCGCAGGGTCTCGGAGGCGCCCTTGAGGGCGAGGCCGAGCTTTTCCTTCTCGACGTTCTTGAGCAGCGTCTGCACGCCCGAGGGATCCAGCTTTATCAGGTCCTCGAAGGTGAACATCAGCGCCTTGATGCGTTCGGCTGCGTCGCGGCTGCGCTCTTCCAGCGCGGCGAGAAAGCGCGCCTCGGTGTTGCGGTCGAGGCTGTTGAAGATTTCCGCCATCATCTCGTGGGCGTCGCGCCGGTTGGTGCGCGCCAGGTTCGACATGAATTCCGTGCGCAGCGTCTGTTCGACCTTGTCGAGGACTTCCTTCTGCACGGCCTCCATGCGCAGCATGCGCATGACGACTTCCATCGAGAATTCCTCCGGCAGGGCCGCCAGCACGCGGGCGGCATGTTCGGGCCGGATCTTGGACAGCACGACGGCGACCGTCTGCGGGTATTCGTTCTTCAGGTAATTCGCCAGCACGCTTTCGTTCACGTTGGCGAGCTTGTCCCACATGGTGCGGCCGGCGGGACCGCGGATTTCCTCCATGATCTGGTTGACGCGCTCGCTGGGCAGCGCCTTCAGCAGCAGGCGTTCGGTGCTGTCGAAGGTACCGGTCAGCGAGCCCGTGGAGGAGAAGTTGTTGACGAATTCCAGGAACAGCTTTTCGACGATCTCGGAGCTGACGGCGCCGAGATTGGCCATGTTCTGCGAGATTTCCTTGATTTCCTCGTCGTCCAGCAGCGGCCAGAGCTTGGCCGAATGCTCCTCGCCGAGGGCCAGCATCAGCATGGCCGCCTTGTCGGGGCCCTTCAGCTGGCGGAAATCCTTTTCACTTGCCATGGCGCGCTCCTGCCCGCTCTGCCGTTACGTCGCCTGGTAGAGCCAGTTGCGGATGATCGAGACCGCTTCCTCGGGATGCTTGTCGACGATCTCGCCGATCTTCTTCAGCGAGGAGGCCTTCACCTGGCCCTCGATGCGGGCGATGTCGATCATCGATTCGATGCCGGGCGTCGGCGGCGCCATGCCCATGTCCGGCGCGGCCGGCAGTTCGGCGATCGGCGCGCCACCCACCACCATCGGCAGGGCCGGCTGCATCGGCGTCAGCATGCCCGGCGGAATGTCCTCGCTCTCCTTGGAGGCTTCCAGAACGCGGCGGATCAGCGGGCGCACCACCAGAAGCATCGCCAGCAGGCCGAGCAGCACATAGCCGGCAATCTCGCCGATCTTGAACAGCTCGGCCTTGGTCAGGCCGAGGAAGACCGGCAGGGAAGCGGGATCGACCTCTTCGGGAATGTCGCCCGGCTCGGCAAAGCGCATGGAGACCACCTCCACGGTGTCGCCGCGCTGCTGGTCGAAGCCGATCGCGTTGCGCACCAGCGCCGTCAGCTGCTGCAGCTCTTCCGGGCTGCGCGGCTGGTAGGCGCGCTGGCCCTGGCCGTCAACGAGGACGACATGGTTGACCAGCACGGCCGCCGAGACGCGGCGGATCACACCGGCCTCACGCACCTGGGTACGCACCGTCTTGGAGATCTCGTAATTGACGAGTTCCTCGGTGCGGTTGGAATTCGAGGTCGCCTGCGCGCCGGCGCCCTGCCCCTGCGCCTCAGGCAGATTGTTGGCGACGGTGACGGCGTTCTGGCCTTCCTGGGTCTGGTTGTTTTCCGAGATGGTCTGCGTCGAGCGCACCACCGCGGCATCGGGATCGTAGAGTTCCTGGTTGGTGGTGACACGGTCGAAATCCATGTCGACGGAGACCTCGGCGCGGACATTGCCGACGCCGACCGAGCGCTCCAGCAGCTGCTCGATATTCTTGCGCAGGCGGTCTTCCGACTGGCGCCGCATGTCGGCCAGGCGGTTGGCCGCCGCCGTCGCGGGATCGGCTTCCTCCTGCATGCCCGCCAGCAGGTTGCCGCGATCATCCACCACGGCGATGCGGCTCGGCTTCAGGTCGGGTACGGCCGAGGCGACGAGATTCTGGATGGCACGGACCTGCGGCTGGTCGAGCCGGCCGCCCTTGGTCTTGACGATGATCGAGGCCGAAGGCTCCCGCTGCTCGCGGCTGAAGACTTCGCGGCGCGGCAGGACGAGGTGAACGCGGGCCGAGGCCACCTGATCGATCGAGCGGATCGTGCGCGCCAGTTCGCCTTCCAGCGCGCGCAGGTGGTTCATGTTCTGCATGAAATTGGTTGCCGACAGGGCGTTGGCCTTGTCGAAGATCTCGTAGCCGGCGCTGCCGCCCGACGGCAGGCCCGACTCGGCCAGCTGCATGCGGATGCGCAGCATGCGGTCTTCCGGCACCAGGATCTGCGCGCCGTTGGACGCGAGCTGGTAGGGGATTTTCTGCGCCTCGAGGCGGTTCACGATCTCGGCCGAGGATTCCAGGTCGAGATTGCCGTACAGCAGCACCATCTTGGGCTGCGTGACCTTGATGCCGAGGAAAACAAAGAAGCCGATCAGCACCGCAGCGGTTGCCGCCAGCATAGCCAGCCGCGCAGGACCGATGTTGCGCAGCATCGTCATAATTCCGTTCACGGCTTCACCCCATGACCCGAGCGCCAGCCAGGCGCCTCGCAGCAGGTGCCCCCTGCCTCGAGCGTCACGGTAGAAACCCGGAATGAAAAAGAGGTTAACACCCCGGCAAAATTTGCCTACCGGGGCTGTCTGACCGACCGGGGTGACCGGAAAGAAATGTCTGAGCTGCCGGGCGAATCCGGCAGCGGCCGTTACTCCGCCGCGCGGCTGCGGGCCGGCGGGGATTTCAGGCTGCCGGCACGGTAATCCTGCAGCCGGGTGGTGCGCAGCCCGGGCAGGCCATGCTGGTCAATGGCGCGCTGCCAGGACAGGAATTCCTCCACCGTGAGCGAGTAGCGCTTGCAGGCGTCCTCCAGGGTCAGCAGTCCGCCGCGGACAGCCACCACCACTTCCGCCTTGCGGCGGATCACCCAGCGCCGGGTATTCGGCGGGGGAAGGGTTTCCAGGGTGATACGCTGACCCTCGGGGCCGACGACACCGGCTTGCGGATTCTGCGACGGGTGCATCCGCGCTCGCGAATTGAAGGAATGGACCTGATGCATGCTAGGTTTCCGCCTTTTAACAAAGCCCTAAACGCAATGGTTAACAGCAGCTTACGAATGCACCGCGAGAACCCATGACGGCGGAACGCCCAGGCCGCCAATGGAGAACATCGCCTGCATATTCTCGAAGGCCACGCTGTCGATCCGGCCGCGGCCAAGAACATCCACGCCCACCGGCTGGCCATCGGCGGTCTTCGCCTCGACCTTGATCTTGTAGATCTCTCCGGCCTTGGCGGTGGTGCCATCGGACTTGCTGCCATCCCAGCTGAAATCGTGGCGGCCCTTGCTGGCGTCGCCGGTGGTCTCGTAGACGAGATTGTTGTCCGAATCGTAGACCTTGATCGTGACGTCCGCCGCGCCATGGCCGACGCCGTAGGACCAGCGGACGCTGCCGTTCTGGCAGACGCTGTTCTCGCCGTAGAATTCGACGTCCTTGCCGATGTAGTTGACGTAGGAGCCGTTCTCCTGCGGGATCGTCGGCATCGTCCCGGCGCTGCGCAGGGCAAGCACCTGGTCGACTTCCATCCGCTTGCCATCGACCAGCAGATAGTCGACGCCGTCGATCCGTTCGACGCCCTCGACGAGGCCGCGGGTCATGATCGTGGCCTGCATGTCGTTGCCGGACGCATCCTTGGCCACGACTTCGAGCGTGTAATCGCCGCCCAGCGCCTTCATGCCGCCGGCCACCGTGCCGTCCCAGAGGAAGGTATGCTCGCCCTTCTGGGTCTGCATGTTGGCGACGTGGACGATCTTGCCGTTCTTGTCGATGACACGCAGCTGCCCGCTGGAGGCTTCGGCCGGCAGCTCGTAGTACCAGATCGCCGGCGAATTGGAGGTCAGCGTCGCCTTGTTGGAATCCAGGTCCACCTGCTTGCCGATATAGTTGACGAGGTTCGAGCTCTTCTCGGCCTCGAACATCGCAATCAGCTTCTCCAGATTCTTGTTCTGGTTGATCGCCTGCTCGACCTGGCTGAACTGCACCAGCTGGTTGGTGAACTCCTTGGAGTCCATCGGCGAGGTCGGATCCTGGTTCTTCAGCTGCGTGGTGAGCAGCTTCAGGAACATGTCGAAATTCTTCGCCAGCGAGACGCCGGCGTTTTCCGCCGCTGTCTGCGTGGTGCCGGTTCCGGAGACGGAGGTGACCATGGCGCTTCTCCTGGGATCGCGTCAGATGCGGATGTCGAGCCCGCCGCGCGCATCGGCGGCGCGCTGGGCATTGGCGGCGGCAATCGCCGCGGGATCGGTGGCCTGGCCGGCACCGGCATAATCGTCATGGGCATGGCCGCGCTGACGCGTGCCGCCGCCCTGCCCGTCGCGGCCCTCGCCGGCCTGGTTCTGGTCGCGCAGCTGGAAGCTCAGCGAGTCGGAGCCGGTCTTCAGCCCGGCATCGCGCAGCGACTGATCGAGGCTCTGCGCGTCACGCTGCAGCATGGCGAGGGTTTCCGGCTTGTCGGCGGCGATGACGGCCATCAGCTTGCCGTCATGACCGACTTCCATCTTCACCTCGACCTTGCCGAGGCTGCCGGGATCGAGGCGGATGGAGATCCTGTCGAGCCCTTCACCGATGCCGCGCTTGATCTGCACCGCGACCTGCTCGCCGGCCGGGACATATCCGGCCAGATGGCGCGCAGCGGTCTGCGTCGCCGCCTGCTGCGAGGCCTGCGTGGAGGCCGCCGCCTGTGCGGCCTGCGGCGCGCCGTGGGCGGTCAGATGTGGCGGGCTGTGCGGCTGCGCTGCGGCAGGCTGCGGCGCGGCATCGCTCTGGGCCTGCAGGACGGCGGCGAATTTGGCCTCTGGCGCGGCCGGCTGCGGCTGCGGCTGGGCCTGCTGCTGCACCAGGGCCAGGCTGGCATCCTCGGCCGCATCGTCACCCTGCATCGAGAGCAGAGCGGACTGGTCGACCAGCGTCTTCGGCGCCTGCTGTGCCGACTGCACCTCCACCGTCACCGTGCCTTCAGCGGCCGGCCTGGCAGCTGGCTTCACGGCCTGGGACGCCGTTGCCGGCGCCTGCTGGTTCTGGGCCGCCAGCGCCTGCTGGATGGCCGCGAAGTCTTCCGCCGACATATCCTGCTGCTGCATGAGCAGGGCAGCCGCACTGGTTTCCGTCGTCTTCGCAGCGGCGGTCAGATCAGGCTTCACCGCCGGCTGTTCGGCACCCTCCGGCAGGACCGGAACCCGCGCGGCGGCAGCGGCCTTCATGGCGGCGGCGTCAGCCGCTGCCGGCGCGACGACGGGCGCAGCCGGCGCTTCGCCGGCCGGGACGTCCGGCTGGACTGAAGCCAGCGCGGCCAGATCCTCAGCCTGCGCCGGCGCGACCTGCTGACCTTCGGGCGCAACCTGGCCCTCCTGGAGCAGGTTGAGAATCAGCAGCAGCTCCGACGGCGCCATATCGGCAGCCACCGGCACCGTCTCCGGCAGGGCGCCGTCCTCGGTTTCGGCCGGGACCGGCGTTTCGGCCGCGGCTGTGGCCTCGGTCGCATCATCCTCCGCGGCGGGTTTGTCGGTCGCCGTCTTGGCATCCGCGGAGTCGGCAGGCTTTGCGCTCTGCGTCTTCTCGGCCGGACGGGTCGCCGCGGCCTGGGTCTTCTCGGCCGGCTTCGACGGCGCTGCCGGCTGTTTTCCGCGGCTGGCGGTGGCCGGCGGGTCGCGACGCTCGCCCGAAGACTTGTCGCTGGCGCGCGGCGGCTGACGGCTGGCCATCTCCGGGGCGGCCGGTTCGGCCGCACGGGTCACCGACTTCGTCCCGCTGCCGAAGAAGGCATTCTGCAGCATGCGCGCGAACTGCTCGGCGCGGCTGCCGGTATCCTCGGCAGGAGCGGTCGATGCAGGGGCGGCAGACGGGGTCAGCGGTACGACTTGCATGGCAATCCTCAATTCCTCGCCACCGGAGGAAGCAAGGGCCGGGCCAACGCCGCACGCCGCGCTAAGTTATTGACTTAGAATACATAAGAGCTTGATTTAGCCGGGGGCAGCAGCGGCCTGTCTTGCCGCCCGGCAGATTCTGCCGGGTGCTTCGCGGGCCGGGCGAGAGGTCGCTCGGGAGCGGTACGCGACCGGCCTGACGGATCTAGTTGAACAGGTAGGTATCCATCGCCAGCGAGCCATGGGCGAAGCTGGCATGCAGGCGTTCGGCCGGATGCTGCGGCGTCGCCGCGCCCAGCGCCACATAGAGCGGCAGCAGGTGCTCGTCGGTCGGATGGCTGCGCTGCGCATGGGGTGCCTGGCGGCGATAGTCCAGCAGCGCAGCGTCGTCGCGGGCCTGCAGTTTCGCCGCCATCCAGCCGGCGAATTCCTCGGCCCAGCCGGCGATGCCGCCGCTGTCGTCGCGCGACAGTTCGCGCAGGTTGTGGGTCAGCGAGCCGGTGGCCATGATCAGCACGCCCTCGTCGCGCAGCGGCGCCAGCGCCCTGCCGATGGCGGCATGATACGCCGGATCGCGATGCGGCTGCAGCGACAGCTGCAGTACGGGGATGTCCGCCTCGGGATAGATCAGCGCCAGCGGCGACCAGGCGCCGTGATCGAGGCCGCGTTCCGGATCAAGCCGCGCGGGATGGCCCGCTTCCTCGAGCAGCGACTTGATGCGGCCGGCGAGCTGCGGCGCGCCGGGGGCCGGATACCGCATCTGATACAGCGCCGGTGGAAATCCGTAGAAATCGTGGATGGTGGCCGGCTGCGCCGTGGCGCCGATTTCCGGCGCCTCGGTTTCCCAATGCGCGGAAACGGCCAGTATCGCCTTCGGCTTCGGCCAGTGCTGCGACGCACCGCGCAGGAACTGGTGCGCCGGGCGATGGGGTTCGAGTGCCAGCATGGGCGAACCATGGCTGACGAAAACAGCCGGCAGGCGGGTCATGGGAAAAGCCTCGAATGGAACGTCGGACTTCACCTATGCCCGCCGCCGCGCCGCCGCAAGACGTTACTCCGCGGTCACCAGCAGCTTGCGGCCGACCTGCCGGTCCGGCAGCCGCGACGGCGCATGCACCAAAGCATGCAGGAACCGGCCGAAGCCCCGGATGAGACGGCCCACCTGCTGGCTCCGGAGGTCCCGGGCCCGGTTGCGGTAATAGGCCTGCTCGGCGGCCGAGACATAGCGGATGGAGAAGGCCTCGGCGGTCGGCAGACGCGCGTCGAGCCCTGCGGTGAAATGGGTGGTCTGGGTCATGGCGCCGGTCCTTTTTTTGTGGGTGGCTTGACTCAGGTAGGCCAGATCCATCTGTTCATTAATATGGAGAAATGGCACTATTTGATGACACAGATTCATCAATGAGGCCCCATGAGTCGCCTGGCCGACATGGAAGTCTTTGTCGCGGTTGCAGAAGCGGGCAGCTTCACCGCCGCGGCCGACGGCCTGCGCATCACCCCGTCGGCGGTCAGCAAGGTGATCGGCCGGCTGGAAGACCGGCTCGGAACCCGGCTGCTGCACCGGACCACGCGGCGGGTCAGTCTCACGCCCGAGGGCCGCGCCTATCTCGACCAGGTGCGCCAGATCCTCGCCGACATCGATGCCGTGGAGTCGAGTGTCGGCGGCGCCGAGGCCGAGCCGCGCGGTCAGCTCCGCATCAACGTCGCCCATGGCTTTGGCATGACGCAGATCGTGCCGATCATCCCCCGCTTCATGGCCCGCTATCCCAAGGTGGATGTGCGCATCACGTTTGCCGACCATGTCGTCGACCTGGTGGCCGAGGGGGACGACATCGCCATCCGCATGGGCACGCCGGGCGACGACAGCCTGATCGCACGCAAGCTCGGCAGCCATGCCCGGCTGGTCTGCGCCGCGCCCTCCTATCTCGAACGCCACGGCGTGCCGCAGAAGCCGGCGGATCTGCTGCATCACAACTGCCTGCTGTTCGACAGCGCGGAGAGCCTGAACCACTGGCCCTTCTACCGGCCGGACGGCAGCATCGAGCGGATTTCCGTACGCGGCAATTTCAGGGCCAACAGCGGCGACGCACTGTTCCGGCTGCTGCTCGATGGCGTAGGCCTGTGCTACGCCGCCGATTTCGGCATCGCCGAGGCCCTGCGGGAGGGCAGTCTCGTTACGGTGCTGCAGGACTGCTCCGTGCCGACGACATGGCCGATCTACGCCGTCTATCCGGCGCGCAAGCACCTGGCCGCCAAGGTTCGCGTCTTCGTCGACTTCCTCGTCGAGCATTTCAGCCCGACGCCGCCCTGGGCGATCGGGAAAGCCTAGCCCGCCGCGAGCTTCAGCAGTGCGGCGACATCCGCCTCGGTCTTGTCGAAAGAGCAGACGAAGCGGTGCATCCTGCCGTCCCATGACCATGGGTGAAACTGCGCCCCGCCGGCCTTCAGGCGCGCCACCATGGCATCGGGCATGGTCGCGAAGACCTCGTTCGCCTGCACCGGATAAGCGACGGTGACATCGGGCAGCGTCCGCAGGCCATCCGCCAGCTGCTTCGCCCGCGCATTGGCCTGCCGCGCCAGCTTCAGCCACAATCCGTCCTGCAGCATCGCCAAGAGCTGCGCGGAGATAAACCGCATCTTGGAGAAGAGATGTCCGCCGCGCTTGCGGCGGTAGAGGAAATCCTGCGCCAGCTCCGGCCGGAAGAAGACCACCGCCTCGGCGGCAACGGCGCCGTTCTTGGTCGCGCCGAAGCTCATCACATCGACGCCGGCGCGCCAGCTCAGATCGGCCGCGCTGGCATTGATGCCGGCCACCGCATTGGCAAAGCGCGCGCCGTCCATATGCAGGCGCAGGCCGTGCTCGCGGCAGATCGCGGCGATCGCCGCGATCTCGTCAGGCGCATAGACCGTGCCGGATTCGGTGGCCTGGCCGATGCTGACGGCGGCCGGCTGCGGATGATGCTGCACGCCGCGCCAGCCCTGGCCGAGCGCCGTCTTCAGCGCATCCACATCGATCTTGCCGGCCACGCCCGGCAGCGTGAACAGTTTTGCCCCGCCGGTGAAGAATTCCGGCGCATTGCATTCGTCCACCGCGATATGGCTTTCCTCATGGCAGTAGATCACGCCGTGGCCCGGGGTGATAGCGCTGAGCGAGAGCACGTTAGCCGCCGTGCCTGTGGCAACCGGAAAGACGCGGCATTCGGTCTCGAACAGCGCCGAGAAAGCGGCATCCAGCTTGCGGCTCCACTCGTCATTGCCATAGGCCGAAGCCGTGCCGTGATTGGCATCCGCCAGGGCGGCCATGATTTCCGGCGCGGCGCCGGAGATATTGTCGCTGCGAAAATCCATGTCAGGAATCCTGCCGTACGATATCAAGCGGAAACGGCGCGAAGCCGTGATCGGGAGTGAACCGGAAGGCGCGCGGCAAGCCCGCCCTGCCCTTCTCCACCGCGCTGATCAGCCAGAGCAGGGAGGGATCGTTCGCCATGGCGGCGTCCTTCGCCGAAGGCTCGGCGCGGCCATCGGGATGGGAATGGAAATGCGCAATCAGCCGCTCGTCGCCGCCGCTCTCGCGCAAGCGACGCAGCAGCGCGATATGGGTGGCGGGATCGAATTCGAATTCCTGTTCCGGCGCGGCGGCGACATTGGCGCCTTCCACGATTTCCGACACGACGCGGCGTGCTTCCGTCTCGCGGCCGACCAGCAGCGCGCAGGCCTCGCGCGGATAGGCGGCTTCCGCCAGCCGCACAAGATGCGCGGCCTGCGCCGAGGTCAGCACCAGCGTCATCTCTCGACCTGGATGGTGAGGCTGTTGAGCGGCTTCAGCGTGGTGGCGTCCAGCGCATAGAGCCGCTCGGTGCCATCGGCCAGCCGCACGCGTACCACGACGCGGCTGCCGGTGGCGAAGACGTCCGTCACGCGGCTGTTGCTCGGCAGGGTGAGTGCGAAGTCCTCCACGGCGATGCTGCGCGGCTCCGCCGCTGCGGGCGCCGCCTCGGGCCGGTTTTTCAGATGCGCGCCGGTGGCGAGCAGCACGAAAAGCAGGATCACGCCGCCGATCAGCACCACGCCCAGACCGATGACGAGCCGGGTCAGCCACTTTATGCTGGGCTCCTGCTGGGCGGCGGCCTGCCGCAACACATCCGCATTCCGATCGGCCATAACGCTCCCGATGCCTTCCGCCCCGACTCAGGCGATGAACGTCCAGATCCTGCCGCCGGCGACCGACAGCGATGCCGGCGAGCGGCTCGACCGCTATCTCTCCACCCGCCTGGCGGATGCCGCCCGCTCGCGCTCGCGGCTGAAGGCGCTGATCCTGGAGGGGCACGTGCGACTGGTCGACGCCGCAGGCGGCGCGACGATAACCGACCCCTCCCGCAAGATCAAACCGGGCGAGATCTACGCGGTCGGCGAGCCGCCGCCGGTCGCCGCCGACCCTCAGGCGCAGGACATCCCGCTCGACATCGTCTACGAGGACGAGCATCTGATCGTGGTGAACAAGCCGGCCGGCCTGGTGGTGCATCCCGCGCCGGGCAATCCGGAAGCCACGCTGGTGAATGCCCTGCTGCATCACTGCGGCGACAGCCTCTCGGGCATCGGCGGCGTGAAGCGGCCCGGCATCGTGCACCGCATCGACAAGGACACCTCGGGCCTCGTCGTCGCTGCCAAGACCGACCGCGCGCATCAGGGCCTCGCCGCGCTGTTCGCCGAGCACGACATCGAGCGCGCCTATGACGCGCTGGTCTGGGGCCATCCCAATCCGCCCCATGGCACCATCGAGGGCGATATCGGCCGCGACCCGCGCGACCGCAAGCGCATGGCGGTGGTGAGCCGCAACGGCAAGCCGGCGGTGACCCATTACGAGACGCGGAAGCTGGTCTACGACGCGAAGGGCCAGCCGGTCTGCGCCCTGGTGCGCTGCCGGCTCGAGACCGGCCGCACGCATCAGATCCGCGTCCACATGACCAGCCGCGGCAACCCGCTGGTCGGCGACCAGACCTATGGCCGCTCGCGCAGCCTGCAGCGATTCGCCCTGGACGACGCGGCACGGGCGGCGCTGGCGGGGTTCCGCCGCCAGGCGCTGCACGCCGCCACCCTGGGTTTCCGGCATCCGGTCGGCGGCCGGGTTCTGCGGTTCGAGGCGCCCCTGCCGCCGGATTTCGCCGCCCTGCTGGCGGCGCTGGGCTGAGGACCGGGCCGGGTTCGGCCGGTTTTGTGACCGACGGCACACAGAATTCCCGGATTACCGCCCCATTGGCGCCATATTCGGCCCGTTAACTCCTTGCAACGATGAAGAGCGATACCATGTTGATGCCGAGCCACTCCGGGATTGCCCGGGGGTCGGCCGGGGGAGTTAATCAGTAATGAGCACCGCAGCGAGCCTTCCTGCAATTTCTGCCACCGAAGGCGGCCTTGCCCGCTATCTGGCTGAAATCCGCCGGTTTCCCATGCTGGAACCGGAGGAGGAGTACATGCTGGCCAAGGCCTGGCGCGACCACGGCGATGTCGAGGCGGCGCACAAGCTGGTGACCAGCCATCTGCGGCTGGTGGCCAAGATCGCCATGGGTTACCGCGGCTACGGCCTGCCGGTCGGCGAACTGATCTCCGAGGGCAATGTCGGCATGATGCAGGCGGTGAAGCGCTTCGATCCCGACAAGGGCTTCCGCCTGTCCACCTATGCCATGTGGTGGATCCGCGCCTCGATCCAGGAATACATCCTGCGCTCCTGGTCGCTGGTGAAGATCGGCACCACCGCCGCCCAGAAGAAGCTGTTCTTCAACCTGCGCCGCCTGCGCGGCCAGATGAAGGCCATCGACGGCGGCCAGCTGACCCCGGACCAGGTTGAGAAGATTGCCAACCAGCTGGATGTCAGCAAGGAAGAGGTCATCACCATGGACCGCCGACTGGCGGGCGGCGATACCTCACTGAACGCGCCCCTGCGCGGCGACGAGGAAAACGGCGGCGAATGGCAGGACTGGCTGGTGGACGAAACTCCGAACCAGGAAACCCGTCTGGTGGAAGGCGATGAGTTCGACAGCCGCCGGGAGCTGCTGGCCCAGGCCATGCAGAACCTGAACGAGCGCGAGCGCGACATCCTGGTGCAGCGCCGGCTGACCGACGAGCCGACCACGCTGGAAGACCTGTCGACGCGCTACGGCATCAGCCGCGAGCGCGTGCGCCAGATCGAGGTGCGCGCCTTCGAGAAACTGCAGAAGGCCGTGCGCGGCGCCGCGGCGCGACGCGATGCCGGCGAGGCGGTGGCGACGGCCTGATCATCCGGCCCGACATTCGGAAACGACAGCCCGGCGGCGCAATCCGCCGGGTTTTTTGTTGCCTGGCGGTCCGAACCGGCCGGTTTCGCAATCATTCCGTCAGGCCTGACGCCGCGCCTTCTGTCGCCAGGCGGCGGGCGGAATGCCGTAGGTGCGGGAAAAGGCACGGTTGAAGGCGGCCTCGGTGCCATAGCCGGCTTCCTCGGCGATCGCGGCGATGGTCCGGCGCGTCGTGCCCAGCGCGACGCTGGCAAGACAGAGCCGCCAGTCGCGCACATAGCGCATCGGCGAGGTGCCGAGCACCGTCTCGAAGCGTTCCGCCAGCACGCTGCGAGACAGGCCCGAGGCGGCGGCAAGCTGCTGCACCGACCAGTCGCGGCGCGGCGCCTCATGGATCAGCGACAGGCAGCGCGAGAGCGCCGGATCGCCCAGCGCCGCCAGCCATCCTGCCGTCGCGCCGCCGGCGCCGACCAGGCGATGCCGCAGCAGTTCGATGAACAGGATCTCGGTCAGCCGCTCCAGCATGCCGCGGCTGCCGGCGCGCGGCATCTCGGCTTCGGCGATGATCTGCGACACCGTGGCACGCAGCCAGCTCAGGCCGCCGTCGCCGTCATTGGCGCCGCGCGTGCGTACATGGATCAGCACCGGCAGGGCCTCGCGCAGCGGCCGGAAGCCGAGCGAGTCGCATTGCAGGAAGCCACAGAGAATCCGCACGCGGTTTCCCGCCGCCGGATCGCCATGGCGCACGATCGGCAGGTCGCGCCAGGGCCTGGGCGGCAGGCCGGCGGTGGGGGAGACGAGCGATCCGCCGCGGCCGGCGCCGAGCTGATGCCCGCTGGCAAAGGGAAAGGCCACCACGTCGCCGGCCTCCAGCTCGGTCCTCACCCCGTCGAGCACCATCCAGCAGCGGCCCTCGACGATGATGTGGAAGGGCATGACGACGCCGGCGCCGAGTTCGCCCAGTTCCGATCCATGCCCGGTTTCCCAGTCGCCGTTCGAGATGAAGCAGAACTGCAGCGAGCCGGCCAGCCGGATGGTCTGCAGCACATCCGACAGCACGTCGGCTCCGGAAGGCCCGGCAGGCGCAGGGTTGCGCATGGCGCCCGCCCGGCCCACCGCCCGCACGGACTGCGCCGCCGCGCCGGAGCCGTCGGCAGCCCGCCGCAGACGCGGTTTTTCGGTCAAGTGATTCGGCAAACCGGCCAAAGACCTGTCACTCCTTCCGCCGTATAGAGCCGCCCTCGCCTTCAGGTATACCAACTGCGGAGATTGCACCATGACGACCGGCACTGACAAACTCGTGATCCTGGCCACCAAGGGCATCGATTCGGAGCTGTCCTCGGTGGCCTTCACCATCGCCCTCGGCGGCCTGACGGCCGGCCTGAAAGTCTCGATCTTCCTGACCAGCGCCGCCGTCGACCTGGTGCGCAAGCGGGGTCAGGCCATGACCCATGTACCGCCGCTGCAGCCGCTGGCGGCGATGATCGAGGATTTCCAGAAGCGCGGCGGCACGATCTGGGCCTGCACGCCCTGTGTCCAGTCGCGCGGCTACGAACAGGCCGACCTGCTGGACGGCGTGATCATCACCGGCGCCAGCGTGATGCATGCCCAGATCCGGGAAGGCGCCGCGACGCTCTCCTTCTGATCCCGGCAAAAAGAAGCCCGCGATCAGGGATCGCGGGCAAGTCGGTACCAACAAGGAGGCTGTCACCCCTCGGGATGACCCCGTGACGCCGCGGCCGGTTCGGCCGCGGCGAATCGCTTCAGCATTCCCAGCCGTCTTCGTCCGTCAGCATCGCGGCAAGCCGGTCCTGGTCGGATTGCGGCTGCGGCTTGGGCTGCGGCAGTCGGATGTCGTTCTCCGGATCGGAACGCAGCCAGGAGATGTCCGGCCTGGTCGAGCCGATCTCGCGATAGCCGCGCGGATTGCGCTCGGCGGAAGACTGCGTGGCAATCATCCGGTCGGGCCGGCGGCCCTGCTGCTCGCGGCTTTCCGCCTCGCGCTGGCACTGCTTGCGGATCGCCCAGGCAAGCGCCTGCGCCAGTTCGCGCAGCAGCTTCAGATCGCGTTCGGACCAGTCCGCGCCACTGGTGAGCCGCTCGGCGCGGAACACCGCCGCCGGATGCCGGCGGCCGTCGACCAGCAGAAGGTCCAGCCGACTGCGCTCGGCCGGCGCCTCGCCCGCCTCGGGCACGACGTCGTCACTGGTGATGGACGCCAGGCCCTCGAGCGCGGCCTTGAAATAGGGCTCTGCCGCCGCGCGCGGAATCACCGCGCCCTGCTGGATGCGGCCGTCGCGGCTGTCCACCAGCCGGTGGCAGACCATGTCGCCCTTGTTGTCGAAAAACCAGACACTGGCGCGGGTGGCCGACGTCACCTCGATGGTGTCCAGGCACATCGCCTCGCAGATGAGGCCGATCCCTTCCGTGCCGACGCCGAATTCAGCCGCTTCCTGTGTCCTGAGCATGAAACCTCAACCCCGCGGCGGAATGCCGTCGGGGGTGAATGTAGGCATATGGCCCGGCGCCGAAAGTTACGGCTCGGTAACACAAAGTTAAGAAACGATAACCTCGCGCAGCGTCACCAGCCCTTCCATTTCGCATATTCCGCGAGGAAGTCGTCGATCAGCGCCTGCCGGTCGAGACTGGCGATCGCGAAGGGCCGCGCGATGCCGCCGCGCGGCAGGATCTCCGCCGTCGGACGGTCCGACTGTCGCGGCCTGGTGAGCTGCGCCATCGAGAAGGACAGGGCGTGATAGACGCGGCCGCGAATCGCGTAGCGGAATTCCTCCTCGCCGCGATAGCGGACGATGAGCACGGCGTAGTACCGCTGGTGGTCGATCAGCGCTTCGCGACCATGCTGCCGCAGCTCCACGGCGAGATCGGAGAAGGCCGGCAGCACCACGGTCTCGATGAACTGCGCCACCGCGCCGCGCGCCGTGTCGAAGCGGGGATCCGGCGGTGCACTCTGCCGCTGGTCGCGCCGTCCGAGAATGGAGCCGAGCCTGCTCCGCCAGTCGCCCGTCCGCCCCGGTGCGGCGGCGCCCTGCCCGGCGGTTTCCATCTCGGGCAGGCGCCGGCGCCGGCGCCGCTCGGCATGCAGGCCGCGATACACGCTCCAGCACAT
>NZ_DATGQG010000024.1:0-44327 GCF_035304305.1 Ferrovibrio sp.
TTGGTGGAGCCGAGGGGAATCGAACCCCTGACCTCCTCATTGCGAACGAGGCGCTCTCCCATCTGAGCTACGGCCCCAAGCCGGCGCGCCGGCCTGATCGTCAGGGAGCTTCGCAAGGGCTCCGGCCGGGCGGGCAAGCAAGTAGCAAAGCGGCGGGGCTTTGTCCACTGCCGGCAGGGCCTCATCCGGCGCTTTCCGGGCCGGTCCGGCCGGGCTAAACCGCCCGCCCGGTTGCCTTTCCGGGCCGCAGCCAGTATCAAGGCCGGCGGGCTAGGCACGGTGCCTTTTGCGCCGCGGGGCCGCGATTTTCCGGAGGGCGGATGCAATCGCTGATCATCCTGATCGACACGGCCATCAGCATCTATATCTGGATCCTGATCGCGTCCGCGATCCTGAGCTGGCTGGTCGCCTTCAACATCATCAATACCCGCAACCGCTTCGTCTACGCGGTCGGGGACTTCCTCTACCGGATCACCGAGCCGGCCCTGCGGCCGATCCGCCGTATTCTGCCCAATCTGGGCGGCATCGACCTCTCGCCGGTGGTGCTGATCCTGCTGCTGGTCTTCATCCGCAACCTGCTCTGGGAATACGGCGTCTGAGCTTCTGGAAGGCAGTTCCCGGCGGCCTGCGGCTCAGCATCCGGCTCACGCCCAAGGCCGGACGCGACGCCATCCTCGGCGTGAAGCCGACGGCGGATGGCGGGGCCGAGCTCTGCATCGGCGTCACCGCCGTGCCCGAGAAGGGCAAGGCCAACGACGCCCTGCTGCGCCTGCTGGCCAGGCAATTGCGGCTGCCGGCGCGGGATCTGAGCCTGGTTTCGGGCGAGACCGACCGGCACAAGCAGGTGCTGGTCGCCGGCGAGCCGGCCGCCCTGGAAACCCTGATCGCCGCCCGGCTGCCCGCCGGGACGGCCAGCAAGACGTGAGGATGACGAGATGACAGCCACCCTGATCGACGGCAAGGCGATTGCGGCCGGCCTGCGGGCCGAGGTCGCCGCCCGGGTGAAATCCTTTCATGCGAAGGCCGGCCGGCTGCCGGGCCTGACCGTGGTGCTGGTGGGCGACGATCCGGCCTCCGAGGTCTATGTCCGCAACAAGGGCATCCAGACCCGCGAGGCGGGCATGATCTCCGACGAGATCCGCCTGCCGGGCAGCATAAGCCAGGCCGAGCTGCTCGCTGTGGTGCGGAAGCTGAACGAGGACGATGCGGTGGACGGCATCCTGGTGCAGATGCCGTTGCCGAAGCAGATCGACGCCAACGCGGTGATCGCCGCCATCGACCCGGCCAAGGATGTCGACGGCCTGCATCCGGTGAATGCCGGAAAACTGGCGCAGGGCATGAAGGCGCTGACGCCCTGCACGCCGCTCGGCTGCATGATCCTGCTGGAGAAAAGCGGCGTGAAGGTCGCGGGCAGCAACGCCCTGGTGATCGGCCGCTCGATCCTCGTCGGCCGCCCGGTCGCGGCGCTGCTGCTGGCCGCCAATGCCACGGTGACGATCGCGCATTCGCAGAGCCGTGATCTCGCCGCGCTCTGCAGGCAGGCCGATATCGTGGTCGCCGCGGTCGGCCGTCCGGAACTGGTGCGCGGCGAATGGATCAGGCCGGGTGCCTGCGTGCTCGATGTCGGCATCAACCGCATGCCCGGCGAGGGCGGCAAGTCGAAGCTGATCGGCGACGTGCATTTCGCGTCCGCCCGCGAGGTTGCCGGGCAGATCACGCCGGTTCCCGGCGGCGTCGGCCCGATGACCATCGCCTGCCTGCTGCAGAACACGCTGACGGCGGCCTGCTGGCGCAGCGGCATCGATCCGGAGACGGTTTAACCCGCGAGGTAATTGACCTCGCGGCATGCCGCCACGTCACGCTTTTCAAACGGATTTTCGCGCCTAATCTGGCGGCATGGCCAAACGACTGCCGCCCCTGCTGGCCCTCGAGGCCTTCGACTCGGCTGCCCGTCACATGAGCTTCAAGGCGGCTGCCGCCGAACTGCATCTGACACCCTCCGCGATCAGCCATCGCGTCCGCCAGCTCGAGCAGCATCTCGGCCTGCCGCTGTTCCGCCGCCTCAACCGCGAGATCCGTCTCACCGAAGCCGGGCAGGATTACGCCAACACGGTGCGCAAAGCCTTCGACCAGGTCGCGCAGGCATCGACGCGGCTGGTGCTGCCGCGCCGGACGGAAGAGCTGCGGCTCTCCGCCGTGCCGCATTTCGCCGCCTCATGGATCATCCCGCAACTGGAGAGCTTCCTCGACACGCAGCCCGGCCTGCGGCTCTTCGTGGAATCGTCGCCGCGCAACGCCGATTTCGCCCGCGACGTTGTGGATGCCGCGGTCCGCTACGGCAGCGGCCGCTGGCCCGGGCTGGCGGCGACGAAGCTCACCGATCTCAGCGTGGCGCCGGTTTGCGCCGCGAAGTTCCGTCCGGAGATGCGCCGGCCCGAGGATCTCGGGCGGCATACGCTGATCCATCTCACCAGCTTTCCCGATGCCTGGCCGCGCTGGCTGGCCGCGGCGAGGATCGGCATGCTGAAGCCGAAGCGCGAAATCTGGGTCGACAATATCACCCAGGCGCTGGATGCGGCCGAGCGGGGCCTGGGCGTCGCGCTCGGCGTGGCGCCGCTGATCGCGCCCAAGCTGCATGAGGGCCGCCTGATCATGCCCTTCCGGCCGCTGGTCCCGGTCGAGCACGGCTACTGGTTCGTCTGCCGCCGGGCCGATGCCGCGCGGCCGCGCATCGTCAGCCTGCGCGACTGGCTGCTCGGCCTGATGCGGCAGGCGCGCGACGGCATGAAGCCTTTCGAAGCGCCGCCGCGGCGGAAAGCCGGATGAGCCTGTTTCACCTGAACGCCCTCCCTTTGCGTTTGCGCGGGATGATCGCCCGCGGCAGTCTCGCGCCATGACCGATACGCTGTTTCATGCTTCCCCGCTGACTCTCACCGCCGGAGACGGCCAGGCGCTCGGCGCCACGCTGTTCGAGCCTGCCGGACCGTCCAACGGCCTCGCCGTGCAGATCGACGGCGCCACCGGCGTGCCGTCGCGCTACTACGCGGCATTCGCGGGCCATCTGGCCGCGCGCGGCTTCACGGTGCTGACCTACGATTTCCGCGGCATCGCGTCGTCGCCGCGTTCGCCCGGCGCGCCCGAGCCGCGCATGCTCGACTGGGGCATGAAGGACATGCCGACGGCGACCGACTGGCTGCGCAAGCACCGGCCCGGCCTGAAGCGGACCCATGTATGCCATTCCTTCGGCGGCCAGGTGCTCGGCCTGTCGCCCCATGCCGGCGAGATCGCCGCCGTGGTGACGGTCGGCTCGCAGCAGGGCTACTGGCGCAACTGGCCCTATCCGTACCGCCTGTATCTGCCGGTCTGGTGGTATGCGATCGTCCCGGCGCTGGCCGCGTTTACCGGCCGCCTGCCGGGAGCGGTGCTGGGCGGCGCCGAGGATCTGCCGCGCCGCGTGGCGATCGACTGGGCACGCTTCTGCCGCTCGCCGCATTATCTGATCGACGATGCCGGGCGGCCGCTGCGGCCCCATAACGACCGCATCCGCGCCAGGATGCGGATGATCAGCTTCAGCGACGACAACACCTTCGGTCCGCGCCGCGGCGTCGACGTGCTGGCGACCTATTACCCCAACGCCCGGATCGAGCGGCTGCATGTCGCGCCGGCCGACTGGGGTCTGAAGCAGATCGGCCATTTCGGCTTCTTCAAGCGCAGCATGCCAGCCGAGCGCTGGGACGCGCTGGCGGACTGGCTGCTGGATGCGGCAGGACAGGCGGAAGCGGAGCGCGCGGCGTGACACGCATCCAGCCGGATTTGTGACCGCCGACAAATTTCTGTCGATCGGGCGCTGTTCTCACCGGTTTGTTATGGCGCGCAGGGCGGCATGACCTTTATCTGGATGCGCTCTGCATCCGGGATGAGATCATGCTGCGCTGGATCAGTTCGCGGCGAGGGTTCAACGCCCGCTTTCGCCGCGCCATTGCCGAGGAAGAACAGGCCGGCCTGACATTCGCCTTCCGGGCGAGGATCGCCGCCGTCGCGGCGGTGATCGTCTGGCTGCTGCTTCTGATCGAGCCGCCGCGGCAGCTCTATTACGTATCCGTCGCCGCCGTCTTCCTGCTGTTCGGCTTCGTGCCCTATTTCATGCGGCGGCACAGATATGCCCTTGCCATCCGGCTGGCTTTCGCGCTGCTCGACGTCATCCTCGTCACCGCAGTGGTGGTGCTGCCGCCGCCCGGCGGTCTCGATGTCGGCTGGCCGGTCCAGACCCGTGTGCGCGGACCGGAATTTCTCTATCTCGTGCTGCTGATCGCCGGCGCGGCGCTGACCTACTCGCCCCTGCAGGTGCTGTGGACCGGGTTCTGCGTAACGGCGGTGTGGTCCGCGGCCGTGGTGGCCCTTTACATGCGCCCGGATACCGTGACCTTCGGCGACGCGCTGCCGGGCCAGCCCGGCATGCCGTTCGACCACGCGCTGCAGATCCTGCTGCATCCCCAGCATGTCAGCATCTTCTACCTGCTGAACCAGGTGGTGCTGACTCTGATCATCACGGCCGTGCTGGCGGCGGCGGTCTGGCGTTCGCGCGCCATGCTGCTGCGGCAGACGCGGGCGGAGATCGCGCGCGCGGATCTCTCGCGCTATGTCTCGCCCGACGTGGCGGATGCCATCATGCGGGCCGACCGGCCCTTCGGCGCGCCGAATACCCGTCAGGTCGGCATCCTGTTCGCCGACATCGTCGGCTTCACCGGCCTGTCGGAGCAGATGACGCCGGACCGCATCGTGCGGCTGCTGAAAAGCTTCCAGGAACGCTGCTGCGCCATCGTCTTCCGCCATGGCGGCTCGATCGACAAGTATATGGGCGACGGCTTCCTCGCCACCTTCGGTGCGATCACGGAACTGCCCGACGCCGCCGCCCGTGCCCTGCGCTGCGCCGCCGAGCTGCAGCGGGAAATGGACCGCTGGAACGCCAAGCGCGCGGAGCGCGGCGCCGCGCAGGTGACGCTTTCCGTCGGCGTGCATTGCGGCCCGGTGGTGGTCGGCAATGTCGGCAGCGAGTCGCGACTCGAATTCACCGTGGTCGGCGATACGGTCAACATCGCCAGCCGGCTGGAGACGGTCACCCGTCAGCTGCGCTGCCGCATCGCCACGTCGCGGCAATGCCTGCAGGCGGCGGCCGCGCACAGCAACGACCTTCCGGCATTCGATCCCATCGGTCCCGTCCAGCTCGATGGCCGGACGCAGAGCGTCGAGATCTGCATCTGGCCGCCGAGGGAGGCGGCACAGGCGGCGTCCTGATGCTTCCGCCCGTTTTCAGTCGTCCAGGGGCATCACGGTGGAGCCGTCCCAGCCGCCGCCCAGCGCCTCGTAGAGATCGATGATCGCGGTGAAGCGGCTCAGCAGCGCCTGCACCAGCGTGTCGTTGGCGGCAAAGACCGAGCGCTGCGCATCCAGCAGGTTGATGAAATCCACCGTGCCGGCGCGGAAGCGCGACTCCACGATACGGTAGGCTTCGCGGGCCTGCTCGAAGGCTTCCTGCGCATAGGCATATTGCTGCGCGGTGATGGCCGTGGCGCTCAGCGCATCCTCGGTGTCGCGGAAGGCGGTGAGGATGGCGCCGCGGTAGCTCTCGATCAGCTCCTCGTTGCGGGCGCGCGAAAGGTCTTCCTGGCCTTCCAGCCGGCCGCCCTCGAAGATCGGCGCAGTGAGCGAGGAAGCGATCGAATAGACCATCGTGGCCGGGTCGAGCAGCATGCCTGTCGTGCTGCTCTGTGTGCCGGCACGGGCAGTCAGCGCAAGGCTGGGGAAGCGGGCGGCCCGGGCGGCGCCGATATCGAAATTCGCCGCGATCAGGTTGGCTTCGGCGCGGCGCAGATCGGGACGGCGCAGCAGCAGGTCCGAGGGCAGGCCGGCCACCACCGGCGGCAGCCTGAGCGCATTCAGGCTGTCAGCCTCGACGCGGAAACCCTGCGGCGGACGGCCGAGCAGAACCGCCAGTGCATCCAGCGCCACGCGCTCCTGCTGCTGCAGGCCGGCCAGGGTGGCGCGCTGGGAAGCAACCGCCGAGCGCTGCTGCGCCACTTCGAAATCGGTCGAGGCGCCGGCGGCGCGCTGGCGTTCCAGCACCTCCAGCACATCCTCGGCGATGCGCAGGGTTTCGTTGGCCAGGCGGATGCGGTCGCGCAGGGCCAGCAGGGTGAAGTAGTTCGCCGCGATATCGGCCTGCAGGGTGATGGCGACGGCCTCGCGGTCGAAGCGGCTGCCCTCCAGGCGCGCCAGCGCCGCGTCGGCAGAGGCCGCGTTGGCGCCGAACAGGTCGACCTGGTAGCCCATGGTGAGATTGCCGGAATAGCTGCTGCGGATCACCTGATCCGAACGGCCGGACAGGCTGGTCGACGATGTGCCGCTGCCGGTGGTCAGCGAGCCGCGGCCCTGACGGGTGCGGCCGGCGCCCGCATCCAGGCCGAGCGTGGGATAGAGCGCGGCGCCGGCGATGCGCGCCTGCGCCTCGGCCTGGCGGATGCGGGCCAGCGCGGCGCGCAGGTCGGTGTTGCTGCTCTGGCCGGCCTCGATCAGGCGGTCGAGCTCCGACGAATTGAAGCCACGCCACCAGGCGGCATCGGGCCAGAGCGGCGCGGCATCCTGGCGGCTGTCCCAGGCCGCCGGGGTGTCCACGGCGGGACGGACGAAGTCGGGCACCATCGAGCAGGCGGTCAGCGCGGCGGCCATCGCGGCGGCCGCCAGGATGCGGGACATCATGATCGTGTCATTCCGATTGCAGCGCGACCACCGGGTCGAGATTGGCAGCCTTGCGGGCCGGCAGATAGCCGAAGAGAAGCCCGGTGGCAAAGGCACAGAAGAAGGCGAGCAGCACCGGCTCGGGGCTGTAGACGACCGGGCGACCGAAGGCGGCGAAGATCCATGTCGCGCCCAGCCCCAGGCCGACGCCGATCAGGCCGCCCAGGGTGCAGATCGCCAGCGCCTCGGCATTGAACTGGGTCAGGATGTTGAGCCGGCGCGCGCCGGTCGCCATGCGCACGCCGATCTCGCGGGTGCGCTCGGTGACGCTGACCAGCATGATGTTCATCACGCCGATGCCGCCGACCAGCAGCGAGATCGCCGCGATCGAGCCGAGCAGCAGGGTCAGCGTGTTCTGGGTTTCCGTCGCCGTCTCGATGATGGACGCCATGTTGCGGATCTGGAAATCCTCCGCTCGGTGGCGCGCGATCAGCAGCTGGCGCACCGCCTCCTGGGTCTCGTCGATCTTCGAGACATCCTCCACCTGAACGGTGACGCTGCGCACATAGCGCTGGCCGAACAGCCGTAGCGCGCCGGTGGTCAGCGGCGTGTAGATCACGTCATCCTGGTCGGCGCCCCAGGGTGTGGCGCCCTTCGGCGTCATCACGCCGATCACCTGGAAGGGAATGTTGTTGAGCAGCACGAACTGCCCGATCGGGTTGCCGCCCTCGAAGAGATTCTTCACCACCGTCTGGCCCAGAACCGCGACCGGGGCATAGGCCTTCACGTCCTCGGCGGTGAAGAAGACGCCTTCGGCCACCGGCCAGTTGCGTGCCTGCGGGAACGGCGCCGTGGTGGCGTTGACCTGCGTGACATAATCGCGCGCGCCGACGCGCACGGTGACATTGCCCGGATATTCCGGCACGGCGGCCGCCACGTTGGGCAGTCCGGCGATCGCCTCGGCATCGGCCGCCACCAGCGTCGCCGTGATGCCGTCGGCGCGGCGGATATTGGGCGCGCCGGGCCGTACCAGCAGCAGGTTGGTTCCCATGGCGCCGATGCGGTCCAGCACCGATTGCCGCGCGCCGTCGCCGATCGCCAGCATGGCGACGACCGAGGCGACGCCAATGATGATGCCGAGCAGCGTCAGCAGCGTGCGCAGCAGGTTGCTGCGCAGGGAGTTCAGGGCCATGCGGGCGGATTCGGCGGCGTCGAATGCCGTGAAGCCGGCCTTGCGGCTTCTCACCGGGCGCTTGGGTGCCGCCTGCGTCTCCGCCGCGCCGTTCGGCGTATCCGACAGGATGGTGCCGTCGCGGATCTCGATGATCCGGTGCGCCTGGCGGGCCACGTCTGGATCATGGGTGATCAGCAGGATGGTATGGCCCTGGGCGTTCAGCTCGTGCAGCAGGCGCATGACCTCCTCGCCGCTGCGGCTGTCCAGCGCGCCGGTCGGCTCGTCGGCGAGGATCACCGCGCCGCCGTTCATCAGCGCGCGGGCGATCGAGACGCGCTGCTGCTGGCCGCCGGACAGCTGGCTGGGCCGGTGGTCGAGGCGGTCGGCCAGCCCCAGCGTGGTCAGCAGGGCCTCGGCGCGTTTCCGCCGTTCGGCCCGGGGCAGCCCGGCATAGATCGCCGGCATCTCGACATTGCCGGTCGCGGATTCATGGGGCAGCAGGTTGTACTGCTGGAAGATGAAGCCGAAGACCTCGCGGCGCAGCAGCGCGCGGGCATCGGCATCGAGGCTGGAGACCTCGGTACCGTCCAGCCGGTAGCTGCCCGATGTCGGCCGGTCCAGCAGGCCGATCAGGTTCATCAGCGTCGACTTGCCCGAACCCGAGGCGCCCATGAGCGCGACGAATTCGCCGGCATGGATGTCGAGCGAGATGCCGTGCAGCACCTCCACGGCCAGCTCGCCGCGATGGAAGGTCTTGCGGATGTCCCGCAGCGAAATGATCGGCGGCTGTGCCCGGCTTTCGCCGGCCGCCACAGCTTCGGGCCGCGCTATCACATTCACGGTGCGCTCCTACAGCCGCGGCATGCGCGGCGCGGCGCCGGCGCTGGCGGCGCGGTTGCCCTGCGGCGGCAGGTCGAGCAGGACTTCCTCGCCTTCCTTCAGGCCGGAGGCGACGGCGGCAGTGACGCGATTGCTGGCCGCGACCTCGACCACCCGGCGGACCGGCTGGCCATTCTCCATCACGCGGAGGGCATAGCGGTTGCGACCCTCGGGGAGCGGGCGCAGCGCCGACATAGGCACGACGGGCAGGTTGTCGGCCCTGGCGATGATGAAGAAGACCTGCGCGCTCATCTGCGGCAGCAGGTCGCCGCTTTCATTGGCCACGTCGAACAGGGCGGGATAGAGCACCACGTTGTTGACCACTTCCGGCGTCGGCAGGATCTGCCGCAGCTGCCCCGACCATTTGCGGTCGGGCCGGCCCAGCGTGGTGAAATAGGCCTCCATGCCGAGCTTCAGCTTCGGCACGTCGGCTTCCGAAACCTGGGTGCGCACCGTCATGGTGGCCAGATTGGCGATGCGCAGGATGATCGGCGCCTGCTGGTTGGCATTCAGCGTCTGGCCCTGGCGCGCGGTGATGTCGACCACCGTGCCGGTCATCGGCGCATAGATCTTGGTGTAGCTCAGGTTCGCCTGGTCGGATTTCAGCGTCGCCTCGCCCTGCTGGATCTGCGCGTCCAGCACGGCGATCTGCGCCTGCAGCGAGCGGCGGGCGGCTTCCGCCGAGTCATAGGCATCCTGGCTGGTGGCGCGGTCGGCCAGCAGGCGGCGCTGCCGCTCGAACTGCTTCTCGGCCAGGCCGAGCTGGACCAGCTTGTCGCTGCGCTGCGCCCGCAGCGCCAGCAGGTTGGCCTGGTCGGCTGCCACCCGGGCCTCGTAGACGGTGGGGTCGATCTGGGCCAGCAGCTGGCCCTGTTCCACCTTCTCGCCGAAGTCGACGAAGATCTGCCGCAGCTGCCCCGACACCTGGGTGCCGACATCGACATAGTTGAGCGGCTGCAGGGTGCCGACCGCCGTCACCGTGTCCTCGACGCTGCCGAGCGACACGATCTGGGTGCGGAGGGCCGGCTGCGTATCGGCGCGGACCGACCACAGCCACCAGGCGCCGCCGGCCAGGGCCAGAACCGCCGCGACGGACAGGGAAATCAGAATCGGGGAACGTTTCATAGACTGCCTCTGACCATACTAAACGGCGCTGCCCGCCAAGTCCTGCGGCGGAAATCACGATATCCGCATGACTTAGCGGACGTGGCATGTGTGCCACAGACTGCGGAAAATATCGCTAATCGTTCTGAGAATTAGTTGCAATTGGCCCTCAACGCCGTATAGTCCGCGCTCGGAGCTTACTGGCTTCGCTCTGGCGATTGTCGCGGCAGCCCTGCCCCACCTCCCGACAGGCTTCGCCCGGGCCCCTGTCATCGCTGCTGCAACAGAGGTCAATTATGGACAACTCCGCTTCGACGCAACCGCTCGTCGGTCGCCTCTCTCTCCATCGCCCTGTCCTGAAACGTGTTTCCCCCGGTCTGCTGGCCTCGGCCGTGGCGCTGGGCGCCGGGACCCTGCCGGCGGCGGCCCAGCAGGCGGGAGAGCCTGCTGCGACGCTGCCCCCGATCTCGGTGGAAGGGCGCCAGCCGGTCGACCCGGCGACGGATTACAAGATCGACCAGTCGGCCTCGCCGAAATTCACCGCGCCGCTGCTCAACACGCCGAAATCCGTCACGATCATCCCGCAGGCCCTGATCCAGGAGCAGGGCGCCACCTCGCTGAAGGACGTGCTGCGCACCACGCCGGGCATCAGCCTCGGCTCGGGCGAGGGCGGCACCGCCATCGGCGACCGGCCCTTCATCCGTGGTTACGAGGCGCGTACCGACCTCATGATCGACGGCATGCGCGATCTCGGCACGACCTCGCATGAGCCCTTCAATCTCGAGCAGGTCGAGATCACCAAGGGGCCGGGTTCGGCCTATACCGGCCGCGGCTCCACCGGCGGCAGCATCAACATGGTCAGCAAAACGCCTAAGGCGGAAGACTTCACCGCCGCCAGCGTCACCCTCGGCACGGACATGACCAAGCGCCTTACCGCCGATGTCAACCATGTCCAGGGCAATGCAGCCCTGCGTCTGAACGTGCTCGGCCATGACGGCGAGGTTGCCGGCCGCGACGAGGTGGAAGTGCAGCGCTGGGGTTTCGCGCCCTCGCTGACGCTCGGTCTCGATCAGCCGACCCGCGTCACCTTCAGCTTCTACCACCTGCAGACCGAGGAAACGCCGGATCTGGGCGTTCCGTTCTCCCTGATCACCGGCAAGCCGGCCAAGGTGGATCGTGACAACTTCTATGGTCTGGTCAATCGCGACTTCCGCGAAACCCAGGTCGACATGGGCACGGTGACCATCGAGCATGATCTGACCGACAGCCTCACCCTGCGGAATGCGACCCGCTACAGTTGGAGCGAACAGGACTACATCCTGACACGCCCGAGCTTTGCCAACGTTGCCGCCGAACTGGTTGGCACCGTCACGCGCGGCAGCCGCAGCCGCAATTCGGACACCACGACGCTGATCAACCAGACGGATCTGACCGGCGAGTTCGATACCGGTTCGATTTCGCACCGCTTCGTCGCCGGGCTGGAGTTCAGCCGGGAGGATATCCGCAGCCGCGGCTATGCCTTCCCGAGCGGTGCGGCGGGCAACGACACGCCGGCCGATGCGAACAATCCCAATCCGCATGACCCCTCGATCCACGGCATACCGGGGCCGTCCGGCAGCTATACCGCCGTCCGGACCGACAACAAGGCGCTCTATGTCTTCGACACGGCGAAGCTGAGCGAGCAGTGGGAGGTCAATCTCGGCCTGCGCTTCGACAATTATGAAGCTTCGCAGACGGGGGGTGTCAGGAACACGACCGATGCCGTCACCTATCAGACCGGCCTCGTCTACAAGCCGCTGCCGAACGGCAGCATCTATGTCGCTCATGGCACCTCGGTGAATCCCGCGGGCGAGGGTGCGGGCCAGTCGGGCGGTAACAGCGATCATGTCGGTCTGGACAACCTGGATCCGGAAGAGGCCCGCAGCTACGAGCTCGGCACGAAGTGGGATCTGCTAAATCAGCGGCTTTCCGCCACGGCCGCCATCTTCCGGACCGAAAAAACCAATGTCCGTGCCACCGATCCCATTACCAACGATACCGCGCTGATCGGCGAAAGCCGTGTCGACGGTATCGAGTTCGGCCTTTCCGGCAAGATTACCCCTGCGTGGAAGGTTTTCGGCGGTTACACTTATTTGCGCAGCAAGCTGGTGGATGACGGTGCGGGCATGAACGATGGCAAGGAGTTCCCCAACATCGCGCCGCACAGCTTTAGCCTCTGGACGACCTACGACCTGACGCCGGACTGGACCATCGGCGGCGGCGCCTTCTACATGGGGCGGCGCTACGTGAATGCCGACAATACGCGCAAGCTCGATCCCTACTGGCGGCTGGACGCCATGGTGGCGTACCAGATCACCGAGAACGTCAACATGCAGCTCAATGTCCTCAACCTGACGGACGAGACGATCTATGACGCTTCGCATGTAGGCGCTTTCGCCAACGTGGCGCCCGGACGCTCAGCGCTTCTGACGACGAACTTCAAATTCTGAGGAAGTGCAGAGATATCTCGCCGGAGGCCAGCGCCCCGCCCGTGCAGAACGGGCGGGGCCATTTCCGTCCCGGCCGGCGCAAAGCATGGAGATGACGTCATGATGCTGCATATCCCCCAGGTCCTGACCAAGCAGCAGGTCGCGCAGTGCCGGCAGATCATGGACCGCGCCGAGTGGGTCGACGGCAACGTGACCTCCGGCCACCAGTCGGCGCTGGCGAAGAACAACCTGCAGCTGCCTGAGGACTCCGACGCGGCGCGCCGGCTCGGCGACCTGGTGCTCACGGCCCTGGAGCGCTCGCCGCTCTTCATCTCGGCGGCCCTGCCGCTGAAGGTCTTCCCGCCGCTGTTCAACCGCTACGGCGAAGGCCAGACCTTCGGCACCCATGTCGACAATGCGATCCGCGCCATGCGGGGCAGCGATTTCCGCATCCGCACCGACCTGTCCTGCACCCTGTTCCTCGCCGAGCCGGAGGAATATGACGGCGGCGAGCTGATCGTCGAGGATACCTACGGCGAGCACAGCGCCAAGCTGCCGGCCGGCGATCTCATCCTCTACCCCTCCACCAGCCTGCATCGCGTCACCCCGGTGACGCGTGGCGCGCGCGTTGCGTCCTTCTTCTGGCTGCAGAGCATGGTGCGCGACGACGGCGAACGCACGCTGCTCTTCCAGCTCGACACCACCATCCAGCAGCTTGCCGCGGAGCGCAGCCACAAGGATCCGCAGGTGGTGCAGCTGACCGGCATCTATCACAACCTGCTGCGGCGCTGGGCCGACAGCTGACGGGGGAGACATGGCAAAGAGGCGTACCGCACGCTACTGGCTGCAGCAGATCCATCTCTGGACCGGCCTGGTCCTGTGTCTGCCGCTGGTGCTGATGGGGATTACCGGCAGCATCCTGGTCTATGCCCATGACATCGAGCATCTGTTCGGCCAGGGCGAGCCGAGGGTCACCACGGTCGGCGAGTGGCGCTCGCCCGACGAGCTGGTTGCCGCCGCCGTTGCCGCCAGCAGCGAACCCGGCCGCGTGCCGATCGCGGTGCGCTGGCCGGCCGAGATTGGCGATCCGGCCGCCGTCCGCCTATCGCGCCCCGGCATGGCCAGTGAACGGCCCGCTGCCCGCACTGGCGGTTCCCAGCAGGGCGCCGGCACCGTCCCGGCCGTCAGCCCCTTCGCCGGCAGCCTGCAGATCCTGCTCGATCCGGTGTCGCTGCAGGTGCTGGAGACCCAGCAGGCGATGACCGGCTGGGTGCGGTTCTTCCACGACCTGCATGGCCGGTTGCTGATCCCGGGCGGCACCGGCCGCGAGATCGTCGGCTGGCTCGGCATCGCCATGCTGGTGCTGGGCTGTTCGGGCCTGGTGATCTGGTGGCCCCGGCAGGGCCAGTGGAAATCCGCCTTCACCATCCGCAGGGGCGCGAAGGGCCTGCGGCTGCACCGTGACCTGCATGGCGCCGTCGGCATCTGGACCCTGCTGATCTTCATGCTGGTGAACTTCACCGGCGTCTATCTTGCCTTCCCGCAGCAGACGGGTGCGGCGATCAACGCGATCTTCCCGGGCCGCGACATGCGCGCGGCCATGTTCCAGGCGCGCGTCGAGCCGGTGCCCGGTGCCACGCCGGTCGGCCTGCGCGAGGCCGTCGACCTGGCGCGGCAGAGCGTGCCGGATGCCCGCTTCCTCAACGCCTTCCTGCCGACCCGGCCGAACCAGGCGATCCGGATCGGCATGGTCCGCGGCGATCATGAGGATGGCGCGCCGGTGGTGACCGTGCTGATCGATCCCTGGCGCGGCCGCGTCATGGATGTATTCGACCCGAAGACGATGTCTGCCGGCGAGGCGATCATCGCCTGGCAGCGGGCGCTGCATTACGGCACCGGGCTCGGCGGACTCTACAAGTTCCTCGTCTTCGTTTCGGGCGTCATCATTCCGCTGTTTGCGGTGACCGGCGTCTTCATGTGGTGGATCAAGCGCCGCAACCGGCGCAATACCGAACTGGCCAAAGAGGCGGCGCTCCGGCAGGCCGCCGGCGCCGGGTAAACCGGAAAGCGGGCGGCCTGTCACAAACCGGCCGCCCGCATCGTCTGAGGGAGTATCTGAAGGAAAGGATAATCCCATGACGACAACCCATTCCCCTGCTGTGACCGATGCCATGGCCCGCGTGCTCGAGACCGAGAAGGCGCTCGGCGTCCGGCTGGACTACATGCGCGAGATGGCCGAGCGCGGTTCGCCGGTGCTGGAGAAAATCCAGGCGATCTCCGCCATGAACAGGCCGGAGGCGCAGAGCACGCTCAACCCGGAAATCCGCTGCTTCGCCACGCTCGGCGCCGTGCAGGCCGACGATTGCGGCGAATGCGTGCAGATCCATGTCAATATCGATCGGGCCGCGGGCATGGATCCGAAGCTGCTGCAGGCGGCGCTGGATGGCCGGCCCGATCTGCTGCCCGGCCCGCTGGCGACGGCGTGGCGCTTCGGCCAGGCGGTTGCGACGAATGCCCCGGAGATGGAAGATCTGCGCCAGGACATGGAACGGATCTGCGGCCGCGATGCGATGA
Organism: Ferrovibrio sp.; assembly: GCF_035304305.1. Taxonomy (GTDB): domain Bacteria; phylum Pseudomonadota; class Alphaproteobacteria; order Ferrovibrionales; family Ferrovibrionaceae; genus Ferrovibrio. Next base: position 14,935 of record NZ_DATGQG010000024.1, read on the forward strand.
TCGAGCTGAGCTTCCATCTCGCCGTGTCCCGCTTCTATCCGACGGTGAAGCGGGCCATGGGCTATGCGCAGAGCTGCAGCCTGGTGCAGGTCAGGGCGGCATGACCGCGGCCATGGCGGCGGAAGGCGACAAGGCAGCGGTCTTCGAGCGGCATCGCCGCCGGCTGTTCAGCCTCGCCTACCGCATGCTCGGCCTTGTCGGCGATGCCGAGGATGCGGTGCAGGATGCCTATCTGCGCTGGCACCGGACGGATGTCGCGAGCATCCAGAATCCGGAGGCCTGGCTGGTGACCGCCTGCACCCGCATCTGCATCGACCGACTGCGCCAGGCCAGGATCGAGCGCCAGAACTACACCGGTCCCTGGCTGCCGGAGCCGCTGATCGAGCTGGAGGTGCAGCCCGAGGATCCGGCCGGAACCGCCGACGATCTGTCGATGGCGCTGCTCGTCGTGCTGGAGCGCCTGACGCCGGCCGAGCGCGCGGCCTGGCTGTTGCGCGAGGCTTTCGACTACGACTATCCGCAGATCGCCGCGGTGCTGCAGAAATCGGAAGCCGCCTGCCGCCAGCTGGTCAGCCGTGCCGCGAAGCATATCCGGGACGAGAAGCCGCGCTTCGCCGCCGATGACGCGGCCGTCCGCCGGCTCACCGAGACCTTCGCCGCCGCGACGAGGGCAGGCGATGCGGCGGCTTTCGCCGGGCTGCTCGCCGAGGATGCGATGCTGTGGTCCGATGGCGGCGGCAAGGCGGCGGCGGCGCTGAACGTGATCCACGGCGCCGATCGCATCGCGCGGTTCTTCGCCGGCGTGGCGCCGAAACAGCCGAAGACGCTGCGCCGGATCACGGCGCGCATCAATGGCCAGCCGGGCTGGCTGCTGCTCGACGGGCAGAAGCCCTATCTCGCGCTGGCGCTGGATATTGCCGACGGACTCGTGCGCAACGTCTTCATCATGCGCAATCCCGACAAGCTGGCGCGCCTGCCGGCGATGTAGGGCGCGACCTCCTTATTGTCATGGCCGGGCCTGTCCCGGCCATCCACGATTTTCTGCGCCGATTACGTGGATGCCCGGGACGAGCCCGGGCATGACGGTTTCGGAGGGTGGCCGGGAGCCTTAAACGCTGATGTCGATCCAGCGGCCGAGATGCGGCTCGAGCTTGCGGCGCTTCGGACGCGGGCCGGCCTTCTTCCTTGCCACGATCGGGATCGGCTCGATGCGCGTGATTCCGCGATGCCAGAAAAGCTCGTCGACGAACCGCTGGGCGGAATCGGCGAGACGGCGATAGGCAGGTACGGGTGCGACGCGGCGCAGGATCATGGCGGGCTCCAATCTGGGGACAGATTAGAGGGCCGGGTCCGGACAGGGTTGCGACCAAGCCGGGATTTGCTGTGACAACTCTTGGGCCGGAAACAAAAAAGCGGGCCAAAAAGCCCGCTTTTTCATGACTCCTGTGACCGAACTGTGTCAGAGGGCGAATTAACCCTTCTGCCGGTTCAGCAGCCGCAGCCGCAGCGCGTTCAGCTTGATGAAGCCGGCGGCATCCTTCTGGTCGTAGACGGAATCGGCCTCGAAGGTGACGTGGCTCAGCGAGTAGAGCGATTTCGGCGACTTGCGGCCGACCACGTTGACCGAGCCCTTATAGAGTTTCAGCCGCACGGTGCCTTCCACGTTCTCCTGGCTCTTGTCGATCAGGGCCTGCAGCATCTCGCGCTCGGGCGAGAACCAGAAGCCGTTGTAGATCAGCTCGGCATAGCGCGGCATCAGCTCGTCCTTGAGATGCGCCGCGCCGCGATCCAGCGTCGCCTGCTCGATGCCGCGATGGGCCATGTGCAGGATGGTGCCGCCCGGCGTCTCGTAGATGCCGCGGCTCTTCATGCCGACGAAGCGGTTCTCCAGCAGGTCGAGCCGGCCAATGCCATGCTTGCCGCCGAGCTCGTTGAGCCTGGTCAGCAGGGCGGCTGGCGACAGCGCCTGGCCGTTGATGGCGACCGCGTCGCCCTTCCTGAACTCGACCTCGATATATTCCGGCCTGTCCGGCGCCTTCTCGGGATCGACCGTGCGGGAATAGACGAAATCCGGCGCCTCCTCCCAGGGATCCTCCAGCACTTTGCCTTCGGCCGAGATGTGCAGCAGGTTGGCGTCCACCGAGAAGGGAGCCTCGCCGCGCTTGTCCTTGGCGATCGGGATCTGGTGCTTCTCGGCGAAGTCGATCAGCGCCGTGCGGGAGTTCAGCTCCCATTCGCGCCAGGGCGCGATCACCTTGATGTCGGGGTTGAGTGCGTAGTAGCCGAGCTCGAAGCGCACCTGGTCGTTGCCCTTGCCGGTGGCGCCGTGGCAGACCGCGTCGGCGCCGACCTCGCGGGCGATCTCGATCTGGCGCTTGGCGATCAGCGGCCGGGCGATCGAGGTGCCGAGCAGGTAGAGGCCCTCGTACATGGCATTGGCGCGGAACATCGGGAAGACGAAGTCGCGCACGAATTCCTCGCGCAGGTCCTCGATGTAGATCTGCTTCACGCCGAACATCTCGGCCTTGCGCCGCGCCGGCTCCAGCTCCTCACCCTGGCCGAGATCGGCGGTGAAGGTAACGACCTCGCAGCCATAGGTTTCCTGCAGCCATTTCAGGATGACGGAGGTGTCGAGGCCGCCGGAATAGGCCAGAACGACCTTCTTCACGCTGCCATGCTTGCTGCTGCCGCTCATCGGCGCACTCCTTGGAACTGGTGGAAAGAACCGGGAAAATCCGCGCGGAGTATAGGCAGGCGCGGGGCCAGTGCAAGCTGCCGGGGGCAGCCGGGCCGCCCCAATTGCGGCTCAATCGGGCCTGAATTCGGCCTCAGAAATCCGAGACGATGCCCTTGCGCTCCCAGTCCCCGTAGCGGGTGGGTTCGGGTCCCTTCGGGCCGTTCTCCTCGCCCGGCGCCTGGGTCAGCTTGACGGCCGGCCGGGCCGGCGCCATCGGCTTGCCGGTGACGGGATCGACGGGGCGCTGATCGACGGGCTGGGAATCGGCCGGTGCGGTTTCAGGAAGTTTGGCGTCTGTACTCACGGCGGCATTCATCTTGGCAAAGGACTGGTCGACTTCTTACATATAGCTCCGTGGGTGCCTTGCATAGGCAGGCGTAGAGGTTTGAGGCAATGAATTATTTCAAAACCGGTCTGTTGCTGGCGGCGATGACCGCCCTGTTCGGCGCCGTCGGATTCCTGATCGGTGGCGAGAGCGGCATGCTGATCGCGCTGGTTGTCGCGGCGGCGATGAACCTCTTCGCCTACTGGAACAGCGACCGAATGGTGCTGCGCATGTACAACGCGCGCGAGGTGGATGCGCGCACGGCGCCGGAATTCTACGGCCTGGTGGCCGATCTCGCCCGCAACGCGCAGCTGCCGATGCCACGTGTCTATGTCATCGACAACGACCAGCCCAATGCCTTCGCCACCGGCCGCAACCCGCAGAATGCCGCCGTGGCCGCCACGACCGGCCTGCTGCACAGCCTGACGCGCGAGGAAATTGAAGGCGTGATGGCGCATGAGCTAGCGCATGTGAAAAACCGCGACACGCTGATCATGACGATCACCGCGACGCTGGCCGGCGCCATCGGCATGCTGGCCAATTTCGCCCTGTTCTTCGGCGGCAGCCGCGACAACCGCGGCCTCGGCCTGATCGGCAGCCTGGCGATCATGATCCTGGCGCCGCTGGCCGCCGCGCTGGTGCAGATGGCGATCAGCCGCAGCCGCGAATATGCCGCCGACCGCATGGGCGCCGAGATCAGCGGCAACCCGCGCGGGCTCGCCTCGGCGCTGCAGCGCATTTCGGGCCAGGCGAAGCGCATCCCGAACGAGCAGGCGGAAGGCAATCCCGCCACGGCGCATATGTTCATCATCAACCCGCTGCACGGCCGCGGCGCCGACAACCTGTTCTCGACGCATCCGAGCACTGAGAACCGCGTCGCTGCCCTGCTGGAACTGGAAGCCGGCATGCGCGGCGGCCGAAACTATCCGTCCACCCGGTTCAACGAACCGGTCGCGGCGGTGAAATCCGGCACGGCCGGCACCGGCCCGGGCGTGGGCTCCGTGCCGCCCAGCGGCCGGCGCCGCCAGAACAGCCTTCCGGGCGGCCGCGGACCCTGGGGCCGGTAACTCAGGCTTCCTTCGGGAAGTCCGGCATATAGGTGCCGAAACTCCACAGATGGCCTTCGGGATCGCGGACCGAGAAGTCGCGGCTGCCGTAATCGGTGTCGCGGATCGACATCACGACCTCGGCTCCGGCCGCCTGCGCCCTCGCATAGACGGCATCGGCATCCTTCACCACGACATAGACGCCCTGGGTATTGCCACCGGCTTCGCCGGGCATGGTCATCGGCAGGCCGTTGTCGCGGCGCGTGCCGAGCATGATCATGCCGTTGCCGTAGCCGAGTTCGGCATGGGCGATGCCGCCATTGCCGTCGGGATGCGCCGCCACGGTGCGGAAGCCGAAGGCCTTTTCCAGCCAGGCGATGGCGGCCGGCGCGTCGCGATACTGCATGTAGGGATAGAGGGTCGGTCGTGTGCTCATGGATGCCTCCCGTTGTCGGCGCCTACTCTGGCGGGGCGATGCGGCGGCGTCTTGTAGGAATGTAACCTAGCCGACCGGCAGGCCGTTCTGGCCGGGCAGGCGTCGGCGCAGATATTCGCCGGGCGTCAGTCCGGCCAGCGCGCGGAAGTCGCGGCTGAAATGCGCCTGGTCGTAATAGCCGGCTGCAACGGCGAGTTCGGCGAGATCGGGCGCTGTCATGCCGTCGATCAGCCTGATCACTTCCTGGAAGCGCAGGATGCGCGCGACCGTCTTCGGTGCCAGCCCGACATGATCGCGGAACTGTGCCGCCAGATGTTTCCGGCTGCAGCCGATCTCGTCTGCCAGGGCGGCGATCGGCAGCCGGCCGCCGCTCTGCTGCAGCTGGCGCAGCGCCCAGGCGGTGGATGCGGCAGCAGAGGAAGGTTCCGCCAGCCGTGCGGCAATGACGGATTCCATGATGTCGAACCGCCGCGCCCAGTCCGGCGCTTCCTGCAGCCGGGCGATCAGATCCATGGCCTCGCGGCCGAGAATCTCGTCGAGCAGGAAGACCCGGTTGGCCAGCCGGTGCATCGGCAGGCGGAAGAAGCGGAAGGCGCCGGGCGGGGTGAACATCACCTGCAGGCCGCGCTGGCTGCCATCGCTCTCCGAGACGGCATAGGCCTCGCTCAGCCCGCCCGCGAATCCCTGTCCGCTGCCGATCCGCAGCACATGGCCCGCGGTGTCGATGATGGTGATCGGCGCGCCGAGATTGACGATCAGCACGGCCTGGATGCCCGGCAGTTCGTGCCGGCGGGTGAAGCGGGTGTCGCTTTCGTCATAGCCGACGAGGAAATCGACCAGCGGGCGCAGCTGCGGCTGCGGCGTGCAGAAGGCCATCTCCCAGCGCCCCTGGTCCGAGCTGGTGCGGATCGTGCGGATGCGGTCCGGCGGCGTCATGCCGGTACTATCGGCCCGCATGCCGTGCAGCGGCAATCCTAATCTTCCAGTGTAAAGCCCACCGGCACGACGAACACGGCCTGCCTCTGCTGCGGCTCCAGCGGCGGCGGCGGGAAGGGCGCGGCCCGGCGCGCCATGGCCAGCGCCGCATCGTCCAGCACGGCGACCGAGCTGCTGCCGTGAAGCCGCAGGTCGGTGAGCCGGCCCGTGCGGTCGATGGTGAGCGCGATCCGCACGACGCCTTCCTGGTGCCGCTGCCGCGCGGCGCGGGGATATTCCTGGTGCTGCGCCAGCAGATTGCGCAGGCGGGCCGCATAAACCTGCATGGGCGGGATCGCCGGCGCGGCGGGCTGCGGCGCCGGGATGGTGGCGGGCGCAGTAGCCGCTTGGGTTGCAGTCGTATCGACGGGCGGTGCCGGCAGGGCGGCGAGCATCTGCTCGATGGACGGCTGCGGCGGGGCCGGCGCGGGAGCGGCGGCGGGTTCCGGGCGATGCGGTTTTGCGGCGGGCCGCGGCGGCGGTGCCGCTATGGCGGCCGGCGCGTCCGGAACCGGTTCCGGTTCGGGTTCGGATTGCGCCGGCGGCAATGGCTCCGGCGGCGGCTCCGGTTCCGCCGCCGCGGGCGGGGGTGGTGCGGCGGCTGTCCGCTCGGCCGGTTCGGGGGCCTGCGGCACGGGCGCCGGCTCGAGCAGCACGTAGGCAATCTCGAAAACCGGCACCTCCGGCTCCGCGGGGTAGTCCAGGAGGACCGCGGCGCCGGCGACGCCGGCATGCAGCAGCGCGGCCAGCGCCAGCCCCCGGAGCGGTATCGACCGCTCCGGGGTTGCCGGCAGGATGGCTTCGACGGCTACCACCGGACCTCGATGCCGGCATAGACGGCGCGGCCGTCGCCGGGGTTGAACAACGCCGCGCCGGCCTGCGCCGCCGTCGTGGTGCTGACATTGGAGATGAAGGTCCGGTTCAGCAGGTTGCGGCCGTCGACGAACAGCTTCACCCCCGTGCCGAAATCGTAGCCCGCCTTGGCGCCCAGCAGGGCATAGGGTTCGGTCTTCATCGTGTTGGCATTGTCGACGAAATAGGCCCGCGGCACCCATTCCAGATTCGGTCCGGCATACCAGCCGTCGGGATGAGCATAGCGCAGTTCCGCGCGCAGGTAATGCGGCGGCGCGCCGGGAATGTCGTTGCCGCCCCAGACCGGATCGTCGTCGAACCGGAAATCGCTGTAGGTATAGGCAAAACGCAGCGTGGTCCTGTCCTCCCTGACGGCCAGGCCGCGCAGCGCCACCCATTCACCGCCCAGTTCGATGCCCTGGTGGATGGTGGAATCGACATTCTGGTTGGTCGGCATGCCGTTCACGGTCAGGAACTGCAGTTCATCCTTCAGCCATGAGCGATAGACCGCAACATCCCAGGCAAAGTCGGGACTGCGGCCCCGTGCCCCCAGCTCCAGTGTCTTCGATTTCTGCGATTCAAGCGAGGTAGTGGCGGCTGTCGTGCCGAGTTCGGAGAAGGGCGGCGGCTCGTCGGCCCAGTTGAGATTCACGAAAGCCTGGGCCTCGGGCGCGTAATCCCACCGCACGCCGAATTTGGGATTGAGGCTGTCATAGCCGCGTCTGAAGGACTGGTCGCCATTGCCGGGGAACCGGTCGTCCAGCTCGCGCGTCGCCGTGGTTCCCTGCAGGCCGGCGATCAGCGCCAGGTCGGGCAGGAGGTAGAAGGCATTCTCGCCATAGGCCTCCAGCGTCCGCGATTTCTGGTCGGCATGGGAGGTGAGGGCGCCGCGTCCGCCGCCGACATTCTGCCAGGTGCGGGCCTCGTTCACGCCGGCGAAGTAGTTGATGCCGAGCGTGAAGTCGTTGCGGTATCCGCCGGCATCAAAGCTGCCGCTCCAGCGCGCGAAGCCGCCGCCATTCACCTCCTCGTTGTCGATCAGCGTGGCGAAGCCGGGCGAGGACAGCGGATGGAACAGCGTCCGGTGCGCCGCGAAGAGGCCGAACGTGACCTCGCCGGTATCGGTGAGGATGGTCGTCCTGGCGGCGCCGCGCAGGCTGTCGATGTCGCGTTTGGTATTGCCGGTGAAGCTCTGCGGCGTCGTCGATCCAGGATCGCTGAGTGCCTGCGCCCGCGTCAGGCTGTTCGGGATCTTCTGGTTGATGTTGGCCGCCGACAGGAAGACCCGCGTCTCGGCGCCGTCGCCGGAACGGTAGCCGATATTGCCGTTCAGGCGGGCATAATCCTGGTCGGTATGGTCGCGATAGCCGTCGGAATGGCTGTAGCTCGGCGTGACGAAATAATCGTAGTTGCCGATCGCCCCGCCGGCGCCGAACTGCGTGCGCAGGCTGCCGAAGCTGCCCAGTTCCTGGCGGAACAGGTAGCCGGGCTGGCTGCGTCCGGTCGGGCTGACGAAATTCACCGCGCCGCCGAGCAGCGAGGCGCCGTACTGCAGCGCATTCGCTCCCTTGTAGATCTCGGTGTAATCGACGGCCAGCGGATCGATCTCCATCGTGTCGCCGGCGCCGTCGGCATCGGTGACCGGGATGCCGTCGCGCAGCAGCCGGGTGCCGCGCAGATGGAAGCTGCGCGACAGCCCGGAGCCGCGGATCGAGATCCGCGAATCCTCCTGGCCGTATTTCGGCTGGGCGAAGACGCCCGGCACGAAGTCGAGCACATCCTTCACCGTCTGGGCGCGGCCGTCGCGGATCTCTTCGGCCGGCACCAGGTCGACGCCGCCGGGCGTTTTCTCGATGCGGCGGCGCGCCTCATCGGCCGGTGGCGTGACGAGGCTTTCGCTGATCGGTGTCGCGGTGACGCTGATCGGCGCCGTCACCGTCTGGGCGGATGCAAGGGTGGAGAGCAGGCACAGGGAGAGCGTCCCCGCCTGCGGCAGGGTCATGCGGTGCATGGATCATCTCCGCCGTCTAGTGCTTGTGATGATGCCCGCCGGACGCGCCGGCCTTGTGCACGGGAATCTCCAGGCTGATCCTGCCGGCCTTCTCGAAGGTGAGCGTCATCGGCACATGCTCGCCTTCCTTCAGCGGCTGCTTCAGGCCGATCAGCATGATGTGATAGCCGCCGGGCTCCAGCTTCGTGGTCCCGCCGGCCGGCACCGGGATGTCGTCGACCGGACGCATGCGCATCGCGTCGCCGTCCTTCACATGGGTGTGCAGCTCGACGCTGTCGGCCACCGGCGATTCCGCCTTCAGCAGGCGGTCGGCATGGCCACCGGCATTCTGCAGGGTCATGAAGACGCCGCCGACCTTCGCCGGGGTCGCGCGGGCGAAAGGCTGCTCGACGCGGATGCTGCCGGCCGTCGCCGCAGGCTCGCCGGCCACCCGGATCAGCACGGCGGGACGTTCCAGCGCATGCGGGTTCTGTCCGGCCTGCGCCACCTGGTCCCAGCGGATTTCCTGGCTGCCGCAGACCTGCGTGACGGCCAGCGCCAGCTGCGCGCCCGGCCGGTCGGGCAGTTTCAGCATCAGGCCGAATTCATCGAAGAGGCCGTCTGGCAGGGCGCCGCCGCTCCAGCTGACGGTGGCGGGCACGCGGTCGCTCATGCGGCCATGGCCGGTATCGACCGCGCGGCCGAGTTTGCGCATCTCGACCTGCGCCTGCCAGCCCGGCTTGGCCTGCGCCCTGGCGCTGACGATTCCGTCGGGAATGGCAACATGCAGCGCGGTGGTCGGCTGGCCGCTGCAGCCATGGGGCACGCGCAGACTGGTGCGGAGATAGCTGCCCGGCGCGGCCTCGGCCGGATCGGCGGTGACATGGGCGAGGACAGGCAGGGACAGGGCAATACCGAGCGCCGCAGCGCCGGCGATGAGAAACTTCGACATGGGGAAACTCCCGTTATTCCTGGATCGAGAAAGGGTGAAGGATCAGGAACGGAAGACGGGCGGTGCGCGGGCCTGGTGCGGCTGACGGATCGATTGCGCCGGCGTGCTGTCGCTGGCGGCGCCGTAAAGCGCGGTGAGGCTGAGCGTGGGAACGGCGAGGCGAATGCCGACCGGCAGGATGGCCTGATCGAGCTGCGCGTGGTTCAGGCAGGCGGGGCAGTTCTCTGCCGCCCTGGACGGCTTCTCGGGATCGGCATCCGCCGGCAGGCCGTCCTTCAGCGCGATGGTCCTGAAGCCGAGAGCCGAGCAGAGCACGACCTGTTCGATGCCGTTCGCCGCCTGCGCTGCGCGGATGCCGTTCTGCGTGACCGGCAGCAGCACCTGGAACAGCAGCCCGAACAGGCCCAGCGCGACGGCGAGGCGGCGCAGGCTGTATGGCAGGGAGGCTCGCAGGATCGTGGCCATGACAGAAGGCTTACCCCCGGAAGCCGCCGCGGGCAATAGCGCATCTGCTGCCGGTTTGACGCAGGACAAACGCCCGCCTAGTCTCGCGGCAATGGTTCCGTCGGTGGTTTCCGGATCGTCCGGCGGAGGAAGGGGAACGCGGTGCGGCAGCCCGCCACTGTAGGCGGCGAGCCCCGCATTGCACGGGAGGTGCATCATGGTTCGTCCTGTTCTTGCCGCGGTCGCGGCGCTGGCGTTCTCCGGCCCGGCCCTTGCCCATCATGCGATGGATGGCGCGACGCCCTCCAGCCTGCTGGAAGGCGTGCTGTCCGGTATCGGTCATCCGGTGATCGGGCTCGACCACCTCGCCTTCATCATCGCCGCCGGCCTGCTCGCCGCGCCGCGCGCCCGGGCATGGCTGCTGCCGCTGGCCTTCGTCGTGGCGTCTTTCGCCGGGTCGCTGCTGCATCTCGCCAGGGTCGATCTGCTGGGCGGCGAAACCCTGATCGCCGGGTCGGTCGTCATCATGGGCCTGCTGCTGGTCTCGTTGCGCCGCATCGGCGACCACCCGTTCGCCGCGCTGCTCGGCCTCGCCGGACTGCTGCACGGCCATGCGCTGGCGGAAACGATCATCGGCGCCGAGCCGACGCCGCTGGTAGCCTATCTCGGCGGCCTGGCGGTGACCGAATACGCCATCGCTGCCGCCGCGGTGTTCGGCTGGCGCCTGCTGTCGCGGGCCTGGCAGGATACGATGCCGCGCCTCGACCGCATCGCCGGCGCGGCGGTCACGGCGGTGGGGGCGGTGACCCTGGTGCTGAACCTGGCCGGCTGACGGCGGCGGTACCCGATCCCAAATTTGTAACATGCCGATGCGTTGCGCCGTGCGGCATGCCCTTGACTAAGCCCGGGCCGGTTGCTATTTCGCTTGCAACCGGCCCGTCTTCTTAGGTCCGGTGCCGCATCGGCGCCCTTCCGCTTTCTTGAATAGTTGATGGTACGCGGAACCTGCGCGGGCGGTCGCAAATTACCCTCCTATCCGGCTGCCATGTCCCGTCCAAGGGGGCGTGGAGGGCCCAAATCCCGCCGAAATACCGCCAAACGATCCCCACCACGAGTCCATCGATGAATCTTCACGAACTGAAATCGAAGTCCCCGACCGAGCTGCTGGGCTTTGCCGAGGAGCTGCAGATCGAGAACGCGAACACCCTGCGCAAGCAGGACATGATGTTCGCGATCCTCAAGCAGCTTGCCGAGCGTGAAGTGGAGATCACGGGCGAGGGCGTGCTGGAAGTCCTGCAGGACGGCTTCGGCTTCCTGCGTTCCGCCGAGGCGAACTACCTGCCCGGCCCGGACGACATCTATGTCAGCCCCAACCAGATCCGCCGCTTCGGCCTGCGCACCGGCGACACCATCGAGGGCAGCATCCGCGCCCCGAAAGACGGCGAGCGCTACTTCGCGCTGCTCAAGGTCAACACGATCAATTACGAGGACCCGGAGAACAGCCGGCACAAGGTGCATTTCGACAACCTGACGCCGCTCTATCCGACCGAGCGCCTGCGCATGGAAATGCCGCAGACCGAGGAGGAGGCGCCGGCCGCGGCCGCCCCTGTGGTCAAGGGCTCGACCCTGAAGAGCCGCAGCAAGACCGAGAAGATCATTTCGCAGCCGAAGCGCGACGTGTCGGCCCGCGTGATCGACCTGATCGCGCCGCAGGGCAAGGGCCAGCGCGCGCTGATCGTGGCGCCGCCGCGCACCGGCAAGACCGTGCTGCTGCAGAACATCGCCCATGCGATCAGCCACAACCATCCGGAAGTCTATCTGATCGTCCTGCTGATCGACGAACGGCCGGAAGAAGTCACCGACATGCAGCGCACCGTGAAGGGCGAGGTGATCTCCTCCACCTTCGACGAGCCGGCCTCGCGCCACGTGCAGGTGACCGAGATGGTGCTGGAGAAGGCCAAGCGCCTGGTCGAGCACAAGCGTGACGTCGTCATCCTGCTCGACTCGATCACGCGCCTGGCACGCGCCTACAACACCGTGGTGCCATCCTCGGGCAAGGTGCTGACCGGCGGCGTCGACGCCAATGCGCTGCAGCGGCCGAAGCGCTTCTTCGGCGCTGCCCGCAACATCGAGGAGGGCGGCTCGCTGACCATCATCGCCACCGCGCTGATCGATACCGGTTCGCGCATGGACGAGGTGATCTTCGAAGAGTTCAAGGGCACCGGCAACTCGGAAATCGTGCTCGACCGCAAGCTGGCCGACAAGCGCACCTTCCCGGCCATCGACATCACCAAGTCGGGCACTCGCAAGGAGGAGCTGCTGGTCGACAAGGGCACGCTGGCCAAGATGTGGGTTCTGCGCCGCATCCTCATGCCGATGGGCGGCCAGGACGCGATGGAATTCCTGCTCGACAAGATCAAGCACAGCAAGACCAATGCCGATTTCTTCGACTCGATGAATACCTGAGGGTCGGACCCTTCGGGGCTTCAGCGGGCGGGAGGCGACTCCCGCCCGTTTTGTTTCGGGGTGTCTTGGCGCCGCGCAAAACCCGCCTAGTTTTTCCGCCGCGGCCATGACGGCCGCCTATGGAGGTGAAGACATGCGGAAGGCGCTTCTCACCCTTGCCGGCCTGGCGCTGGCCGCGGCTCCGGCCGCCGCAGCCGAGAAGACCATCACGATGAACGCGATCTCGGCTTCCGGCATCGGGCCGTCGATCGGCACGATCACCGCAAGGGACACGGCGCAGGGGCTGATGCTGATCCCGCAGCTGTCCGGCCTTTCGCCGCCCGGGCCGCACGGCTTCCATGTCCATGAGAAGCCCGATTGCGGACCGGGTCCGGGCGCGAACGGCCAGCCCGCGCCGGGCATGGCGGCCGGCGGCCATTACGATCCGCACAAGACGGGCAGGCATCACGGGCCGCACAGGGATGCGGCCGGCCACAAGGGCGACCTGCCGCCGCTGGTGGTCAATGCCGATGGCAGCGCGACCCTGCCGGTGCTTGCGCCGCGCCTGAAGGTCCGCGATCTCAGCGGCCGCGCGCTGATGATCCATGCCGGCGGCGACAATTATGCCGACGAGCCGCAGCCGCTCGGCGGCGGCGGCGGGCGCATCGCCTGCGGCGTGGTCCGATAGGCGTCTTTGCGGTTCGACGCCGCGGCGCGCTGCGCTAGACTGCGGCCATCATCATGATGGCCGACCGGAAAGACTGGCTGGATTTCGCCCGCGATGCGCAGAGCGGCACCGAGGCGGTGCAGGCGCGGTTCCATGCCCATGCCTATGACCCGCATTTCCATGACCAGGTACTGGTCGGCGTGACGCTGCAGGGCGTGCAGCAGTTCCGCTGCCGCCGCGCCATCCACCGCAGCACGCCCGGCCGCGTCATCCTGATGGAGCCGGGCGAAACCCATGACGGCGAGGCGGTGATCGAGGACGGCTTCACCTATGCCATGCTGTATTTCGCGCCGGACTGGCTGCGGCAGGCCGGGGCGGACTATCTGGGCCGCAGCGACGCGCCGCAGATCCTCGCCTTCCGCGAGACGCTGAACGACGATGCGGCGCTGGGCCAGGCGATCGTGACGGCCTGCAGCCGGATGCTGCGGCGCGAGGGCCGCATGGCGCGGGAGGCGGCGCTGGATGCGGTGCTGCCGCATCTGCTGCGCCGCGCGGGAGAGACGGATGCCAGCCAGGCCGCCCATGCGGCGCCGCGAATTGCCAGCCGCGCCCGCGACATCATCGAGGCGCGCTACGACAGCGATCTCGGCCTGGAAGAACTCGCTTCGCAGACGGGCACCGACCGCTTCCGCCTGACCCGCGCCTTCAAGGCGGCCTACGGCATCGCGCCGCATGCCTATCTGGTGCAGCGGCGGCTCAACCGGGCGCGGCAGCTGCTGGCAAGGGGGGAGGCGCCGGCCGAGGTCGCCGCCGCGACAGGCTTCGCCGACCAGAGCCATCTCGGCCGCTGGTTCCGCCGCGCCTTCGGCATGACGCCGGCCGATTACCGGCGGCGCTGCACGGATCTTCCAGACGCTGTCATCGCCTGACGGCATCCTCGCCGCGGATTTGCCGCAGGGAGTTGCCGTGTTCACCACCAGGATCGCCATCGTCGTGCGCGACGATCTCGCCGTCTGGCAGAAGCTCAACGTCACCGCCTTTCTCTCCAGCGGCATCGCCGCCGCCGTCCCGGAATGCATCGGTGCGCCGTATCGCGATTCGGCTGGCCGCAGCTACACCGCCATGATCGGCCAGCCGATCCTGGTCTTCGCCGCCGCGCAGGCGGATCTGCAGCGCGTGCATCGCCGCGCCTGCGAAGCCGGGCTGACCGTCGCGCCCTATGTGGAGGCGATGTTTGCCACCGGCCACGATGCCGCGAACCGCGCGGTGTTTGCCGAAACCGGCATTGAAAGCCAGCTCTGGGCCGGCCTCGCGCTGCATGGCGAGCGCAAGGCAGTCGACAGGACGGTGAAGGGGCTGAAGCTGCATCCCTGAGGCCGGCCGGCAAAAAAAAGGTCATGGCGCGGAGGAGCGGCCATGACGTTTACCGGAGTCCGCTGGAGTCCATTACGGTTCACTGGAGCCCGCTATGGCCCGCGGGAGTCCGCCAGAGCCCGCTGCGGTCCACTGCAGCCCACTGGAGTCCGCTGGAGCCCATTCGAGCCCGCTGGAGTCCGTGACGGTTCGCGGTGCTTCAACGAGTCTCACTGGACCACGCCGGTTGCGCTTCGCGGCTCCCGCCCGACCGGCAGGTATAAAGGGGTATATCGGCCCCGCCGCAGGGGCAGGGGCTTCTATGGCCTATGCACGATGCACAACAGCAACAGAGTAAGTATAGAACATATTGCGAACAAAGACAAGGGCAATCCGGCCCCCGCTGCTTCGGATCTGTAAAAAATCGCTTCGGGAATGATTTTCCTCTTGTGACTGAAAATCATTCGCATATACTGAGGGCATCGCCGTTGGCTTCCACCCGCCGGCGCGATTTCAGGGTCGCCCCGTCAAATGCTGGTCTGACGGGGTCAGCGGCTGGCCCGGTAGCATGGGGCGTACCGGGCCAGCCCGACCTTACAATTTGGTAATGTGAAATAAAATTAAATACACATTATCCTGCAAATCCCTGTTGACCTCAGAGAACATTGCTGTAAATATCCGCTCGTCCGGTTCGTCCGGGCCGCGGATTTGAAGGGCAGCTTGCGCCGCGCACCAATGCTAAAGCGCCACGACGGCAGTCGTGGGCCCATTATCGGAGTTGACCCATGACGATGTTTTCCTGCCGTCCCACCCCGCTCTGTTGTTGTCGCTGACCGCCTGATTTCCACCAGCGTGTTCTGACCGACATCCGCCGGCTTCTGGCCGGCCAACGGAGTATTCCCATGAGTGAAGCCTATGTGATCGAGGCGGCCGGCGAGGCCGCCGGCCTTGTCGTCCGCCAGAGCCGTCAGTCCGGCGGCGGGTTCCGCTTCTTCGCCTCACTGCCGCGTTACGCGGCCCTGGACCAGCAGGTCTTCCGCCGCGCCGACGATGCGGCACGGGCCGCGCGGGCGCTCGGCAGCGCCAACGACAACCGTCCCCTGAAAGTCCGGAGGCCGTCATGACCGCCGCGTCGCTCGCACGCCCGGCCCTGGCCACCCGCCTGCAGGCCGCGATCGGGGCGTTCCTCGCACCGGAACGTTTGCTTCCGGCGGGCAATGATAACCATCCGGACCTGCATGCCGGTTCGCTGACCGATCCGCTGGCCCTGCCGCCGGAATGGAACCATGCGGGCGACCTGATCGCCCTGAGCTTCCTGCCTTTTGAGCGCTGATGACATGATTGAGCTTGAGAAACTGACCAAGCGCTATGCCGGTCCGTCCGGCAGCGTGGAAGCCCTGCGCGATGTTTCGCTTTCGGTGGCGCCGGGCGAGATATTCGGCGTGATCGGCCGCAGCGGCGCCGGCAAGTCGACCCTGATCCGCTGCATCAACCTGCTGGAACGGCCGACGGCCGGCCGCGTCCGCGTCGCCGGCCGCGACCTCACGGCCCTGTCCGCCGCCGAACTGCGCGCCGCGCGGCGCGAGATCGGCATGATCTTCCAGCATTTCAACCTGCTGTCCTCGCGCGACGTGTTCGGCAATGTCGCGCTGCCGCTGGAACTGCGCGGCGAAAGCCGGGCGGCCATCCGCGACAAGGTCATGCCGCTGCTCGACCTGGTCGGGCTGAGCGACCGCGCGGACCGCTATCCGTCCCAGCTCTCGGGCGGGCAGAAGCAGCGCGTCGGCATTGCGCGCGCGCTGGCCACCGATCCGAAGGTTCTGCTCTGCGACGAGGCGACCTCGGCACTGGATCCGGAAACCACCGACCAGATTCTCGAGCTGATCCGCGACATCCGCGACCGGCTGAATCTCACCGTCGTGCTGATCACTCACGAGATGGCGGTGGTGAAGGAAATCGCCGACCGCGTCGCCGTCATGGAGCGCGGCAGCGTCATCGAGCATGGCGCGACCTACGATGTCTTCACCCGGCCGCAGCATGCCACGACGCGCAGCTTCGTCGCCGACCTGATCGGCTTCAACCTGCCGCCGGCGCTGGAGAAGCGGCTGGCCGCGGCGCGGCTGGAGGGCAACAGCCGGCTCTGGCGCCTGCTGTTCACCGGACCGCATGCCGACGATCCGGTGATCGCCGAACTGTCGCGCAATCTCGGCCTTGATCTCGCCATCCTGCATGGCCGGATCGACGAAATCCAGGGCCGCCCCTTCGGCGTGATGGTGGTGCAGGCCCGCGGCGACGATGCCCGGCTGGCCGCCGCCAAATCCTATCTCGCCAGCCGCAAGATCCAGGTAGAGGAACTGAACGATGTCGTCACAATTGATCGCGCTGCTGTTTGACGGTCTGATCGAGACGCTGATCATGGTCGCCGTTTCCGGCGGCATCGCGGCCCTGCTGGGGATTCCGCTCGGCGTCATCCTGATCCTCACCGATACGGGCGGCATCCTGCAGAACGCGCCGGTGAACCGCGTGCTCGGCCTCATCGTCAATGCGGCCCGCTCCACGCCCTTCATCATCCTGATGGTCGCGGTGATCCCGTTCACGCGCCTGGTGGTCGGCACCTCGATCGGCACGGCGGCTGCCATCGTGCCGCTCACCATCGCCGCGATTCCCTTCATCGCGCGTCTGGTGGAAACCGCCCTGCGGGAAGTGCCGGCCGGCCTGATCGAGGCGGCGCAGGCGATGGGCGCCACGCCGTACCAGATCGTCACCAAGGTGCTGCTGCCCGAGGCTCTGCCCGGCATCGTCGCCGGCCTCACGATCACGCTGGTCAGCCTGATCGGCTACTCCGCCATGGCCGGGGCGGTCGGCGGCGGCGGCCTCGGCGATATCGGCATCCGCTACGGCTACCAGCGCTTCCTGCCCGAAGTGATGCTCGCCGTCGTCGTGGTTCTGATCGTCTTCGTGCAGGGCGTGCAGTCGCTCGGCGACCGCCTCGTCCGCCGCCTCAGCCATCGTTGATTTGTGTAACGCGTAAACAAGCCTCCCCGAAGAAAAGGAAGAAGAAGATGTCTCTCTCGCTTACCCGTCGCTCGCTCGCAGCCCTGGCTGTCGCCGCCCTGCTGCCGCTTTCGGCCCAGGCGCAGGACAAGCCGATCAAGGTCGGCGTCACCGCGGGCCCGCATGCCGAGATCATGGAAGTGGTCAAGAAGGTCGCTGAAAAGGACGGCCTGAAGATCGAAATCGTCGAGTTCAGCGATTACGTGCAGCCGAACGCGGCACTGAATGCCGGCGACCTCGATGCCAATTCCTACCAGCACCTGCCCTACCTGGAGAACCAGATCAAGGACCGCGGCTACAAGCTGACCAACATCGCCTGGACGGTGAACTTCCCGATGGGCGCCTATTCCAAGAAGGTGAAGGCCATCGGCGAGGTGAAGGAAGGCTCGCGCGTCGCGATCCCGAACGACCCGACCAATGGCGGCCGCGCGCTGCTGGTGCTGGAATCGGCCGGCCTGATCAAGCTGAAGAAGGATGCCGGCCTGAAGGCCACGCCGCTCGACATCGCGGAGAACCCGAAGAAGCTGCGCATCGTGGAGCTGGACGCCGCACAATTGCCGCGTGCCCTGGATGAAGTCGAAATCGCGGTGATCAACACCAATTACGCGATTCCGGCCGGTCTGAAGCCCACGCAGGATGCGATTGCCATCGAAACCCCGAAGTCGCCCTACGTCAATCTGATCGCGGTGCGCACGCAGGAGAAGGATCGGCCGGAATTCGCCAAGCTGGTGAAGGCCTATCAGTCGCCGGAAGTGAAGGCATTTGTGGAACAGAAGTACCAGAAGGCGGTTGTTGCCGCCTGGTAACTGCTTCGACCGTCCGTCTCGTTTCCTCCCCGACGACGGATGCAAACTGGCCCGCCGGCAGCGAATCGCCGGCGGGTCTTTTTATGTCGCGGTGCTTCGGGCCCGCTTCACCAGGCGCACCAGTTCCGCCCGCGCGGCCTCGGCATCGGTGACGATGCGGTCGAAGCCGAGCCGTGCCACATCGTTGCCGCGGACCAGGTCGGCGCCTTCCGGATCGATGCCGCTCAGCCGCCAGCCATCGCCGCTGCGGCCCAGCAGCCGGGTCGCGTAAAGCTGCACGGCATCGGTATGCTCGCCGTTCATGTGCGCCAGAATATCCGCCTCCGCCTCGCGCAGGGCCGGCGCGGCGTCCAGCAGGTAATCCTTGATCCAGTGGATGCGGCCGAAGCCGGCCACGATATGCGCGCGTTCCACGGTGATGCGGTAGAAGGCGAAATCGGCGAAGCCGGCATACATGCCCGCCGATGGATGCCGGGCGAGGAAACGCGCCCGGTCCTGCGGATCGGCGCTGCGCAGGGCGTGGCCCTGCAGCGTCACGCGCGGCCCGGTCAGCGGCTCGTCGAATCCCGCCGTGCCGTCGCACAGCAGCGACACGCGCGGATCGGCCTCGAGATTGCGGGTATGCTCCGCCAGTCGCGAGATCAGCAGCAGCGGCGTGGCATCATGATCGAAGGCAACCAGCACCAGCGAGGCGTAGGGGCCGCTGCCATCGGCCATCGCGGTTGCCAGCGTTGCCGTGCGGCAGGCGCGCGCAACCGCACGCGCCTGCTCTGCCGGTGTCCTGGTGCCTGCTTCGCCCATCAGGGCAGCAGCAGGGTCGAGCCGGTGGTCTTGCGCGATTCGAGATCGGCATGGGCCCTGGCGGCATCCTTCAGGGCATAGGTCTGCTTGATCTCGATCTTCACCTTGCCCGATTTGACCACGTCGAACAGCGCATTGGCCGAGCCGACGAGGTCCTCGCGCCTGGCGGTATAGGTCACCAGCGTCGGCCGTGTCACGAACAGCGAGCCCTTCGGCGCCAGGATGCCGATATCCACCGGTCCGACCGGACCCGAGGCATTGCCGAAGCTGACCATCAGGCCCAGAGGCCGCAGGCAGTCGAGCGAGCCGGCCCAGGTATCCTTGCCGACGCCGTCATAGACGACGGGCACGCCTTCGCCCTTGGTGATCTCCTTCACGCGCTCGACGAAATTCTCGCTCTTGTAGTTGATCACATGGTCGTAGCCATGCTCGCGGGCTAGTTTCGCCTTCTCGTCGGAGCCGACGGTGCCGATCACGGTGGCGCCGAGCGCCTTGGCCCACTGGCCGAAGATCAGGCCGACGCCGCCGGCTGCGGCGTGGAACAGCACCGTGTCGCCCGCCTTCACCTTGTAGGTGCGGCGCAGCAGGTACTCCACCGTCATGCCCTTCAGCATCATGCCGGCGGCCTGCTGGTCGCTGATGCCGTCGGGCAGGACGACCACGCGATCCGCCTGCATGAGCCGCTCTTCCGAATAGGAGCCGAGCGGCTGCGAGGCATAGGCGACCCGGTCGCCGACCTTGATGTCGGTCACGCCGGGGCCGACCGCCGTCACGGTGCCGGCGCCTTCCATGCCGAGGTTCAGCGGCAGCGGCAGCTTGTAAAGTCCGGAGCGGTGATAGGTGTCGATGTAGTTGAGGCCTGCTGCCGCATTCTTCAGCCGGATCTGGCCGGGGCCGGGATCGCCGACCTCGACCTCCTCCCATTTCATGACTTCGGGGCCGCCGGTCTGATGAATCCGGATTGCATGCACCATTGTTGCTGTCCTTTTCTGCGGGAGGTCTGTTTTCGTTACGCGAGATGCTTCTTGAAGAACTCGGCGGTGCGCTGGTTCGCGGTATCCGCGGCCGCCTTGTCGTAATGTTCGCCGCCGACGCGGGCGAAGGCATGATCCTTGCCCTGATATTCATGCAGCGTGACGTTCGGATTGGCCGAGACCGCGGTCTTGACCTTCTGCTGCTGGTCCTTCGGCACGAACTTGTCCTCGGTGGCGACATGCATCATCAGCGGCTTGCGGATGTTGGCCACCTCGCCCAGATGCTCGGCCAGCATGACGCCGTAATAGGAAACGGCGGCATCCACGTCGCTGCGGCAGGCCATCAGGAAGGCCAGCCGGCCGCCGAGGCAGTAACCGACGGTGCCGACCTTGCCGGTCACGGCGGGCAGCTGGCGCAGCGCGGCCAGCGACGCCTTGAGGTCGTCGACGCCCTTGTCGAGATCGAAGCCGCCGAACAGCTTGAAGGCCTTGTCCCATTCCTCCTTGGTCTTGTCGGTGATGTCGACGCCGGGCTCCTGGCGCCAGAACAGGTCGGGACAGAGGGCGACGTAGCCCTGGCGCGCCAGGTCGTCGCAGATGTCGCGCATCACCTTGTTGACGCCGAAAACCTCCTGGATGACCAGGATGCCGGGGCCCTTGCCGGATGCCGGTTCTGCCAGATAACCGGAGAAACTGCCGCTGCCGTCGCTCGCCTGGATGGTGATCGTCTTGCCCATCGCGTCCTCCTGTTTTTATGACCGCAGGACTTTAGCGAAAGGTTGCCGCCGCAAGCAAGCCGAGGCGCGGTTGCGGATCAGCCGCCGACCGGCGGTATCGCGGCGGCCAGCGCCATGTTGACCGTCTCGCCGTCATCGGAAAGCGGCAGGATCAGCCCCTCGAAGCGGTAATGCCGCAGCCGCGTTGTGAAATCGCGCAGCACGCGTTGCGGCCGCCGGTTCTCGACCACCCATGTGAGGTCGCGGTGGGCAACCTCATGGAATTCCGGGTCGCGGACGTCCGTCGGCGTGCGGAATTCCGCCCCCAGATCCAGCATGCGTTCCATCTGGCCGCCCAGCACGCGGATGACGAACCGGTCGGCACCGTCACGCAGGTCGAACAGGTTGACCCAGCCGATGGCGTAGCGGAAATCGACCGGGTCGATCTCGGCGCGCGAGGGCGCCATCCGGCCCGCGCGTTTCGTCTCCCAGTACTGGTACAGCCGCTGCAGGACCGGATGCTGCAGCTGCGCGGCGATATCGTCGGGCAGGGCGCCCGACACGGGCAAGCCGCTATTCTCGTCCCGTCCTGCGGTCATGGCCGTCTTGCCGTTGCGCTGTCAGTGCTGCAGGAGAGTAGGGCGGATCAGGCGGCTTTCGTCAACGCCGGCGATCATCTGTGCCCGCGGCGTCAGAACAGGCTGACCTGCTGCGGCGGCACATAGGCGCCTTCATGGCGCAGCAGCCACTGCTTGGTGTTCACGCCGCCCTTGCCGGAATAGCCGCCCGCCTCGCCGCCCGCCGCCAGGATGCGGTGGCAGGGGATGATGACCGGGATCGGATTGGCGCCGCAGGCCTGGCCGACCGCGCGCGCATCGCTGCCCGCCAAGCCGCCGATGGCCCTGGCGCATTCGCCGTAGGTCCGGGTGGAACCGGCCGGGATCGCGCACATGAAATCCCAGACGGCGCGCTGGAAGCGGCTGCCGCCGGGCTGCAGCGGCAGGTCGAACCGGAAATGCCCGTCGGCGAAATAGGCCTGCAGCTGCCGCGCGGCCTCGGCCAGCAGGGGCGAAGTTCCCGACGCAGTGCCCGGCCGGCCGCGCCAGTCGATATCGGTGATCGCCTCCGCCGTGGCCGTGACGGTCAGCGGCCCGAGCGGGCTGTCGATGCAGATCCAGTCGAATTCGGGCTTATCCGCCATGGGGTTGGTCGCTCCGGCTCTGGACTTGGAGCCCTCTGCCACTATGGTTACGCATCCCCTTATTGATATCACGGCCGACCCTTCCGGAGTATCCGCTTATGACGCAGTCATCCGCCGCCCAGGCGCCTGTCCCGGCGCCCGCCCAGACACCCGTGACGGTGCTGACCGGCTATCTCGGCGCCGGCAAGACCACGCTTCTGAACCGCATCCTGACCGAGCCGCACGGCAAGAAATACGCCGTGATCATCAACGAGTTCGGCGAGATCGGCATCGACAACGACCTGGTGGTCGACGCCGACGAGGAAGTCTTCGAGATGAACAACGGCTGCATCTGCTGCACCGTGCGCGGCGACCTGATCCGCATCATCGAAGGCCTGATGAAGCGCAAGGACCGCTTCGACGCCATCATCGTCGAGACCACCGGCCTGGCCGATCCGGGTCCGGTGGCGCAGACCTTCTTCGTCGATGACGAGGTCGCGCGCCGCACCAAGCTGGATTCCATCGTTACCGTGGTGGATGCGCGCCACCTTCCGGCGCGGCTGAAGGACAGCCGCGAGGCCGAGGAGCAGATCGCCTTCGCCGATGTCATCATCCTGAACAAGACCGATCTGGTCAGCGCGGAAGAGCTTGCCGAGGTCGAGCGCCGCATCCGCGCGGTCAATGCCTATGCGCCGATCCACCGCGCCGCCCGCTGCGACGTGCCGCTGGACAAGGTGCTGGACCGGGGCGCCTTCGACCTGAACCGGATCGTCAGCCTGGAACCGGATTTCCTCAAGGCCAACCCGGCCCATGGCGAGCCGGGCCATGTGCATGACGAGCATTGCGGCCACGAGCATGATCACGGGCACGGCCATCACCACAATCCGCCCCATGGCGAACCCGGCCATGTTCACGACGAGCATTGCGGCCACGACCACGGCGACAGCCTGCACGACACGACGGTGCGCAGCGTATCGCTGACCGTGGATGCGCCGGTCGATCCGCGCAGGTTCGACGCCTGGATCGGCGAGCTGCTGGCGACCCAGGGCCAGAATATCCTGCGTGCCAAGGGCATTCTCGATCTCAAGGGCAGCGACAAGCGCTTCGTGTTCCAGGCCGTGCACATGATCAAGGACGGCGACTTCCAGCGGCCCTGGCGCACGGACGAGAAGCGCTTCTCGCGTCTGGTGCTGATCGGCCGCGACCTTGACGGCAAGCAGCTGCAGCAGGGTTTCGATGCCTGCCGCGCCTGATCCCAGGGTCGCGCCGGGACAGATCGGTTTCCGCGCCTATCTCTGGCAGTTCAAGTCCGCGATCGTCGCCGCCGGCGTCGCGGAGGCGGCGGGCATCGCCGGTTTCGGGCTGGGCGACGGTTCGATCGCGCTGCGCGTTCTGGCCGAGCCGGAAGCACCGACCACGCGCCGGCTGATCGCCCATGAGGATGCGGCGCTGCTCTGCATGGCGGTTGCGCCCGACGGGCAGGGATTCGTCTCGGGCGGCGATGACGGCCGGCTGATGCTGACCACCGCCGCCGGCGAAGGCCGCCTGCTGGCAGAAGTCCCGCGCAAGTGGATCGAGCATGTCGCGGTCGCCGATAATGGCAGCGCCATCGCCTATTCCGCCGGCAAGCGCGTCGGGCTGCTGGACGGCAGGGGCGGCGTTATCGCCGTTCTGGAAGACCATCCGAGCACCGTCGCCGGCCTCGCCTTCAACCCGAAGGGCAAGCGGCTGGCGGCGGCGCATTACGGTGGTGTCAGTCTCTGGTGGGTGAAGAGCGAGGCCCAGACGCCCAAGCGGCTCAGCTGGAAAAGCTCCCATGTCGCCGTGACCTGGTCGCCCGATGGCAGGTTCGTCATGACCGGCACGCAGGAGAACGAGATGCATGGCTGGCGGCTGGCCGACTCCGCCGACATGCGGATGAGCGGGTATCCGTCCAAGCCGAAAAGCTTCTCCTGGTCGCGCGACGGCCGCTGGCTGGCCACCGGCGGTGCCGATGTCGTGGTGGTCTGGGATTGCAAGGGCAAGGGCCCGATGGGCAGCAGGCCGGAAGAGGTCAACCAGGGCGCCCTGGTGACGGCGGTGGCTTTCCATCCGCGCCACAGCCTCGTGGCTTCGGGCCATGCCGATGGCCTGATCCGGCTTGGCCGCCTCGCCGACAACTCCGGCACGGTTCTGGAGCAGGTCGGCAACGGACCGATCACGGCGCTGAGCTGGACCAGCGACGGCCGGTATCTGCTGGCCGGCGGCGAGGACGGCGCCGCGGGGATTCTGGATTTCGGGACGGGCTAGGCGTCAGCGCGCGACGCGCGCGGCCCTGGCGATCCGCAGCAGCGCATCGCCGCAGGCCGCCGCCGCCGGCATGCCGGTGCTCTTCGCCGTCAGCTCGGCCTCGGTGAGGATTTCCAGCGCGCGCATCAGGCGGTCGCTCGACCATTGCCGCAGCTGGCGCTCGAAACCGTCCTTGCGGGTCCAGTGCACGCCCAGCCGCTGCGGATCGATCCTGTTGCCGGCCTCGCGGCCGGCGGCAGCAAGGTGCAGCTTCTGGCCATGCTTCTGGGCCACGCGCAGGATCGCCACCGGCGATTCACCGGCGCCCTCGCAGCGGGTCAGCGCATCGGTCAGTCCGGCAAAGTCGCCGCCGAAGGCCGCAAAGGCAGCGTCATCCAGGAACAGCGTCGCATTGTCGCCGACCACGGCCTCGCAATCGGCGAGGCTGATCGGCGACGGATCGTCGCCCTTGTAGAGCAGCAGCTTGGCGATCTCGCTGCGGCTGATCATGCGGTCGGCGCCGAGATTGTCGGCCAGATAGGCGACGGCATCGGGAGCGATGCGCTTGCCGGCTTCCTCGGCCATCTGCTCGATCAGCCCGTGCAGGCTGCGCTGGTCATCGGCATAGCAGCCGATTGCCACGGCATTCTCGGCGGCCTCGAAGGCGGCGCGCAGGGACGAGCGGCCGGCCAGCTCGCCGGCTTCCACCACCAGGAACGACTCGCCCGGCATCGCGTCGAGAAGGCCTTCGAAAAGTTTGGCGTTGCGATCGCCGGCGCCGGAAACCATCACCACGCGGCGGCCGCCGGTCAGCGCCATGGCGCCGACCTCGTCGGCCAGGCGCGCCGGATCGTCCTGCAGCTGCGCGCCGGTCAGCGTGGAGACGCGGAAGGGGTCGCTCAGATCGTCGACGACGGTTTTCGCCAGTGCCTTGGCGCGTTCGCGGATCAGGCCGGCATCGCTGCCGAACAGCAGCGCGGCGCGAATACCCGGCCGCGGCTTGCGGACGAAGGCTTCGACCTCGCGCGGCTGCAGCTTCATTGGGCTGTCGGCATGCCCGCTCGTGGCAGCGGCTGCAGCTCCTGCGCCTGTCTTGGCGCCTCGTGCCGCCAGCGGTCGAAGTAATTTGCCAGCCGGATCCGGATCTGCTCGGCGGCATCCCGCATCGCGCGATTACGGGCATCGCGCTCGGTAATCAGGTTGGCGTAGTCGTTGGTGGTCTGGTTGAACGAGGCACGGCTGGTGGCTGAGGTGGAGAGGATGGTCGCGCCGCTTTCGTAATCGTGCAGGGTCGCCGATACGGAGAAAACGAGATTGCTGCGGGTAATTTCCTCTCTGCGGGTTACGAAAACCGAGCCGACCGATTCCGTAATGCGGTAATTCAGCAGATAGCGCGGCCGGTCGGGGCTGCCTTTCGGGGTCAGGATATCGAGCAGCCTGTTGCGCAGCAGCTGTTCGCCGCGGTCATCAGGCTGGGCAATGGCGATCTGGGCGAACTCGGGGACGACTTCGGTTCCATCACCGCTGCCGTAAAGCGGCCGGAACCCGCAGCCGGCCAGCGCCGGAAGCGTGAGCAGCAGACAGAACGCGCCGGCCCTAGACCACGACATTGACGATCCGGTTCGGCACGACGATCACCTTGCGCACCGGCTTGCCCTCCATGGCCCGCTGCACGTTGTCGTTGGCGAGCGCCAGCTGCTCGAGTGCCGTCTTGTCCATGTCGCGCGCCACCTCGATGGTTGCGCGCAGCTTGCCCGAAACCTGCACTGCGATGGTCACGGTATCGTCGCGGGCGAGCTCGGCGTCGGCGACCGGCCAGGGCTGTTCCAGCAGCAGGCCATCGCCGTCCAGCGCCTGCCAGATCTCCTCGGCCAGATGCGGCACCATCGGGCCGATCAGGATGGCGAGGGTCTGCAGCGCCTCGCGACGCGCCCAGGCGGTGGCGGCATCATCGCCTTTTGTCGCCTCGAGCAGGTTGGCGAATTCGTGGATGCGGGCAACGGCCTTGTTGTAGTGGAACTGCTCCAGATCCTGGGTCAGCGCGGCGATGGTCTTGTGCAGCGCGCGCCGCAGATCCAGCGCCGCCGCGGGCCATTCGCCGGGCATGGGCGCCGATTTCGCGGCAATCGGTCCCTTCGGCTCGGAGACGAGGCGCCAGAGCCGCTGGGTGAAGCGCCAGGCGCCTTCGATGCCGGCTTCCGTCCATTCCATGTCGCGTTCGGGCGGAGAATCCGAAAGCATGAACCAGCGCGCGGTATCGGCGCCGTAGGTGTCGATGATCAGGCCGGGGTCGATGACGTTCTTCTTCGACTTCGACATCTTCTCCGTGCGGCCGACGGTGACCGGCTCGCCGGTGCGCGCATGCACGACCCGGTCGCCGTCCCGCCTGACTTCGGCCGGCTGCAGCCAGCTTCCGTCTGCCGCCCGGTAGGTCTCGTGGCAGACCATGCCCTGGGTGAACAGGCCGGCAAAGGGTTCGCCACTCTTCAGCGACAGATGCCCGGTATCGCGCATCGCGCGGGTGAAGAAGCGCGAATAGAGCAGGTGCAGGATGGCATGCTCGATGCCGCCGATATACTGATCCACCGGCAGCCAGTAATCGACATCGGCCTTTTCCATCGGCAGATCGGCCCGCGGGCTGCAGAAGCGCGCGAAATACCACGACGAGTCGACGAAGGTGTCGCAGGTATCGGTTTCGCGCCGCGCCGCCTTGCCGCATTGCGGGCAGTCGACATGCTTCCAGGTCGGATGATGGTCGAGCGGATTGCCCGGCTTGTCGAAGGTGACGTCATCCGGCAGCAGCACCGGCAGATCCTTCTCCGGTACCGGCACGATGCCGCAGGCATCGCAGTGGATCACCGGGATCGGGCAGCCCCAGTACCGCTGGCGCGAGACGCCCCAGTCCCGCAGGCGGAAGGTCACGGTGCCCTGGCCGGCGCCGAGTTCCTCCAGCTTCCGGATCGCGGCGCGCTTCGCGCCGGCGACATCCATGCCGTCGAGGAAACCGGAGTTGATCGCCTGGGTGTTCTCGGTTTCGAGAAAGGCCTCATCGCCGATCTCCAGCGCGGTCTGGCCTTTCGGCGCCACGACGGCCTTCACCGGCAGACCGTATTTGCGGGCGAAATCCAGATCGCGCTGATCATGCGCCGGGCAACCGAAGATCGCGCCGGTGCCGTATTCCATGAGCACGAAGTTGGCCACGTAGACCGGCAGCGTCCAGTTCGCGTCGAAGGGATGGATCGCCTCCACCGGAATGCGGTAGCCCTTCTTCTCGGCCTTTTCCAGTTCGGCCTCGGCCGTGCCGGTCTTGCGGCATTCCTCGATGAAGGCGGCGAGTTTCGCATCGCCCTTGGCGATTTCGGCGGCCAGCGGGTGGTCGGCGGCAATGGCGACGAAGCTGGCGCCATACAGCGTATCCGGGCGGGTCGAGTAGACTTCGAGCCTGTCCTGGCGGTCCTTCAGCGCAAAAGAGAAGCGCGCGCCTTCCGACTTGCCGATCCAGTTCTGCTGCATCAGGCGCACGCGTTCCGGCCAGCGCGACAATTCCTCCAGGCCGGCCAGCAGATCGTCGGCATAGGCGGTGATCCGGAAGAACCACTGCGACAGCTTGCGCCGCTCCACCGGCGCGCCGGACCGCCAGCCGCGTCCGTCGATCACCTGCTCGTTGGCGAGCACGGTATTGTCGACCGGATCCCAGTTGACGAAGCTTTCCTTGCGGTAGGCCAGACCCTTTTTCAGCAGGTCGAGAAAGAGTTTCTGCTGATACTTGTAGTAACCGGGATGGCAGGTGGCGAATTCGCGGCTCCAGTCCAGCGACAGGCCCATGCGCTGCAGCTCGCCGCGCATGGTGGCGATGTTGTCATAGGTCCAGGCGGCGGGATGAACCTTCTTTTCCTGGGCTGCGTTTTCCGCCGGCAGGCCGAAAGCATCCCAGCCCATCGGATGCAGCACGTTGAAGCCGCGCGCACGCTTGTAGCGCGCCACCACGTCGCCCAGCGTGTAGTTGCGCACATGGCCCATATGGATGCGTCCCGAGGGATAGGGAAACATCTCGAGGACGTAGTATTTCGGTTTGCCGGGATCGGTCTCGGCGCGGAAAGCCTGCCGTTCTTCCCAGATTTTCTGCCACTTGGCTTCGACCGCCTTCGCGTTGTAGCGGGACATTACGCTTCCGGTTTTTCGAGTTCGTGAAAAGCTTGCGGCGCAGCCTGCGCCGTCAGCGGCGTGCCTCCGCCTCCATGCGGAATTCGCGGGCGCGCTGCAGGATCGCGTTTTCCATGCTGGTGGCGGTCTGCGGTGTGGTGGCCTGATCGACCCAGCCATCGCCCTGGCGGACCTGGCGGAACACGCTGACCCGCAGGCCGTCGGCGCGCAGCGCCCGGTCGAGGATGTAAACCGTCACCTTGAACCGCTCGTCCGGCGTCTGCGGCGGCGTATACCAGTCGGTGATGATGACGCCGCCGAAGGGATCCGCCGAGGCCAGCGGCATGAAGGAGATGGTATCGAGCGTCGCGCGCCACAGGAAGCTGTTGACGCCGATGCCGCCGCTGCCGCCTTCCTCGCTCTTCTTCTTCTGGCCGCCGCCGAAGATGGCCAGGCCGTCGCCACCGAACACACCCTGGCGCGCCGTTGTCGGGGCCGGGTTATAGCTTCCCGTCTGGTCCTTTTCCGGAAAATAGGTCTGGGTTTCGCCGTCATTCGGCGAGGCGCAGCCGGCCAGGGCCAGAAGGGCGGCAATGGCAACCATCGATCCGCGATTCGCGGCGTGGCGGAAGCGGGAAAACGGCGATGCCATCACGGTCATCCTTTGGAAACGCGCAAACATCCCGGACGGATAGCATAGATTCAAGCTGTCCGCCAATTGGCGGCCGGCCTGAATGGTGGGGCCCGGGCTTGCGAAATTCTCCCCCGCCAGTCGCCTGGTATCCGCAGGCGGAGAAAGTCCAATCCTATATTTTGCAAGTAAAATCAAAACATTACATTGAATCGGTCGTGATCGACGGTGACCGGAAGGTTCGCGGCGTTCTCAGCTGCTGCAAAGAGGGAGTGCGACAGCGGGTACCCGGAGCCTGCTCGCCGGCGGCGGCGTTAACCGGACGTTTATACCTGTGGCAACGAGGCTAGAAGAGCATGGCCTCAGGGTCATATAGGCCATTGATTCTACGCAATAATTTAAGCTCGCTCACGCCTTTGTGTGGCGCAGAGGCAACACCAGTGGCAAAAGTACCGCGGAAAGTGCTGCTTTTATTGACACTTGCGGGGTGCGGATGGCTTGATCCCTGCGATCACTCGGCCCGTCTGGGCTGATTGCTCAATCGCTAGCGACTAGCATTGCAACCCAAATCCCGGTGGGAGAGGAAAGAAGAAATGAA